>PBAY01000038.1 GCA_002717655.1 Phycisphaerae bacterium | reverse complement strand
CCGGTCCACCATGAATCATAGGTTGGAGCTGGCCGCTGAGTTGCAGCGAAGATTTCGTCAGTTCCACCTGCATTGACAAAGGTGTTGTTCCAGGACCATTCCCCCTGTAACCCCGCCGTAACCGCCATGGTTGCATTCACAACTGTGAACACGAGCAGAAACCCGAGTGCCAGACCAATGAAGAGCATGCCCAGATACAGAATGAGATGGAGCGGTCTGGCGACCATGTAGCCATACGCTCGCTGCATGGCATCACCACCATCACAGTTTTCCACCGCTACCGATGGAACAAGCATGCCGCCACAGATGGCGTAACCGATCACCAGAAGCGTGACCCCCAATCCTGTGATCAGGCTGAACACATAGAACACCGCAACCACGACATTCAGAACCGGAACATTCATCAAGAGACCCACAAGCAGGAGGACAATCGCGAGGAAAGCTGCGAGTGCCAATGGCACGAGCAGCGCGCCAAACATGCTTGTCAATCTAGACCAGGCGAAATCAAGAGCATCCCGCGAACTCATCCGCTCACCGCCTGCTGCAGCAACTGCTTCCATTCTGCACAGTCCACCGCCGAAGGCCGCCAAAAGAAACAGGAACCACAATCCCATGAAGAGAAGAAATCGCCATTGGCCGTGTTTCATGAGTTGAACCGGAGTACCCCACATGATGTTGCAGGCACCCTCAGCGACCATCGTCGGCGACAGCGAAGCAGTTCCATTCACGATCACATTCAATTGTGATCCAACCCAGGAAACAGTTGACTCGAACGGCCCAAGGCCTCGAGTACCATTCACCTCCTCGAAATCCTCCAGAAAGTCATCCATGCTTGCAGCTTCAATTCCATCAGAAGCGGCATGACGTTCACGCATGGCTGCAAGGACCACTGACGGATCGACATCACTGTTCAGATCGAGCTCGAGATCGGTCCACTTGTTCGCAGCCATGCGGATCGTACGCTTCTGGCTCACACTGAAGTTTCCGTCCCATGGTTCTGCTGCCAGCCCCTGAGCGGGTACGGCACCTGGCGCAAGCCAATCGGAGACCTGCCCTCCAAGACCCAACAAAGCCATCACGAGTACGCCAATTGCCAGCCGTCCCGGCTGCAAGGACGAACCAACAGCCTTCAAGACACGACCGAACCGGAATACCTTTCCGAATTCCATCTCGTCAACGATCATGCGATGGACATCCTGAGCCATAACAACCTCCTTGTCTGCGAGTGAACAGCAAACATCATCACCCGATTGTGGATCAGGGGCAAGCTGAGAAGCTGCCCAGAGGAACATGAAGCTCCTGACCAGCGTTTGAATAAAGTAGGCTTGCGTCCCATGCTGGGCATGCAACCCCTTGAAACGACGACACTGCTGGCTTTCGCCATCCTTCTACTGGCATTGCTGTACTCCTCAGTGGGTCATGCGGGTGCCTCGGGCTATCTTGCGGCGATGGCACTGGTCACGCAAATGCCACAGGACCAGATGAAAGCCATTGCACTGACCCTGAACATCTGCGTGGGAATCATCGCCGCGTGGCGGTTCATGCGAGCTGGCCACTTCCACTGGCAGACCTTCTGGCCGATCGGACTTGCCGCCATACCCATGGCATTCATTGGGGGACTCTGGACGCTGCCAGCCATCGTCTTCAAACCACTGATCGGTCTGGTGCTGACCTATGCAGCTGTCATGCTTGTCATGCGAGCCAGAACGCCCTCTTCAAATTCCGACCAACCAAAAACAACGCCACAACTGCCGCCACTTCCAATTGCGCTTCTGTGTGGATGTGTACTGGGGTTGATGGCTGGTTTGACTGGCACAGGAGGCGGGATCTTCCTGTCTCCATTGCTCCTGTTGTGTGGCTGGGCAGATGCCAAGCGAACAGCTGCCGTCACCATCGTCTTCGTCCTGCTCAATTCAATTGCAGGGTTGGGAGGTGTGATTCTGGATTCAGCTCAGCTTCCGGCACAACTTCCGTTCTACATCCTTGCAGCAATCATTGGCGGAACGATCGGTTCAGGCCTGGGTGCCAGACAAATCCCCGGCAATGGCATCCGCCTGCTGCTGGCAATCGTTCTCCTGATTGCCGCAGGAAAGATGTTCCTGATGGCATTCGAGACCTCAGAGCCTGCAATGCTGCAATCGAATCATGCGCAGCCTCCGCCTTCTCTAGAAGGCGGCGAAGGCCGAATCAAACCAATCTGACACACGCTGTAGCAGCGAGCGTCATGCGATCAGGTCAATGGCCATTTGCCAGGAATGGCAGCACCAGGACTCTCGATCGACTGATCCGCAGTAATCCCATGCTTGAAGGTATCCAGCTTCGATTCCTTTGTGGCAAAGTCCCAGGTGACGGGTTGGCCGGAATAGGCACTCATTCGACCCATGGCTGCAGTCAAGGAACTGTCCGCCGTCGGCATGAGTTCGACAATTGGATCGCCTGACACGATCGAATCGACCAGATCCTTGTGTTCCTGCCTGTATGCCGCACCGATGTTGCCATCTGCAACGTACAACTCCTTGCCGGTACGGTCGACGATCCTTGTGCCACCATTGATCGCACGGATATAGGCAATGCCTTTACTGCCATAGATCACATTGTCAGCATCGGACTTGGTGCCTGGTACCTGTCGACACTTGAAGGAGACCAGCCGGTTACCTGGATAGAGATAATCCACCGACATCTGATCCCACATCTCACTGTCATCAGGCCGGGTAAAGCGGCCACCGGTCGTATAACAGACCTCAGGATTGCCAAAAATCCAGTTCATCAGATCAATGTTGTGAACAGCCTGCTCACAGATCTGATCGCCTGAAAGCCAAATGAAGTGCATCCAGTTTCGAAGCTGATACTCGGCATCCGTCATGTTCTCTTCGCGTGGCCGATACCAGATACCGGTAGAGCAGTAGCGAGCGGTCGCAGCTAATGGGTCGCCAATCATTCCGTTGTTGATGTGATCAACTGCCTCAACGTAGTTCGTCTGCCTGCGGTACTGAGTACCCGTGACAATGGCAGTCCCCTGCTCCTTGGCCTTGTCGGATGCTCGCTTGCAGGCATGCCACCCCGCAGGATCCAGACACACCGGCTTCTCGGCAAAGACATGCTTCCCTGCATTGACAGCCCGTTCCACATGCCATGGTCGAAAGCCCGGCGAGGTGGTCAGCAGTACGCAGTCCACGTCGGGGTGATCAATGATCGCTTCATAGGCTTCAAGACCACCAAAGATGTTGTGATCTTCGACCTGGACCTTGTCCCCATGCGCCTGCTTGAGGATGTCACGTTTTTCAGCCGCCTTCTCAGGGCGAAGATTGCCCATGGCAATGAGTCGGACGTTGTCATTGATCGTCAAGGAGTCATTGCAGGCACCCGCCCCACGACCACCGGTTCCGACAACACCCAGGTTGACCGTCTCAAGGGCACGCTGGCCTTTGGATCGACCAATAGCAAATGGTGCGATGCCAGCAACAGCTGTAGCAGCGGAAGCGGTCTTGATGAAGTCACGGCGATTGGATTCGGGTTTCTGCTGTTTCATGAGTCCTCCAGATGTGATCTCTAGAGAATACCCCCAATCCCCTGCTTGAATGGAATCACCCACCGCGGTTCTGGCCAGAACACGGACCAACACAAGCAAATCCCAGAAACGGGAGTGCAGAGGCCTTCAATGAAAGCCTTCACGAGATTCCCGTGAAGCCACCGGCATCCTTCAGCCGACCAGCTGTCGATAAATCTCCGGATCAGTTGCCCCTTCCGTGCCGAACAACAGAATCCGGCTTGAAGGCGACAGGTCAAGGTCACGTGTCAGCTGATCGTTTCCACAGGCGGCAAGCAACCCTGCAAGACCTGCAACAGCGGACTCACCGGCCACGATTGACTCCTCATTCGCCAGTCGGGACATGAGTGTCCCGACCTGATCATCACTGATGGTGAGAAAGGCATCCACCGATTGCTGCAGAACAGGCCATGCAAGGACTGAGACCTCTCCACAAGAAAGTCCAGCCATCACACTCTCCGTCGTGATGTCCACCCTTGCAATCCCACCCGCACAAGCGCTTTCATACAGACAAGCAGCAGGTTCGGGTTCAACGACCACGATCATGGGTTTCTCCGTACCAGTACGGTCCCAGAGATCAATACAGATCGCGGCGGCCATTCCTCCACAGCCTCCCTGAATGAAGATATGCGTGGGCGGCTCCTCGAGGGGCCATTGCTCCATCGCCTCACTGGACATCAACGCGTAGCCGGCCATCACTTCACGGGGAATTGATTCATAACCCGGCCATGATGTATCGGAAACAACAATCCAATCATTTTCGCGAGCGGCTGAAGCAGCGGCATGTACTGAATCGTCGTAATTACCCGCAACACGTTCAACCCGAGCCCCGAATGCCTCAACCGCCTGCTGGCGGCCAGAGCTGACCTGCTCGTGCATGTAGATCACACATCGGCATCCAAAACGACGTGCGCCCCATGCAACGGATCTTCCGTGGTTCCCATCGGTTGCGGCAACAACTGTGATCGCAGAAGCCAATTCCGAATGACGTCGCTCCTGAATATCTTCCAAAGTGACTTGAGCATCCGTCAGTTGACTGATCTTCCGCTGAAGAACCTTCTGTACGGCATAGGCCCCACCAAGCGACTTGAAGCTCGCCAATTCAAAGCGGCTGCTCTCATCCTTGTAGCAGACCGCCTCGAGGCCAAGATCGACCGCAAAACGCTTCAGTGAACATAGCCGTGTTGGCTGATAGCCCTCCCATCCGGCAATCGTCGCTCTGGCCGAAAGCCGAGCTGATTCTGGAAGTACTTCAGATACCTCCGCCGGACAAGCTGAACCGGTGAGAACCTGATCGTTCCTGATGTACCTGACATGGTCGATGGCGAGCTCCTCCAGTCCAATTCCGGCTTGCCTGATCTGGTCGGGACGACGGTTCTCCGGACCCAAGCCTAACCCCACTGGAGGCGTCGGAGATCGCCAGAAGACTGGCAGAGTGCCTGATGCCCATAAAAACAATCGCCACCGCGGTGCGGTGGCGATTGAAAGCTCCCCCGGCTGGACTCGAACCAGCAACCTAGCGGTTAACAGCCGCTCGCTCTACCAATTGAGCTACAGGGGACCTGATTTGGCCCCTCAAGGTGCCTAACAGATACGCAGGATACCGAGGTGACGATTGAGAAGCAATGGTTTCTGTGCCCAAGCTTGATTTCCATCAGGATTGGCTTACTCTATGTGGCTTGTCAACGGCCTATGGACTATTGAGCAGCCCAAGGACCAGGAGAGAAATGACATGAAGCAAGAGATCCACCCCGAGTTCTATCCCGAGTGCCAGGTCAAGTATCGAGGCGAGGTTGTCATGACCGTCGGGGCGACTGTTCCTGAACTCAATGTCGAGATCTGGTCCGGTTCACATCCCTTCTACACCGGCAAGTCTTCATTCGTAGATACCGCTGGTCGTGTTGAGAAGTTCCAGAAGAAGTTCCAAGGCAACTACTTCAAGAACAAGAAGAAGAGCTAGCTCACCAACTGATCCATTCCGGCCGTGGCTTCCAAATGAAGCCGCGGCCTTGTCTTGCGCCGATAGACCTGCTGATACTTCCGCAACTACCATGCAATTCGTGTCCGGCAACTTCATCCCGCTTCTCTGAACAGATCTGTTTCCCATGGCCGTACCCAACGAGAATCTGCTTCGCAAGCTCGAGGAAATCGACGAGCAGTATCAGGTCCTTCAGGCAGAACTCCTGGACCCCGAGATTCTGTCGGATCACAACAAGGTCAGAACGCTCTCGATCCGACGAGCCGCAATGGAACCGATTGTCAATGGCTTTCGCGGATGGACCCGGACCCGGGATGAGATCAATGATCTGAAACAGATGCTGGAATCCGAAACCGACGAAGACCTCAGAGCGATGGCCCGTGAAGAACTGCCTGAGCTCGAACAGCAGGCTTCCGATCTGCTTGAACAGATGCAGCAGAAACTGGTGATGGCGGAAGACGAAACCGTTGGAAGCCTGATTCTGGAGATTCGAAGCGGTGTCGGGGGAGATGAAGCTGCCTTGTTTGCAGGAGATCTACTCGAGATGTATCGCCGCTTTGCCTCGCAGCGCAAGTGGAATGTCGAAGATCTTGAATTCAATGCTGGCGAACAAGGCGGATGTCGAAATGCCGTTGTTTCAATATCAGGCGAAGGAGCCTGGACCAGCCTGGGATACGAAGGCGGCACACATCAAGTCAAACGTGTACCTGCAACCGAAACCCAGGGGCGAGTCCACACCTCTACCGCGACTGTTGCCGTCCTGCCTGAGCCGGAAGACGTAGAAGTCGATCTTGATGCCAACGATGTGAAGGAGATGATCACAACGGCTACTGGACCCGGTGGACAGAACGTCAACAAGGTTTCGACAGCTGTTCATCTCATCCACCAGCCAACCGGAGTTGAAGTCCGGATGCAGGACACCAAGAGCCAGTCACAGAACAGGCAGAAAGCCTGGAAACTCCTGAGAGCAAGGCTCTGGGAACGGCAACGAGCTGAAGCAGAAGCTGAACGAGCAGAAGCAAGAAACAGCATGATTGGCAGCGGAAATCGAGCCGAGAAGATCCGAACCTATCGCTACAAGGACAATCAGGTGGTGGATCATCGAATCGGCTCATCATTCAATCTCACCGATACGACCGGTGGCAATCTCCAGCCACTCGTCGATGAATTGATCGAATTGGATACGGCCAAACGTCTTGCCGCACTTTGATGCCCTTGAGCGGCCCTCAGAAAGCCCTGCACTGCCTTTCGGCACGCCCTCTTGGCCACGGACCAGTTCAGGTGTATCCTGAGAGCGGCAGCGGTGATGTGCGACAGGACGGTTTCACTTGTTCCCGGATGCTCCGATGAGAATTTCGGATGCATACCGGATTGTTTCGTATTGGTGCAATGCTCAAGAAGGGCTGCACCCAGTTACAGGACATCACCCGGCATGCGTTCCTCAACCTTCATACCTGCCCGTCGCAACGGATTCACCCTTGTTGAAGTTCTGGTGGTCATCAGCATCATCGTGGTTCTCGCGGGAATTCTTCTTGTCGCACTTGGCTCTGCAACGGAAAGCGCTAAGAGAGCCAAGACCACGACATCACTTGCTTCGTTCCGTGCAGCCTGTGATTCATTCGCACTTGACCACAACTTCTACCCAGGCGTTGTCCCCGCTTCTGCCCTCGACGGACTTCGCTTGACCAGTACTCAGAATGCACTGCTTCACCTCATGGGTGGTTATCGCGTCTACAACGCACAGTCTCCCACAGGCGACCAAGCCCAGTACAACTCATTCCGCGATGCCGCCGAAAGTGAATCACGCCCCTATCAGGAATTGGTTCTCAACGATCCTGCCACAGGACTCGACTGGTATCTACTGGTCGTTCCCACACGAATGGGCGAAGGGCCTGTCATCAATGGCAAGCCATACAGCCCCTACTTTGCGCCACGTGATTCGGAGCTTGTCTTCAATACAACAGGAAGTTCCGACTACACGAGTGGACTGAACACTCTCCCGAATTTCGTGGATGCCTGGGGCACTCCAGTTCTGTACTACCGACAGGAACGAAGCTCCGGCCCAATGGTTGCACCTTCGGCAAACGAATCCGGCATGTTCCCACTGACTGGACAGAACCTGTACATCAATGCCGAAAGACTGGGTGATCTGGGGTATTGCCAGGCTCAGACTCCTGGCCCTGGAAGCAGATTGGACACTGGCCCCAGTGGAGTCAACGAGCCCATCAAGTGGCTGACCTTGTTGTTGAGCCACCCTGCTTTCTATGATCCGGACACGCCGACCTATGGAACAGCTCGCTCCAAATACATGGTCATGTCAGCAGGACAGGATGGTGTCTACATGGCTCGAAACGATGGTCCTGTCGATGAGAACGGGGCATTCGATTACGACCATGACGACGCCGACCATGACGATCTGGGCAAGTTCGATGACATCGTCATCTATGGCGGAGGGTGATGCCGCTACGCAAATTCAACCGTGCAGAAACGGCAAGGCCATCATGGTCTTGCCGTTTTCTATTTCGTCAGGTTGACAGCGCACCACGCTCTTCAAGCACCTTGAGCATGTGAGCCACGCAATCTTCAAGCGACATCTCATGGGTCGCCAACTTGACCTCGGGCTTTGCAGGAGCCTCATAGGGATCATCAATACCTGTGAAGCCCTTGATCTCCCCTGCTCTGGCTTTCTTGTACAGACCCTTTGGATCACGGGACTCCGCTACTTCAAGAGGAAGATCTACATGAACCTCGATGTAATCGATGCCAGCCTCTTCATGCAACGCTCGAACGGCATCACGATCTGAGACATAGGGACTGATGAAGCTTGACAGGGTGATCAATCCTGAATCCGCAAAGAGCTTGCTGACCTCGCCAATACGACGAATGTTCTCGGCACGATCTTCTGCAGAAAAACCAAGGTTCTTGTTGAGTCCCATGCGGATGTTGTCACCATCGAGGCGGTAGGCCGCATGACCACGGTTCACCAGGACCTGCTCAAGTGCCACGGCAATGGTGCTCTTGCCGGATGCCGACAACCCGGTAAACCAGACTGTCACACCCTTCTGCTTGAGACAAGCCTGCCGTTCCTCTCGCGTGATGGCACCTTCATGCCATGTGAGATTGGTTCCTACCTGTTGAGCCATCGAAGTGGTCCTTTGCTCGGTATCAATGATCAAGTCTGCAAATCAATATTCGTCTGACCACGGAAGCCAGACGATCGAAGCGATCAGACGGTTGCCGCCACGGAGGTCGCCCATTCAATGAGAACATCGGCCACTTCCGGTCTGCTGAATTCACCTGGGGGACGTTCACCCTTGGCCAGCATCTCTCGAACCTTGGTGCCACTGAGGAATACTTGATCCCCATCGATCTTCGGGAATGTCTTGGCTGACACCATGCCCTGCGCTCGATGACTCCAGGCCGCATGCTCGAAGCGGAGTGGTTCGACCAGAATTTCATCACGACTGAATCGGTCGAAGATCAACTGGGCATCGTAGGTTCCGTAATAGTCGCCTACACCCGCATGGTCACGGCCGACGATGAAGTGGCTCGAACCGTAGTTCTGACGAATCAAGGCATGAAGAATGGCCTCGCGCGGCCCTGCGTATCGCATGGCACCAGGCATGACCGAAAGCATCGTTCGATCCGCTACGAAGTAGTGCTCAATGATCGTCTCGTAGCATTTCATTCGCACGTCAGCAGGAATATCACCTGGCTTCGTTTCACCTACCAGGGGGTGAATAAGCAGACCATCACAGATTTCAAGGGCACACTTGCAGAGATACTCATGCGCCCGGTGGATCGGGTTACGAGTCTGGAAAGATGCAACACGAGACCATCCACGATCCGCGAAGTGCTGCCGCGTCTGCGCTGGCGTCAACCGATGTGCGGGGAATCGTTCAGCATCACCTGAGGATGCTTCGGTCGTCATGACTCGCACCGGTCCGCCGACAAGCCAGTCGCCTTCGTCCATCACAGCCTTCACACCTGGATGAGCCTCATCTTCAGTGCCGAAGACATTGGGAATCTCCAACTGCTTGTCATGTGGATAAAGATGTTCAACATCGATGATCGCAAGCAGGGTTCCGTCTGGATGATGTAGTGCTGCCGACTGACCTTCCTGCAATGAGTTCTTGATGGCATCATCAACAGCCAGTGTGATCGGGATCGGCCACACCGTGCCATTCTGAAGACGCATGTCGGTGCAGATGGACTTGAAATCCTCCGGGCCGACAAATCCAGTCAGTGGGCTGAAGGCCCCCATGGCAATCATTTCAAGGTCACAGACCTGCTTGGGAGACAGCGTGATGGCCACCAATGATCCAGCATCAGCAACTGCATCAGCCGAGACCATGCAATCAACAAGTGAACCGCCATGAGGCAAAATGAGATTCTTCTGAGACAACGTAGATCCCCTGCTTTCCGCCCATTTCAAAAGGCAGCAGAGAGCATAGGGAGCTGGAAAGGTATCCGCAATCACTCGATACGAAGATTCCAGATCTGGAGTTGAGACAGCTCAATCACGAGTATCCGGATCAGAACCTGTCTCTGAAGCCTCTTCACGTTCTCTGGCTTTTCGACGTTCCTCAAGCAATCTTCGACGCCTTTCTCGAGGTGTTTCGCCCCTCTCATCCGAGCCAGGCCTCATAGAACGCCCTCGTTCACCTCGACCCCTGTTTCCACGTCGGCTCTCAGGCTCAGCGAGCAGCTTTCTCATTTCAGCTTGCTGCTCGGTCGTCAAGGCCTTCCAAAGCAATTCCTGAACTGCTGCAACATCGGGTTGCTTGGCCTGCAAGGTCTGCAGTTCCTTCCGCAAGTTGATCAACTCTTCTGTTGGGTTACTGCGGTCTTCGAATGAACGGACCTTCTGCTGAATTGCACGTATCCGAGCACCATATTCTGCCTGAAATGCCTCGGTTTCCCGCAGCAAGCTCCGACTCTTTTCTACTGCCGATGCTCGTTGTTCCTTGGTCAAATCAAGCTTGAGATAGATCTGCATCCAGACTCGAGCGTTGACTCCGCGTGAGCGACGACCATCTGAACCCATGCCATTCATGGAACCACCCACCTGACGGCGTGCCTCCTCAGGCTTGGCGCCGTTCTTGATCCAGTTGCTGATCAAGGCGACCTCTTCCTTGGTCATGGGTTCACCACTGGGAGGCATGATGTCATCATGACCTGCTGGCAACACCATTCTTTCAATCAACAGACTCTCTTCAGGCTTACCTGGCAGAACAACCCAATCTGTTTCGGGACCCGTAAAGATCGATTCAACCGGCATCACCTGGACACCGGCTTTCTGCTTCTTGGGCCCATGGCAGTTGGCACATCGTGCCTGGAGCAATCCTTCAACAGAGGTTGTGGCGGATTGACCCATGCTTGGATTCCTGCCTCTGCCTCTGTTCGTAATATCACGATCATCAACCGAAGGACCACTGAGATCTTCAGATGGCGGAGTATCAGGTGCCGCCTCTCGTTCTGCGACCTGTGACGGATCGGTCGGGTCATAGTCGGGTGCCAGAAACGCACCGATACCCACTGAACTAGATGTCACCAATGCACCGAATATCGTCAGGAACTGAGGCATGAGGTTTCTCCTGAATTGTGCAGCCATACAAGCCGTGTGTTGATATCTTACGAAGCCAGTGGTTCGTATATCCCCTCAACCTCCAAATGAAGCTTCAGAGGCCAAAGAGACACGATGAAACTCGATCATGATCATCTGATGCAAGCCCTGAGTACGGTTCAGGACCCTGATCTCCATCGTGATCTGGTCACCCTGGGAATGATCAAGGATGCCACGGTTGCAGACGGAATAGTCAAGGTTCATGTGGATCTGACGACTCCTGCCTGCCCCATGAAAGACAAGATCCGTGATGACATCATTGAGGCTGTTAGCTCCAAAGCCACTGAAGTTGGTGACTCCAAACCCAAGGTGGAAATTGAATTCTCCGCCTCCGTACGGGGCAACAAGGCTCAGGATGACGGAAAACCTCTTTCGGGCGTCCGGCATGTCATCGCCGTCGGTGCCGGCAAGGGAGGCGTAGGCAAGTCATCGGTATCCGTGAATCTCGCGGTCGGGCTGGCCAAACTGGGTGCACGGGTTGGGCTCCTCGATGGAGACATCTACGGCCCGTCGCTTGAAACCATGCTGGGCCTTGGCGAATCAACCCCGACTTCTCGTGGCAACATGCTTGATCCATTTGAAGTGGCAGGCATCAAGGCGATGACCATTGCCAAACTGGTTGATCCGGAAAAGCCAATGATCTGGCGAGGCCCCATGGCCCACAAGGCCTTTTCACAACTGCTGATGCAGACGATCTGGGGCGAACTCGACTATCTCCTGGTGGATCTGCCTCCGGGAACAGGCGATGTCCCGCTTTCACTGGCACAACAGCTTCCCCTGACTGGTGCGGTCGTAGTCTGTACTCCTCAGCAGGTGGCGCAGGATGATGCACGGCGAGCGGTGCGAATGTTCCAACAGCTCTCTGTTGATGTACTGGGAGTCGTCGAGAACATGAGCTGGTTCCTGGCGGATGATGGCAAGGAATACGATCTCTTCGGTCGTGGCGGAGCTGAAGCAATGGCTGCAGCCATGAATCTTCCGTTCTTGGGAGCGGTACCACTTCATGTCAAGATGCGAATGCATGCCGATGCCGGCACACCTGAAGCCAACTATGACATTGATGAAACGATCACATCAGCCTTGATGGACATGTGCAAAGCTGTGGCACAGCAGGTCTCGATCAAATCAATGGGCGATGACATGGTTCAGCCAACCATCTCGGTTCGCTAGGACAACACGAGCATCGCCATGGTGATGACCAGCCCGTTGTTCAGCGCATGCATCAACATTGGTGCAATCAGGCTGTTTCGCCATTCACGAGCCAACGCAAGTGCAAATCCGATTGCCCCCAATGCAGGAATCGCCATCCACCCCTGAGGGTGTATGGCCGCGAAGATCACGCCTGATACAAGACCGGACATGCCGATGCTGAGCCAGATCGCCCAGCTGCGAGAGCTGTCTCGAAGATGGCGGTAGAGCACACCGCGGAAAATGGTCTCTTCGACCACTGGTGCAGCGACTGCGGCAAGAAGATAGATCGACACAAGACCAGCAATCGTGCTGTTCGCCAGCATGCTGAAAATCGGATGTGCCGCACCCGCATCCGACTGAAATCCTGCGCCTTCCCCTGCAGCACCAGACTGCATGAGCAATATGGTCCCAACCAGACCGATGGCAAGAATTGGAAGCATCATCGCGTAGCCAGCACATCCCGCCAGAATCTCGCGTATCCAACCTCGACCTCTCGTGTAACCGATGTCCGCCATCGCCTGTCGAAGAGGCACACCTCGCAGGGGATACCAAAGGATTGCCAGAAGACTGGCGAAGAATGCCAACGTTGCACCAACAAGTCCACCACCAAGCGATCCCGACAGCTGACTAAAGAGGTAGAACAGAATCAACCAGATCGCAAACACTTCAATACCAGGACGGATGGAGTACTTGGATGCTGGCAGTACATTGAGATACCCCTTGAATGACCAGACCACACCAATGATCAGGCCGATCAGACCCGCCAAGGCAAGCAGTACCCCCGCGACCATGACAAACATCATTCCACCAAGAAGCCACACGCTTGATTGCTGAAACTGCTTCCATGATTCTGACTGGTCCGGCTGTGTTCGGGCAATCACCAATTCTCCCGACCAGCCAAGATCTGTCCTGAGAAGATCACGTTCTGATGAATCGAGCTCGCCATCTGTTGAATCAAAGGCCTGACGCAAGATCTTGGATAGATGATGAGCTTCAGGCGTGATCTCGACGCCTGCCTCTGCCGCATCGCGATCGAGTCTGACAAGCATCTCATCAACTTCATCAGGACCAAGCAATACACCTGCCAAGGCTGCAACCTGTTGACGCTGGGAGACAGGCCCGGTTACCAACGCCTCCAACTGTTCACGAATCTGCTCGTTCATCTCCACAGCATCACTGCCCGCCTGATTCCCCTGAAGGGATTCAGCTGCTTTCATGGCAAGCAGCAGCTTGCCCTGCATCTTGAGGATCACGTCGACAAGAACTGATTCCTGGGCCTTGGAATCCGGTGAGGGCTGTTGATCAGGAGTCATCAAGCCGGAACGCCAGATAATCACCGCGATGACGACCATCCAAGCGAGGATTGGCAGCACAAGACCCCCTGAGCCGCCTCTGGAGGGGCCATCACCTGATATATGATCATGGGCTGAGTCTGGTCTGAAATTCATGAGATGCCGTTATTCTAGTGGCTCTGAGGCGGTTCTGAGCGTTACGGAGCTTGACATGACCGGCTGGAACGATATCCTCGTGGATTCGTCAGACAACCCCCTCGGGGGGTTGCGTTATTGATATCTCGTCAGGTTCGAGCCGGCCTAGCCGGTGTTGCCAGAAAGGACGTTGGGTCATGCCTCGTCAGACCACGTTCATGAAGAATACTGAGGTTGATCGCCGTTGGCGTCATGTCGATGCCGATGGTGAGGTACTTGGCCGCATGGCTGTACGAATCGCCACTGCACTCATGGGCAAGCATCGCCCTGACTACACTCCTCACGTTGACACAGGCGACTATGTAGTCGTAACCAACGCCGAGCGTGTTGTCGTCACTGGTCGCAAGGCCGAGCAACGCGTCCTGATGCGGTATTCGGGTTATCCCGGTGGCCTCAAGACACGTTCGCTGGGTTCCGAACTTGAGAAGCATCCGGAGCGAGTCATCGAGACCGCTGTCCGTCGAATGCTGCCAAAGACTCGACTTGGCCGAGCCATGATCAAGAAGTTGAAGGTTTATCGCGGAACCGATCATCCGCATGCCAGCAATGGGCTGGAGCCGCTTGACGGTTGAACGCTAATTTCCACGAACACACACAAGTGATCTCGACAGTATGACCACCGAAGAACAAGCCACTCCCGATCCAGCACCTCAGGCCGACGCCCCCGCGACCCCTGAGGCAGCGACTCCTGAAGCTCCTGCATCCATCGCTGATGCCGCACCGGTCATGCCAAGTGAGAATCTGGCTCCGGTCGCTACCAAACCCGCTTCCGCTGGTGGCTGGTTCTGGGGCACTGGTCGTCGTAAGGCAGCTGTTGCCAGAGTCCGTGTTCGTCCAGGAAATGGTGACTTTCATGTCAACAAACGTCCTATGACCACCTTCTTCACGGAAGAGCGAGATCACCAGGATCTGATGAACGTACTTGAGGCCACCCGCACCACGGGCCAGGTCGATATTCAGGTCAATGTTCGTGGCGGCGGTTACACCGGTCAGGCAGGAGCCATCCTCCTCGGACTTGGTCGCGCCCTGCGAAACTATGACAACTCACTGGAACCCACTCTTCGCGAACACGGCTTCCTTACCCGTGACCCGCGTCGCGTGGAACGCAAGAAGCCCGGTCAGCCCGGTGCTCGCAAGCGATTCCAGTTCTCCAAGCGTTGATCAGGACAATCGGTTCATACGCAACTGGACTTCCAGGCCATGCAGCTTTCTCTGCATTGCTGTCGATGTGCCGCCATGTTTCCTGACAAGCTCCTGAACCCTTAGCGGCCGAAGTCCATCACAGCCCCACCGCTCTGTGATCAGATCATGATCAGCCTTCTGAAGTCTGCTTCGTCGGCTTATCCAGTGATGATCAGGTTCAAGCCATGGCCACATGACCAGCTGACGATGCATCCATGCAAACTGCAATTGATCCGAGTCATGTCTGGCCGCTGCCCTTGGACGCGATGCAGGCTTGCGTGTTGCCAGCAACCGATCCATCGCAGCGATGCAACGTGATTCCAATCTGGAAGACAAGCGAGGTTCCAAGGCATCCACTACTTCCCAACAGGCCTGAAGACAGCGTTGATACCACCGCCTGGCTTCTTCCCGAGGCAACCCCCACACAGGACGCCCCAGTGAATGCTCACAAGCCTGAAATGCCGCAGGCAACCCTTGCCTGACAATCGCGCCACGCAACCGCCCCGCCCATCTCAGATCTGATTCCACAGCATCAACCTGCGATGCATCCGGCTGCTGATCGAGTTCCAAAAGCACGGATGATGCTCGTGCCAGCAGCCAGTGACTTGCTACGACCATGCGTTCACGGTCTGCTTCGCTGCATGATGCCAATGGCTCACGTATGTCAACAACCAGATCGGGGCCCGGCAGACCACGTTCAACGACATCCAGACCCAGCAATACTTGATCTGCGTCAGGTCGGTTGAAGGTGGGCAGAACACTCCATCGAAGTGGCAACGCCTGCAGACGCGACACTCGCTCCCGCAACATGGCTCGGTGCAGTGCAGAGCTGCTCTTGCCAAATCTTTCGGCACAGGATGTGACTGGTATCCCCATTTCTCTTGCCCTGATGCAGACACAGGCATCACGTGATGTCAGGGGGCCATGTGTGTCAAAAAGAGGGGTATCGTTCTGCCTGTCATCCGCACGAAGCACACGACGAACCGTTGATCTGGACCGACCGAATCTGGCCGCGAGTTCACCCGCAACGGCATCAAGACTCTGACCGGTGGATTCATGCAGCAACCTCGCCGCAGAAAGCAGTTCCGCCCGTTCCTCCTGATCAACCCTTCGCCATCGTGAACCCATGTTCACGGGGCATGATTCAAGAAACCGATCCATGGAATCTGGAAAGCAGCCCACAAACCGCCGGCCCGATTCATCACGTACCCAATGAAGAACAAGTCCGTCCGCCCGACGACGCTGTATTGTTCGACGAGTGATCCCCAGTCTGGCTGCAACCTGATCCAGAGGAATCGCAAGACCTCGTTCGGACTGCATCGGAAGATCGATCTCAGCACTCAGTGTCTGTACGAAAATGCACAGGTCACGGATCAAGGCTTTGCCAACAAGCGTGGTATCGAAGTCGGTTGTTTCAGGCCTGTAGCCAGTCACCCTGTAGACCACGAAATCCATCGGATAGAGCTGTTCAGGTTTGACCCGGCCAATCAGCTCTTCTGCAGCATTCATCTGCCTCAGCTTGGTGTCATCTGGCGCAAAGCGAAGATCATGATGCAGTGCATCGACGACGCTGGCCAGAAACCTCGGCGCCTTGGGCAAATCAATCTCCGAAAAAGACGAGGGAGCGGTCGTACTCGACCAGACCATGCTTCCTTGCTCGCTCATGAAAGGCCTGGACACCTGCCAGCTGTTCCGGGCCAAGTTCATAACGGATCAAACCGTTGAGATAGGTTCGAGCCAGATTCACTGGCCAACCATGTTCAGGTGCTTCCCGTTGAACCAATGCATCAATTTCTGCGATGTTGCATGCCAGTTGATCCGCCAATGCCTCCGAAACTCTTGACAGAACATGATCCGGCGTATCTGCACGTGCCAACCACAAGGCGAATACGAATGGAAATCCCGTCAGCTCCTTCCAGGCTTCGCCCAGGTCGAACTGATGAGGATGTGTTGATTCCGTCGGTGCATGAGTCACCACCTTGTCACCAATGAGCATCACCGTATCAGGCCACTCCGCAACCCCGTCCGCCGGTGCAGCCGACGCCTCATGATCGATGAAATCAGGATTACGCTTCCAGAGATCCTGCATCAGAATGCGAAGCAGTGCTACTGATGTATGGCTGTCTGTATCACAATGAACCACATCGATGTTCTCAAGAGGCACTCGAGAGAAGAGACGAACGGTGAGTGTTGGGCCATTGCAGGTAAGAGGTGCAACTCGAAGCGCCTGAAGCGGGACGGGTGAACGTAGATAGTCGATGCTGGAACACAAGGCTGCATCAACCTCGCCCTTGACAACCTCATCGATCAAGCGACTGGGGACCATGGGCACAAGTGTCATGCCCGGCTGATCCTCCAGACCACTGATGATCGGCCTGGTGTTGAGAAACGACACCACGCCCAGTCGAGCCGAAACGACTTCAGAGTCGCGGTCATGCGTGTCGGATGACACAGGCCTGCCAATTGGAGCCGTTGAGGACATCCCTACAGCGTAGCGGTCTCGGATGACCGTGTCAGCCAAGGATTCTTGCAGACTTCGCCGCAACTGAAGAAAGTCGGTCAGGTTCCTGCTGCCGACCCTTGACGTACGTTCTGGGGATATGACCCTGAATCTGCACCAGAAGCGCATGTGGCGGTCGACCCAGTCGCTTGGACAAGGCCTCGAGGCTACAAGGAGACGACGCACAGGAAGAAACAAGAGTGATGGAAGATCCCTCCTGTATCGAATCAGGTGCATCGGTAAGGTCGATGGCGATCTGATCCATGTTCACAGCTCCAATCACGGGTGCAGCCAGCATCGACTCGTCATGGTCTTCACCAAGTCCGACGCACAGCGCACCGCCTCCATCAGATGGATGTGCAGCATCGTGAGGGTATCCATCGCCATAACCAACTGGAATCATGCCTATCCTGGTTGGACGCGACGCTACCCAACGACCTCCGTAGCCCACTGGCTCACCTGCCGCCACATGACGCACCAACGCGATCCTGCTGGTCCAGGAGACGGCCGGGTGAAGTGAACCCTTCAATCTTGGCCGGAGTTCCTCGGCACGTGGTGTGAGATGTCCAGTCCAACCAAGGCCAATACGGACCATGTCTCCATGAAAGGCTGGACCCCGCAGCATCCCACAGGTGCCTGCTGCATGGATGATGGTCTGGGCAGGAAGTTCCTCATGCAATGAGTCGATGACTTGAAGCAACCGTTGCATCTGCGTGCTGGTCATGGAATCGCTGGTGGCCGCATCCGCAAAGTGAGTCATCACCCCCGCAAGCTTCAGCCCAGGTGCCCGCTGAACACCTTCGATCAGCGAGCTCGCTTGACACGGGTCACAGCCACCTCGATGCAGCCCCGTATCGATCTTGACATGAATACTGATTCGAGCTGCGAGTCTTCTGGCAACCTCATCAAGTTCCTGAGCATGGTTGAGATCATGAACGACGAACTGGACCTGCTCTTGGTTGATCGCCATGAGAATTCGAGGTGAAAGATCATGAGTTCGAACCGGCATCAAGACCAGGACGGGAACTCCGAGATCCAGAAGGGGTTCGGCTTCCCATGGTGAAAACACCGCCACCATGGATGCTCCCGCCTCAATCAGCGTCGGAGCTACCGCTGCTGCACCAAGCCCATAACCATTGGATTTGAGGACAGCGCAGAAATGAACCTCTGGAGAACAGAGACTGCGTATCGAACTCACATTGTGAGCAAGCGAATCAAGATCGATCTTTAAACAGCTATTGGCTTCCATGCACCTACCAAGCGGCTCTATCCGGGTCCTATGAAGCATCATGCTCCCGGTAGTTGTATCGGCCGCCATGCCACCGTACCATGATGTGCTGTTGCGGTTCGATTCGGAATCGCCTTTCGGCTCATCCGACGAACTCCGCCATTGCGGCCAATATGGGGTCGCCTAGAAATCATGAACGAAATTTTTGACTCCCAGACCACGTTCAAGGATCTGGGCCTCTCGGATGAGATCTGCCGAGCGGTCGAGGACTGTGGCTTTGAGCACCCCACTCATATCCAGTCCAAACTGATTCCCGAAGCGGTCAAAGGACATGACATCCTCGGCCAGTCCAAGACCGGCACTGGCAAGACCGCCGCCTTTGGACTTCCCATACTCCAACGCGTTGAGAAAAATGAGCCATTCGCAGGATTGGCGCTCGTTCCGACTCGGGAACTGGCCATTCAGGTCGCTCGCGAGATGGAGAAGTTCGGTGCCAAGACCGGGCTTTCAATCCTCCCGGTATACGGCGGCCAGAAAATTACGGTCCAGGCTCGCAAACTCGAAAGAAAACCGAACATCATCATCTGCACCCCAGGCCGAGTGATGGACATGAACAACCGCGGCCTGCTGCCCTACAACAAGGTGAAGATTGCGGTTCTTGATGAAGTTGATCGAATGCTGGACATCGGCTTCCGTGAAGATATCCGAAGAATTCTGGGAAGCATCAAGCACAAGCACCAGACCGTCTTCGTCTCTGCGACGATTTCGCCTGAAATCGAGAAGCTTGCTCGACAGTACATGAATAAACCCATGGACCTTACGGCCAATGATGCCAAGCAATTGACCGTCTCACAGGTTGAACAGTCATATGTCGCGGTTGAACCATGGGACAAGAGACGACTTCTGAGATTCCTGCTCAAGAAGGAGAAGCCGGAACTCACTTTGATCTTCTGCCGTACGAAGATGACCGTCGATCGCGTTGCTGAGGATCTCAAGCGAAACGGCAAGGATGTCGAGTCACTCCATGCAGACATGCATCAGGGCAAGAGAAACAGCGTCATGAAGCGGCTCCGAGAAGGCAATGTGGATGTCATCGTGGCGTCGGATCTCGCCGCCAGAGGAATCGACGTCGACAACATCAATCTGGTAGTCAATTATGACCTGCCCGAAGATCCCGACATCTACGTCCATCGGATCGGTCGAACGGCGCGGCGTGGACGTGATGGAAAGGCGATTGCGTTCGTCACCCCCGAACAGGGTCCACTTCTGAGCAAGGTGGAACAACTCACGAACGTGGAAGTCACTCAGGTTGCCTACGACGACTGCGAGCCCGGCAAGCCACCTGAGAAGATCCGACAGGCTCGAGCCAAAGAACAGGCTGCCGCCGACCAGCACCGTGAGAAGAAATCACGTTCGAAGATCCAACTTCCTGATGCCGAGGCTCAACAGGACACCTCCAAGTTCCCTGGTGGCATCGTGCCGGTCTCCGGCCCCAAGAAACGTCTTGGAGGTCGACTCCGAACCCGGCGATCCTGATTCACGGAAATTGATCCATGGAACGTCTGGTTGTCCATCCAGAAGTACGAGAAGCACTGGCCGAATCAAAGCCTGTGGTCTTTCTGGAGACCGCTGTCACCACTGCCGGCCTTCCTCGAACGGCCTGGGCATGGCCAAATCAAGACCGTATCACGCAACTGGATTCAGATTGGCAGCTCGATCAATCGACGAATCTGGAACTGGCAAGGGCCATGTCCAGATGCGTTCGAGCCAATGGCGCAATTCCAGCAACGACAGTCATCATGGATGGTTGCTGGCATGTCGGCCTTGAACCTACAGAGGTCGAGCGAATTGCTACCGACGAATCGGCGAGCAAGGCTTCGGTCTCAACTGCAGCGGCTGCGCTACATACCGGATCAACTGCAGGAACAACGGTCTCAGGTGCCTTGACTGCTGCCTCAATGGTTCGTTCAGCTGGACTGGGAACACCCAAGGTACTGGCCACTGGAGGCATCGGCGGTGTTCATCATGGCTGGTCGGATCGACCGGATGTTTCCGCAGACCTGAGTGTCATTGCTGAAACGCCGATGACCGTGGTCAGCGCCGGCATCAAATCAATCGTCGATGTGCCTGCAACAGGTGAGTGGCTCGAGACACTCGGGGTCCCGATTCTTGGCCTGGGAACACATGAGATGCCCTGCTTCATCGCAGGAACTGATCCTGATGCTCCAGCCGTACAGTTCGTTCATCACCTTGAAGAAGCTGCCGATCTGGTGCAACTGCACTGGCAGGCAGTCAATGGCAAAGGCGGTGTATTGCTCACGGTTCCGCTTGAAGCCGCATCCTGCCTGCCTCGAGAAGTCGTCCAGAAAGCCAATATCAACGCCGAGCAGGCTGCCTCCGCTGCCGGCGTGACAGGACCTGCTCGGACACCCTTCCTGCTCTCTCACATGGCTGAGGCCACCGAGGGAAGGTCGCTGATCGCCAACATCTCACTTCTGCTGCACAACGCTGCTGTGGCCACGAAACTGGCTTGTCGGCTTTCTTGACGTTCTTCTCCCCGGCTGTTCTACTGTTCACGTACTGATGGGCCCGCCTGAATGGGCAAGCCGGTCAGAACCATCGCACTAACTGCAATTGACTCATCGGGGTTTTTGCCGATCCCGTTTTCCGGCTACCACTTGCCGGGCATTGGTACTGCATGAGCACGAACACCATCAGTGGCATCCTTGAATTCACCTCTCCAACGGAGTGTCGATTGCGCCAATTCGACAATGGCATCGTTGCTTCCAAAGACGATCCGCTCGTGCCCGCGAACATGCTTGAGGAATTCAAGCTTCGAAACGGACAGCATGTGACGGCCAGCATCGTCATGAAACGACCCCGCAAACGTTCGGGACGACCACGAGGTGGCCCACGTCCGGTGGTTGAATCCATCCTTGAAGTCGAAGGCATCACGCCTGATGAATACGCTGGCCGAAAGCCCTTTGATGAGCTGACACCCATCGATCCTCAGCCGCGAATGTCACTGGAGTACCCCGGCTGCCCACCAGCCTGTCGGCTCATCGATCTGTTCTGCCCGATCGGCTATGGAACCCGCGGGCTGATCGTTGCACCACCCAAGGCAGGAAAGACCATCCTGCTGCAGAACATCGCCTTCGGAATCACACAACAACATCCTGAAGTTGAACTGGTTGCGTTGCTGATCGACGAACGGCCCGAGGAAGTGACTGACTTCCGACGCAATGTGCCGGCAGAAGTTCTGGCTTCCTCGAATGATGAAGACACGGCGAAGCACATTGAACTGGGCATGCTCGCCATCGAGCGAGCACGCTGCAAGCTTGAAGCCGGCCGTGACGTCGTTGTGCTGCTTGATTCCCTCACACGGCTTGGTCGAGCCTTCAACAACTCCAAGAAATACGGCAACAGCGGTCGAACCATGTCCGGTGGCATCGACTCGCGTGCACTGGAGATACCGAAGCAACTCTTTGGAGCAGCTCGAAAGGCTGAAGAGGGTGGCTCATTGACCATCATCGCGACCTGCCTGGTTGATACTGGTTCCAGAGCTGATCAGATCATCTTCGAAGAGTTCAAGGGCACAGGAAACATGGAACTCGTGCTGGATAGATCAATCTCGGAACAGCGACTCTATCCCGCCATGAATCTGGCTGCCTCCGGCACCAGACATGAAGATCTTCTGCTCACTCCCACCGAGTTCAAGACGATCACCGCCCTCCGCCGTCGGCTGATCAACATGTCTCCACCCATGCAGATTGAACAGCTGCTCAAGGCGTTGGAACGTTACGAGACCAATGAGTCACTCGTGCAGGGATAAGAGACGATGAGTGCTGAACAGGATCGACTCATTCGCCAGCAGATTTCAGGCCTGCTCTATGGTGGAGATCCTGTTGGCGCTGAATCACTGTGCCAGGAACACCTCAAACGCAAGCCTCGTGATCATGAGGCCCTGGCCATGCTGGCCCACATTCTGCTTACCACGGGGCGATTTCGAGAAGCAGAAGCGACGCTCTCCAGAGCCATTGCAAAGGACTCCAAGCGAGCTGACTATCAAGCCCTGATGGCGGAAATCCTGACGACTACAGGGCGATACCGGGAAGCCCTTGCAAGATATGACCGATCGCTGAAGATCAAGCCTGACTTCGAGGCTGCGCTGGCCGGCAAGTGCGAAACCTATCTGCGAATGGGCAAGCCTGACAAGACAATCAAGGTGATTGAATCAACTGCAGGGGGTTCCCATGCTTCTCCACTGTTGGCAATCGTTCATGGTCGAGCCCTGATCAGAAGCGGTGATGCCCCTCAGGCGGAACAGATCGTTCGTCGACATCTCCCTGGAGACGGTATCAATATCGAACACAGACGATCCCTCTGGTTCGTAGCTGCGCTTGCTGCAGAAAAGCAGGGTCAATTTGATCAAGCTGCCCAACTCTATGATCAAGCCAATGCAGTTGTGAACACCGAATGGGATGTCGAACAAGCAACGGCTCATCGTCAGCGTGTTGAAGAAGTCTTCAAGGAAAAGGGATACCCATCACTTCCACGATCAGAGTGTGACGATGAATCAATGATCTTCATTGTCGGCATGCTTCGAAGCGGATCGACTCTTACTGAACAGGTCATTGATGCTCATCCACAGGCCGCTGGACTTGGCGAACTTGATGCCATGAGTATTTTGGTTCAGGCCATGCCTGAGGTACTGGGCACAGCCCTGCCCTACCCGGCGTGTCTTGAAGAAACCAATGAACTGGGGCTCACCAGCATGGCCGGTGCGTACCTTGATCAAGTGAAGGCCATGGCGCCCAAGGCTGTTCGCCGGGTCGACAAACAACTCGGGAATTTCACATTTCTGGGCCTGATTTCACTGTTGTTCCCCAAGGCTAGAGTGATCCACTGCCAAAGGCACCCCATGGATACAGGCCTCTCCTGCTGGACGCAGAAGTTCGCACCCGGGACGAATGAATGGGCCACCTCTCAGAAGGCGGTAGGTGCCTTCTACAGGGAGCAGGAAGCCTGGATGGAGCGGTGGAAGGAGATTGCCCCTCTACCCGTCCTGAACGTCTTCTACGAGGATCTGGTGGACGATCTGGAAGCCCAGAGCAGGCGTATCATCGAATTCTGCGGGCTGGACTGGGATGACCGGTGTCTGCGTTTCTGGGAGTCCGGCAGGACCGTTCTGACGCTGAGTTCGGATCAGGTCCGTCAGCCCATTTATCAACGTTCAGCAAGACGACACGAAGCGTGGGGAGACTCACTGGCCACCCTTCGCAACGCCCTCGGCGATGCCGTTGATCGATATGAAGCTCAAGCCGGCCCCTGATCAGGCTCGCCGACGACGACCGCCGACCAACGCAGCCATTCCAAGAACAGCCATCGCACCAGGTGCTGGAATCCAGGTCAAACCCAACGCATTCCAAGTTTGGCCATCAGCGTCCTTACCCTGAAGGTTCAGCATGTAATCAAGATCGCTGTAGAGATCTCCAGTGGATCCTTGAATCGTCAACTGGGCGATGAAGACCCGACCATTCAATTCCTGCCCCTGCATATCCTCCGGTGTCACGAACCAGGAACCATTGTCCGTAAGCAGCTCCCCACCATTCTCGAAGGATGTCCAGTCGATCCCGATGTTGTTCAGGTTGTTCTCACCGAAGGGATCGCCGCTCTGATACAGCGAGCCGATGCTCACATAGGAGTCCCATTCCAGTTCCGGAACGAATGTGAAGAACGCCGAATTGATTTCCTTGGAAGTGGGACCACCAGCCATGTTCTGATAGAACGATCGACCTTCACGTGGTTTCAAATACAAGCTGTACTGGGAATTACCGTAGACGGCATCTAGTCTGGAACCAGCATCCAGGTTCACATACAGCCGATACGTCGTTCCGAGATCACCCACATTCACGACATCAGCACTGAGCCCTTGCAATGGACTTGCCTGCGCCAGTCCGGCCACGATGCCCAGAGTCGTGATGGCGACCATCGATTTAATCTTCATGATGTAACTCCTTCTCAGCTATTCCCCATCGCCGGCACTTAAAGGTTAATCCACTTTGAAACTCATGCAATCACGAGATCCTTCAGAAATCCAAGATCGCTCTTCAGGATCTTCAATTCCCTGTATTGATGTGTTCGAAGCAAAAAAGACATCTCCGCAGCCGAGGCTGCGGAGATGCTTTCGTGTGTGCGTGGGTTACGTGCAGGTTCACCCTACACGTGTACCAAACATGATCATGCACGACGACGGCGACTACCGGCGAGGCCGGCGAGGCCGAGGAGTGCAAGTGCACCTGGAGCTGGAATTGGAGCCCATGTGGCGCCAGTTTCCGACCAAGTGTTGCCATCAGCATCTTTACCCTGAAGGTTTACAGAGCCAACGACGTCTTCATAACCAACACCGGTGCCGCCTGCGACAGTGAACTGTCCCAGGAATACACGGCCACCGAGCTCTGAACCCTGAGGATCCTCAGGAGTCACGAACCAGGAACCGTTGTCAGTTTCAAGTGCGCCACCAGATGCGAAGCTGGTCCAGTCAATGCCGATGTCATTGAGATTGTTTCCACCGAATGGATCACCATTCTGGTAGAGAGCACCAATGCTGACATAGCTGTCCCATTCCATTGCTGGAACGAACACGAAGAATGCACTGTTGATGGCCTGTGACGTGTTACCGCCAGCTGAGTTCTGATAGAAGTAAAGGCCTTCAGCAGCTGCGATGCTGAGGGTCTCGACCGAGTTGCCGTAAACGGCGTCGATACGAGCACCAGCATCAAGGTTGGCATACAGACGGTAGGTGTTACCTTCTGCGCCACTGTTAACAAGCTCCATATCCATGCTCTGAAGCGGTGAGGCAGCAGCCACTGAAGCCAGAAGGGCTCCGCCGACTACGCCAGCAATTACGCTTGTTGCTTTCATGGAGATTCTCCTCCTCCAATCAACTCAATAGTTGACCGGATGTGGTGCTTTAAACAGTTATTTGAAATCTTCCCAAACTTTGGGGCAAGAACCACCACAGGCACCACATCTGAAATGGGCCTGCCCCTCTCTCCATAGATCAATTTATCCGAGTCGAATAGCCCATTTCAAGTCTTAAATCACAGTGTGGATGAATTCTTAATATCCTTGATTACAGCCGTTTAGAGGCCCTTGAGCAGGACTAAAGCCTCCTCAAGGGACCGGGAGGCCCGTTGAGGGGCTGGTAAATGGCCGTTGCTCAGCCAGACCACGTAAAGAGGCCCCTGATTTTTGGCCCCATTGGCAAAAAAAACACCTCCGCAGCCGAAACTGCGGAGGTGCATTCGTGTGTGTGTGTCAAGAGGTGCCGCATACAACGGCACTTCTCAATCAAATCATTCAGGCGCGTCGACGGCGACCACCGGCGAGACCGGCGAGACCGAGAAGCGCAAGAGCACCCGGTGCGGGTACCCAGGTAGCACCAATCTCGTTCCAGGTGTTGCCATCGGCATCTTTACCCTGGAGATTGACCTGACCAATGATGTCCTCTGCACCGATGCCGGAACCACCAGCGACGGTGAACTGACCGATGAACACGCGTCCACCGAGCTCCTCACCCTGAGCATCCTCAGGAGTGACGAACCAAGAACCATTGTCAGATGAGAGTGCCAGACCAGCTTCGAAGCCGGTCCAGTCGATACCGATGTCGTTCAGATTGTTTGATCCGAATGGATCGCCATTCTGATACAGAGCACCGATGCTCACGTAGCTGTCCCATTCCATTGCTGGAACGAACTGGAAGAATGCACTGTTGATGGCCTGCGACGTGTTACCGCCAGCTGAGTTCTGATAGAACTGAAGACCATCGGCTGCAGCGATGGACAACGCACCCTGTGCATTGCCATAGACGGCATCGATACGTGCACCAGCATCAAGGTTGGCATACAGGCGATAGCTGTTGCCTTCGGCACCGGAATGGTGAAGTTCCATTTCCATGCCCTGATAAGGACTACCAAAGGCTGTACCTGCAATAAGAAGGCCACCAATGGCGCCAGCAAATAGGCTGGTCTTATTCATTTGACTTTCTCCTCCTCTGACCAAAATCCGTTGGTCAGATTCGATGATTAGCGTGGTGCGAATGTTTAAAACTTCCGATTGTTTCCCAAACTTCGGGGGGACCCTTCTGGCAGGCACCACGCTGCCGGTCGAACCACACCCCTTCTCCGTCATCAAGGTATTCGCAAGCTAGGGCGGGTCAAGTGGATATGACCTGCAACTTTGGTGTTTTTTCTCATTTAAGTAGATCTGTAACCATCAGCCTTTCCAAGCCTTGATTACCGGGTCCTCAAGGGCGTTTCATTCAAGAAAGCTCGCAATTTCGTCTTGGAGTTCAAATAGCAGGATGTCCACAAATCCCAAGTGATCCTGAGAGCCGGCCTGAAGGCCAGAGGCCTGAAGACACGTCGAATGGTGTTAAAAAATGAACCGCCGCAGCCAGAAGGCTGCGGCGGTCAAGTTACGTCGTATCAAGCTGATGCGAGATCAGCCTGTACAGGTATCGTCAATTCAGCGACGACGACGACGACCTGCGAGACCGGCGAGACCCAGAAGTGCCAGAGCACCTGGAGCTGGAATCGCACCGAACTGGAAGTCGTTAACACCGACTTGCCAGGTGTCGCCTGAAGCAGTCTTACCCTGGAGAAGACCAGAGAAAGAACCGGCGTAGTCGCCAGCACCGAGGACGGTGACCTGAGCGATCAGGACGCCGTAGCCAGTACCTGTGACATCACCATTGAGACCGGAGTGCTCGATAGCTTCACCCTGAGGCTGATCAGGAGTGACGAACCAGGTGCCGTTGTTGCTTGTGAGATCTCCACCAGCTTCGAAGTCGGACCAATCGATACCAACATCATTCAGAGCATTGCTGCCGTAAGGGAAGCCGTCTGCGTGCAGGGCACCGACGGTGACATAGGAGTCCCATTCCATACTAGGAACGAAACCAAAGAAAGCACTGTTGATAGCCAGGGAAGTAGGACCGCCAGCAGCGTTCTGGTAGAACGAACCGTTTGCGGACAGGTTAAGACCCTGAGTTTCATTACCAGCGACGGCGTCAAGACGATCGCCCATGTCCAACATGGCGTAGAGACGATAGGTGTCGCCACCATTGCCTTCGTTGCCACCATTGTCGACGACCTGCCAGGCCATACCATTGAAATCAGCGCTTGCGACGCTGGCGAGTGCGATGGCAGCAACGCTGCCTGCAAATACTGAAGCACGCTTCACATTCATTGCTCGGAACCTTTCTCTTCTCTGCGCATTCGTTGCGGAACGAGATCTAGATCTACTCCCACCTCAACGAGAGAACACGAGTTTGCCCACACCGTTGTGGAAGATCACTCGCAGGGAGTCAATTGATTAAATAGTTAGGGGCTTGAAGCCCACTCCTTCTTCCTCAGCCGATAAACGTCAGGCCGTTGTAGTAGTTACGCACTGCGGCTTCACGTGTATCCAATTCTTTTGAAGGATTCCTGAAATCAGGCGTCCCTCTTCCCTTCCTTCGTGGAGTGAAACACCCTCAGAGGCGTAATCTCCACATGCCGAACATACCTTATGGCTACGGTCAGTCAACCCTGGAACATCTCCAAATCCACGAAACTACTCGACTTCTGATCATCACAGACCTCCTGAACGGCATGTCCTACCCCCCTTTATGACACTTTAAAGGCTCTTTATTGGTTATCCTCAAGGGCGTTCATGGTCAAAAAAAAGCCGATTCAGGCCTTCATAAGGTAATTTTGGCTAGAGAGCCTTATCTAGATTCCCAATCAAACTACGCCTGAAGCAGTTCACCCCGCAGGAGGCGTGGACCGGCTGAAACCACCTTCACGGGAACAATACTGCCGATCAAATCACTGATCTCCCGATCTTCAGGCATGGGGAATACGGTGATCAGATCCCCCTGAGTTCGACCGGAAAGCTGGATTGTTGGTTTTTCCCATCCCAACTGGATCTTTCCCCCACCATTGCCTTTGGCGGATTCCTGCCCCTCCTTCTCGACGAATACATCCACTACTTCGCCGATTCTGGAGGCATGTACCTCAGCACTGACTTCTCCCTGAATATCAAGAAGTTCATTGAGTCGACGTCTTTTGATCTTGTCAGGTACGTCATCCTCAAATCGATCGATTGCAGTTGTTCCAGGTCGCGGGGAATACCGGAAGACGAAGTTGTTCTTGAATGGGATTCGCCTGATCAAATCACAGGTGGCCTGAAAATCATCTTCTGTTTCCGTGGGGAAGCCCACGATGATGTCGCCAGCAATGGAAACATCCGGCAGTTTCTCAAGCGCACGCTGAATGAATGACTCATACTGCTCAACCGTATAGCCACGGTTCATGAGTTTGAGAATGCGATCCGAGCCGGACTGCACCGGAACATGCAGATAGTTGCAGATCCGCTCACAGTCCCTCATCACGTTCAGTACATCATCACCAAAATCCCGTGGATAACTGGTTACAAACCGTAAACGCTTGATTGCTGGAACAGCTTCATGAATGGCTGCAAGCAGATCAGCGAAGGTCGTCACCTTCTTGCCGGGAACACCTCGATCGGCCTTGCGATAGGCCGAGAGACCAGGGCCCACCTGAGGTCGTTCCTCACCCTCGGGACCCAGCGCCGCACCGTGTACATAGACATAATGGTTGACCGTCTGACCAAGCAGGGTGACCTCGATCACCCCCTGATCCGCCAATCGGCGGCATTCCTCGATGATGTCCTGTGGTGGGCGATGAACCTCTGCTCCGCGTGTATGCGGAACAACACAATAGGTGCAGAACTTGTTGCATCCACGGGTAATCCGGACATACGCAGTGCGACCACCTGCCTGTGATTCATCAGGCTCGAATGCTCGAGCCATATCAAGCATTTCAAGACCGTCTTCAGCGGCAGCAAGTGTGGTCGAGCGACGTGAACTGTTGCCCTGAAGAGCTACTCGTGAAGCGTGATCCATCACTTCGTCATGCATTGCGTTGTCAATCAGCATGGGTAGGCGATCCAGTTCACCTGGACCGCACATCAGATCGACCTGAGGCATTCGTTTCATCAACCCAGTGCCTTCACGTTCAGCCATGCAGCCAAGAACGCCTATGACGACTCGACGTCCTTCCTGCTTCTCAATTCCAAGTTGACCAAGCCGACTCCAGACCTTGTTTTCCGCTTGCTCTCGAACGGAGCAGGTGTTGAAAAGCACAACTTCAGCATCCTCACGGGAATCCGTGAACCGATAGCCCAACGCACGCAGATGGCCCCGGACAAGCTCACTGTCCAGTTCATTCATCTGGCAGCCGAACGTCTGCAGATAAACCGCTCGTCCGACCTGATCCTGATTTACCGACAACTCGATCATGGAATCGCCCATGGTACCTCCGACCGGGCTCAATTCCCTGCCATCCCACCATGAACCGTTGAATCACGCCTTTCGTACACATGACCTGGTTTCTACAAAAACCCGGTTTATCTGCCGCAAGAACACGGTTTATCCACGTCTAAGCAAGAAGAAGAGGCATCTGCAGGATATCTCTCATCACCAACGCTAGGATGCCGCCGATATTGAAAGAGCCATGATTAGATTTCTCCTCTCAATCATTCTGATGGGCCCACTGGCTTTGGTCGGCTGTGATTCTCCCCAATCTCTGCGCACAGCCCAGATGACCCCTGCAATCATGCCCGTCTCCCAACGCAATCCAGCACAAGCGGAGCCCATCAGTCTTGGTCTGGGCAGATCCGATACAGCCAGTGCTCCAACAACGGCTGCCGTGGTTTCAGATCGCCGCTGAACTTGAGGCAGTTGACTGCCCGCCTCATTCTCAGGATCACCCCCTTCAATTTCCAGCCCACAACAGCCCTCGGCCGATGTTGCTGACATGATCCGGCCTGTGCAGGCATTGATCCTGATCGTCACCGGGCTACTCGTTCTAGGCGTTGTGGCGGTCCACTCTGCTGGACTCAGTGTCTCAGGCAGTGGTCTGGCCACCTTTCAGGAACTGGCACTCGGAAAAACGACCATGCTGGCTGCATTGGCCATGGTCGGGCTCTTTGCCGGGATGATGATCCCGATTCGAAGTTTTGGACCTCCAGCAAATCGCTGGCTGCCAATGACGCTTATTTCAATCTCGATCCTGCTCTTGATCCTGGTTCAATTGCCCTGGATCGGCCGTGAAGTTCATGGTGCGAGACGATGGATCGACATTGGACCCATTGGATTTCAACCCAGCGAGGTAGCCAAGTGGTGTCTGGTCCTGTTTCTCGCTTGGCATATCGTGGCCAATCGTGATCGTATCGGTGAGTTCTGGAAAGGCTTTGTTCCCGCAACAGGGCTGATTCTGCTCATCGGAGGCTTGATCGGGGTCGAGGATCTCGGAACGGCGATCGTGGTAGTGCTCGTGGGGATGATCATGCTGGTCGCTGGCGGCTGCAAGCTTCGGCACGCCTTGATGCCATTGCCCGTCGCTGCCGTTGGGATTGCCGCGGCCTTGATCAGCAGCCCCTATCGAATTGACCGAATCCGTGCCTTCATGGATCCCTATGCCGATGCTCAAGGGACTGGGTACCACGTACTTCAATCGATGTCAGCGATCTCTGGAGGTGGTCTGGTCGGTCGTGGCCTTGGTAATGGTGTACAGAAATTCGGCTATCTACCTGAAGACACCACCGACTTTCTCTTCTCCATCATCTGTGAGGAACTTGGAATTGTCGGATGCCTGCTTGTCATGGCCCTCTACATGGCCTTGATGCTGGTTGGATTGAAGATTCTGAACAACACCGTGAATGCCTTTGAACGACTGCTTGTCTTCGGTGTTCTCGTCACCATCTCGATTCAGGCACTGGTGAATCTTGCGGTCGTCACCGGGCTTGCCCCGACCAAGGGAATCGCGTTGCCACTGCTCTCTTCGGGAGGCACAGGCTGGATCCTCATGGCCTTCTTCATCGGACTGCTTGGCGCCATTGACCGGGGCAATCAGCGACTTCAGCCAGATCTGGCATCTGGTACGGCCATCCCAGCATGAGCAGCGACCTCTCTTCCTCTCGTTTCTTGATCGTCGGGGGCGGCTCGGGCGGACATATCAGTCCAGGGCTCGCTGTAGCCGAGGTCATCACTCGCACTGGTGGCGAGTGCCTGTTCCTCTGCTCGAAACGGACAATCGACGCGACGATGCTCAATGGCGCAGGCGCCTCTTTCGAGCCGTTACCTGCTCAACCCTTTGGCACACGCCCAGCCGCGTTGGCGCGATGTCTGCTGGGGATGAGGCGTTCAAGCAGACGTATTCGGGAAATACTGAATGAAAGCAGATACAGCGGCGTGCTGGCGCTTGGAGGCTTTGTGGCCGCTGGCGTACTGCCAGGCCTGCTTTCAGCACGATCACGCGGAACACTCGATGGACCAATTGTCCTGCTCAACCTCGATCGCATTCCAGGCAAGGCAAACCGAACCGTTGCGAAACGCGCAGATCTCGTTGTCTCAGCCGTCGACACCGTCAAAGCTGGATTTGCCTCACAGATCACGGGGCTGCCCATCAGAGCCAAGGCCTTGGCATCGAGATCACCGGAGGAATGCCGCAAGGAGCTGGGGCTCGATCCCAAACAGCCCACCCTGTTCATCACCGGCGCCTCTCAAGGCGCATCCAGCCTGAACCGACTCATGTTGAGACTGCTTGAATCAGGCGGCCTCACCGATGGAGATACCTCCTATCAGGTCATCCACCTCACAGGAACAGGTGAAGCCGAATCACTTGCTCAGGCTTATGAACAATTCGGAATTGATGCCTTTGTAAGACCATTCATGGATGAAATCGGGCTTGCTTGGGGCGCTGCATCAATCACGGTTTCCAGAGCCGGGGCCAACTCAGTCGGTGAAATTCAGGCCAATGCCGTTCCCACAATCTTTCTGCCATATCCTCACCATCATGATCGACATCAATTCCACAACGCAGAACCGCTTGTGGAGGCTGGTGGTGCATTGCTCATCGAAGATCAGGACGATCTGACCACAGCTTCGGCCGTTGGCCGTGAACTCAAATCGCTGCTGCATGATGACTCAAGGCTTGAAGCCATGAAATCCGCATTGGCCGCTCAGGCCACTCCTGGAGCAGCAGATGCCGTGGCCGCCCTTCTGGGCATCAAAGCCCCTTGATTTCGCCTTATTTCCACCCTATTCACAAGCAAGCAAGATTCCGCAGGGTCGTGGTGGCGTCATCCAACTGCTGAGCTACACTTGAGTTGCTCTTGCTTGGCCCGTGAACAACGGTGACCAACGCAAAGGAACAGGAGCTTTGCAGGGAGATGAGCGAGCCGCTTTCGGACATGCTGACCTGCGTCGTGCTGGCGCCGATGGATCGAACAATCGATCCCGCGCTGTACACCACTCTTTCAGAACGCGATTGGTCCCCACGAGTCGAACATGACCCGCGGATGGCCATGGCTGAAGCCTGTCTGGTGAGACGTGAGCTTCAACTCCGGGCAGCCTGGCAACTGGAGTCGGGGCAGGTTCCGGGGCTGGTGATTGCCTCGCATCCAAATGTAGATCTGGTTGATGCCATGCGTACCTCCATGGCGAGGCATGTTCCAGACATCCCGATCTGGACGACAAATGGATCTCAGATTGAACCACTCAACGAAGCTGCTCGTACAGCATCTCAGGCGAACCAGCCATCCACTGCAAACCAGGAAGACTCCAATCCGCCAGCATTGGTGTTCCATCCTGCCTCGGAAGACATGGTCCCTGAACCACTTTCAAGAGATGAAGTCTCGATGTTGTTGAACGATCCAATCATTCCACCAGATCCTGATGAACCGGAGCATTCATGAGTAGTGCTCCCTCCAGCCGATCGATGCGGCGAAGAATTCTGGCTGTTGGAGATGCCCAGATTGCCGGCATCTTGGAAGATGGTCCTCAACTGGTCGAGAATATCTTCGAAGCGCTCGGCGAAGTCGCTGTTGCACCTGCTTCAAGTCCAATCGATGCCATCGTCCTCCCACTCAATGAAGGGATGGATGCCGCTGATCTGGTCAGAGCTGCTGAATCCATTCGGCGACTTGATCCGACTGTTCAGATTGTTGCGGTGGTCAGCGACCCACCTGTACCCGAGATCCAACCTCATGTGGATTTCCAAGTAGGTGGCCCAATCACACCAAAGGGTCTGGAAGACCTCCTTGATGGACGCCTTTCACCTGGTGTATCGGCGATGGCATCGGATGAAACCCCGGTGGCCAACGAACATGCCTTCGATGAGATCATCCCGACACCAGAACCTTCACTCCCTGAATCTCATCAGGACGAACCTGTGAGAGAAGGCGGCCTAGGCGACACGGATTTGGTGGAGTCGCTGCTCTTCGATCCCTCAACGCTGCGCGATCGTGCACTTCACATCATTCAGCAGCAGACCAGATTCAATGAGCTGAAGCTGATTGAAAGACCAATTACAGGAAGTGCTCCTGTTCGTTTCAGCGGGCGAAGTTTCGGACATCTCTCTGCACGGGATTGTGATGCCGACAAGTTGCAGCCTTGGGCCAACTGGCTGGCTCGCTGGCTCTCACTTGAAGATGCCCAGTCGACGCTTCGACAGATGGCTTATCGCGATGAACTCACTGGTGCATGGAACCGAAGATATCTCAATCATTTTCTCAATGAGAGCATTGAGAAAGCACGGAGAATGCGTCGCCAGTTGACTGTAATGGTCTTTGATATCGATGACTTCAAGTCGTACAACGACAGATTTGGACATGATGCAGGCGACATCATTCTTCGTGAAACCATCCGCCTGCTGGGATCCGTGATTCGAAACGGTGATCGTGTCTGCCGAATTGGCGGCGATGAATTCGCCGTGGTGTTCGCAGATCTGGAAGCTCCCAGAACAACCGGTTCTCTTCACCCGGACTCCGTTGAACATATTGCGAGAAGATTCCAATCGCAGATTGCACAGATGAGATTCCCGAGACTGGGCCTGCAGGCACCCGGCACCCTGAGCATCTCCGGTGGATTGGCCTCGTTCCCATGGGATGCATCGGACTCTAAGGCACTGGTCAACATCGCTGACCAGCGTGCACTTGAATCCAAACGGCGTGGAAAGAACTTCCTGACGATCGGGCCTGGCGCATCCTTCGGCTCCCAGGAGGACAAAAAACCTTCGCCGACTGATCCACCTCGTTGAAGAGCCCGTCAGGCTTCCTCAGAACAAGATTCTGCTCGATAAACCCGGCCCACAAGAGGTCGATCAAGTGATCGCTCCATCATGGCCGAAGCCTGAAGTACGCCTGAGGCATCCACCCCGGCAGGAATACCCAGTCCTCTCGCCAGAAAGAGCAGATCCTCAGTGGCAAGGTTGCCTGTCGCTCCGGGCGCATAAGGACACCCGCCCAGTCCGCCACAGGACGCATCAAATCTTCTTACACCAAGCTGCATGGCACGATAACAACATGCCAACGCGGTCCCTCGTGTGTCGTGCAGATGAAGAACCAGTTTCTCTGGTGGCACACGATCGGCAACCACTTCAACCAGTGCATCCATGTCTGAAGGAGTTGCCATCCCGATGGTGTCCCCCAGATCGATCTCCGTCACCCCGAGATCAAGTAGATGGTCCACCACTCCCTTGACCTTTGCAGGAGCAATCTTTCCTTCAAATGGACAGGCCACCACACAGCTGACATAGGCCCTCACGGGACATCCTGCTTCACGAGCTGCGTGAACAACAGGCTGAAATCGATTGAGCGTTTCTTCGATGGTCGCATTCGTATTGCGCTTGCTGAAGGTCTCACTTGCTGCGGTGAATACCGAGATCTTGTCGACATTCCCATCCTGTGCCCGCTCCCATCCCTCGATGTTGGGAACCAATGCGGAATAGGCAACACCTTCCACACGCTGAATGCCGGCAAGGACTTCCCCTGCATCGGCGAGTTGTGGAACCCATCGAGGACTTACAAATGCGGTGGCTTCGATTTCTGGAAACCCGCATGCTGACAACTGATTTATGAAATCGATCTTCTCCTGAACCGGAACCTGTTCAGGCTCATTCTGGAGACCATCGCGTGGACCAACCTCGGTGATCATGATGCTGTCTGGCAACTGCATGAGGACGATCCTACTTGTTCCGTTCGCGGAGTTGATACCGAACGACCATCACGATCAGGAACCCCGCCACAATCAATGTGAAAATGCCGCCGATGATCAGAAGCATGATCTCCGAGCCCATCGGTTCGGCCTGACCGACCTCGGGCAATGAACCTTTCGCAAGAGGTGTCAAGTGGATTCCTCCTTCAGACCCAGAACATCAAGTTCACCGACAGTCGCCTCGCAGGGTGAGCCTTCAGCATGCATGCGGACTCTTGTCCCCGGTGCCACAACTCGTTTGCGCAACATGGCAAAGGCCATGGGTGCCGCTCCCCCGAGTGGACTGATGGCACTGGAAGTAATGACTCCCACCGGCTCGGAGAGTTCCTCATCCTCACTCGCGAAGACCTGAGTACCCGCAACAGGCAGATGATCGCCGTCAATCCTGAGTCCCCTCAGCTGCTGTTTGGGTTGTCCAAGATTATGCATTCTGGCTACGACTTCCTGACCCGGATAGCACCCCTTCGTGAAGCTGACACATGCCTGCACCAACCCAGTCTCATGAGGCAGACTTGTTGAACCGAAGTCGATGTTGAACAGCGGTGTGCCTCCCTCGAGACGAGCCGTGTTGAAGGCATACCAGCCTACCGCTCTTGTTCGAATTCCAAGTACCTGAGCATGATCCCGAATCGCGGTCCATACTGAAACCACCTCTTCACGTGGAAGCAACAGATCACAGCCCGGTGCGCCGATCATGTCCTTGCGTACTACCAGAACATCGGCATCTGCAATCGCCAATGAGTTGACGCCGAGATGTCCCTCGCCCAGCCCTCCATGAGCTTTCAATACCGTACCGATCTCAGGCCCATGCAGACCAATGCGATACCACTTGCCTGACTCATCTTCAATCTGGACATCTTCCGTGAAGACGTGGTGCCTGAGGACTTCACATACCGAATCGGTCTGATGCAGATCAAGATCCAGAAACAACGCCTGATCTGTTTCGATCAGAATCAACTCGGCAGTGATGCGCCCCTTCCGATTGGTCAAAAAGCCATGGCACGCCTGGCTCGTCGACAAATCCTTGAGATCCTGTGTGACCATCCGATTGAGAAACTCAACCCGATCTTCACCACGAACCACGATCGTGCCACGCTGGGGCTGATCAAGAAGGCCGCATCCACGTCTCATGACGGCATATTCCAACTCAACCCATCCTGAAGTTGCCAGAACCAGGCAAGCGGGTTGTTCATCAGAACCTGAGCCCCATGGAAGAAACTCAAGTTCCAGTGGCTCTCCCAACTCACCCATGGATGCACCGGGACGATCCTCCGCATCCGCCTTGTTCATCTCGATCGGAGGAGCTGCAGCTTCTGCCTTGTGCAGATCCATGAGTGGTGACTCGAACATGTTTGAAGACCCTTCGACAGCCATCGTCACCAAACCTTAACCGACAGAACATCGGGAGCAACCCGATTCATCGTGATGCCGTGACCAGACGTTCAAACAGCCTGATCCCGAGATTCTCATCAGGTGTCCGTTCAGGGTGCCATTGCACGCCCATGTAGAACTTGCGGTCAGGATCAGCAATACCCTCGACAACACCATCATGAGCACGGGCAATGACCGCCAGTCGACCTCCATCCTGCAAGGCCTGATGATGATGGCTTGTCACGGAACCATTGAATTCCGGCCCCTCGATGCGATGCTCGGCATCATCAAGATGATCACCAGCGGTGAGGATTTTGTCTGGCAGATGCTGATCGAATCCTGCTCCATGCTCGATTCCCATCAACTGCATCCCCAGACAGATACCCAAAACCGGCTGATCAGGCACGGACTCCAACGCAGCGATCATGGCACGCTCGAAATCCTGCCTCAAGCGAGTTACCGGCCTCGCCTGATCATGAGTCACAAGATCCCAATCTTCCATGATTACATCCTTGCCACCAGACAGAACGACGCCATCACAGGCTTCCACATACTCGGCTGCAAGCTCTGGACGCGGTGAGAGGACCACGGGCAGGCCACCCGCCTGAACGACGGCATCAAGGTACTTACGGGAGAGCGATACCTTACCTTCGACAATATCGGGCGTAATCCCGATTCTTGGCCGCTTCAACGTCTGGGCCCTCCCAATGGAGTGAATTGAGGCTCTCTAGTCCTGGAATGAGCTTGCTGCATGTCGAACTCCGCCTGAACCAGAGAAGAGACTTGAGGAATCTGCCGGGTCAACTACACTACCCAGTTCGTCGCCCCTATCGGCACTCGCCAAGGGGCTGCTGGAATCCAGTACCCGAGACGGCAAGGAACCTGAATCATGAGTGGTCGAAAAACACGCCGAGGCAACTATCTTCAGAATGACCCCCGTGGCCGCACGTGGGTTGACTACAAGAATGTAGACGAGTTGCGTCGCCTGATGACACCAAACGGCAAGATTTACTCCCGTAAACGTCTGGGCACCACGTCCAACGACCAGCGGAAAGTAGCCAAAGCCATCAAGCGAGCACGGTTCATGGCCCTGTTGCCATACACCGACGGCACGCTGTAGTAAATCATGGCGTTCTTGAACGCTTGACCTCAAGGGCAAACTGCTATGTTCTGGTTCCACCAGCACGGAACCCGCACATCTGTTTCATGCGCCTCAGCCAGAGACGAAGTCGGATTCTGCGCAGCCCTTGATCACTGGGTGAGAGTTCAAGCCCCCGACGAATCCAGGCACGGGCGATTCGGTCGCGGCCACGCTCCATGGCACCCATTGCAAGGTTGTGGATGGACATGATGCACCGACCTCCAGTGCGTCTCAGAACACGACGACTCAGGATCATCCCTCCACGGCAATCTCCAGAGCTGTAGCGAGCACGGGCCAGAAGCAACAGGTGCTCAAGTTCCACATCACCCTGCTCACAGACTGATTCCAACAAGACGACCGCTTCAGATGAAAGATCCGCCTTCAGAAGGAGCGTTGCGAGTCGAACAAGCTCGGCAACATCCGCATCCATCGTGGCGATCTGATCGCAACAGCGTTCATACGCCCGCTGAAGGGATATTCGGGCCAATCCATGATGCTCGAGACGCCACTGGATTTCACCCAGTGCCAGATCAATCCCCTGATGTTCAGGATCCAGCTTTCGAACGAGCTGAAGTTCCACCAGCGCCTGCTCATCATGACCCAGTTGAATCAACAGTCGAGCAAACCGCTCATGGCCAGAGACACTTGCGGGATCAAAGTCCAGCATGCGACGCACCACTTCAATCGCTTCGATCAGACGACCCGCCTTTTCAAGCAGGGACGCATACAAAGACAAGGCCTCGAGGTTCGCGGGATCTTCACGGACTTCACGTCCACAGAGCTGCAAGGCGCGTTCGGTCTGCCCTGTTGAAGCATGTACTTCGGCAAGACGCAGCCGGATTCGAGGAAGGCCTGGTTCCAGTCGCATGGCTTCACGAAGACACCAGCCCGCTCTGCGGTACTGGCCCCTGGCAATCAAGCTGACCGAAACTTCAAGCAGACAGAGGCCACTCGGCTGATCCATCGACAGTTCAGCAAGATAGAAGGCGGTTTCTGCCTCGTCGTGAGATCCTTTGCTAGCCAGCATCTCGATACGTCTTGCATGTGCGTCTTCGTTGGCCGGATCAATCTTCAGGACACGATCCAACCAATGCAACGCCCGATCGGATTCCCCCAATCGTGCACAGGCCATTGCTGCGGAGGCAACGAGTTCTATTTGATCGGGAGCAAGATCCGCTGCACGCTCGAAGACATCACGAGCCTGCAGGTCTCGGCCACCTGATTCAAGAACGATTCCAAGATTGAAAAGCCATTCCGGATGATCCGGCTGAATGGCCAGAGCCTGACGGAGCTCCACTTCGGCTTCCGCCCAGCGTCCCCGTTCAAACATGTCCAGCGCTCGGCTGGCGTGGTCTTCGGCTTCAAACCAGTGAGACATAGCGTGAAATGGGCTCCAACTCCCCCCCTACAGCCGTGCAGTCTACTGTGATAGATTGCCACTGAGGGGAACTTCCAGTACTTCCCTGTGCATACAATAGGCCTGAAGATGACTCAAATTGGTCAATCTCCAACTCGATTCACCTACAGCATGGGCTTGTCAGCTCTGTTGGTGGCACTTGTGACAGGTTGTTCCACCCCAGATCAGACTGGAGGCGATTCCCTGGGCACTGATCAGGGCCAGGCCGCCAGATCACAGGAAGATGCCAGCAAGACTCGAAAAATTCAGATCTTCGAGCAGACACTCACGAATCCCTCAACTGATCTGGATACCGCGACTCGTCAGGCTGCTGCAACGGAATTGCTCGCGCTTGATGACCCACAAGCCTACGAGAGCCTGATTCAGGCGGTGCAATCCGGTCGCACCGTGGAAATCAATGCTGTCGTGGCAGCTCTGGCAGCAGAAACAGAACCTGCACTGGAGCTGAGAACAGCTTTGCTTGGATCGCTTGATTCAGCTCCGGAAACAACCTGGCCAGCCATCGGCAGACTTCTCGCCAGATATGACCAGATCAATCCGGGCACACTTGAACAGATCAAGTCGATCGCACTTGATCAAGCGGCAGACACCAATCAACGTCGAGCTGCAATCACGACTCTGGGACACTTTCAGAGCAATACGGCCACTGCGGCCTCAGCCTTGATTGAAGTGCTTGAGCAATCAGAAACAGCCGCGGTCACCACCGCTGCAAGTGACAGCCTCTCCTCACTCACAGGACTACCCGTCAAGAAATCGACTGAAGCCTGGCTTACCTGGTGGAAGGACAACAGAAGCAAGCCTGCTTCGCAGTGGCTCAAGGACACCATCGAGGCTCAGGGTCGAAGAATTGCACTGCTTGAAACGGAACTACAACACTCAAAGGAATCGAATGAACTTGTTGTAGATCGTCTCGTCAGCGTGTTCCGCGACTTGTGGCCATTGCTTCAGGTCGACCAGCAACTGGAACGCATTCCTGCATTGCTTGAAGATGACCAGCCTGAACTCCGCGCCTTGAGTGTCGAAAGAATCGGTGTGCTGCTCAGGGATGGCCAAGGCAATGAGGCGATTGAACATGCCGTCGTTCAACGACTGGGCGACCCTGACGTGACCATCCGCCGGCAAGTCGCCGCCCTGCTCACCGAGCTTTCCAACCCGAGTGTGATCGATACCGTGACAGGCCGTATCGACTTTGAAAACGATCCCGAGGTACTTGTCGCTGCGCTTCGATTTCTGCAGACTCGCGGAGATCGGAACAGCATCGTCAAACTTCTACCATTGCTGAATCGATCTGAAACTCAGGAAGCTGCTGCAGCGACAATCTGGTCACTACTCCAGAATTCGGACATGACACGTGAAGAACAGCTGGCACTGGCGGAGGTCATCCTTGCGGATCTGAGTGCCGACGCCTCACCATCACTGACCGCGCTATGGCTTCTGTCTCGACAGGAAATCCCAGACCAACTCGCAACCAGCCTTCTCACATCCACGGAGAAGGACAAACGAACCGCTGTGGCGATGGCCATGCTTCAACGTGGCCGAGGTGACATGCTCCTTCGTTATGGAAATGACCCAGCGATCTTTCCATTGGCCCTGCAGGCTGCAACCAGAATTGAATCTCGAAGATCGCTTGATCCCATTGACCGGATACTGATGCTTCCTCCTCCGCAACCGGAACTGGAACAGATCTGGACTGATGCGATCATCAAGGCAAGCGAACAGCTGCCCGTCTCGGAAGTCGTCTCGCTCGATGAACGTCTTGAGCAGGAATCGATCATTGACAAGTCAATCCGCATCGCAATTCTGAATCGAGCAATCGCCATGGATGAACTGTCCATGGCCATGCAGATCTCGTTTCTCAAGCGACTGGTCCCACTTCTACTCGAGACCAAGCAACCGGTGACCGCCGTTGCCCTGCTGGATGGCATTCCGGATGAACAACTGGATGAGCAACTGATTGATCTTCGATTCCGATCGGCGCTCAGAGCACGTGTCTTTGACACTGCGGCATCCGTCAACAACAAGCCAGAGGACTGGATCAGTTTCTTCGAAACCATTCGAGACACGAATCCTGAAGACTCCGAGAAACTCAAGGATGAAATCGTCACTCGTTTCCGTCCGATGCTGACTGCAGAAATGAGGACCCGGCTGGGGGTTGCGATTGATCCACAGATGCCTGAAGCAGGCGCATCGGTCAACGCATCGGATGACGAAGATGGCCGCAACCGCTGAAACACTTGCAGCAGCTGCGAGAATCGTTCGTGAGGGCAAGAAGATCGTCTGTTTCTCAGGAGCTGGACTCAGCGCTCCTTCGGGAGTTGGAACATTCCGTGATCCAGGTGATGGATGGTGGAGTCGTCATGACCCGATGAAGCTAGCTTCACCTGAAGGCTTTGCGGAAGATCCCGATCTTGTCATGAAGTGGTATGCCGCCAGAAGAAGGCAGATGGCTGAAGCTGATCCGAATGCCGCACATCTTGCATTGGCTCATCGGCCTGACCTGATCCAGATCACCCAGAACACCGACGATCTCCTCGATCGTGCAGGGTGCACAGATATCATTCGACTGCATGGCTCGATCAATGGCGATCGATGCCACGCCAATTGTGGACATGTCGAAATGATCGACATGCACGATCCACCTGGCCACCGAAGCTGCCCTTGCTGTGGTGCAGCTGGCATGAGGCCTACCGTCGTCTGGTTTGGAGAAGCACTGCCGGCTGGAGCCTGGTCCGAGGCAGAAGACGCCGCCAGAAACTGCGACGTCTTCATCGTGGTAGGCACCAGTGCAGTTGTCTACCCAGCAGCCGGCCTGATTGCTGCCGCGGGACATTCGGGCGCTACGATCATCGTGGTCAATCGTGATCCGAGTGGAGCCAGCGAAATTGCTCATCTCGAACTTCTTGGTTCAGCAGACGAAATCCTGCCTGAAATACTGGCTGAAGGGTGAAGAACAGGACTTGGGGTGGCGGCCCGGGGGTCTCGGTGGTACCGTCCGCCGCTCCAGTCATTGGCAATCGAAAACGGAGATTCCGGAATGGCCAAGAAGAAGACAACGAAGAAATCCTCCCGAAGCAAAGCCCCTCGAATCGATCGCGACTCCATGGGCCCTGTCGAAGTGCCCTCCGATGCGTTGTATGGGGCATCCACACAACGCGCCGTCGAGAATTTTCCGATCAGCACGGGTGGACTTGACTGGACCTTGATCCATGCGTTCGCTCAGCTCAAACATGCTGCCGCTCATGCCAACGAACAACTTGGCAAGCTTCCAGCCAAGCAGGCACGTTTGATCCGAAAGGCTGCTGATCAGATCGTGGCTGGAACGGAAGATCCTGAAACACGTGACGAGATGATGAAACACTTCCCGGTTGGTACTTACCAGACCGGCTCTGGAACATCGTCGAATGTAAACATGAACGAGGTGATCTCGAACATGTCCTGTCTGGCTGCAGGCACGGCAATTGGATCCAAGAAGCCTGTTCATCCAAATGACCATGTCAACATGGGGCAGTCTTCAAATGACACGATGCCCACGGCTATGCAGATCGCGTCTGCTGTACAGCTGAAGAACAATCTGATCCCCAGTCTGAAGGTGCTCGAGCGATCACTCAAGAAGAAAGCTCGCCAGTTCGATGGCATCGTGAAAATCGGCCGTACACATCTTCAGGATGCAACCCCCATCCGGCTTGGTCAGGAATTCTCGGGCTATGCGGCTCAGATCACACATGCGATTCGACGAGCCACGGAATCCATGAACGAACTTGCCGGCAACATGCCCATCGGCGGAACGGCTGTCGGAACAGGTATCAATACTCATCCTCGTTTTTCAAAGATCGTTTGCAGCGAACTGTCCAAAGCGACTGGCGTGAAGTTCCGTGAAGCGGAGAATCACTTTGAAGCTCAGGCAACCCGCGACTGTGTCGTTGATGCTCATGGGCGGCTCAATACCATTGCCGTAAGTCTCTCGACAATCGCTTCGAACATCCGCTTCATGGCATGCGGCCCACGGTGTGGCATTCAGGAAATCGATCTACCCGCCATTCAGCCGGGCTCTTCGATCATGCCGGGCAAAGTGAACCCTGTTCTGGTTGAATCCGTGATGCAGGTTGCCATGAAGGTTGCAGGCAACAACACCACCATCAACATCGGTGGGATGGGTGGAACAGGATCGTTGATGGAGCTCAATGTCGCCATGCCTGTCATGGCCGAAGCGTTGCTGGACAGCATTCACATACTCGGAAATGTGTCACGAATCTTTGCGACGCATTGTGTCGATGGAATTGCAGCCAACAAGAAAGCCATCAAGGACAGTGTTGAAAAGAGTCTGATGCTGGGCACCGCACTTGCTCCCGTGATCGGTTATGACGAAGCCGCACATATCGCGCATGAGTGCTATGACAGCGGCATGACCATTCGAGAGTATGCGACCAAGCATTCGACACTTCCGCCGAAGGAACTTGAAGAGGTACTCGACGTCACCGCGATGACCTATCCACATGGCTGATGATGATCTCAGCGCCTCGGCCTGCCAGCAGGCTGTCCCAGTTCTCCAATTCAAACTGGTCATCACCATGAAGATGAACCTGGACTGAAGGTTCCACGGCATCAAGACGTGGCAGATGAACTCCGGCAAGAAACAACGCTGGTTTAAGCAGCAGTACTGGAAGGCGAAATGGCAGAACTGTCTTTCCAAGGTGCGTCGCAATCGCCTCCAGTTCAAATGGCCATGGATGGAACGCAATGATTTCCATTGGACAATCCTGCCAGTCACGGGCCAGATCAAGTGCAAGCGATGCACCCAGACCATGACCGACCAGTCGGATTGATTCACTGCCCTGTTGTCTCAGAAGTTGCGCAAGATCCTGTCGCTCCTGCCCGACCAGCCTGCAGATGCCCTCTGCTTCGCCGTGCCCCTGTCGGTCATAGGCAATGACCACATCCGAGGGGCCGAATTCCGACCAATGATCCAGCTGGTCGATTCGGGATCCAGAAAGATCATGCAACAGGACCGTCAATGGTCCGGAATCCCCGGTCTCCGCAGACCATGCAGGAAGTTCGGTTCCATCACTGGAGCGAAATCCCCATTCCGTGACATGCAACCCTGCCTCATCAGGCGTCATCGAAGCCTGAGACATCAAAGCCCATGAAATGGAACGCCTTGGAGGATGGCGCAAGACACGGATCATTACCCAAAGCGTGAGGGCAACCCACGCCAGAATGGCGGCCAGAACCAGAAATGCCAATCCAAGAAAGATCTCCATGTGTGCAGTCTATAGACAGGCCGGGACCCATCCACGGGCTGGCAGGGCTAAACTGCCGGCCTCGTGAAACCCACCCTCCAGGTCGGCCAGACAGCAGACGTGACCGTTACGGTCACCGAGGAGATGTGCCCTGCGTTTGATGGAATCGTTGTCCACCGGGTCTACTCCACCTGGTCCATGGCGCATCACATGGAACTGGCAGCCCGCAAGGTGCTTGCCCCGCATCTGGAAGAACATGAAGAAGGGATCGGATCGCATCTCAGCATCGACCATCTCGCCCCATCCCCCGTCGGTCACGTCGTACGAATTCATGCCGAGGCGACTGAAGTCACCGCTCAAGGCGTTGTCTGCACCTTGACCGCCTGGGATGGCACCCGTCTGCTTGGACGCGGCAAACAGATTCAACGTGTGTTACCCAAATCCGTGCTGCAACGCATCATTGAGCGTGCTGCAACAACGGAACCTCCATCGGAGACTACTTGACCATGAGTGATCAACCTCATCTCTTGACCGAAACACATGGCGCTGTCGCCGTGATTCGCATCAATCGGCCCAAGGTTCTGAACGCCCTGAACCTGGAACTCATGACGGATCTCGCCGGCATGATGGAGCAGTTCGATGCTGATGATTCAATCAATGTGATTCTTCTGGCAGGCACAGAACGAGCCTGGGCTGCAGGAGCGGATATTGGGGACATGGCAACCGCCTCGGTGAATGACATGGCCTCTCGAGATCAGTTTGCCCAATGGGAACGGATCAAGCGAATCAAGAAGCCTATTGTTGCGGCAGTCAGCGGCTTCGCACTGGGTGGTGGATGCGAACTGATGATGCACTGTGATGTGATCGTCTGTTCCGAAACCGCCCGGATTGGGCAACCTGAAATCAATATCGGTGTCATGCCAGGAGCAGGTGGCACGCAGCGACTTACCCGTGCCGTAGGAAAGGCATTGGCCATGGATGTCGTGCTTTCAGGCCGATTCCTTTCGGGACAAGAGGCCATGTCACATGGTCTGGTCAGTCGTGTGGTCCCCCCGGAACACTGGTTTGATGAAGCACTCAAAGTTGCGACTGCCATCGCCGCCAAGCCACCGATTGCACTTCGCTCCGCCAAGGAAGCTGTACTGAAAGCACAGGAGCTCCCCCTGAGCCAGGGACTCGAATACGAGCGCAAGCTTTTCTACATGCTCTTTGACACGGAAGATCAGAAAGAAGGCATGTCCGCCTTTGTTGAAAAAAGAAAGCCCACCTTCAAGGGTCGCTGAGCAACAGGAGTCACGTCATGACCAGTACTACATCAACCTATGAGACCATCACTCTGGCAACCAGCGACCATGTCTCGACGATCACCATCAACAGACCGGATGTCCTGAACGCGTTCAATGACGCCTTCAGCAAGGAGATGCTCGATGCGATCAAGACGGCTGATCGTGATCCCGAGACCCGCGTGATCGTGATCACCGGAGCCGGACGTGCATTCAGCAGTGGACAGGATCTAGGTGATCTGAAGCGGAAATATGTGCCAGGCCATGTACCAGAACTCGGTGATGATCTGAGACGTCGCTATGACCCGATGATCACCCGGATCAGAGCCACGGGAAAGCCCGTCATCGCCGCAGTCAATGGAGTTGCTGCAGGTGCCGGTTGCAGCCTGGCCCTCGCATGCGACCTTCGCATCGCCTCGGAACATGCAGCCTTCATTGAAGTATTCGTGAATGTCGGACTGGTCCCTGACTCAGGCAGCACCTGGACACTTCCAAGACTGATCGGCTGGGGTCGCGCCATGGAGATGTGCATGACCGGACGCAAAGTGAAGGCAGAGGAAGCGCTTCAGATCGGCCTCGTGAATCAGGTCGTCTCGGCAGATGAACTCGAAGCCGCCACGCAGAAGATGGCTCACCAACTCGCATCACTCCCTGGAAGAGCACTCGCACTGACCAAACGACTGATCAATGAGTCCTACGGAAGATCATTGGAAGACCAGCTTGAAGCTGAAGCGTACGCTCAGGATACGGCCGGAAAGACAAAGGATCACTTTGAAGGCGTAACAGCATTTCTTGAGAAACGTTCGCCCACCTTCGTCGGAGCCTGAACCATGTCTACGCACAATCACGTTGGAATACTTGGTGCTGGCGCGATGGGCGCCGGAATTGCACAAGTCGCAGCAACACATGGTTGGACTGTGACTCTGATGGATCTCAATTCGGAAATCGTTGAGAAGGCTGTCGCAGGCATCGGCAAACGACTTGATCGAATGGTCGAAAAAGGACGACTCGATCAAGCCGATGCAGAAGTCACCTCGACTCGAATCAGATTTGGCTCCAGGCCTCAGGACATCGAGGACTGCTCGCTGCTGATCGAAGCCGTCATTGAAGATCTCGATGCCAAAGCACAGGCACTGTCGCCACTTGTTGCTGCAGCGACCGACGAATTGATCATTGCCACGAATACCTCTTCTCTGTCTGTTACTGAAATAGGACAAAGACTCGGCGCTCCGGAACGAACCTGTGGCATGCACTTCTTCAACCCTGCCCCGATCATGAAGCTGGTTGAAATCATTTCAGGTCAGCAGACTGACCCTCTGGTGACTGACCGTGTCGCAACCATTGCTGACAGCTGGGGCAAGCATGTTGCGAAAGCTGCGGATACACCTGGCTTCATTGTCAACAGAGTTGCTCGGCCGTACTACCTGGAAGCCTTTCGATGCCTCGAGGACGGACTGGCAAGTGTCGAGTTGATCGATGACACTATGAAGTCACTTGGCGGATTTCGAATGGGCCCATTTGAACTCACCGATTTCATCGGGCATGACGTGAACACGGCCACGACGAGAACGGTCTGGTCACAATGGAAAGAACCCTCACGACTGATGCCGAGCAGAATGCAGGAGGAACTCGTCTCCTCTGGTCAACTGGGAAGAAAGACAGGCCGAGGGGCCTATGACTATCAAGGTGACAGTCCCATTGTCGCACTCCTTCCCGGCAAGGAAGCAGCAACGATCCACGCCGGCGAACTTGATCCCATTCAACGTTTCACCCAGAAAGCCTCCCGAGGCTCGGATGACCCAGTGCAGCAGATTGTCTTCGCACGCATCCTCTGCGCTCTTATGAATGAAGCACTCTGGGCAAAGGCCGATGGGGTCGCAACCGAGCAGGACATCGACACCGCCATGAAATACGGAGTCAACTATCCAAGAGGCCCTTTCGAGTGGATGGCTGATACGGGTCGGGAATATACGGCTGAAGCGATGAAATCTCTGGAAAGCATGACTGCTGCTGGACGTTTCATCCCCCCTGCCTGACCTTGTTCAAGCAACCTCTAATTCCAGTGGTATCCTTGGTCACGTGGACCCCAAGGAACGATATCCCCGCCCTGACACCAACACTCCTACCATTCGGCTGGGGAATGTTGATGATGGTGAATTCGATCTTCCTCCGCATCTCAGGCTTGAGCCAGGAGATGAAGTCGGTCACTACAAGATTCTTTCCGTCGTGGCGGAAGGTGGATTTGGAATCGTCTATCTCGCCGAGCAGTACAACCCTGTAAGGCGACGTGTCGCCCTCAAGATCATCAAGCCCGGCATGGATACACGGGCTGTGATTGCACGATTTGAAGCCGAACGTCAGGCGCTGGCGATTCTGGATCACCCTGCCATTGCCACGGTCTACGACGCCGGAGCAACTGATGATGGACGGCCCTTCTTCGTCATGGAGTTCGTTGAAGGCGATCCGATCACACAGTATGCGGATGAAAATCGTCTCAACCCATCCCAGCGCCTTGTGCTCATGACGAAAGTCTGTGCTGCAGTCCAGCACGCTCACATGAAAGGAATCATCCACAGGGATCTCAAGCCATCGAACATTCTGGTCACCACCGATGATGATGGAGAACCTTGTCCCAAGGTCATTGATTTCGGTGTCGCCAAGGCGACCAGCATTGAATTGACCGAGCAATCCTTCTGCACCGAAACCGGACAACTCATTGGCACCCCGGAATACATGAGTCCCGAACAAGCGGATCTGGGATCTGCTGATGTTGACACACGCAGCGATGTCTATTCACTTGGCATGATCCTCTACGAGCTTATGTCAGGAGCTCTTCCTTTTGAATCGATCGCCATGCGACAAGCCGGCTTCAGCGAACTCTGCCGAATCATTCAGGAAGACGAACCTCCAAAACCAAGCACACGACTGGTTTCCATGGGAGGAGAAGCCTCCAAGATCGCCACCAGACGGCAATCACGGCCTGCCGAACTGGCTGCCATGCTTCGACGGGAACTTGATTGGATTCCGCTGAAGGCACTGCGCAAGGAACGAGACGAACGCTATGAATCAGCCAATGCGCTGGCGGAAGACATCAAGCGATACATGGATGGCGATGCCCTCGTGGCAGGGCCTGAGACTTCCGGCTATCGGCTGAGAAAGTTTCTTCGCCGAAACAGAGGTGGTGTACTGGCCGCTGCGATCGTTTTCGTCGCCATGCTCATCGGACTCAATATCTCTCTTCTGCTTCTTGCCAAATCAAAGAGTGCCGAACAGGATGCGCGACAGGAAGAAGCAAATAGCGAACGCATCCTGGCCCAGTTGCTTGAGAATGAGGATGAATACAGAAGGGACCTGGCCAAGAAGGACAAGAGTCTCGATGTGCTGCAGCAGGAACTCAATTCCACGCAGCAAGCGAATATCCAGCTCCAAAGAAACAACTACAAGTTCTTCCTGATCTCCGCAGCAACGGCGATCGATGCTGGTGACACTCAGGATGCTCGACAACTCCTGCTTCAGGCGATTGATGGTCGCTCTCATGAGTCCGCATTCGAATGGCATCATCTCTGGGCTCAAGCTGAACCCAGTCTTGGATCGCTTCAACTTCCTGAAGAACAGGATATTCGCGCTGTAGTTGCTCCGGATCCCACTCGCCTGTTTACCTTCTCACCCCAACGATTCGCAATCTGGGATGCAGGCGGCAGGATCGATCCCGTTGCACCTCAGCCGTTGACCACGATTGCCACACCCGGTCAGGATCCAGATGAAGTCATCATTTCGCCCAATGGGCTTACCGCCATCATGGGTGAATTGAATGGTGAACGTGATGTACTGGAGCTGAATACCGGCCGCATACTCGCCATGTTGCCCGCCAGCCCCGGAGACACACCTGATTTCCGTTACAGCGGCGATGGCAGAAGATTCGCTCGATTCCTCGATGACACGACCATTCGTGTCCAGACAAGCAACAACGCACGACCTGTCGCGGACATCACCGTTCCCAAAGGCGCCCAGTTCTATCAGCTCGATCACACTGGATCGCGACTGGCAACTGTGGACCAGCAGAGAGTTGATCTTGCAAGAATAAGTTCGACAGATTCTGCCATCGCAACATTGCAGCATGAACTTGATGTAACAGCCATCGCGTTTGATCGGGCTGCCATCCGCCTGGTTACCGCCACAATGGATGGTGGAATACACACCTGGGACATCCATACCGGGCGAAGAAACAACAGCTATCTGGTTCCAATCAGATCCATCGATTCAATCAGCTTCAGTCCGGATGGGAACCTGTTGCATCTTCACAACAGCAGAGATTCGGATCTCATCATTGATGCCGAGACAGGCGATGTGATTGCCGAGCCAGGTGGCGCCTGGACGATGGCGGAAGACTGGTCAGTGATTGTTTCCGGAAAGGATCCTTCAAGACTGCTGATCCAATGGCTTGATGGATCACGGCCAGAAAGATCTCTTGCCGTGGATGCAGCCACAGCTACTGCCCTTTCGAAGGATGGAAACCTGCTGCTGACCGCTGACCATTCCGGCAACATCCAGTTGTGGGATCTATCCGATTCAGACAGTGAGTCTGTGCAGTTGGGACATCACGACTCGCCGGTTTCCAGCGTTTCATTCGTGGATGAAGGGCGTCGAGTACTGTCAGTGGCTCGTGATGGAACAAGACTCTGGCCAACACATGCAGATGGTCGCATCGATCAAATCGACCCCTCTGATTGCCCCCCGGGCATGCTGCGTTATACCGATGATGGCAAGCGATTGATCAGCGGCTGCGGCGATGGAACGATCCTTGTCATCGATCTTCTGAGTGGTCGAGTTCTTGCATCCCTCGACGCGCACGCAGCTGAGATAACAAGCATGGAACTCTCGCATGACGGCACTCGACTCGTCACCGCAGGCCGTGACAACATGATTCGCCTGTGGGATCTCACAACAGGCCGAAAGATGCGAGAAGACGAACGATCCTGGTGGAGTGGAGATCCCAATGTTCTGGACCCTGCCGCTGGCCATCTGATCATTGCTGGTCAGGGTAATTCTCTCTTGCTGATCGATACCAAGACAGGCAAGCAGAAGGCCCTTCTTTCAAATCATGATGCACCGGTTCAGTCGATTGAATTCGACTCCAGTGGAAATCGAATGGTCACAGGCGATGAATCGGGAAGGATCTGGCTTTGGGATACCGCTCAGGGACTTGGGCTCAGAGAGTTTCCAGGTCATGAAGCCGCTGTCACGCAGCTCTCACTCAAGGACAACCGTCTCGTCTCAGGCTCCATGGATGGCACCATCCGATTCTGGGATGTGAATCGTGGTCAGGAAATGGACGATCTGAAAATTCTGGTTGGTGATGGCATTCAGCTCATGGCCGTATCAACCGAAGCCAATCTCGTTGCCGCCAGCATGCCGGATGGCTCTGCTCGAGCATGGACCATGTCGACTGGTGATCGAGTCGCGTCTCTGGGAGGCGATGGAAGTCAAATCAGTACATTGGAATTCAGCGGTGATGGATCACTGCTCATGATTCAGGGAGAAGATGGACTGCTGCGTACCTGGGACACGACTTCCTGGGAACCCGGTGCCGACCTGCCGGGCTCAGTTGCAAATCTGATCAATCGCGAAGTCGATGAGGGAATGAGAAGAGTTGCCACAGTTCAAAGTGGCCGCAGCATTCAACTTCATGATGCAAGAACAGGCGAGACGATTTTCACACTTCGGGGCCATGATCAGGACATCAACCTGATGCAGTTCTCACCTTCAGGCGACCAACTGGTTTCCATTGACTCAGATGGGCAGATGCGAATCTGGAATACCGTGACGATCGGTCATGCCGATGCAAAGCGCCAGCTGCAGCATGAATCCTGGTTGAAACTTGAACCACGAGTGCTTGAGTGGATCAAAGAAGCTGATGGTGATGAGCAAGGGCTGGAGCAGACCATCAAGGTCGAATCGACAGGTCTGGCACCAGTAGACGTTCAGACAGTCAAGGACCTTCTCCTGCTCCATGGCAAGGCTTCCAGTATTCAATCCGGGCTGTAGATCATTTGATCTCGCTCGCACCAGTGTCGATAAACTGCAATTACCGGCCATCGAATTTTGATCCACGTTGATGATCTCGATGACGTAGAATCATGGACCCATGACAAGACGCGCAGCAATCATTTCAGCCGTCCGAACCCCATTTGGCCGATATGCCGGCGGACTCTCGAGCATCCGCCCGGATGATCTGGCAGCGTTGGCCATCAAGGAGGCGGTACGACAATCAGGGATCGATCCCACATCGATTGAGGATGTGTACTTCGGAGCTGCGAATCAAGCCGGCGAAGACAATCGAAATGTCGCTCGCATGGCTGCCTTGCTTGCAGGACTTCCGGATCATGTTCCAGGCAGCACCGTAAACAGACTCTGTGCCTCCGGCCTTGAATCGATCATCATCGCTGCACGCATGATTGAAGCTGGTCATGGTGACGTCATGGTTGCCGGAGGAGTGGAGAGCATGAGCCGGGCCCCATTCGTGATGGCCAAGAGCGACAAGGCGTTCGCCCGAACACCTGAAGTGTATGACACGACGATTGGATGGCGATTCACCAACCCTGCCCTTTCCAAACTTCATCATCCCTATGCCATGGGTGAAACAGCGGAAAATGTGGCGAGACATTACAAGATCACCCGCGAAGAACAGGATCGCTTTGCACTGCTGAGTCAGCAAAGATGGGCACTGGCTCATGAAATGGGCTTCTTTGCTGATGAACTCATGCAGGTTGAGATCCCCCAGCGGAAGGGTGATCCGATCACGATCACCACTGATGAACATCCTCGACCGGATACGACACTTGAGAAACTGGCCCGATTGCGTCCTGCGTTCGCCAAGGATGATCTGGGCACTGTCACTGCAGGCAACAGTTCAGGCGTCAATGATGGTGCAGCTGCACTTGTCCTCATGGAACTTGATCGCGCCAGAGCAGAAGGCCTTGAACCGCTGGCCATCGTGGGCAGTTCAGCCGCAGCAGGAGTCGATCCCGCCATGATGGGGCTTGGGCCGATTGCAGCGACACGAAAGGCCCTCGAACGAAGTGGACTCACCACTGAAGATATTGGACTCTATGAACTGAATGAGGCCTTTGCCGCCCAGTCAATCGCATGTGTTCGTGAACTTGATCTGGATCTGGAAAAGGTGAATGTCAACGGTGGAGCCATCGCCATCGGACACCCTCTGGGAGCATCAGGTGCCCGTTTGGCGGCTACGCTCGTTTATGAGATGAAACGTCGTGAAGTTGGCCGTGGCGTGGCTACACTATGTGTAGGCGTTGGACAGGGGCTGGCAGCCGTGCTGGAACACCCCGAATCCTGATCAACTCTGCTGCAAGGAAGGAACGACATGAGCGGTGCCTCAAATCCCTCTCAGCCCATGGATCCAACTGGGCATGAAGATCCCGAAAAGCTCGCTGAATTCGAACAACGAATTGCTGATGGTGTTCTGATTGAAGCCGGTGACTGGATGCCCGATGCCTATCGCATGGGCATGCTGGGGATGGCTGAACATCACGCCAACAGTGAGATCATCGGCGCGCTTCCAGAAGGCGAATGGATCACACGGGCACCAAGCATGCGGCGGAAACTGGCACTGACTGCCAAGGTGCAGGACGAGGTCGGCCACGGGCAGATGCTCTACCGGGTGTCGCAGGAGCTTGGCAAGAGTCGCGATGACATGCTGCGTGATCTGGTCACCGGAAAGACGAAGTATCACAACTGCTTCAACTATCCCGCCCCGACCTGGGCTGACATCGCCATGATCCAATGGCTCATCGATGGCGCCGCGATCATGAATCAGAAGACGCTCGCTGATGGAGCCTATGGTCCATATGTCAGAACCATGAACCGAATCAACATGGAAGAGGCCTTCCACTTCAAGAGTGGAGAGGACATGGTCCTGACACTGATGAGCGGTACACCAGGACAGAAGAAGATGACTCAGGAAGCCTTTGACCGCTGGTGGCCTGTTTCATTGATGTTCTTCGGTCCTGCGGACAAACCGAATGCTGAATCCCGACCACCGATGAGGTGGCGGATGAAGGTTGAACGAAACGACTCTCTGAGACAGCGGTTCGTCAACCGATTCGCACCCGCTGCCCAGGATCTGGGATTGACGGTCAATGTCGTCACCAAGGACGACAAGGGATACGTGACCTCCGCTACGCCGGATGAAGCATTGATGCTCGATGAAGCAACAGGCAACTGGTCATTCACCCAACCCGACTGGGATGAATTCTGGCGAGTGATTCGAGGAAATGGCCCCTGCAACCAACACCGACTCTCTCTTCGCCGGTTCTCCTATGAACAAGGCGGATGGGTACGTCGTGCCATCACCTCGGGAACCGTATCCACCCCACCTGCAGCCTGATTCACCATGTCGAAGATCCGTGAACAATTGATTCAGCATGAGGGCGATCTTGCTCCGGGCACACCGGACACGGAACACTGGATCGTCTACACCCAGAAGAAACCAGAAGCCCGTTTCAGGTGGGCCGGTTCACTGAATGCGCCAGATCTGGAACTCGCCTTGCAGTTCTCAAGCGAGCACTACGGGCTTGATGAAGCGTGTGTCGCCATACTGACTCATCACGCCAGATTCGCACATGACGGGCCATGCGGGTTCGAACCATTGGAGGCAGGCGATTCGGCCGGGGATGACGGTACAAGCTGGTGCGTCTTCGGTCTGCCCCGACGCGGGGGAAATCTGGAACTGCTGGGAACCATCAATGCGCCTGACTCCACGGAAGCCATTGCTCGCGGAACGACTGCCTATGCCAATGGCAGAATCGTGCAGTTCCGAGTTGTTCCTGAAGAACACATCACCATCTCGGATGGAAGAGGTGGACTCATCTGGCGCCTGCACGACATGAACTACAAGTTTGCCAAGGGTTACAGCAAAGGCGTACGTGAGAAATGGACTCGTATTCGCGATGCGGAAACCTATGAGGATTATCGCAAGGAGGACATTCACAAACACTTCTGAGTGTCCGTGATCCACTGTCATGCAAGACATGCTGACCAATCCGACCGCCTCATTGATCCTTGCCCATGCTGATGACAAGCTCATGCTTGGTCATGTCCAGAGTGACTGGACGGGACTTGGTCCGATCCTCGAAGAGGACATCGCATCGTCAGCAATGGCTCAGGATGATCTGAGTCATGCCTTGACGCTCTATGAGTACCTCGGGAATACCTACGGTCTTGATCCAGATGTCATTGCATTCGAACGTGACCCTGCAGACTACATGTGCTGTGATCTGACCACGCAATCGGATGAATTCGACTGGGCCAACTCCGTCGTCAAACGGTGGTTGATGGCTGCGTTCACCCAGATCGCGATCGAACGACTGTCCCGACACGATGATGCTGATCTTGTTGCTCGATGTGGCCGAATTCTTCCTGAACAGAATCTTCAAGTGACTCATCTGGAGCGTTGGATCAAGCGACTGGCTCAGGCAGGTCCGGAATCACAGGCCCGCATGCAGGCCGCACTCGACCGGATCGCCCCTCTGGCAGGGATGGTGCTGGAGATCCCAGGCCGACTGGTGAACGATGACGATGGCTACTACTGCGGGCGTGAAGAGATCTTCAAGCAATGGACCGATCAACTTCAGATCACCCTTCAGGATGCCGGACTTGCCGCGACCTTCACACTCCCTGATCGAAATGTCGAAGGCGGACGACGAGGCAAGCACGCTGATCACTTTCATGAGCAGCTCACGGAAATGACCGAGGTCCGGCGGATCGAGCCAGGCGCGGCGTGGTAGCCCAAGAGGACATCCAGACCCTTCTGCTTGAAGTCCCTGATCCTGAATTGCCCATCAGCATCGTTGACCTGGGACTGATCCAGGCGATACGAATCGAATCATCAGAAACGCAATGCCATGTTCACGTTTCCCTGCTTCCGACCTTTGTCGGATGCCCTGCTCTGGACATGATTGCCCGTGATGTCCACGACAAGATCGCCCAATTGCCTGAAGTTGCCGACTGCCAGGTGGAATGGCTGTTCGACCCTCCCTGGTCAGTAGATCGCATCAGCGAAGCCGGAAGAGCCCAACTTGAGAAGCATGGGGTCAGCGTCCCGGGGTGCCAGGGCGGCGATGGAGCGGTCCCGCTGATGACCTCAGCCATCCCCTGCCCCTACTGTGGAAGCCCTCAAACCCGTCTGGACAGCCCCTATGGGCCCACTCGATGCCGTTCCATCTATTTCTGTGAGGCATGCCGGAACCAGTTCGAACACATGAAGAAGGTCGACTGAGACCTAACCTGTCCGAGCCTCCGGGCTGCTACAATTCCACACCTATGAGCACGACGCCGACCGCCCAGCAACGGCAGGGCGTGGACCCGTCCAAACCCGGTCCCTCCCTTCCAACCCCCGGCGCCATGGATACGAACGCAACAGATCTTGGCCAACTCGAAACGCTCCAGATACTGGATGACAATGGCCGGGTCGATCCTGCACGTGATCCAGGGCTGGATTCCGAAGAGCTCCTTGGCCTCCACCGAGCCATGGTCCTGAGCCGGGCCTTTGACGCCCGCATGCTGACCATGCAACGGCAGGGTGAGATGGGAACCTTTGCGCCGAACCTTGGCCAGGAAGCCTGTATGGTCGGACAGGTCTGGGAGCTGACACGTCAGGACTGGTTCAGTCCTTCCTACCGTTCATTCGGCGCCCAGATTCTCCGTGGCTGGCCGATGGAACAGCTCTTCATGCTCTGGGCCGGTTACCACTGTGGCTTCCCCCCACCTGAAGGGGTCAATGATCTACCTTTCTCAATCGTGATTGGATCACATGTCCTTCCTGCAGTGGGCATCGCGATGGCGATCAGACGCAGAAAGGAACGCGACGTCGTCGTGGTGAACTTTGGTGATGGTGCCATGTCCCAGGGTGCGATCAGTGAAGCCTTCAACTTTGCCGCCGTGGATCAGGCACCTGCAATTCTGGTCTGTGAAAATAACGGCTGGGCCATTTCCACACCATCAAAATACCAGTTCGCCACCGATAGTCTGGCTGTTCGTGGCCCCGGCTTCGGACTGCCCACCATTCGAGTTGATGGCAATGACATTCTTGCCATGATCGTCGCGATGCGAGAGGCTATCACACGAGGTCGAGAAGGCGGCGGTGCCACCTTCATCGAAGCAATGACCTATCGGATGAGCCTCCACACCACCGCTGATGATCCAACCGTGTATCGGGAGGATGCTGAATCGGAACCGTGGAAAAAACGAGATCCAATCAACCGGTTCGAACTGTATCTGAAGCAAAAGGGTCTTCTCTCGACCGAAGCAGCTGCTGAAGTCCGTGCTTCATGTGATGCTGAAGTTCTGGAAGCACGTGAACGCTTCCGGAACATGGCTCAGGCCGATCCGGAAGGCATCTTTGAGAATCTCTACGTCAACATGCCCCCTGAACTTGAACGCCAGCGCGAGGAGTACTGGAAGAGACTCAAGCGTCGCGGTATCGGAGGGCAGGACTGATGGCGCAGAAGACGATGGTTGAAGCACTCAACCTGGCACTTGATGAAGCGATGGCCGCCGATGATGACGTGATGATCATGGGTCAGGATGTCGGCATCAATGGTGGCGTGTTCCGTGTGACCAAGGGTCTATTCCAACGATATGGACGTGACCGTGTCATGGATACGCCACTCGCCGAGTGTGGCATCATCGGAACAGCGGTCGGCATGGCGATCCATGGCATGAAGCCAGTTGCCGAAATCCAGTTCTCAGGCTTCACGATGCAGGCATTCGATCAGATCGAACAGAACATGGCTCGCCTGCATAATCGAACCATGGGCCGATTCCCGATGCGAGTGGTGCTGCGAACTCCATTCGGTGGAGGAATCCGAGCCGTAGAACATCACAGTGAATCACGCGAAACCTACTGGGCTCATACTCCCGGGCTCAAGGTCGTCATACCCTCCGGACCACGCAATGCCCGTGCACTGCTCGCCGCGGCAATCGACGATCCGGATCCCGTGATCTTCTATGAACCCAAGGCGGTCTACCGGGCATTTCGTGAAGATGTTCCTGAAGAACGGGAAACCATGCCTATCGGCAAGGCTGAAGTCGTACGACCCGGCAAGGATCTGACACTCATCAGCTACGGCGCGATGATGAGGACCTGTCGCGAAGCCGTCGAGGATCTCGTTGATGAATTCAACATTGATGTTGAACTGATCGATCTGCTGACCATCTCACCCATGGATTCCGAGACCATCTGCGAATCCGTTGGAAAGACGGGACGCTGCCTCATTGTCCATGAAGGTCATCGAACCTGTGGCATCGCCTCGGAGATCATCGCCAGAATCAACGAGTCCGCCTTCGAATATCTGGAAGCACCAATTCGAAGACTGACAGGCTATGACATCCCATTCCCCTACTTCCAGACCGAGCAACACTTCCTCCCTGATGCCGATGACATCATGACGGCGGCACGAGAAACGATGGCGTGGGAATAGTGATGATGGCGACCATGACTGAATTCCGGCTTCCAGATCTGGGCGAGGGTGTCCATGAAGGGCAGATCATGCGCCTGCTTGTCGCAGAAGGCGAGCACGTGAAGGAAGACCAGCACATCATGGAAGTCGAAACCGACAAGGCAGCGGTGGAGATCCCGTCTCCAGTCAGCGGCCGTGTCCATCGAATTCATGTTGAAGAACAGCAGCTTGTTCATGTCGGCGACGTCATGTTCACCTTTGAAGCCGAAGGTACTCAGTCCTCGACCGCTTCATCATCGCCCGCCCCATCCTCCGAACAGGCCACAACTTCTGAAGTTGCTCAACCAGTTCGCCGCGAAGGCAAGCGAACCCCCGCCTCTCCCTCCGTCAGACGACTCGCTCGCCAACTCGGAATCGAATTGAGCAGCATTGCCGGAACAGGACCTGGTGGCCGAGTCACTCGACGTGATGTGGAGTCACATCAATCCAGTCCAGTTGCAGCAGAACCTGTCACTCCAGCACCCGCGCCCCCTGCAGTGGTCGTGACACCTCAGGCTGCGGTTCCAGCGACGCCGATCGCACCACGCGCCACCTCCACCAGCTCGACTCCACCACTTGCACTGGATATCGAAGGACGAGCTGATCAGGACCAGTACGGCGAGATTGTTCGGGCACCGCTGACTCAGGCTCGCAAGTCAATTTCACAGGTCATGTGCACCTCCTGGACCACGATTCCACATGTGACCGATTGCAATGACGCCGACATCACTGAACTGGAGATTCTTCGCAAGGGATTCCAGGATCCTGCCAGACCCGATCGACGTGTGACTTCCCTTGCCTTCGTGATTCGCGCCGTATGCAGGGCTCTAGCTGCCTTCCCGATACTCAACGCAACACTCGATGAAAGCACAGGCGAGATCATCTTCCGTCGATACGTCAACATCGGAATCGGTGTCGATACTCCACGGGGTCTGGTTGCACCGGTCATCCGCGATGCGAATCGAATGGGCGTCGGCGAGCTTGCTGATCACCTGCAGGTGATCTCAGACAATGCACGAAATGCCACCTTCTCGATCGAAGATACCCGTGGTGGCACCTACACGATCTCCAATGCAGGCGCGATGGGTCGGACCAGATACTCGACTCCAATCATCACGCCTGGACAGGTCGCCTGCCTCGCCGTAGGCCGAGCGCAGAAAATGGCATGGGTCGTGGACGACGAAGTGGTTCCACGTCTCATCCTTCCGTTGAGCCATTCCATGGACCATCGTCTGGTTGATGGAGGGCGAGAAGTGCCGTTCATCGGCCATGTGATTGATGATCTCGAGAACCCCATGCGATTCATGCTCTAGGAAACTCGAATGTACTCAGGAAATCTATTCATGATCCGTTGCCTTGCTGTCCTGCTGTTCCTGGCAAGTGCTGCCATGGCTCAGGTTCAACCCATCGAGGGTGCAGAACTGCCCGAGGCACGCCTCAAGGCTGGAGATGCCGCCCCACCACTGCATATCGCCAAGTGGATCAAAGGCGATGAGATCAAGCAGTTCGAGGACGGAAGGATCTATGTCATTGAATTCTGGGCTACCTGGTGCGGGCCGTGCATCAGAGGCATCCCTCGCCTGACTCAGTTCCAACGCAAGTATCCGGAAGTCGAAGTCATCAGCATCGCGATCTGGCAGCGTGAGAAGACCCAGAAGGAACGCAACACGGCTGTCGCCAGCTTCGTCGAATCAAGGGTTGAGCTTGCCCGCGTGAAGCAGGATCCGGATCTCGCGATGGAATATGCGGTCGCAGTCGATCAGGACCGCGAAACAGCAAACGCCTGGATGGACGGAGCGGGAAGAATCGGGATTCCATCGGCCTTCATCATCGGGCGAGCAGGACAGGTGGAATGGTATGGCCACCCTTACAGCAAGGACGAAATGACCAAGGCACTCGATGCCTATGTGTCAGGCCAATGGAATCGTGAAGCATTCAACATGGAGTATCGCAAGGAGAATGCCTTCGTGATCGCCAGAGCAAGTACGAAGGCCGCCATACGTGAAGCACAGGCTGGGGGCTCGATGGCACTTGCACTGTCCACACTTGACCGCGCGATCACCGCGTTTCCAACAGTTACCTCTTTCCGAATGGACAAGTTCCAACTTCTTCTGACTGTTCCAGGTCACACCAAGGAAGCCTATGAATATGGCAGCCAACTGGCTCAAGATGAATGGAATACGTCGTCCGTTCTGAATGCCATGAGTTGGATGATCGTTTCGGAACCAGAGCTCAAGGATCGAGACTTCGATCTGGCTCTTCGCTGTGCCTCACGAGCAGACACGCTTGAGAACCATCAGGACTCGAACATCCTGGACACACTGGCCCGAGTTCACTGGGACATGGGGGAAAAGGAAGAGGCCATCAAGATCCAGGAGCGAGCCGTCATGAAGGCCCCTGAAAAGTCCAAAGCGTCCCTTCAGGAAACCTTGGACATGTACCGGGGAAGCAAGGCCGGCTCCTGAGGCCATTGAACCGCGTTTGACTGCTGAATCAAGCTTCACTCAGCCCCCTTGAGGCCAGGCCCATCACTTTGGTTGTATGGTGTGGAATCGCACTGGCAAGGTGAAGCATCACCTCACTATCCAAAAATCCGAACAAGGGAGAAGACCATGTCTCGAATTCTGACTTCCATCGCCGCGGGCCTGCTGCTCAGCGGCAGTCTGGCACTCGCACAGGACACTGACAAACCACAGAAGACGCTCACCATTGGTGACAAGGCTCCTTCGATCAAGGATGTCTCCTGGATCAAGGGCAAGCCGGTCGAAGCCTTCAAGGAAGGTGAAACCTATCTCGTTGAATGCTGGGCAACCTGGTGCGGTCCGTGCATCCGAGCCTTTCCCCATCTGAGTAAACTCCAGAAGCAATACAAGGGCAAGCTTCGCATCCTCGGCGTAGGCGTCTGGGAACGTGGCGATGATCCCATGCCGATGGTCAAGGAATTCGTTGCCAAGCAAGGTGACAAGATGGACTACACAGTCGGCCTTGAAATGAACGATTCCATTGCCAAGAACTGGATGGGACCTGCTGGACAGAATGGTATCCCCTGCGGCTACCTCGTCGGTAAGGAGGGTCGCATCGAGTGGATCGGTCATCCAGGCACCATCGACCCGGTCCTCGAGTCCTACTTCGCAGGCACCTGGGACCGTGAAGCCTTTGCCGTCGACTTCAAGAAGGAACAGGAAGAGGAACGCGTCATGAGGACGTTGACCCCCGTGCTCCGTCAGGCAAGTCAGTCCGGAAACTACACCAAGGCATTCGAGGCCATTGATGCTGCTGCTGCCAAGCACCCTGACATGACCGTACTCATGGAAACCAAGTTCCAGATGATGTTGATGTCGGATGATCATGCCAAGGATGCCTATTCTCTTGGTGACTCCGTACTGATGAACAACTGGGACAATGCCCAGATGCTCAACTCCGTGAGCTGGTCCGTTCTGACCAATCCCAATATCAAGCATCGCGACCTCAACTTCGCCATGAAGGCTGCTGAACGAGCCAACCAACTGACCGAAAACAAGGATGCATCCATTCTTGACACCCTTGCCCGTGCCTATTTCGACAAGGGAATGGTCGACAAGGCCATCGCGACTCAGGAACGTGCCATTCAGCATGCACCTGAAGGACAGAAGGATGAAATGAAAGAGACCCTTGAGAAGTATCTTGAGGGACAGCCGAAAGTTGGCTGAAACCCATACCTTCAATGATTCGAGAACATGGTGCAGCGGGG
>PBAY01000037.1 GCA_002717655.1 Phycisphaerae bacterium | reverse complement strand
CAGCGATTCGGTGACATCGGTTACCACTACGCGATCGATCCCGCAGGCCGTGTCTGGGGATGTCGCCCGTTGACCTATCAAGGGGCTCATGTTGGTGGTCAGAATCAGGGGAATCTGGGAATCGTCGTGCTTGGCAACTTTGACAAGCAATCCCTGAATCGAGCTCAGCAAGCAGCCATCATGTCGTTCATCGCGGGTGAATCAAGGCGTTATGCCGTCAGCAGCAGCCGAATTCATACGCATCAGGAAATGGCGCCGACCGCCTGTCCCGGTCAGGTGCTTCAGCGGTACATGGTCGATATTCGTCGCAGCGGCTCGCTGACCTGATCACGTTTGATTCACCTCCAGATCAATTGATCGGATCCTCTGGAATGGCGGTTCTTGTGACTGTGGGCCAGTGCTACACTTGATCAGCATGTCTACTTCGGTACGAGTCAATTTCAATCTGCCCGTCCCGCTGTTTCCTCTGCCGGAACCCATCCTTCTGCCGCAGAGCGTGGCGCCGCTGCATATCTTCGAGCCTCGTTATCGTCAGATGATTGCAGATACGCTTGACCGGGCGGGACAGATCGCCGTGGCATGCTTTGCGGATGATGAATGGCGTGATGACTACGACGGTACGCCTGCCCTCAGGCCTGTCGTCTGCCTTGGACAGATCGTCCAGCATGAACAGGTCTCGGATGGTTACCAGATCGTCCTGCATGGCATCTGCCGGGCGCGCATCGTCTCCATGGTCGAGCCGGCCGGGGATGTTCAATACCGCGCAGCTCATCTTCGTCCGATGATTTCACCGAAGGACAAGGAATCCGATCTTTCAGCCGTTCGATCTGAAATGGAATCATTGCTGTGTGATACGGATCTGGCCAAGCTTGAATCCGTAGGCATGGTTCGGAAGTGTCTTCATGATCGTGAAGTCGATACGGGAACACTGCTCGAGGTTATTGCCGCAGCCCTCGTCCATGATGCCAATCTCAGATACGAGATTCTTGCGGAAGCTACCGTAGCTGGCCGTGCCAATCTGGTTCGTGAAGAACTGCTGCGACTGGAGCATCTGCTGCTTCTGGCGTTTCGCCAGCAGCGTGATCCACAGGACTATCACGTCACCTTGAATTGATCAGGGAGTCGTCCGGTCACTCACTCCGGCCGTAATGGGCCGAGGGGCGATCTGCATCATCTCGCGAAGCTTTCCATTTGTTTCACGATCTTCAAGCATCAGTGAGATGGATGCTCCAGCGAGTGAATATTCGCCATCAGGAATTCGGAAAGTCTGACTCAGCGAAGCGCCAGGGGCGACCGTCAGACGAGCAGCCGGACCCATGTCAAGATCGACATGTCCAAGTGAGACATGAACGATACGAGGTTCCTGACCTTCATTGATGAGATCAAGATCGATGACGAGATCACGGCTCGAGGTGTTTCTTCGTGTCCAATCAACCTGAAGATCAGGAAGTCCCACCGTCATCCAGGTGGTCATTGGCAGACGGTGGCCACGTTCAAGCCGTGCTTCCCAGTGGATCGGCACTGCTCCAGCGGGCAGCGGAGTCGTCACCACTACTTCAAGCGGCATCTCAAGTCTTTCACCGGGAGCAAGATCAAGTCCAATGATCGCCGGGCGCAGCTCAACTCCCTCGACCGCATTGGCAATCAAGTGTCCGACCAGCGGGCGAGAGGAATTGTTGTGGAGCGAAAGCCTGTGATCATGAACCTTCAGTTCAGCAGGGAGTGACTGGGGCTGCAGGAGCAACCCGGACATCAGGCGTGGGCCGCTCGCGGAGAAATCCTTGATGATGACGGGCAGATCCTCGATCAAGATGTGATGCTGATGCTGTTCTGGCCTTCGTGCTGCAGGTTGACCAAGAACATCAAGACATTGGACCTGTTCACTTGTTATTGGCAGTGAGAGTTGTTCATGTGGTCCGTTGGGATTCTTCTTCCAGACCACGATGACCGGCTCTTGATCATTTCCTTCAAGCATGCAGGCATGTAACGAGGGTTGGACGGGCAGCCAGGTGACTTCGGAACGTCCGCCAACAGCTTGAATGAGATGTTTCAAGGCGGGGTAGAAGGGGGTTGGCTGAAGTCCATGGGAGCCGGCCTTCCATGGCGCAGGCAGTTCAATGATCTGTTCGTCATGGCACCAGGCTTCAAGAACCGAGGCGGAAGCCGTGGCGACTTCCTCGCGGGGTGTCATGGGAAGTTGAGCTGAAGCGGAGGTGGTGCTGGGCGTCGAGATGTCAAGATTGAAGACCAGATCTTCAAGCCGTTCCTTCAGTGCCTCGGTTGCACCTTCCAGATGAGTTGGGGAATCTTCAGCTCGCCCAATGCGCCAACGTGAGCCAGTATCACCCCAGGCAATGATGGAGGATTCCACCAGATTGTCCAGCGTTTCCGGATGCTTGGTTATCAGCGAAGCGGCATCACCATCATCGAACGGTCCAAGTTCACGGTATTCAGGTGGAAGCCAGTTCAAGGCCAGTACTGGTTCGATCCGAAGTCGCTTCATTTCATCAACCTGATGAAGGGTTGAAGGCCACGACTCATCGAAGTTCATCTGACTGTTCCAGACGGGAACAATGGCTTCGCCTGCCCCGAGATGGCCCAGAAGATCAACGGCCAATGAAGATGATGAAGTCTCATCCAGCATGTGCTGACTGAGATCGATGCAGATTCTTGCTTCAGGTTCTTGCCATCGAACACCATCGGTGATGGCCAGTGTCAGTTCATCTTCAGCCAGAATTCGATTCGACTCGCGGGTCACCGCCCGTACCTGATACCAGTCCTTGTCAGCAAGTGGAAGTACCAGAGTCTCATCAAGTCCATTCGGAGGAACCACGCCGTCAGCGGCATGGACGAGTTCACCTGAACTATTTGAAATTTCGATCTGCCAGATCGTGGGCACAGGAGCAGGATCATCAATTCGCAGATGCAGTACCGGTTCAGCATCAACATGCAGTCCGATTCGAGAGGAATCCGCCAGATACAGACGTGGCCATTGTTCAATCTGGATGTCATCGAAAATGGCGGTCCCGGTAATGTCCTCCAGCAGTGGGAGGGTGTCTTCCTGAGCACGTTCTGTTTGAAGCTGTGGTTGGACCAGTTGCAATTCAAGCATCAGCTCGGTGGCGTCCGGTTCACTGTTGGGAACCAGCAGTGCAAGTTCCCGCCATCTTGCATGGGTTGCCGGTGATTCCGAAAGCAGCGAGGACATCACTCGTGATCCGGGGAGTTCCTGGCCATGTTCATCCAGCAACCAGGCAACCAGACGCACACCCGCACGATTCAAGCCTTTGGTCTGAACCATGGTGGAGATCCGGTGATCGACGCGGGGGAGGATGGGGAGTGTCCCTGAGACCGTCCGAGCCGCCATGGAGCGGCCCTTGAGATCGAACTGAAAGGCGAACTGGCCGGAATGACGATCCTCACTGACCAGACTCATTCCACCGAATCTTGGAAAGTCCGGATTCATCTCACCGACCTGCTCAAAGGCCAGTGGCATATCCATCGGTCGCTCCTGAGCCTCCTCGAAATCAAACCGGGCGATGGTCCGATTCGGTAGTTCGGTTGCGGCAGGAAGCAGTGCTGTCAGGGCCCAGATCAGTGGCGTCATGTTGATCTCTATCGGCCTCAATCGGGGGGTTGCTGGAGAACTCCAGTCCGTGGACCCGTCTACAATGTCTGTTTCCATCATGAGCATGAAGATCTTCATCACGGGTGCCAGCGGAACGATCGGTCGTCGAATCGTGGCTGATCGATTGGCCAAAGGCGATCATGTGCTGGCGCTGACCCGTGATCGGTCACGGTTGGCTTCACTTGAGCAGCAAACCCCGGCTCGTGGCACGGTGGAGATCGTCGAGGGTGATCCCAATATCCCCGGCCCCTGGCAGAAGCAGATCGATGGTTGTGATGCCGTCATTCATCTTGCCGGAGCCGGCGTCCTGGATCGTCGCTGGACAGCGGCTTATCTCGAGGAGTTAAGACGAAGTCGTGTCGACAGTACCTATCAGGTCGTCCGGGCCTGTGAGCAGGCGCTTCAGCCACCACGTTCTCTGCTGAGTGCATCGGCCATCGGGTTCTACGGTGATCGCGATGATCGTCAGCTGGTGGAAACGGATGAATGCGGTGAAGGATTTCTTTCACGCCTCTGTGCCGAATGGGAAGCCCAGGCGATGCGTGCAGAACCAACGGTGCGTGTTGCGTGCATGCGATTCGGCATGATTCTTGATCCACAAGGCGGGGCCTTGAAACGGATGCTCGGAATCTTCCGCCTGGGTCTGGGTGGTCGCATCGGTAATGGGCGACAGTATGTGTCATGGATCACGTGGCAGGACATGGTGGCGATGGTCGACCTGCTTCTGCGTCACCAGGATATTCACGGTCCCGTCAACATGGTTTCACCCGAGCCGATCACGAACCGGATCTTCACCAGAGCGATGGGGCATGTCCTGCGACGTCCGACCTTTTTTCCAGCCCCTGCATTCGGTTTGAAACTTCTGCTTGGCGGCGGTGCAGAGGTCGTATTGTCCTCCCAGCGTGTCATTCCTGAAGTCATGTCGAAGGCATCGTTCCAGTGGTTGTCGCCGACAATCGATCGTGCGCTTCGAACCGTTCTCCGGAAGTCCGATGAAGGTGGTTCGCAGAAGATTTCGTCGGCCATCATCATCGATATCGACGGACTCTCACCAGGGGAGCCTCTGCTTCGTCGTTCATTGCGGCAGGCTTCTCAAAGTGGAAGCAACGTGGTCCTTGCCACTTCAATGGGGCCAGAGGGTGCAAGAGAGTTTCTGGCTCAATCCCGGATGGACTGTCCGGTGATCGTTGCGGATGGTGCAGCGATCATTCAGCGTGATCTTCGCGACGTCCTTGACATGCGAGAGTTGCTTCCTGCAATTCAGGCAGGTCTGCTCAAGGCACTCGCAGACTGTGGTCATTCGCTTGAAGTCACACTTGAAGATATCCATGGTGCGCGACGAATAAGCAGTGACCTTCAATCGCTGCAGCCAATCAAGGATTGCATCAGGATGCGGATCAAGGGAACCCAGCAGGCCTTGAAGGTCGTACAGGCTGCGATCGGTCCTGAATTCTGGAAACCAAGAAGGATTCAGGTTCATCTCGACCGGCCTGGAAGGATGGACGTCCTCGCAGCCATGGCGGATCGCAGTGTGGCGCTGCAGCGTCTTGCCAAGCAATGGCAGATTGATCGAAATGACATCAAGGCGATCCTGATGAACATTCGTTCACGAGGCCTTGCTCAATGGTGCGCCAATGGGATTGCCATCTCCGGAGCTGACGAGGGTGTTGTCCGTCTCTGTGGACGAACGTCCAGCCAGACGGGTATGCAGGGGCTGGCTGAATCCATCGATCAACTCCTCTAGGAATCCTCGTAGATGGGCTTCTTTCCACGGGTTATCCCATTGGGTTCCTCTTGATTCGAGCCCAGCGCGTATGATGTGCCCTCAGGAGAAGCCCGTTCATGTCCGATCCATCCGACGCTTCCACAGCGTGTGAGTCAGAATCCAAGCCACTTTCCAACGCCTCATCAGCTCCGAACACGGGGCAGATCTGGCTTGATGGCCGGCTTGTGCCACCAGGCGAAGCCACGATCAGCGTATTTGACCATGGCCTGCTCTATGGGGATGGCTGTTTCGAAGGCATCCGGGTCTACAACAACCGGATCTTCAAGCTCAAGTCCCATCTTGAGCGGATGTATCGTTCAGCTGAGGCGATCTATCTGACGCCACGTTGGAGCCTTGAGGAGATTGATGACGCCATTCGAATGACGGTGGCGGCCAATGATCTCACGGATGGTTATGTCCGGCTGGTGTTTACTCGAGGTGTGGGAACCCTTGGCTTGAACCCGTTTCTCTGCAAGGACCATACGGCCTTCGTGATTGCAGCGGACATCGCACTCTATCCTGATGAGCTGTACCAGAACGGCCTTCCGGTCGTCGTCGCGAATCGTCGCCGTGTTCCGGTTGAATGTCTCAATCCCGAGATCAAGAGCCTGAACTATCTCAACAACATTCTGGCCAAGGTTGAAGCAATCAAAGCTGGTGTGCTGGAAGCGATCATGCTCAACGAACGTGGTGAAGTCGGCGAATGCACTGGTGACAACATCTTCATGATCAAGGACGGGGTCATTTCAACACCCGATACCTCGGCAGGCATGCTGCATGGTGTGACTCGGAAATTCGTGATTGAGGAAGTTGCGCCGGCACTGGGCCACACGGTGGTGGAACGTCCGCACGGCATCAATGAGTTCTTCGAAGCGGATGAGGTCTTCCTGACAGGCACCGCTGCAGAAGTAATCGGTGTGAACCGTATTGATTCGACGACCATCGGCAACGGTGCCGTCGGGCCGATCACCAGTTCGCTGACGGCCAAGTTCCGTGAGATCGTTCAGGAAAATGCACCTGAGGACTGATCCCACCCGGGCTCAGTCAGCCTGCTGTCCACCAATCGTGACCGTTACAGCATCCTGTTCCTGGCAGGAGTCATTCTGCTTGTGCAGTTTCTGGGCACGCAGCGTCGACCAGTCTTTGATGCGCAGGTCGGGTGAGTTCTCATCTTCATGTGCCTTCAGGATCCCGTAGGCATTGTTCCGTTGAGCAGGAACGAAGCCAGCTTGTCGAATCAGGTGGCAGAGGAGTGGTTCACTCAGGCAGTAGGTCGTACCCGCTGCGCTCACCACATTTTCCTCCATCATGACCGAACCCATGTCATTGGCACCCCAGGTCAAGGCAACCTGTCCAATGTGGGGGCCCATGGTGACCCAGCTGGCGCCGATGGAGTGGATGTTGTCCAGATGAAGTCGTGAAAGCGCCTGGGTACGGAGGTAGTCGCTGGAGCCAGACAACCGGATCCGTCGGCCGAATCGCGGATGGTCCAGATGATTGCCTGTTCCATCCAGCTTTGCAACGACATCACCGGGGAATGGCGCATCGAGTTGATCACTGGGATGATCGCCCCATTCTTGACATCGACCAAGAGGTGTATTGTCCGGTTGAAATGGCCAGGAGATGAAGGCCTTGTATCGGCCGCCTTCATCGCCGAAGTCCGCCAGGCTGCGATCCTGCCATTGTCGAACCAGTTCCATGTGATGAATTCGATCGGCGACTCCTTCGATGTGTCCGAACATCATGGTTGCCGAAGTATTCATTCCCAGTTCATGAGCGACATACATGGTGGTGAGCCAGGCTTCAGCGGTGCACTTGCCCAGTCCGATTTTGCGTCGGACTGCATCCGCGAAGATCTCACCGCCGCCACCGGGGACCGTATGCAGGCCTGCAGCCTTGAGTCGTGTCATGACGTATCGCAATTGATCCGCGAGCGTATCGCCAGGCGGGTCGAAGAAGTCGATGAATTCGATGAACTCCGGAGGGCTGAAGGCATGAACGTGAACATCCGGGAAGCGATCGCGAATGGAATTCAACAGGTTCTCGTACCACGAAAGTGGAAGATCCGGATTCATGCCACCCTGCATGAGGATCTGGGTGCCTCCGATGTCGACCAGTTCCTGAATCTTATGGAGGATGTGTTCGACTTCGAGGGTATAGGCATCGTCCTCATCACCGTTGCGACGGAATGCACAGAAGGTACATTTGGCGGTGCATACGTTGGTGTAGTTGATGTTGCGATCGATCACATAGGTTCTGAGCTGGTCACCATGGATGGCTCGACATCGTGCATCTGCCCATCGCCCCAGATCCTGAATAGGCATCTCACGATAGATCTGGAGGGATTGTTCAGGGGTCAGCCGCACCTGTCCGGTCACGACATCACGAAGAAGCCCCGGGTCGAGGGGGTTGGCATCGGGGCGTGTGATGGGTGGCTCGCCATTGTTCATGGAAGACCCATGATAGGCCCGCGAGCTGAGTTACTCAGGAGAGAGCTTGAAAACAGCGTCGAGTCGTGCCGTCAGGGCGGATCATGACCCGAGCCCGGGTCGCACATCGAGGACAACCGCCGTTATAGCTGGTCTGGGACGCGTTCTTGTAGAGCCGACCGTAGACATGACAGCACCTGAACCAGATGGAGAGGAACTGGCGAGGCTTGCCTGTCTTGGACTCAGGTGCAGGAGTGGGGCGGCGAAGGCCTGGAATATCAACGATGTCTGGAGAGGAAGTCATGCTTCCTGCTCTATCGGCAGAAACCGGTGTTGATCTTCTCTTGTGGATTCAGCTGGATTGGCAGCCTGCTTCAACCGCTGCGGCCGTGCGCTGGCCGGAGTCGAGGCGGCTTTCCATGCGGCTTCGATGTTCCGTCGCCAGATCCGGGTTGCCGACTGATGGCAGGTTGATGCGGACGTTCCAGGCGGCTGAACGAATGGCGGCTTCTGCCGTGATGGCTGCGACAGCAAGATCGCTTCGAAGCATGGGGCTGGTCGCCTGAATCAGACGTTCAAGCAAGGCGAGCAGTTCGACACCGGTTTCCATCACCTGTGCAGGGGCAGCAATGGCGGCTTCGACGGCATCGTCCCAGTTGGTCGTTCGTGAGGGGTCGTCCTTCGGGAGTTTCCAGAGGGTGTTCAACTGTGCGTAGGCCCGGGCATCTGCTTCGGCCAGTTCCAGTCCACGGGCCTGCATGTTCTTCAGGGCAATCAACGCTTCATCATGCTGAGCGTCGAACGCAGCGAGTGATTCGCGTCCCTTGGAGAAGACGATGGCCATGTGGGCAATGGCCGCCGCAGTCGCCAGAGAGGTTCCGGCAACAGCGCCACCACCCGGGGTCGGAGTCCGCTCGGACAGTGCCGAGAGGTAGTCCGTGACGGAGGCTTCACGCAGATTGAAGCTCACGCACGGATCTCCGCCTTGAATCGACTGGTCAGCGTGTCCAGAACGCCTGGCATGACTTCATCGACTTCTTCATTCCTGAGCGTGCGATCAGTGGACCGGAATCGCAGTCGCATCGTCAGTGATTTGCGACCGGAATCAATCCCCTTGCCTCGATACACGGTTACGAAATCAACCGACTCGAGATTGGGCAGTTCCAGTGATCTGATCGATTGTTCAAGGTCGTTCCACGCGGTTGCTTCATCGATGATCGCGGAGAGATCCCGTTCAATGGCGGGGAAAGCGGGAAGTGGTTTGACCAGGAAGGTTGGCGGCCAGTTGCTCATCAGTTCATCGAGATGCAGTTCGGCAGCGATCATCGCTTGATCAAGCCCCCAGGTTCCGGTGACTACCGGTGCGAGCCGTCCAATCCAGCCAATGCAGGCTCCATTGATCATCACGCGTCCACCTGGTGCATACCACGGAGGGGTGTCACCGGGATCGACTTCCACCTGTGTTTCAGGTCCAAGCAGCAGTGCAGCAATGCGATCAATCACACCACGAAGCGATCGAACTCCTTGGCCATCATCATCGGAAAGCAGGGCAAGACTTCGTTTCTCGGTGCGGTCATCGCCTACGCGATGGAAGATCGAGCCCCATTCAAAGAGCGAAAGCGATCGAAGACCCTGATCCAGATTGTGCTTGCGTACACGAAGAAGGCTGGCAAGAACAGATGGTCGGAGGGCGGCATCACCGGGTGCAGAGCCAGCGGTGATATGCATCGTGTCCTGACCGGAGGCCAGAAATGGCGCTGCTTCGCGATCACTGACGAGGGTATGCGTGATCGATTCGACGAAGTCGCTGGCGACCAGAACATTGGAGATGGCTCGATGACATTCGACACGAGGTGGCATGACCGCGGGCCTCATGCGCATTTCCTCAGGTGCAGGAATGGCATCGAATCCGTGCATGCGCACGACTTCTTCGATGAGATCGACTTCGCGTTCGATGTCACCACGATGTACCGGAACGGTCGCGGTGATGACACCATCGTCAAGCACGGGCTGGAAACCAAGTCGATCCAGGAATCCCACCATCGTCTCGTCGTCGACGGGCAGACCGATGATCTGTCGGCAACGGTCGGTTCGCATCGTGACCTGCTGGGACTGGGGAAGTTCAGCGCCTGCAATGCACACGCCATCGCACAGCTCACCTCCGGCCAGTTCAAGAATCAACGAAGCCAGTCGTTCCGCCGGAGAATCAACGGCAGCAGGAGAAACCCATCGTTCAAATCGAAACGAGGAATCACTCGAGATGTTGTGTCTGCGGCTCGTGTGTCTGACGGCCACCGGATCGAAGGTAGCGGCTTCAAGCAGAATGTTGGTCGTGTCTTCCGTGACCGCGGTCAGTGCGCCACCCTTGACTCCTGCGAGTGCGACAGGTTTCTCCGCATCGGCAATGACCAGCTCGGAACCATCCAGTTCAATCTCCTCTGCATCTTCACCGATGGGCAGGAACCGTTCTCCCGGTCGTGCCATGCGGATGACGATCTCGCCACCGGCAAGTTTGTCCAGATCGAAGACATGGGTTGGCTGTCCCAGCTCGAACAGCACGAAGTTGGTGGCATCAACGATGTTGTTGCGTGGAATATCACCACGTGCGATCAGCCGGTTGGCGATGGAGTCGGGAGATGGTGCGACCTTCACGTTGCGAATGACACGTGCCGTATATCGGGGGCAGGCTTCGGGACATTCGTTCGTGACTTTGGCGAAGTCATGTACGGAGCCGGTGCCAGCCGGAAGATCTACGGTCGGAGGAACAAGTCTGCGATTGGAGGCGGCCGCGATTTCGCGAGCCAGTCCAACGTGGCAGGTGCAGTCGCCGCGATTGGAGGTCATTTCGAAGTCCTGACGGACGTCGTCATCGACCTCTTCCCGTTCTTCAAGAGGGAAGCCGGCCTGTGTCAGCAGGTCGGCCTGTTCCTGATCGGAGGCTGGTGGGTCGAGATAGTCATTGATCCAGGCGACAGACGTAAGCATGTGGGGCAGGGTATCCGCTACAGGGCCAGTAGTGGGCGAATCATGGGCTCAAGCCTGAACGAAGCTGGCCTCTGATGGGGTTGTTCATGCGGGAGCCGGGGCTGGGATAGACTCCACATATGCACAGTAGATGGTTCATCGGGCTTGGTTTGATTCTCAGCATGCTCCTGACGGCGTGTTCAGCACCTTCAGGATCAGCCGGGGCGACCCCGAACAGCAGCGTCCCTTCGACTTCGTTGGACACCGGGGTTCCGGATGATTTCTCGGTTGATGTCACCATCCTGACGGAAGAGGAGGGTGATGCTGCGGATCTCCGCAATGCACGCTATGTCGTGTTTCCTGATGGAACACTTCATTATGCCGCTCGAGCGGGCGCTGGTCCCAACACGCTTCCCCCGATTGTTCGTCGACTCGACCGTCGTCAGATGGACGGCCTTTGGCGTCGTGCCAGGCAACTGGGTCTGGCGGATCCGGATCGCGGCGAAGCGCCCAGCAATTTCAACAAGGTATGGATTCCCTGGGAAGGGCACATCTATCTGATGGCACTTACCGCCAATGATCAGTATTGGAATTTCACGCGACGCATCCAGCCGGATCAGGAGCTTGATCCGGCCATGCGTGCGTTCATCCGTGATCTTGCAGCACTGGCCTGGGCAGAAGATGAACGACAGGACATCAAGTTCGATGCCAGACGATACGACTATGGGCCGGATCCATACGCGGTCTATCGCGAGAATGCACGCCGACTTGCTGAAGCGGCTGAAGCTGATGGAGCGGAAACCGATGATCCGTGATCGTTCGTTCATCCTGATCCTCCTGCTTCTTACGATGTCGCTCGTTGGCTGCAGCAAGTCACAATGGGTGACCTCTGGACCGGTCGACAGTCCGACTGACGGCTTGTCGATGGATCTCTTTCTGGAAGGCTCAGCGCAGAAGCTTGTTCGTTATCGCTTCAATGGAACCGGAACGCTGTGGTTTGCCGGAGGCGTCGCTGTTACCAATGACAAGACCAGTTGGGAAGGCCGATTGAATCCTGAACAGGGTCGTGCGATCGTGGCGGCGGTTCGCAAGGGTCGTTGGTTCACCAATCCTCCTTCAGGTGATGGCAGTGAATCGGAAACCTGGACCATCCATGCATGGTCCCGTGACAATCTCACGGCGAGCTTCAAGGTCTATGGCAAGTCGGAATCCGTTCAGGAGGTCTATGACATTCTGAACAAGGCTTCGTCAGCTCGCTTTGATGAGTTCCTCAGCACAATGCCCAAGCCAAGCCTCGATCAGCAGATGGATCTCAGAAACGCGACCATGGTTGGTGAGGATCCCGGCGTCGCGGGTGAAACCGGTGATCTCGAATGAGTCATCGTGGCTTTTCTCTGGTTGGCATGTTGTTCTCCCTTCTGTGTCTGGCAGTTCTTCTGGCCATCGCCATGCCTGCGTTGCAGCAGAGCATGACCGGTATAAAGGAAGAAGGTGGCAAGGCCCCGATCAGTGGCTGGGGGCTGCAGGATCAGATGAATCTCTACGCGTTGATGCAGTCGCTCAATGCAGCTTCATTGGGGTCCGGTGAACCATTCCCTCAACCCAGTGAAATCAGTGGTAGCCGTGACATCGCAGATGACACGACCGCGAATCTCTACAGCGTGCTCGTCATGCAGCGGCTGGTGCCTGCGAATCAGCTGGTCTCTCAGGCTGATTTTCTGGTCGATGTCGATCGGGACTATGACTTCACCATGTATGACCCTCGTTCGAGGGTGTACTGGGATCCAGCGTTTTCGGCGGATCTCCATGAAGACAGCAATGTCTCCTATGCGCACATGCCGCTCTATGGAGACCGTCTTCGAGATAACTGGTCGGCGCAGATGAGCTCAAGCTTTCCTCTGTTCGGCAATCGTGGCCCGGAGGACGGGATCGAGCGTGAAGACTCCTATGCCTGTTTCGATGGTCTGTGGGGCGGATATGTCGCTTTCGGTGACGGCCATGTTGATTTTCTGGATTCACCATCCGCATTCCGGCGTTCAGGCGACGGACTGTTCAGCATCGATGATGAAGCTCGACATTCTGATGCGATTCTCGGGTTCACCGAGCTGATGAATTCCGATGGTCCAGTCCTTCAGTGGGACTAGCGCTATGGCGATTCGATCCCAGCACACTTCAGTGTGATCCAGAGTTCTGCAGTTCCTGTCTGATTGGTTCCGATCGCAGTTCAGATTTTTCAAACCGAGTCCTCTGAAGGGAAAGCATGTTCAAGAAGATGAAACTCATCCCGATTTGCCTCGTTACGTTGTCTTTGGTTGTTGGATGTGCTGATGGACAGAATGAGGCGCCCACGGTTCAAGGCCTGATGGCTCCAGGTGCGGAACTCGTCAAGCTCGTGGATGGGATGAAGTTCACGGAAGGGCCGGTGTGGTTGCCTGAGGAGAAGAAGCTGGTATTCAGCGATCTCAGGACAGCGAGGCTTCTGGAGTGGAGTGAGACGGACGGCCACAAGCTGTTCAGGGAGAGTCCGGTACCGAACGGAAATCTGCTTGATGGAGAGGGCCGGCTGCTGACCTGTCGTCATGGTGCGAGGGATATCGTGCGTACGGAGGCAGATGGCACGCTCACGGTTCTCTGTGACAGCTTTGCAGGGAACCGCTTCAACTCACCGAACGATCTCGCCATGAAATCCGACGGCACGATCTGGTTCACTGATCCGCCGTGGGGTTTGCCGGGCGGTATCGAGGGGAAGGAACAGCCCGGGCACTGGGTATTCCGTCTTGATCCGAATACTGGTGAAGTCACGGCGATCGTGAAGGATCTCTGCATGCCCAACGGCATCGCCTTCTCGCCTGATGAGCGATACATCTACATCGCGGATACAGGTGGCAACTGGCATCCAGACGAATCACTCAAGGACGTTCCGCCGATGATCACGGCCTATCAGTTGATGACTGATGGAACCTTGAATACAGAACCCGTATGGAAGTTCGAAGGATTCTGCGATGGAATGTGTGTCGATGTATTGGGCAATATCTATACCACTGCCCGTGAGGGCATCACCGTGTTGTCACCGGAGGGGAAGGCAATCGGAACGATGAAGGTTCCTGAGCCACCGACCAACTGTTGCTTCGGCGGGGATGACTTCAAGACCCTCTTCATCACGGCTCCCACTTCGGTCTATTCCATCGAGCTCACGAATCCTGGCGACATGCACCAGAAGAGCCGGTGAACATGAAATGGATGGCGAGACGACATCGAGTCGGCAATCATCGCTGGTTCTGCGGCGGAACGAGCTGCGGACATTGACAGACGGAGCAGCATGAGACAGTATCCGGTTTGCCAGGAATTTCATGGTCGGCCTCTCGGCCTATTCAACTTGAGGAGCGCAGCACGATGGCGGCAGAAGTAACCGTAACTGGTCAGAAGAAGATGAGCACGCTGCAGGCGGAATTCACGGATTGCTTTCCCAATCTGGGTCTCATGTTCTTCAGCGAGGAGGAATATGAGAAGTCCAAGACCGGAGCCAAGATTCATCCACTGAATCCTGATCAGACGCTGGCCTCGGTTCGGACCAAGACCAGTGGTGGCGATATCTCGATGCATGGTCGAACTCATGTCGGCAACATCGAGAAGGCTTTTCTCGACGGTTATGGTCTCTACGTCCAGATCTGTGTATCAGTTGGTGGCAAGAAGAGCTACACGACCGGCAAATACGATTCCATGAGTCTCACGGAAATCTCATCCAAGGCGGAATCCGACGGTTGGGACAAGTGGACCTACTAGCCTTCGGTCAGCAGAACATCTTCATCAGATTGTGCCAGCATCACCTTTGGTGATGCTGGCTTTTCAATGAAGGCACTTGGTTGATCCTCTTGCTGTGGCATCATCGTGTGGGGGGAGGACCACAGGTAGCCGAGAACGATCGACAGGATGATGAACAGGATGAAGATCCAGAACAGGCCGCCCCAGCCGCAGTTCTCATCATCGACTTTGGTTGGTTCATCCCAGGAGAACTCCGTTCCGGGAATGACGGCCCACACGACGCCGAAGAAGAGGCAGATGACGAAGGCGATGATGATGAAGTTCGACACATAGGAACCACCGATGTCCGGTCCGATTGGTTCCAGCCACAGTCCACCGCCCCAGATGGGCAGGAAGAAAAGCATGAACAGGAAGACCAGCCAGAGGCAGCCGATGTCTGCAGCGGGCTCGTCGGACAGTTCACTTCTGGTGGCATAGGTCGGACGCACGGCCACGGCATACACCGCGCCAAAAGCGATGCAGGCGATGACGAACACAAAGATGAGATCCCAGAGCCAGATCATGTGGTGCACCTCCGATTGGCCAGCATGCATGCTGATGGCCGTCTGGCGACGGCGTCAATAGGCTAGGCAGGATTCGAACCTGCGACCAAACGATTATGAGTCGCGTGCTCTGACCGCTGAGCTACTAGCCCGAGTGGGCAGTGTAGCTTTTTCAGCCCCATGCTTTCAAAAGATGCACCAGTTCGTCATGCAGATGCCCGTTACTGGCGATTCCGCGAGGCGTTCCGGGGTCCCCAACATGCTGACCGCTCCAGTCGCTGTAGCGTCCGCCGGCCTCCTGAAGGATGGGGATGATGGCCCCGATGTCCCATCGTTTCAGTTCCGGCTCGACGACGGCATCGATTCGTCCTGTGCACAGCAGCAGTTCGCTGTAGCAGTCGTTCCAGCCGCGGGTTCTCCGGCATGCGTGGCCTAGTGCGACATAGGCTTCGGGATAGCCATGTTCCCGGTAGTAGTCGAATGAGGTCGTGCAGACCATGGACTGATCAAGCGAGGTCGTAGTGGAGACCATCGCCTGTACGGGTTTGGCGTCGCCGACCTGATGCCAGGCCCCGGAACCACGAAGTGCCCAGGCTCGTTCATGCAGCATGGGCATCTCGATGAGCCCGGCCAGTGGGGCGTTGTCGTATTCGATCCCGATGAGTGTGCCAAGCAGTGGTACGCCGTGGACGAATGCAATCGTTCCGTCGATGGGATCGATCACCCATCGGTATCCGGTGGTCGATTGTGCTTCGCTTTCACCGTACTCCTCACCGAGCAGTCCATCACCGGGGAAGGCTACGTCGATGGCGCTTCGGATACTTGCTTCTGCTTCACGATCCGCGGTGGTAACTGGCGAGCCATCGGCCTTGTCCTCGACCGAGAAGTTCTGCGAGGCGAAGTAGTGTCGCAGGATGTCGCCGGCGGCCCTGGCCATGTCATGGGCCGCATCGAGTCGTTCCTGAAGTCCGGCCTTCACATCGTGATCAAGCGTGCTGGTCATGATGCTGATGGTAACGGGGGGAACAATCTATGGTGTCTGTCGCTGTACATTAAATTCTTGCATCTAGAAGTTACAACACCCCCTGCAAGTACAGGGGGTGTTGTGTTCAGATGTTGTCATTATGCTCCAAATCTGTCAGAAGGGGAGGTTGTCCTCTTCGCTAGATGGTGGAGTTAGTTCTACTGAAACTATTCCAGCATCTAGTTGCATATGGCAGCGTTTTAGGCCTCGGCGTTGACAGGTACTCAGTAGTGACTTTATATGGCGGGTCAAGTCACTATCTGTGGGACTGCTACGTCTGGGCGTTTCATCTTCGTTGTTGTTGAGTCGCATTTATGCCTCCTACGGCAGTGTTGGTGGGCGGGATTTTGCCCGCCCACCGTGTCCTTAGTG
>PBAY01000036.1 GCA_002717655.1 Phycisphaerae bacterium | reverse complement strand
CTGTCAGCCGCGACAACGGTGCCCCATGCGGCGCCGCTTGAAATTCAAGCCTCACCGACGGCCCTCGCATTGGAGGAAGAGGGCAATTGTATGTTGGACGGAGGAAGCCGTAAAGCCCTTTAATGGTCTGAAATACCTTCTCTGGCCCGGATTCGATGGCCCTTCAAGACCTCCTCAAGTTCGTCCTTGTTGGTCTGAGCCCGATCTCGGGACCGTTCCGGGTGCCAGAGATGCAGGACTGGGGAGGAATGCCTTCCACTCTTGATACGGACTCCAGCGTGCATCAGTCGGATAATCAGGTCCGAATCCTGTGATCCCCAGCCGGTATAGCCTTCATCGAACCCATTGACCTGCAGCAGGTCATCACGCCAGACTGCCATGCAGAAGGTTCTGAGTGACTTCCAGTCACGAGGTCTTCGGCACCGCCATCTGCCATCAGGCAAGGAGAAGAGCATCGGGAGCATTCGATTGGTCCATCCACGCACGCGGGGCATGATCCACTGCGTTCGTTTCCAGGCGTGGACGGGCAGTTCTTCCTTGAGGACCGTTCTGGTGAACTCCTCATTCATCAGAATACGGGTGCCTCCGACCATCCAGCCTGGTTGAGCCAGTCGTCGATGCCAGCGGATGAAACAGGGTCGAGGAATGCAGTCGCCATCCATCAGGAGCAGGTACTCGCCGCTTGAGGCGGCAATCGCACGGTTGGTGATGGCCGCTGCACGAAATCCCTGATCCGCATGCCAGACATGATGAATCGGTACTGGAAAGTTGTCCGATGCCTCCCGGATCAGATCAGCTGTTTCGCCAGTGGAGCCATCATCGGCGATGACCAGTTCAAAGCCACGATCGTCCTGTGCGGCCAGTCCACGCAGGGCGGCAGCCAGCGCATCAGGGCGGTTGTAGGTGGTAAGGATGACGGAGATGGTGGCTGGCATGCTCATTTCGCTATGGCAAACGGTTTCGTTGTCGTATCGTACGGGCGTGATGGATCAACTGGAGCCTGACACCTTGTTGGCGGCCTACGCAGAGGGATACTTCCCGATGTGTGATCCCACGAACGGGCAGATCGACTGGTACAACCCGGATCCTCGTTGCGTTCTCCCCCTGGATGGCTTGAAGATCTCCAGCAGCCTGGCCCGCCGGGTTCGATCGAATCGCTTTCAGGTCTTGACCGATACACATTTCGAAGAAGTCATCCGTGCCTGTGGTGCCAGAAGGGTAGGTCAGGAGGATTCCTGGATTGATGAACGTTTCATTCAGGCCTACGGAGAACTTCATCGGCGAGGACTGGCTCATTCCGTCGAAACATGGCGAGATGGCCAGTTGGTGGGAGGGCTCTATGGCGTCCGGCTGGGCCGAGTCTTCATGGGTGAATCGATGTTTTCGCGTCCTGAGCAGGGAGGTACCGATGCCTCCAAGGTCGCCTTGGTGTGGTTGGTTCATCATCTACGTCGGATTGGTGCAGCCGTGCTTGATGTCCAGTTCATTTCAGACCACATGGCCACTCTGGGTGCGATTGAGATTCCTCGCGAGCAGTATCTGCGAGCCCTTGTTGCGGGGCGTGATCAACCGTTGTCCTGGGGGGATTGGCCTGAAGAGGTGGACCCTTCAAGTCTCGGAGAGCCCGGGCACGCTTGAGCGGCTCATCGTAGACTTGCATAGCCCCTGGAAGGAGTCATGGGCCTCGGCCTCTTGGCGGGTTCAGTACGTATGAGCACGACGCGACGACGCGCACCAACCATGTTTCAGCGACGTCTGATTCTTCTTCTTGGAATCGGAGTGGCATCGTGTCTCGTGATGACCGCTCAACTTGTCCGGTTGTCGGTTGTTGAAGGCAGAGAACATCGTCTGGAAGCTGAATCAAGACTGCAGCAGCAGGACTGGATTCCAACCTGGCGGGGCACCATCTTTGATCGACATCGTCGTCCACTTGCACAGGATGTGCCTGGTTATGAGGTAGCCGTGGCCTGGGGTGGAATCACCGGATCATGGGTAGACGATCAGGCGTTGAAGGCAACACGGCGAGACATGGGACGCGCGGCCTGGAATGCTGCTGCGCCAGAGGAGCGAGAGCGTCGCGTTGCATTGTTGCGTCCCCAGTATCAGGCAGTGCTTGATCGGCTCTGGGATCTTGTGGCAGGAGTGCAGGGGCAATCCAAGGAAGGTCTTGATCGAGCGCTTGATGCTGAACGTGCACGTATCCAGCACATGGCCGCTGTTGTCTGGGAGCGCCAACGTCAGCGTCATGAGGCGCGGTATGGAACCGACAATGGAGATGACTTCGAGGCACGGCCCATTGCTGAACAGCGGAGGCGTCATATCGTCGTGCCGCACCTTACGGATGAAGAGGCGCTTGATCTGCAGCGTTTCGCTGAATCATGGCCGACCTTGCTCGAGGTGCGTTATGCCCGTCATCGTGACTATCCCTTTCAGGATCTCGAAGTAGCAATCGATCGCAGCACCCTGCCTCGTTCATTGCGAGGTCGCAGTGATGAGAAGTTGACACTTGAATCACCTGCTGATCAGGTTCTTGGTCGAGTTCGATATGACGTATGGGCGGAAGATCTCGAGCGTCGCCCCTTCTATGACGCGGCCGAGGGCAGCGTCGATCGAGGCGGGTATCGCGAGTCTGATCGAGTTGGTGCAAGGGGACTTGAGCGTGGTTGGGAAGACCAGCTCAGAGGCAAGGTTGGCGTAATCCGCACAAGCCGTCGTACTGGTGAAGAGGATCGTGAAGCTCCAGTGCCAGGCCATGATGTCGTTCTGACACTTGATGCCATGCTTCAGGCTCGGGTGGAAGCCATTCTCGATGAGCGTACCGGTTTGACGAAGGTCCAGCCCTGGCATGGAAGCAAGTATCTGCCGCCAGGCACGCCGCTTTCCGCTGCAGCAGTCGTACTGGATGTTCCCACGGGGGAAATACTGGCCATGGCTTCCTCTCCCTCTGCCAGTATGGTCACGGAAGAGGCTGATCAACAGGCACGTCCTGCCTGGATCAATCGTGCCACTGAAGCTGCTTATCCTCCAGGTTCGATCATCAAGCCTCTGATCTTTGCCGCATCAGTGATGGAAGGACTCGTTTCTTCGGAAGAGTCGATTGAATGCGGGGGACATTATTTCCCTGAAAGAAAGGACATCGCTCGTTGCTGGATCTATCGGCCACGCTATGGGATGGCGACGCATGGATTGCTTGCCTCGCGTGAGGCGTTGGCGCGTTCATGCAACTGCTATTTCTATGAGTTGGGCAATCGAATGGGCCTTGATCGCCTGGCGGACTGGTTGAGTTGGTTTGGAATCGGTCGACGTCTTCCAATTGGAATGGGTGGTCCATATGACGAATCGCCATCAACCGTGGAAGGCAGTCTGCCTGATGCAGCGGCCCGTGATGATCTGCGTGCGAGCGGAGAAGCGTCCTTCGAGTCGGTCATGATGGGGATCGGGCAGGGCCGGCTGACCTGGACGCCATTGCATGCCGCCCATGCCTATGCCACGCTTGCACGAGGCGGACGTCAACTCGTACCTACGATTGTCCGGGGGCATCGCGGTCTGATGGAGGATGTCGATGACCGACCGATCGATGCAGCTGCCGTGAAGGCTGCACTGGATGGTCTTCGAATGGGTGTGACGGAGCCCTGGGGGACAGGCAGTCGAATCAAATATGGCACGTCTGATTATGAGCCGATCTTCACGCATGAAGATGTGGCGGTCATGGGCAAGACCGGTACGGCGCAGGCTCCGCCATGGACTCGTGACGTCGATGGTGACGGAGTCATTGCCGCGGGAGAGCGTACGTCCGGTCTCGAACACGCCTGGTTCGTGGGACTGGTCGGTGAGGCTGCAGATGGCGTACCTCGGTATGCCGTTTCAGTCCTTGTTGAATATGGCGGCTCCGGTGGACGGGTGGCGGGACCGATTGCCAATCAGATCATCGGGGCATTGAAGTCCGAGGGGTATCTGGGCCAGGATGACTCCTCCAGTCTTGCAGGGGGTGCGGACTGATGGCTTCTTCTCTGGAATACTCAGCGTCAGTTCATCGTGGTGATTCGCGTCGTCGTCGTCGAGGGCTTCTGTGGGTCAATCCCGCATGGCTCTGTGTCATCGCCGCATTGCTGCTGAGTCTGCTGGGTCTGGTCACGATCGGCACGACACATCCGGAACTGGTTGCCAAGCAGGCGGTTCTTCTGGGGCTGGGGATCTCCGTCGCAGCAGTGGTTGCGATTCCCCATGTGCGATGGCTGCAGAAGCTGAGCATGCCGTTGATGGTTCTGGTGCTGGTCATGCTCGTCCTGCTGTTGATACCCGGCATTCCGGATCAGCTTGTGCATCCTCGCAATGGCGCCAGGCGATGGATCAGCCTTGGCTTCACGGACATGCAGCCGTCTGAACTGGCAAAGATCGCGGTCGTACTGATGATCGCCTCATGGTTGAGATTCCGGGAGAATCACAGGCGCCTTCAAGGGCTGTTTCCACCCTTGTTCATGGCACTGGTTCCCATGGGCTTGATTCTGCTGCAGCCGGATCTTGGAACGGCGTTGCTGTTTCTTCCCATCTGTTTTTCCATGTTGTTTGCTGCAGGTGCGAAGACAAGTCATCTGGTGGTGATCGTGCTCATGGGCATCATCGGTGGTGCGGCCATGATCCCGATGCTTCGGCCTCACCAGCGTGATCGTATTCAGGCGATGTGGGCTCAGTTGAAAGGGGATGACCGTTTCGAGAACGACATCGGTTATCAGGGGGCGCGATCGATGATGCTCGTGGGGGCCGGGGGAATGACCGGTGTCGGCAGCGATACGGCGACGGCCATGCTGGAATGGAATCATCTTCCTGAGGAGCACAACGACATGATCTTCGCTGTGATCTGCACGAGATGGGGATTTGTCGGAGGGGTATTGACCTGGCTCCTCTATGGGGTGCTGCTGCTGGGTGGCTTGTTGACGGCGGCCTGGTGTCGTGATCCATTTGGAAGGCTCATGGCGGTGGGGATCTCCGTGGGAATCATGGCGCAGATGATCGTCAATACTGGCATGACAATCGGCCTCATGCCGATCACCGGAATGACCTTGCCATTTGTCAGCTATGGAGGTTCGAGTCTGCTTGCAGCCTGGATCATGGTCGGCTTGCTGTTTGGTGTTGCCTTGAGGCGACCTCCGCTGCTCTGGCGGCAGTCATTTGAGTTTGGTGAACCCGAGGATGATGTGTGATGACCGATTCGTTGGATTATTCATGCCCGCCCGCTGCCTTTGATCAGGTTGTTGAAGCCATGGGGTTGGCCTTCGATCCGGGTGAACGTGACAAGTTGGGACGTTATCTGCAATTGCTCTACGAGACGAACAAGCAGATGAATCTGACCGCGATACGTGATCCGGAAACCGCCTGGATGCGACATGTCACGGACAGCCTCTCACTCGTTCCTGTCCTCGCTTCAGTTGAGTCCTCCCGCATCATCGATGTGGGAAGTGGTGGTGGGTTGCCCGGGATACCACTTTCGATCGTCACGCCCGACTCGCGTTTCGTCCTGCTCGAGGCGACGGGTAAGAAGGCTGCCTTCCTTCAGCGAGTCGTTGACGAATTGTCGCTGGAGAATGTGAGAGTCGTTGCCGATCGTGCTGAGACGGCTGCCTCCCATGGCAGTGCACATCGTGCCGCCTTCGATGTGGTGGTGGCTCGTGCCGTGGGTCCGTTGCCGGTATTGGTCGAGTTGACCGTGCCACTGGCCACAGTCGGGGGATATGTCGTTGCGATCAAGGGTGAACGGGCCTCGCAGGAGATCCAGGATGCTGCGGAAGCCATGAGCATTCTGCGTTGCGAAGTCGTGGACATGATTGAAACGCAGACCGGGACAATCGTGATCATCCGCAAGAACAAGGCGACACCGAGGTCCTACCCGAGACGGCCGGGTGAGCCCAAGAGAAAGCCACTTGGCGTTGAAGATATTGAAGATAGCCGGGGTCAGACGTGATGCTTCATGACCCGATCGGGCTGCTTTCAGAAGACGGTCCGATCTCGACACGTCTGGATGGTTTCGAATTCAGGCCTCAGCAGGCGAAGATGGCGAAGTTCGTGTCGCAGGCCATGTCTTCGCGTGGCCAGTTGCTCATCGAAGCAGGGACTGGAGTAGGCAAGTCCTTTGCGTATCTGCTGCCCGCACTCGACCGAATCGTGAATCACGGGGAACGTGTGATCGTGGCGACCAACACGATCAATCTTCAGGAGCAGTTGTTTCACAAGGACATCCCGGTACTGGAGTCGCTTGGGCGCCCGGTGCTCAAGCCTGTTCTTGTCAAAGGTCGTGGTAATTATCTGAGTCGACGGAGGCTGAAGCTCGCGGTGCAACGTGGAGATCGTCTGATCAGGAATGCCGACTCGGGGCGCACCTTGGATCTGCTTCAGGATTGGGCGGAGTCGACGAAAGACGGCACTCGAAGCTCTCTTCCAATGCTGCCTGATGCACGCATGTGGGAGTATGCACAGAGTGATGCAGGAAATTGTCTTGGCCGGAAGTGTCCCACCTACGACACCTGTTTCTATCAGGAGGCACGTAGGCAGATGCAGGAGGGCAATCTGCTGGTGTGCAACCATGCACTCTTCTTTTCCGATCTTGCGCTTCGGGCTCAGGGGGCCGGTCTCCTGCCGGGTTATGACCATGTCATTCTTGATGAAGCCCATGCAGTTGAGGATGTCGCAGCGCAGCATTTCGGCCTGCGACTTTCCGAATCACAGGTAAAGCAGCTGCTCGGGGCATTGTGGCAGCCACGGAGCAAGAAGGGATTTCTTGGAACGCTCCCGGAGGATCAGCGTGGTGTCCAGGAATCTCGGGAGGCTGTTGCTGAAGCGTCAGAGGCGGTCGAAGAATTCTTCAGTGCCTGGCTCGCCTGGCAGGAGCGCATGAAGGGTACCGGCAGGATCCCAGAGGGAGGAACGGTCAGCAATGTGCTTGCTGCTCCGCTGGAGCGACTTGCGGGTTGTCTTTCGTTGGTACGGGAATCGATGGAAGACGAAGGTGGTCGTGCCGAGCTGTTCGCCTATGCGCAACGTCTCGCAGAGCAGTCTCGTATCTCAATGGCACTGGTTGATCAGGCACTGGATGGTTGTGTCTACTGGCTGGAGGGATTTGGCGGTCGGCAGAGTGGTCAGCTGGTCAAGCCTCAGCCAAGTCTTCATGCGATGGTGGTGGATGTCGCTCCGGTGCTTGAGGCCTATCTCTTCGGTGGCGCCTATTCCGTGACCATGACTTCTGCGACTCTGGCAACAAGTGGGTCCGAAGACGGGTTCAATCATGTGCGATCACGAATGGGTTGTCCTGATGCCGTCGCGGAACAGGTCGGCAGTCCATTTCACTTCGCGGATCAGATGCAGGTGTGGATCGACAGTCAGATGCCTGAGCCCAATGCGCCCGATTATCTCCAGAAGATGGCCAGCCGGGTTGTCCAGGAAGTTCGCCGATCTGGCGGGGGCTCTTTTGTCCTGTGTACCAGCTTCCGCATGATTCGTGAACTGGTTGCCTTGGCTGGAGATGAGCTGGAAGGTATTGGTGGTCCGGTTCTTGTTCAGGGGCGGGATGGTTCGCCTTCAAGAATTCTCGAGAATTTCAGGGCTGCAGGAGATGGTGTGCTGATCGGTACATCGAGTTTCTGGCATGGCGTTGATGTTCGTGGTGATGCGCTTCGCAGTGTGATCATCACGAGGATTCCATTCGAAGTGCCCGATCGACCTCTGGTCGAGGCTCGTTCCGAGCGCATCGAGGCGCGTGGCGGTCATCCATTCATGGAGGAATCGCTTCCAAGAGCCTTGATTCGATTCAGACAGGGGGTAGGTCGTTTGATTCGATCAAGTCTTGATGAGGGCACGGTTGTCATCCTCGATTCCCGTGTTGTTCGAAAGCCCTATGGCCGCCGATTCCTGCAGGCCTTGCCTGAGGGCGTATCGATTCGTGATCTCTCCCAGCAGATCGATCAAGAGTCCTCTTGAGCGAATGACGCTCCTGGTGGGGTAGAATCCCCGTCATGTTTGACAAAGTCTTCAAAGCCTATGACGTGCGGGCCACGGTTCCTGACCCGCTGAACCCTGATGTAGCCAGACGAATTGGATTTGGCTGCGCCCGTCTGCTGCTCGAAGAGGCCGATGCCTTGGGACGCACTGATCCTGCATCTCGCCGGATCGTGGTTGGTCGTGACATGAGGCCGTCTTCACCGTCACTGGTGGAAGCCCTCAAGGCGGGCATGCGTGCGGCGGGAGCGGATGTCGTTGATGTCGGTCTGGTCGATACGCCCTTCATCTATTTTGCCGTGAATCATCTTGATGCGGCAGGTGGTGTGCAGACGACCGCTTCTCACAATCCGATTCAGTACAACGGCTTCAAGGTCAGTCGAGTCGAGGCCAAGCCGGTGGGCAAGGGAAGTGGGCTGGAGATCATTCAGCGGTATGCCGAGGAGGATGACGGCTCAGGAGAAGCTCTGGGGCAGGAGACCACTGTGGATCTCTGGGATGAATATCGTCAGCATGTCCATCAGTTCCTTCATCCCGACCTGATCAGCGGAAAACAGAAGCTGAAGGTTGCCGTGGATGCTTCAAACGGGATGGCAGGCACGTTCATGCCGAAGGTGTTCGGTGATGTGCCCGGTCTGGAGATCATCGAGATCAACTACGAGAATGACAAAGGGGTCTTTGTTCATGAGCCCAACCCTCTGGTCGAAGCCAATCTTCGTCAGGTTCGAGATGCGGCCGTCGAACATGGGGCAGCCGCAGGCATCTGCTTTGATGGAGACGCCGATCGTTGCATGGTCGTCGATGAGAAGGGCCTTCCCGTTGGGTGTGATCTGCTGACAGCGTGGCTGGCGGGTTCGTTTCTTTCCAAATGTCCCGGTTCCAGCATCGTCTACGACCTGCGTTCAAGCCATTCGGTTCCGGAGATCATCGAGCAGCATGGTGGTGTGCCCAACCGTTCCCGTGTGGGCCACGTCTTCATGAAGGGCAAGGCTCGTGAAACCGATGCGGTCTTCGGAGGGGAACTGTCCGGTCACTTCTATTTCCGCGACAACTTCTTTGCGGATTCAGGTGCCATGGCCTTCGCTGCGGTCGTTTCGAATCTGCTGGACTTTGATGGAAACATGAGTGACGCGATTGCGCCGGCTCGGAAATATTTCCAGTCAGGTGAAATCAACTTTGAAACGCCGGACAAGCAGGCGGCCATGGACGCGCTGGTCGCGGCTTACCCGCAGGCGACTACGGATACGCTGGATGGTGTCACCGTTGATCTGGGAGAGTGGTGGTGCAATGTGCGGGCGAGCAACACGGAGCCTCTGCTTCGGTTGAATCTGGAGGGGCCGACGGCGGAGCTGGTCGATGAGAAGGTTGCCGAGGTCTCGGCCTTGCTCGGTACTCGTGTCGAAGAGTAGCGCTACTCGCCCGGAATCGTTGAGATGACACCTTCCCAGGGGCTGGACGCCGAGGCGAACATCCGCTTGGGTATGCGTCCACTGCGAGCGCCGTGATAGCCAGCGAGGCAAGCCAGCTTCATCGCCTCGGCCATGCGCACCGGATCCTGAGCGTGCGCAATCCCAGTATTCAACAACACTCCGTCTGCCCCGAGTTCCATGGCGAGGGTAATGTCGCTTGGTGTACCGACTCCGGCATCCACGATCAGTGGATAATCGGGTGAACCGCCGTGATCCGGGTCCTTGAGGAGTTGGCGGATGATGTGAATGGCCGAAGGGTTGGCGATGCCTCTGCCTGAGCCAATCGGGCTTCCTGCAGGCATCACGCAGGCCGCGCCTGCATCGCGGAGTCTGGCGGCCATGATCGGGTCGTCGCTGGTGTAGCACAGGACGCAGAATCCGTCAGCGACCAGTTCGCGACACGCTTCGAGTGTTCCAACTGGATCAGGAAGCAGGGTGGTTCGATCTCCGAGCACTTCGAGTTTGACCCAGTGCTGGCCGGGGTTCTCGAGTTGTTCAAGCAGATCGCGGCCAAGACGTGAGACTCGTACCGCATCTTCGGCGCTGAAGCATCCAGCGGTATTTGGAAGAATCGTATATCGATCAAGGTCGAGAAAGTCGAGTATGGATCGCCCTTCGTCATCGACCAGACGTTCCCGTCGCACCGCCACGGTAACGGCATTGCATCCTGATGCGGCCAGTGCGCGTTGCATGGTCTCGTAATCGGCGTACTTTCCTGTTCCGGCGATGAGTCGACTGTTGAGTGTGCAGGGGCCGATGGTCAGCGCAGTGGCCTGAGTCGTCTCAGGTTCGATTCTTGTTTCCATTGCCACCTTCTCCATCTTGTGCGGGGCGGTTCAGCCGCCACCGACCAGCGTCAGAATCTCAACCGCGTCACCATCGCAAAGCAGCTGCTCTGCGTGCTTGCTGGCTGGAACAAGTTGGCGATTGATCTCGATCGCACACGGCTTGCCATCGAGCTTCAGCTCGGTCAGCAGCCCGCTCAGGGATTCGCCTTCAAAGGATCTCGACTCGCCATTCACCGTCAATTGCATCCACACATGGTAGCCCGGGTTACCTGTTTCTGGCTGCTACAGCAGGAAGATAAAGGTAATGAGAACGAAGACCGGGAGCAGGACCGGGAGGCTGTATTTGAAGATGTACCCAAAGAAGGAAGGCATGGCGACACCTGATTGCTCCGCAATGGCCTTCACCATGAAGTTGGGTCCGTTTCCGATGTAGGTCATGGCACCGAGGAAGACGGCACCAAGGCTGATGGCGATGAGCAGATCAAGTGGAATCGCCTCGCCTCCAAGCAGCATCAGCATCATGGTGCCTTCCGCAGCCATGCCGGTTTCGGCGAGCTTGAAGAACACCAGATAGGTCGGTGCATTGTCCAGAACACTCGAGAGTCCGCCTGTGATCCAGAAGTACTGCCATGGTTCGTTGATGATCTGCGTGATCTCGGTTCCGGTGGCCTTGAGTACATCCAGTGGAACCTGCATGGTGATGAAGATGCCGACGAAGATGGCTGCTACTTCGATGATGGCGTGATAGTCGAACTGATTGGCTTCACGAATCGACTTGGCGGTGAGGACCAGTGAAACGAGGACCAGGAAGATCATCGCTGCTTCCCGAAGGAAGGGGAATGGAGTCCATTCAAAGAATGGCAGTGGATTCTCCGGGTTCACGACCGCAACACAGGCGATGATTCCACCAAGCCAGAGGAAGTTGAGCCCGCCGGTGATCCGCAGGGGCTGCACATTCGCCATCGAGAAGACTTTGACGACATCTGCTTCCCGTCGATACTGGATCGTGTCCCAGACGTAATACACCGCAAGCAGGATCACGCCGGCAACGATCCATTCAGCCCAGAGTCCCATGGTCCAGAAGAACGGGACGCCCTGGAGATATCCAAGGAACAACGGCGGGTCTCCGATTGGCAGAAGTGTTCCGCCGATGTTGCTCACCAGGAAGATGAACATCACCACGGTGTGGACCTTGTACTTGCGTTCCCGGTTGGTCTTCAGCAGCGGTCGAATCAGAAGCATGCTGGCGCCGGTCGTGCCGATGAAGGACGCGATGGCGAAGCCGATGGCCAGGAAGGTCGTGTTGACTCGAGGTGTGGCCTGGACATCACCGCCCAGATGAATGCCACCACTGATCACATAGAGGCTGAAGAGCAGCACGATGAAGGGGACATATTCTTCCAGAAGCGCATGGTCGAGCATGTGCCCGACCTGCGAGAAGCCGTCGATGATCCAGTAGTAGGCGATCGTGCAGAGACCAAGGCCCATGGCCAGCAGGTAGCGGCTGAGGTTGCTGTGCCACCAGTGCTCGCTGAAAGGCAGCAGGGGAAGGATGGCAATCGCTCCCAGAAGCAGTGCAAATGGAATGATTCCCAGCCCCCAGAATGGTGGGAGAGTGTTCTTTGCCGTTGCGTTGTCCAGTGTTTCTTCACCGCTTATTGCGGTCTGCGGATAGACGTCACCCGGCTCAGGGAGATCTCCGCTGGCTTCTTCGGCTTCAACGACCTGCTCGCTTGTGGAATCACCGTAATGGTGATCATGCCCATGACTGCCGACGCCAGCCAGGCCAAGCCCTAGCAGTACCACGATGATCAACGACGCCAGAATGCAGAAGATCTTGGCTTCCAGGCGGGGCTTGCTCGGATGATGTTGTTCGTGTTCAGTCAATGTCATGTGGGCGTCATGGTAACGAACAGAGAGTCATGATCTGGAAAGTGGGTGGAAGGAAGTCACCTCATCCAGCAGCCAGGCTGCAAATTCAGCCTTGGGTAGTTGCTGGGGAGGGTGTCGATCAGGCTGATTTCGAATCAGGAGTGTTGCATCGACCACAGTGGAATCCATGGTTTCCAGCGGGTTGGCGACCAGGGCATCCAGAGACTTGCCCTCCAGTTTTCCCTGGGCACGCTCGGCAAGGTCTCTGGCCGGCTCAAGGCCGAATCCGACGATGGTCTGGTCCTCCCGGCTTGAAGAGGCGAGCCCCTTGATCAGATCCGGGGCGGGGAGCAGCTCAAGGCTTCGGGGTCCATCATGGCGAGAGAGTTTGTCTTCACTCGTGGTTGCAGGCAGAAAGTCGGCAACAGCTGCGGCCATGAACAGAATGTCAGCAGATGGCCAGTGCGATCTGAGCAATTCATCCAATTCTGCCGTAGTCCGAAAATGCTGCACATCAAGCGTGTCAGGGGGGGGAAGGGACACCGGCCCCAGCAGCAGCGTGGTGGGCCAGCCCCTGGCGTGTGCTTCTGATGCGATGGCCAGGCCCATCCTTCCAGACGACCTGTTTCCGATGAACCTGACCGCGTCGATGGGCTCCTGAGTTGGCCCAGCCGTTACGAGGACCCTCGGTGGGGTCCGAAGGTCGTCGGTCTGAGAGGTCCGGATCGTGCTTGAAGAGGGTGCCATCGGAGGGTCTGCCGGGAATGGTCTTGCGAATCCGCTTCTTGCGGTGGATCGGGAGGCCCGCCATACTACTCTTTCCTGTAGCACCGATGCTGCCAAGGCTGGTGTCGTGTGTTTCTTTGGCTTCCCCACCCTTAGCATGGACTATTCATGGCCAGGAAGACCCGAGTTCGACTCAAACTGGGTGAAATTCTCCTACGTCAGGAGTTGATCACCGAGGAGCAATTGGAACAGGCTCTTGCACTTGCAAGAGGCTCTGGCCGCCGATTGGGTGAAGCATTCGTGGAAGCGAGCTTCTGCACTGATGTACAGATCGCCAAGGCGTTGTCTGAACAGTTCGACATGGAGTACAACCCGCTCACTGAAGCGGAGCATGTCGCTGACATCGATCTGGAGGCCGCTCCTCAGGACCTGATTCGCAAGCATCTGATTCTGCCTGCGGGGCAGAAGAATGGTCGCATGCAGGTCATCATTCATGATCCCATGGATCTGGAGCTGCTCGATCTCCTGAGATTCCGGCTCAACATGGAAGTCGATACCGTCATTGCACCTCGGAGTGCGATCAAGGATTACATCGATCAGCAGATGGGTGGTGGCAAGGCGGTTGCCAGTGAATCACTGGTGACCGAGTCAATCGACGTGACGGTTGATCGTTCCGTTGATGCTTCGGTTGACATCTCCGGAACTGATGACGATGCGCCCATCGTGCGATTGGCGACCAAGATCATCCATGAAGCAGTTCGAGGGCGTGCTTCTGATATTCACATCGAGCCCATGTCTGATCGGGTTGTTCTCCGGTATCGCATCGATGGCGTCTGTCATGTACGTGATGAATTGCCCAAGCGCATGCAGGCGGCGTTGTTGGCTCGAATGAAATTGATGGCAGGCGTCAACATCGCCGAGCGGCGAATCCCTCAGGACGGCCGCATCAAGATGTTCATTGATGAATCGCAGGTGGATTTCCGTGTTTCGATCTGCCCTGCGTATCACGGCGAATCCGTCGTTCTTCGTATTCTCCGTCCCGATTCGGCTCGGATCGGCCTGACGGCACTTGGTTTCGAGCAGGACCATCTCGATACCTTCAATCGGGTGATCCGCCGTCCCAACGGCATCTTCCTGGTGACAGGTCCGACCGGTTCAGGCAAGACGACCACGCTGTATTCCGCACTTGATGTGCTGAATCGTCCCGATCGCAAGATCATCACGGCCGAGGATCCGGTCGAGTACAGCTTTGCCGGCATCAACCAGTGCCAGGTCAATGACAGTATTGGATTGACCTTCCCGAGCATTCTCCGTTCGATGCTTCGCCAGGCGCCCAATGTGATTCTCATTGGTGAAATCCGTGACCGTGAAGTAGCGGATATCGCGGTACAGGCGGCGTTGACAGGCCATCTGGTCTTCTCAACCCTGCATACCAATGACGCCCCTTCGGCCATTACGCGTTTGGTCGACATGGGTGTGAAGCCCTATCTCGCTGCCAGTTCGATCCAGGCCATCATGGCTCAGCGTCTGGTCAGAGTGCTGTGTGATTCCTGCAAGCGGGAAGCCGAGACGGTGGATGCCAAATTGCTTCGACTGGTAGATATCAGCCCGGAAGAGGCTGAAGGCAAGATCATGGAAGGCGTCGGTTGTCCCAAGTGTGGCGGCGTCGGCTTCAAGGGTCGAAAGGCCATCTTTGAATTCATGATGATGACGACGGAAATCCGCGAGCTGGCCTTTGAGCGTGCTCCAGTTTCGGAAATCCGACAATCCGCAATTCGCAACGGAATGAGGGACCTTTTGGCCGATGGACGTCTGAAGGTCCTGAAAGGGACGACCACCCCTCCGGAAATTGCCAAGTTTGCACAAGCTGACACACTTGTAGGTGCCAATATCGATGTCGAGTGATACCTTGTTTGTTTCGCCCATAGGGAGATCTTGAGCCATGTCCTCCATGCAGATTGACAGACTGCTGGATACCGTTGTGAAGCAGGATGCTTCCGACCTTCACCTCGCGGTGGGGCGGAAGCCGACCTTGCGTCTCAACGGCAAGCTCCGCAATCTCGACACCAAGGTATTGACTGCGGATGACTGTGTTGGCTTGATGAAATCCATCACGCCTGAACGCAACCAGCAGGAGCTTCAGGAAGTCGGTGGCACGGACTTCGGGTTCGCCTATGGTGAAGAAGCTCGCTTCCGTGTATCGGTCTTCCGTCAGAAGGGCGATCTTTCACTGGTGCTTCGTCTGATCCCCAACAAGTTTCTGACCTTTGATCAGATCGGCCTGCCACCCATGGTCAGGGAGTTGATTCGTCGCCCCCGTGGTCTGTTTGTCGTGACTGGTCCTACCGGATCAGGCAAGACAACTTCGCTGGCGACCATGGTTGATCACATCAACACCGAGTTTGATCGCCATATCGTTACGGTGGAAGATCCGATCGAGTACTACCACCAGCACAAGAAGTCAGTGGTGAACCAGCGTGAAGTCGGTGCTGACGTGCCAACCTTCGCCGAGGCACTCCGTCGTGTTCTTCGTTCTGACCCCGATGTGATTCTGGTGGGTGAAATGCGTGACCTTGAGACCATTGAATCAGCCATTCGGGCTGCTGAAACCGGTCACTTGGTCTTTGCGACACTCCATACGACGGGTGCGGCAGGCACGATCAATCGAATCATTGACGCCTTCCCGACCAATCAGCAGGCTCAGATCCGCGTTCAGCTCTCGACCAGTCTTGTTGCGGTCATCTCTCAGGTCCTCTTGGCTCGTCATGACAAGCCGGGTCGAGTCGCTTCCTATGAGTTCCTGGTCGTCACCCCTGCGATTTCCAACCTCATTCGTGAGAACAAGACTTTCCGGATCGATTCGGCCATTCAGACAGGTCGAAAGTTCGGTATGCAGTTGCTGGATGACAACCTCTTCAGCCTGTTTGAGCGGGGCATGATTTCGGCAGAAGAGATGGTTGATGCGGCTCGAGATCCCGGGGAAATCACCAACAGAGTCCACCGTGCAGGCAAGACCGTTGGCCGCCCTGAGCTCGATCTTGAGCAGGAATAATGGCTCTTTCAGACCCATTTGAGGTGTTTGAGAGGGTCTGATCAGGTCTATTTGTTCCGCCATTGTGTTGCATAAGATCGATGTCGCATGCTGTTTTGAGTAGAAAAACGGCACCGATCGTCGGTATATCCTCGAAGTAAACGGTAACGTTCATATGTACCGCAAACTGTCTGGTGAGCATCTTCATTGTTGGTTTGTCCCCAACGGCCACCAGGTTCAGTTCCTGAGGTGTTGAACGCGGCCATGTGATGGCCTGTGAACGACGGGCTCAACTTCGGTTGCCCCGACAACATTTGGAGCAGATCAATGGCCAAGAGCAGGCCGGTCCCTACCTCGTCCAAGAGCCGCAGCAGCAGCCGTGGCGGTGGTGGCGCGTCCGAACTCAAAGGAAGACGGTTTGGCCGAGTCCTGGTCAAGTTGGGCAAGATCACTCGCGAACAAGTCCATGAAGCCTTGGCCGTCCAGCGTGCTCGCAAGGAGAAGGGCGAATCCACCAAGATCGGTGAATTGCTCAAAGCACTGGGCTACATCGATGAGATGGACATTCTTCGTGCCATTGCCGGTCAGGCGGGAATGGAGATGGTTGATATCGATGTTGATGAGCTGGACAAATCACTGACAGAGCAGCTTCCAGCGGAAACAGCCAATACCTATCAGATCATTCCTGTTTCATTTGATGAGGGGTCCAAGACGCTCACCATCGCGATGAAGAGCCCTGACAATTTCAGGGCAGTTGATGACCTTCGCCTGCTCATGGGTTTTTCCGTGAAGGCGGTGGTGGCGGATCCTGCCAAGATCGACAAGGCGATCGAGTCGCTGTATGCCGGCGGCGGATCCTCCATGATCGACATGATGTCGCAATTGGACAGCTCCGAGACACTCGCAGCCCTTGAGGGCCGTGGTGACTCGGTCGATCTCGAGCAGGTTGCCATGGCTGCGGATGACAACAAGGTCATTCGTCTGCTGAATCTCGTCCTGCTCCAGGCTATCAAGGACAAGGCCAGTGATATCCACTTCGAGCCGTTCGAAACGGAATTCAAGATGAGGTATCGCATCGATGGTGTGCTGTATGAAATGGTTCCACCTCCGCCACATCTTGCCTTGCCGATCGTGAGTCGAATCAAGGTCATGGCCAATCTCGATATTGCCGAGCGTCGTCTGCCGCAGGACGGTCGAATTGAACTGACAGTCAATCAGCTGCCTATCGATCTACGTGTGTCCGTTCTTCCGACGATGTTCGGGGAGTCGGTCGTCATGCGTGTGCTGGACCGTTCAAACGTCCAGTTGAGTCTCGACAAGGTCGGCTTCAGGGACGATGAGCTTGTTGAGATGCGTGATCTCATCAAGAAGCCCAATGGTGTTGTTCTCATTACTGGTCCGACCGGTTCCGGCAAGACCACCACCCTGTATGCCGCGTTGTCTGAATTGAATGAGCCTGACACCAAGATTCTCACTGCGGAAGATCCGGTTGAATATGACATCGATGGTCTGATTCAATGTCAGGTCAATACCGAGCAGGAGCTGACGTTCGCCAAGCTGCTTCGCTCCTTCCTGCGTCAGGATCCCGACACCATTCTCGTCGGTGAAATCCGCGACCTTGAAACGGCGCAGATTGCCATTCAGGCTTCGCTGACCGGTCACCTGGTGTTTTCAACGCTCCATACCAATGACGCGCCGTCGACTGTTCTGCGAATGGTCGATCTCGGCGTGGAGACCTTCCTGATCACGGCCACGGTGGAAGCCATCGTTGCGCAGCGACTCGTGAGGCGTATCTGTACTTCCTGCAAGACTGAATACGAACCATCGGAAGCGGAATTGATGGAGCTTGAACTCAGGCCTTCGGATGTTGGAGGTCGCACCTTCTTCCGTGGCGATGGATGTGATGCCTGCAACGGCACGGGCTACAAGGGCCGTCTGGCTCTGTTTGAAATGATGTACATGGACGATGCATTGCGCGAGATGATCATGAATCAATCTTCGACCGCGGTGCTTCGTAACGAATGTCGAAGGCGTGGCATGCGAACGCTGCGTGAATCGGGTTTGTTGTCGATCTACGACGGGCGAACGACCATTGATGAGGTCGTCCGTGAAACGATCGCGGAGGAATAGCCTCATAGAGGCGCAGGGTGAAACTGAACCATGCCTACGTATCAATACGAAGCACTTGACGCCACTGGTAAGCCGCAACGTGGAGCGCTGGAAGCAGACTCCTCGGAAGCAGCCATTCAACAGATTCGAGGTCAGGGTTTCTTCCCGACTTCGGTCAGAGAGCAGCGTGCCAAGGACAAGCAGATGCCTGTCGTGGCAGGTGAAAAGCCCAAGAAGAAGTCATTTCTTTCCTTGGATTTCAGCTTCGGCAAGAAGAAAGCCGCGAGCGGAGATGGTGAAGTCAAGAAGAAGAAGGGCAAGTCGCTCTCGATGCCCGGTGGTGTCAAGCTGAAGCAATTGACCCTCTTCACACGGCAGTTGTCCACGCTTCAGGATGCAGGCCTTCCGTTGTTGAGGTCGATTCAGATTCTCGAGCAGCAGCAAAAAGGCGGCAAGCTGAAGACGATTCTTGGTGATGTCTCGGAGGATGTTGAAGCAGGGACCGCCCTGTCTGAATCCATGGCCAAGCACCCCAAGGCATTCGATCGGCTCTATAGCAAGATGGTGAATGCAGGTGAGATCGGTGGTGTTCTTGACATCATTCTGCAGAGGCTTGCCAACTTCATGGAGAAATCCCAGCGGCTGCGTCGTCGCATCAAGGGTGCGATGATCTATCCGATCGTCGTCATTCTCATCGCCGTCGTCATCGTTTCAGGCATCATGATTTTCGTGATTCCCAAGTTCGAGGAGATCTTCAACGATTTCAATACCGAACTTCCACCCCTCACGCTGTGGCTCATCAATGCCAGTAACTGGATGGCGGGTAAAGGGGAGGACATACCTGGCTTCGTCTACATTCTGGCGGCTCCGTTCGTGTTCTTCTTCGTGCTGAAGATCTTCCGCCGGACCAATATCGGTCGTGCGGTCACCGACTGGACACTGCTGCATATTCCAGTCGTCGCCGGTCTGGTCGAGAAGACGACGGTTGCCCGCTTCACTCGAACGCTCGGTACGTTGATCTCCGCAGGTGTTCCGATTCTCGAGGCCATCAACATTACCCGTGATACCTGCGGCAACTGGGTATTCGAGCGGGCGTTGACTCAGGTTCATGATTCCATTCGTGAAGGCGAGACCTTCGCCGAACCGCTGCGTGAAGCCAAGGTCTGTGACTCGCTGGTGGTGAACATGATCGATGTCGGTGAAGAAACCGGTGACATGGACATCATGCTGATGAAGATCGCGGACAACTATGACGAGGAAGTCGACGTTGCGGTCCAGTCGCTCTTGAGCCTGCTGGAACCGTTGCTGGTCGTCTGCCTGGGTGGAGCAGTCGGTGTCATCGTGATTTCCCTGTTCCTCCCATTGGTCAAGTTGATCACCAATGTTTCCGAGAGTGCAAACAGTTGAGCCGGAGGCTATCTGAACTCATGTCCATTCAACAGTCAGGACAAGTCGGATCCGGTCGTCTCGCCATGAGGCGGGCTGGTTTCACGATGACGGAGTTACTGGTGACGATGGGTATCGTGATCGTGCTGGTCTCGATTCTCATCGTGACCGTCGGGGGTGTTCGCGAGACGGCTCGCATCGCCTCCACTCGTTCACTGATGACAGCCATGTCGCAGGCTACGAGTCGTTTCGAGGAGGATCTGGGCTACCTGCCTCCGATCCTCGACAACGATCGTGGTCTGGTTGATCCTGTTCCGATCACTGAAACGGTTCGGGATCAGGACAGTTACCCCAAGTATCTGCATGATCTGCAGGGCTGGTACTCGTACACATCGCCAACGGAGTATCTCCTTGGGTACGGATCTCATCTTGAGGATGGTTACGGGGGTCCTGACTGGGACAGTATTCCTGATGGATCCGATGACGACAGCATTCCAGATGGTCAGCAACGTAATTATCCCGGACTGAGAAACCCCGGTACTGATGGCGCATGGGGAAGTTCGGATGGTCTGGATTTCGGTGGGCCGATTGCCAGCCGCAATCCCGAACCGGGTGGGCAGATCTATGGGCCGTATCTTGAATTGAAGAATGATTCATCACTGGCGGCACTTGGCTGGGATGAGTCCACTGATTCCTGGGATTCAAGCAAGGTTGATCCGGCAACGGGGCAGCCTGCGGTCTACTTCCCGGGGGACAAGGGCTACGACCCGGATGCCGCGAAGGTACTCGTCGACGCATGGGGTGCGCCGATCCGTTACTACCGCATCAACTATCCACCTGGTGATCTGCGTGGTCGCTTCCCATCCAATTATCAGGTCTATCCGCGGGTCAGCGATTGGCGCTATGCACCGAAGCTTTCGGAATTCATCGCGTTGCGTCCCTGGGAAATCGAGCCTGGCAACGCAAGCGATTACTTCTTCACGCTGCCCGGTGGAAACAAATGGGGTGATTTCAACGACCTTGGTGGTGGAGGCAGTCTCAGTGGCGACTCGACGACCACGGCGGGTCTCCAATCCGCACGCTATGCCTTTCTTTCCGGTGGGCCTGATCAGCGGATCTTCAACTGGCACCGTACCGATTACCCCGACAGCGGTGGCAATGACGGGGCGACGTTCAAGGACTGGTTGGGACACTTTCCCGATCGCACGGCTGATGGTGACTGGTATGGGCTGCAGCCTGTGGGTCAGCATTACCGTGGAGAGCCGTGGTATCAGGTCCCTGTTACGGAAGAAGTGAATCGTGACAACGTTCGGGAGATCGGATCATGACCAGATCGCGAATACATCGTGCTTTCACGCTTATTGAATTGACGATCACCATCGTGGTGATTCTGATTCTCGCGACAATCGCCTTGTCGATCGGCAATCAGGTCCTCAGTAAAAGTGAAACGGATGAGACTCGATCCGCGTTGGCAGTCGGTGCCGCAGCACTGCACGAATGGGGTGAGAATCTCGGGCGTCCATTGACCTATGGGAGTACGGATTCCAGTTGGACCTATCTGCTGTCCGGAATGGGGGATGCCGGCGCCTATCAATACGACATTACGATTCCCGGCGATCTGCTCGGTGCTGTCGGAGTGGATGAGCTTCTGGCGTCACGTGAGCGTGAACTGCATGAGGCTTCTGAAGAGCTGGGAAGATCCGTGTGGACACGAGTTTCCGGTCACCAAGGCTCCCGGGACATTCTGGCGAAGATCAATGAGGATCTTCTTCTGGTCGAGGAAGAGGATGGCGTGAGAGTCGCCTGTCTGCATGATTCCTGGGGCACACCCGTGATGGTGGTCTTCCCGGGTCGAACCTGGCGGACTGATGGCAATGGTCCGGACTTCAACGACTCAGAAGCACCGAATCTGGGTACCTGGCGGGATGCCGACGGAACCATTCGCACCTTCGAAGAGCGTCTGCTCGGACCAGCCCGCAACGGTCGGGTCTATCTCGTCAGTGCTGGCCCCGATGGCCGTTTCGGAAACATCGACTACAACGTCTCGGCCGGCGGATCATTCCCTCCAGCTGATGATCCGGACTTCTTCAACCGTCCTGAATATCAGCACACGCTCGACAACATCTATTCCTATGAGGTACGAACATGGTAGATCGCCTCATCCGCACACGTGCCTTTACGCTTCTTGAGCTGCTGGTTGTCATCGCCATCATCGTGATTGTCACGGCGCTGACCCTCATGGCCTATCGCGGCGTCGCTTCGGATGTGCGCATGTCGGCGGCGATTCAGGATGTCGCATCGGTACTTGAAGAGGCTCGTGCCAGGGCTATTCGTGATGGACGTGCGACCGTCGTGGCCTTCCGATCACAGCGAACAAGCGGTGGCGAGGACTATGTTGAAGCCATCGTCGGACAGGCCAGTGGAGAAACTTTCCTCTGGGACAACCGATGGGGTCAGACGGAATGCGGGCAGGCTTCCGGTGAAACCAACCCGCCATATCCCCGGTATCCATCAACACGTTTCATTCCAGTTGGTGGTCTCGAGCCACGCGAGATGCCTCAGGACATCGGCTTTGCGGTTCCCGCGCTTCAGTTCGGCGATGACGAGATGTATCTCGCCACAGCACCGGTTGGTGTGAGTGGGCAGGCCCCGGGCATCATTCCTGCACTCATGTTCGGCCCGGATGGCGAGCCTGTCAGTTATGACCAGGAAACCGACTCCTCATTCATCTTCATGGATTTTGATGGTGATGGTGGTCAGCGAATGAAGGAGTGCAATGCCTGCAATCATGATGAACCAAGCAGCTTTGGCGGGCCGGACTCGTGCCCGCCGGGACGGCGTGATGGTTTTCAGCCTGGTTACGCCCCGAGTGCCGGATGCTATCTGCTTAACGCTCGGAACCCGGAGACCGGAATCATCGATGGTGATGATGTGATCTTCAATGAAGACATTCCCATGTGCCAGTTCAACAATGGGGATGAGCCTTTCCTCGTTCTCTCGACCACGTTCATGATGTTTGATGAGCGAGGAGCTCGTGAGGAATACCTCTCAGGCAACTGGACCGATGACAAGCTCGGCGCAGCAATCCGCGGCAAGGAGATCAATGAATTCATCCGGGACAATGGCATGCGGATCCGCCTGAATCGATACACAGGAGTGTCGCAACGTGACTGATTTCAATCTGTCATCTTCAGGCAAGGCCACACGAGGCTTTTCATTGATTGAACTGCTCATGTCGATCATGATTCTCGCGATCGGTCTCCTGAGTGTCGCCGCCTTGTTTCCTGCCGGGATCGTGCAGCAGCAACGGGCAAAGGATGATGTCGACGGTCCAGCGGTCGCCAAGGCCGCCATGGACATGATCCGATCGAGGCTTTCTCAGGAGGACTTCGGTGCCTGGACTGATTTCTATACCGAGGATCAGGTCGACAATCTGATCGGTAACGGCATCAGCAATGAAGAGGCCGCCTATTACCTTCGGGATACCGATTGGCCATGGCAGCGACCGGCGCTTGTTGATTCCTCAACAGCTCCCGCATCCTTGCGTGGAACAGTCGATGTCTTCAACCGTCTTGGCTATGAAGGCGTCTGTGACATGATCACGGATCGAGATTTCGATCCGCAGTTCTTTCGTTATTTCCAGTCCAGATATTTCACTGGTGATGGCGCACCGCTTCCGCTTGGCATCCCGTTCTCCGTTGACCGGGAATGGCCTGAAACGCCACCAGTTCGAGCGGACGACATTGCGGGGCTGGCGCCACCCCGTGTGCTGTTCGGGCAAGCTGAACGACGTTGGCCACCAGAAGATGGATCAGGTCGGGCGGCACAGTACTACTGGGATTTCATGCTTCGTCGCCATGGCGGACGGGTGTATGTTGCGGTGTTTGTCTATCGGGCTATCAAGTCCGGTGGTGGAGCTGCCACCTGGGCAGTCGAGCCGATTGATCAGCAGCATGCCGTCCCGTTTCTCAAGCCTCTAGATCTGGGTGAGCGTTGGGCAGCGGGGCATGGTGACGGCATCGGCGTCGGTGGTGAGGTCATGCCCTTGCCTGGAACAACTGGTGACTTTGATCCAACGGATACCGAGCAGTCCTGGCAGTATCCAGCTCAGTACATCGTCGACAACATCGGGCAGGTGCATCGGGTCACCCGTGGTCGTGTACGACCCAATCAGGTTTTCCCTGATGGGCAGGGGGTCCGTCTGGATTCGGAAATTCCAGCCATTCGGGTCGATGGTCGACTGTTCTTTGAGCCGGGCATGAGTACGGTGGAAATCATTCCACAGACCATGTCTGAGGTTCTGCCGTATCAGGACACCCTCAGCCAGTGGTTTGAGACGCCGGGTGTGCTTTCCGGCGGCTTCCTGGTTGAAAGTCAGGATTCCATCGTTGCAGAAAATATCGATCTGATCGATCGATTGTGGTTTATCCCACGTACGGTCAATATCAACGGTCAGGAGTGGGAGCTGATTCCCGCATTCGTGCAGGTGGAGCAGCTGTGATGTCATTTCAATCTCTATCTAAACATGCTTCAGCCCATGTTCGTCGGGCCTTCACACTCGCAGAGATTCTCGTTGCGGTTGGCATTCTGATTGCCATTCTGCTGGTGGCCGGCCGGGTCTTCCAGACTGCGCAGCAGGTCTCCAACATGGGTAATGCTGCGGCAGATGTTCTTCAGGAAACGGCGGCCATCGAGAAGCAGATCCGAGCCGATATCGAGCGCATGTCTCCACAGGGGATGATTGCGATCCACAGTGTTCGGGTACAGAATGATCAGCGGATCATTGACTGGCAGCTGAGTGGGGGGCAGGGGCCTCGTCCTGGTCTGATCAATCCGAATCTCGATGCATCAGCCAAGATCCGTTGTGACCAGCTGGTCTTTCTCACCGACGGCATCAGTCGACTCAAGCAGTACGGCAGTGATGGGTATCTGACAACTCAGGATGATGGCGCAGCTGGCGCAGACTGGTTTCCCAAGCTTCTTGGTGAGGGCGCCATGGTGTACTACGGTCATGCGGTTCAGTTTCCGGATGAACTCAAGGCGGCCAACATGAATCAGCCGCTGGAAATGGAACCACCATTCCGTCATGGTCACGACATTGATGTCAATTCGCTCACAGAACCTGTTACTCCTTGGTTCTATGGGGGAGTGGATGCCGAGGTACCGACGGTCTATCGCCGCTATGCGCGCAGTGTCACCGATGAGGATTCGCAGAGCTTTCCCAATTTTGACTACAGCTACGACTCCCAGGCCGCTGAGCCGATTCGTGGAACTCAACCTGAAGCGAGGAAGTGGATTCTTGCAAGGCAGGAAGTGCTCTTCGGAGATGATGACAACAAGTGGCCTGGGGCGGACAACAAGCGGATCTACATGCAGCGTGCCTTTGGCGTGAAATCGATCTTTCCCACAGATCCACGATTTTCAACGGATGATGATTCGATCGGATTCGAGTCCGAGCCGCTGATTCAGTGCGGACGTGTTGATCTGGCGGCTTCCCGCATCGGTGGCATCCGGCAGGCACTGGGCGTGTCTCGTGATCCTGACAACCCTTCCAGCATCATGTCTCATCGTCCCTTTGACGAGACCGATGCTTCGGTCGACTACTGGGGTGTTCGCAATACCGCGGTTCTTGACGAGGATGTGCTTGGTGAAGAGGCGTATCAGCGTGACTTGATCAAGTCCGTCGTCAACTGGCCGCGAGCGGAACGAACGCCTCCTGGTGAAACACGCTTCGACAAGCATTTGACCAATCATGCACTGGGATCCGCCTGTAGCTCCTTCATTGTCGAGTGGACCTGGGATGAGGGTGTTGGTGAGACGGATACGGTTCGCGTTGATCCACAGACCGGCCGCGAGACTGACCGGACCTTCAGGGGGTTGGTGATTGATCCTGTCGATACCTGGGATGGTGCCGAGGGTTCACCAATTCTTGGGCAGCGATGGTTTGGGATGTATGACAGTGGCCGCAAGGTCATGCCTTTTGGCGATGTCGATAGCAACAACTCCCAGGTCGAAGATGCGCTGGGTTGGCAGAACTTCTGTGAAACCTTCCCGCTTGATGGGGAGCCTGGCAGTGCGCCGCCTTCAGTGCTTTTCTCTGATCCGCAGGGCCCCCGGGTGAATTCCAATTTCAACTACATTGAAGATGCCTCCTATGCCGCATCGATGGGGATTGATCCCAGCGAATCGGTACAGGAGTACTGGGCGATCTTCGGCCTCAACCGCAAGGATGCCCTGTTGTCACCAGACCAGAGCGACATGAGCGATGGGTATCAGGATCTTGATCCTTCCTATACCCCATGGCCTACGGCGCTGCGATTCACCATGACCCTGCATGACCCGGACACGAAGCTGGAAAATGGCCAGCAGGTCCAGTTCATCGTGAAACTACCCGAGCGATGCCAATGAACAATATGAACATGTATTTCGGCTGGGGGCGGCCCGGTGCAATTCGATCACGTCGTGGCAACAGCATCATCCTTGTTGTCGGCCTGATCGTTCTGCTTCTCATCGTTGCGTTGTCCTACCTCACTCGTGCACAGAGTGTCCGTTCCACGGCTGCCGCGTATCGTGACTCCGCGGTCCGCGATGCTTCGACTGAAGGTGTGGCCGAGGATATTGCGAGTGAAATTGCTGAAGCATTGTTCGTTCGTCCAATCGAAGTTCAGGATGAGACTGGTGCCGTCCTTGCAGGGCCTATCGATGAAATGGTTCGAAAGCGACCCAAGCCTGACGCCCCCCGTTATGGAGTCGATCCCAACTTCGCCTGGAATTTTGCGCCATGGGATGTCGTTGGCTACACCAACCCTCCGGACTGGCTGACCTATCCGGACAAGACCGGTCTTCGGCTTGAAATGGCCAAGGCAGGGGTGACCCGGCATACCAGTGGAGAATGGAATGACTCCTATCTTGGCGCCATGGTTCTCGGAGGCAATGGGGCGAATGCCAATGACATGGTGCTGGCGCCTCGAGAGAATCCTCGAGGTGGACCAGGAGCAGGCGATACACGATGGCTTCGTGATTCAGAGCCGCTTCGATTTGCGACGACGCGTGGGTTCCAGATACCCGGTTATCAGGATGACGGCTCCTACGGCTATGTCGACAAGACAACTGATGCCTTCAGTCATTGGAAGCACATGACCAATCTGTCCCGCCCGGGCAACCAATGGCGGATCGTCCGAGACATCGCAGATGTGACAGGTGTTCGTGCCGGGGATCCTTATTGGGATCAGGACAGCAATATTCAGGGGCGAAGCAACTGGTCCTATTCTCTGGACCCCTCCAATCCGCCAGCATGGACGGTCTCCCCACTGGATGGCCATCACTATCACGGTGGTCTGGTCGAGCGTCTGGATGTTCCAGTCGAACAATGGCCAAGTCAGGCGCCTACGAGTAGTTTCGTTCGCATGACCGGACAAGAGTCTGTTGATCAGCAGCCTTATGACTCCGGGCAGTCAGTCTTTGCGGGCGAAACTGATTTCTGGAACAGATGGAATGCCTGGTTTGATCCTGCGGGTTACCGCGTGGCCTGGCAGCGAGCCGTGGGTGCGCCTGATTCCAGTGGATTTGCGCTGCCTGATGGTGAGTTGATTCCACCCAACTTCTATGACCTCTCCGACCTCGATGGTGATGGTAGAGATGGTGAATACTATGAATTCGGCCAGCCAGAAAAGCTGGGTGAAAAGCCTGAGGATGAATTCCGCAAGGGCACCGCTCGCTGGCATGTTGGCCGCGTGTTGACTGATTCCGATGGTGATGGCTTCACTGATTCCTTCTGGTGGTTGTCGCCGCATACGGCTCCAGGTGGCTTGATGCAGGTTGTCGGTGTATCCATCACGGACAATGCGGCTCGGCTCAACGCCAATGTTGCAACTCGCTTCATCCGTTCAGACGTCGTCGATGAGGGGAATGCCGGCTATGAGCAGATCGCGGAATCGACCCGTGGTTGGACGCCGGCTGATCTGGCACTGATAGGGCAGGGGACGCCATCGTTCGAGGATCCATGGGGCGATACCAGTGGTAATGGCAATGACATCTTCATGGCACCCAACGATTCAGTGGATCTCGATGTCTGGAGTGTTGGCTTTCTTGACAATCGTTCCAACTGGTCCGGGCTTTTCAGCCAGGAATGGTTGACCTACCCAGATGCCGTGCAGTCCACCACGTCACCTGGTGATCAAGGGCGTGAGGCTTGGGTTGGCTTTGATTCGACTCACTTCCGTGATGATCAGGACGTGCAGAATCTGATGGCTGAACTGGGCATTCTGGACAATGCATCATTCCCCGATCGCAACAGCTCCAGCAGCAATGGTTCACCTCCGCCATCCCCGGGGGCTGGTCTGGATATTCATGACCGTGACAATCGCCTTCATTACTGGCAGCAGGCAGGCTTGAAGCCGTTGAACCCCGATGGCTTCTTTACCCCATTTGGTTTCAGCGAAGAGCTCGAGTTGAGAGCCTACGAAGGCAACAATCTTCCATGGCTGTACAGCCGCTTTGAGGGTGCCGTTGACAATGAATGGTCAAACAGCCCGTATGAAGGACCACAGGAGACGTTCTTCCGTGCAGGTCAGGATCGGGAGGAGACTTCCGCCCTGCATGAGCAGTTGGGCAATCGCCAGCTCCTTGCGGACAATCGTCGGAAGATCACGTTCTTCAACAGCACGCGGAATGACATCATGCCTCCATGGCTGTGGCTGGAAAACCGTCATGGGCGGGTCGGCATCGGCGACAGCATTCTTCGTGAGGCTTACAACTCCGGCGGCAGTCTGGACTTTGGCATCGATACACGTGATGTGAACGTGGACGGTCTTCCTGATGATGGATTTCCCCGTTTCATTCCCTATGCCCGAGATCTGAAGAATCTCAGTTACAACCGGACGCTGGAGTCGGCCAACTGGACTCCGCAAGGACATGTGGGAACGGGAGAAGCCTCTCCATGGTGGCGAAGCCTCTGGGATGACTATCACGCTCACATGCGACAGAAGATCGATCTCCGTTCATGGGAAAGTGGTCGGCCTCGCTCAGGCAATGGTCCTCAGGAGAACACGCTGATCACGGAATACGATGAACAGCCATTGAGTGCAAGACTGCCGATGGCGCTGCTCTCAGCCATGACCTCCGGTGATATCAATGACTCGTGGTCTGAGCGATACGAAGACTATTGGAATCTTTCGGGTGTTGATGTGCTCACACTTCCTCAGGAGCAGCGTTGGCCAGCTGCTGGCGACGTGATCTACTCGGATTCATTCGATACCACACGTGACACCATCCACGGCCCAGGCAGCCTGCTCGTCGAGACCTTTGGGTTGAATGGCGTGACACGTGATGTCTATTCTGGCGATCATCACTTCGAGCAGACCAGACAGACTGCCGCGATGATGGCTGCCAACATGGTGGCTTGGCGTGATCCGGATACCAGAGCGCCCATCTTCTCGATGGGCTGGAATCTGAACGGAATCCGCAGTGGTGATCTCGGCGCTGTTCCGCTCCCCCGGCTTGATGGCTGGGCCTTGAATCTCGACGACGATGACCCGGACTACAACCAGAACTATGGTGCCTGGCGTCCAGAGGTAGAGGACCTCTTTGTTGATGGCCATATCGACGTGGGGACCGGAGACGAGGCGATTTACCACAGTGCCTATTACCCCAGCAGGTCCAATCCGAACAATCCACCGCCGGCCTATGAAGGCAATGACTTTGATGGATTCGGTTATCCGCGTCTGTTTGATGCGGCTGTTCGATTCAATGATGCCGGTGTGGCGGTATTGCCCATGGCGGATCCCTGGTTCGGTGCCAGTTTCTCCGTTGATGCGCAGTTGCCCGGCAACTTCGTTGACGGTTCTGATGGAGGGGCCAACGGCTATTCTCCAGCAGAGCAATTGACACGCGATACCGTGAAGCATGTGGCAGCTTTGGGTATGGAAGCTCAGCCATTCATCACGGAAGCATTTGTTGCACATGTTGCGCAGCCTGTTCCGATCCCCATGATCGATGATGATGATGGTGATGGGCAGCTGGAAATGGGCTGGTCAGGCGATGCTACGGGCAACAATGGAGCCGAACTATTCCATTCTCTGGGCTATGCGCCAGATCCACAGCCTTGCGATGAGACTACCGGCTCATTCGGTCTGGGTTGGTTCACCGACGAGGCACCTCGCTGGATCCTTGCTCATGGAACGGGAACCACGAACTGGGACAACTTGATGGATCTTTCCGGAGTGGATTATCCCGTCCCTCCGAATGCGGCGGCCAAGTATCCCGATGTTGCTCCGGCTCAGACCGTGGCGGTCGTACAGATCGCGAATCCCTATGACACGCCACTGCCTCTGTTTGATCGGGGGGTTGATGCGACGGGCCGTCAGATCTGGAAGCCTCGATACGCCATCAATCTCTTTGGTCAGCAATTGCTGTTGATGCCGCAGTCAGTAACTTCTGGTTCGGACTTGAGTTCAGTTTCCTATCTGGGCGCACAGAGTGATGCCAATATCGATACGGTTCCGAACTTCCCGTTCATCAGTCTGCCAATCGATTCATCCACCAAGCATGGCATGGTTCTCCCGCCTGCGACTCATGATCGACCGTATACCCTCACCATCGTTTCAATGCCTGAGGCAAGTCGCGATGTCCTTGAGAAGGAAACGAACAACAAGTCAAGGTGGTCGCTTCAGGGTCTGGCCAGTGCCAACAGTTCAAACTTTGAAGGAGCCCAGTGGCTGGACTTTCTTGATCTGCTCCCATTCGATACAGGCGATGGGACGATCGAGTGTCCTCCGCCTTTGCAAGCAGAGACCTTCTCCTTTGAGGGGGACAGCTACACGGTGAATCCAGGCGATCTGGTCTGGGTTCTTCGCCCCAGGCCATCACAGGCTGGTCGCAACGATGAAGTGTGGGCAACCAATCGTCTGTTCTATGACGGAGAGTGGGACTCAACCTACTCAACCGGTGCTACCGTTCCTGATCGCCGTCTTCCGCTTGGCGATTTGATTCTTGGTGATGAGCAATCGGTTTCGGGGAATCCCACCGTTGCAACCATCAGACCTGCGGTTGAACTGGTGCGGATTCAGGAAAGCCCGGATCTGAATGGCGATGGTCTGATTGGTCCGGGTGGATTCGACTGGAACAGTGGTCAGGTGCCACCAGATTCATTCGAGTATGGACTTGATGGTCAGGAACAACCGGTCGGTGACAACACGGTGACGTATACGGCCTTGCCGGCGCAGGAGATCGTCATTGATCGCAGTGTTCAGTGGGACGATGAAAAACAGGGTTGGCATGATCCACTGCTGGAATCCGTGACAGGTCTTGAGTGGGGTAAACGTTATGGCCTCACGACTGACAGTGACGGAGTCGACGGGGATGACTGGCCTGATGTGAGTGATCTGCTTACCTCTGGCATGTCATTGCAGCGACTTCCTCAGATCGACGGCGACAACATGGAAGGTAATCCCGCCGCAAATATTCCATACGGGTTCGAGGCTCCGCTTGGCAAGACAGTGATTCCCAATGCTGACGGCGGCCAGGATGAATTCTATGACTGCAGCGAAACTGGCCGCACGATTCCATCGACACCCCAGCGCAGAGCGGACGGGGATGCGGATGAATACGAGTGGTATCGATTGAGTCATAACAATGGCCCTCATAATTACAACTGGAATCTCTATCAAGGGAACCAGTTCGGGGGCGTCAGTGGACATGACTCCTGGGGAGATCCTGAATTCGATTCCATCCTTGGTTCACAGGCTTCCAATTGGCAGTCGATCGCCAATCTGCAGTGGAAGAAAGCTCAGGAAACACGATGGATGCAATGGGCTCGCTACGCTCGACCATGGGGAGTCGATCCCGACTGGCCTTATCACAATGACTCTGGCGCATCAGATGCAGTGATGTCCCCAGGGCCGGGTGGGGGCAATGGAGCAGTGCTGCCATCGCTTGATGTGCCTCGTCGACAAATGGAATGGGCCGGGCCACGGTACATCCTTGGCGAAGGTCGTCTGACTCGTTCATTCGGCAGAGCCTGGGCTGACGATCAGGGGTATACCCCCGGCAGAAAGGTTGAACTCTGGGACAACAACGTTCCACTACTTGCACAGGTCTATTCGCCGAATGCCAACGGTACGGCTCGTGAGGAGTGGAGCAACTCCGGAACAAGTCTGCTTCCAACACCTGATGACTCCATGGAGTTCGCCGAGCAGATCGTGGACTACTCCGGCAGCAATGGGCGGATTGGAGAGTTGAATGGTCCCAATGGTGAATTGGTCTATATCAAGGTTCTGAATGACAACGACAACCCTGATCTTGGGCATACCTATGTCGCAGGTGATCTTCCAACAGTTCAGGATGCGCAGGAACTGGCACGTAAGAAGGAATCGACTCATCTGCATGGCGATCTGGTCCACATGGATCTTCCGACCGTCAGTTGGGGGTTTGGTGGAATCGGTGGTGGGAACTCACCGGTCGTCTACGGTCCTGATGGAGGTGTAACCGCTGACGGTGTGCCGTATTTCCCGTGGCTGACTCGAAACCAGAGAATGCCCCGCGTCTTCCGCGATATCCAGCCTGGCAACAATGTGCCTGCAAAGACGGGGTTCATCTACCGTAATCGCAAGCCGTTCGCCTTTGATCTGATGGCAGCTGAGAATCAGGCGGGCTATGACGGGAACAATCCATGGTCATTCCCCGACAAGGGGGTCTACTCATTGGATGAGATGCCATCATTCAAGGGCTTCAATGATCTGGCTGGTGGGGGGTATGGGCTGGATGAAAATCTGTACGCACCATTCTCTTTCCAGATGAATCACAAGGATGGCAACTTCGAGCAGGTTGGTGAAGTGCTCCAGATCTGGACGCATGCTCATCTGGTTGCCCATCCGTATCTCGATGGCCACTATCCCGGACTTCCGGGTGTTGAGGCGCGTCCTGATCCTCGCGTTCAGGGAGAGACGGTACGCACCTTCTCCGAGTCGCTCTCACGTGAATTGAGGGAGTCACAGGAGGCAGCACGTCCGTGGCTGGCTCGTCAAGCCGAGGAGTATCTTGATCTCTCCGGTGGAGGTGGTGGACTGGGTAATCCCGATTTGAGATTGCTGGAATATCGTGACTCGATGCGTGATGCGCTTCGTCGAGTGGGGCGTCTTGAGGTTTCTCCGGGTGCCTACGCTCGTAATGCGATCGTAGGCGAGCCATTGAAGGATTTCGGTGCAGAGCGTGTCGGTGGCATCGGTCAGGATGCCAACGAACTGCTTCAATGGATCCGTCCTGCAGGAGAGTTGTCGCATCTCGAGCCTGAGCAACCAGCGGGGCAGCGGGTTCTTGATCTGTTCGTCTGTGATGGGCCTGGTGTCTACGACCTCTTTGACAATACGTCAGTCGCCGGTTCTGCGAATCCTGATGACTGGAATCCAGTCTCGGATGGAATCATCGATCCAGAGCAGGCCTACTACTACTTCCTGGGACGCGATCCAAGATTCGGAAATGCTCATGGCTTCACGGGCAAGGGGACGCCTGGCCTGGTGAACATCAACACTGCTCCTGTTGAAGTCATGCGTGCCTTGCCGCACATGTATCGGCTTGTCCATGGAACTGGATCGGATGTACTTCTCAGTCAGGGTATCGGTGGCGATGTGATGGACACTGATTTTGACGGAGGCAATGTCGGCAATCGCAATCCTCGGGTTGCCATTCCGGAAGCCATCGTGCAGTACCGCGATGGCGCCGGGCAGTTGCTGTCCAACCAGAACGTCGAGTTCTATGCGGGTGATTCCAACAATCCCTATTACTATCCAGAGCTTGACTTTGACTGGGACGGTACCGCTTCCGATGAAGAGATGGCCATGGCCAGTGGCTACATCTCAGGCCCGTCCTATCGCCAGCGGGGTACGCATACGCCTTCGTCCAACCGAGGGCCTGATGAGCGCTACATCCTTTCGACGCTTCAGCAGATCGGTCAGAAGGTCGGTCTGGAACAAGATGAGAATACAGGTGAGATCTATCGCCGTGCGGATGGGATTTCGGTCTCCTCAGGCACACGAGGTTTCCGTGGAATCGGTCAGATGTTCCAGTTGGAAAGTCCCGCCTACAGTCGTATCAGTGATTACAACCTGCCAGCAGGTGGCTGGACGCATCCGAGTGCCTGGGAGATTGATTTTGCGGCCAATCGCCCCTTCCGTCTGATCAGCGACGAAGTTGATGATGCGAATGACTCTCCATTGCAGGATTCGCGATTCGCTTTCAGCGATATCGGCGCAGCCATCAGTACGGACGTCAGTACCATCCGCGATTCTCATGGAGATCAATACGATGCCAATGGCATTCAGTTGAATGATTTCCAACGTTATGTCGGCAAGACTCCGACCTGTGAGCGTGTTGATGTAGCCGATGCCCGTCGTCGGGAACGACTGTTGGGTGGTGACATGGTTGCTGGTGACGCAGAAGAGGCAAACCTGCTCTTCTCCGGCATCTCGAACATGATCAGTACTCGTTCTGACATGTTCACGGTCCACTTCCGTGTACGCACCTTCAAGCCCAATCCCGAGACAGGTGTGTGGGATGCGACGGATCCAAATGCAATCATCGATGACAAGCGTTACGTGATGCTGGTTGATCGAAGCGAGGTCGACAAGCCCGGTGACAAGCCGAAGATCCTCTATGTCGAGGAGATTGAGAACTGATCTTCTGACCACGATCACCTGCGGCATTGCCGCCATGATTCATGACCGTCCCGTCGCACATCGCCGCTGCCATGGCATGTTCGGCGGGCGGTCTTTTTGCAAACATTCACTGATTTTCGAGTGTGCCGAAACGCCTGTTTCTCGAGGCGAAGTCGATGATCGCTGCGTTCATCGCATCTTCATCAAAGTCCGGCCACAGGAGCTCGGAGACATGGATTTCAGCGTAGGAGATCTGCCAGAGCAGATAGTTGGAAATGCGGTACTCGCCTGCTGTTCGAATCAGAAGATCAGGGTCTGGCAGGCCGCCGGTCCAGAGTGAGTTGCTGAACCGGCACTCGTCGATTTCCTCAAGCTTGAGTTCGCCATTGGCGACTTGCTGGGCCAGACGTCTTGTCGTGTCCAGGATTTCCTGCCTAGAACCATAGTTCAAGGCGATGTTCAGCTGAAGTCCTGTGCACTTCGCGCTCTCTTCGCAGGTTCTGTCCAGTTCATCCAGAACCTCAGGGGCAAGGCCTTCACGACTTCCGATCACTCTGAATCGCACATTGTTCTTGAGCAGTGTTTCACGTTCAATGGGAAGCACTTCAACCAGAAGTCCCATGAGTGCATTGATCTCGGCCTGAGGCCTGTTCCAGTTCTCGTGGCTGAAGGAGTAGAGCGTCAGTGCTTCAATGCCCAGGCGAGCAGCTTGTTCGACAATGGCTCTTGCGGATTTGACGCCCGCTCGATGGCCGGCGGCGCGAGGCAGCTCCCGTGAGGATGCCCATCTTCCATTGCCATCCATGATGATGGCGATATGGCGAGGCATCCGCTCAGGGGCGACCCCCGGGATCAAGTCGTAGCCTTCTTCTGTCTTCTGAGTGCCAGTCATCAGTCTTGAAGCTGATCCTCTTCAGGGTGATTGAATGAAGGTCGTGGCGTGCGATTCAATGCGAGAAGCCTGCCGTTGTGGTGTCCATTCTTACGGTCTGGGCTCGATCAGGTCCAACACTTACCAATGAGATCGGTAGTCCTGTCACCTGTTCGATTCGTTCCAGATAGGCCTTGGCGTTGGTGGGCAGTTCGTCGCGATCAGTAGTCGAGACAATCTCCTCAGGCCAGCCGGGCAGCGTTTCGTAGATTGGCTTGGCCTGTGGAAGTCGATAGCCATCGGGGATGAATCGATCCGTGACGGTTCCATCAGGCAGCTGGTAGCCCGTGCAGATCTTGAGTTCATCGAATCCCGAGAGGACATCCAGAAGCATGCAGGCCAGTGATGTCACGCCACAGATCATGGCGGAATATCTCACCGCTACGAGATCCAACCAGCCACAGCGTCGTGGTCGTCCTGTGGTCGTTCCGTACTCGTTGCCTCGCTCACGGATCTGGTTGCCGGTTTCTCCTGTTTCCTCGGTCGGGAAGGGGCCTTCGCCGACACGAGTGGTGTAAGCCTTCATGATGCCGACAACCTGATCGATATGGCGGCCAGGGACACCTGTTCCTGCAGGAATTCCAAGTGTTGAGCAGTTGGAACTCGTGACATACGGGAAGGTCCCATGGTCGATATCCAGCAGGCACGCGTTGGCTCCTTCAAACAGAATGGAGCGGCCTTGCTGCACGGCTTCATGCAGTGTGTAGATCGTGTCGGTGATATGAGGTCTGAGTTGTTCGCCCATCGCGGCAAATGATCTGGTCAACTCTGCAGGATCCAGAGGGGGAGTTTCAACGCCCAGCGCATCAAGTTCCTTTGTTCGAATCGCACAGATGACCTCAAGTCGTGCTGCGAGATATTCCGGATCAAGCAGATCGCCCATCCGAATGGAGAGTGAACGGTGGATCTTGTCCGCATAGGCAGGGCCAATGCCTCGCTTGGTCGTTCCGATCGAATGGTTCTTTCCCTGCTTGCCGGCGGCAGCTGAAAGCACTCGCTCCAGCGCTGCATCCTGCTCCTTGTGATAGGGCATGACGACATGTGCACGGTTGGAAACCAGAAGATTCTGTCCTACAGGCACATCGCGATCCCGCAGGCTCTGGATTTCTTCCAGCAGTTTCTCAGGATCAACGACAACTCCATTCCCGATGATGCAGGTCTTTTCCTGAGAGAGAATTCCTGATGGGATCAGGTGAAGTGCATACTTCTTTCCTCCGACCACGACGGTATGCCCGGCATTGGCTCCACCGTTGTAGCGGACGATCAGATCATGCTCGGAGGTGAGCAGATCAACGATCTTGCCCTTGCCTTCGTCGCCCCATTGAAGACCAACCACCGCAGTGTTCATCTGTCACAAGCTCCAATCGGGCGGATCTGGAAACGGCAACTGAGGTGCAAGTCAGGGCCGGAGACCAGCTGCCCGGAAATCGAGGTCCGGGAAAAGCAGACGGATCGTGCCTGTGGGAAAGCCGATCCGTTACCGGGCAAGTGTAGCAAGCAGGAGAAGTCTTGCCTGCCGGGTTCGGTTCAAGCCTGACCCAAACTGCTCCGATAGATGGGGTGGCCCCGAGAGGGGTTCTGTAGCGGAGGTCCCTCATGATGTCACCCTCGAGATTTCGTGTTCGATGCCCCAACCTGTGCTGTCGACGTCTGTTGGCGGTGCCCAAGGCAGCACGTGGCCATCTGGTGCGTTGCCGACACTGTGAATCAACCCTGAGAGTTCCAGGCATCAGATTGAGTGGGACCGAAGCCTCTGCAGTGGCCCGTGTCGTGGCCTGAGGCCTACCTGCCAGCAGAGGGCTGCTGATCCTCACGGTGAATCTCAAAGGTTCGTCCATCAGCAGAATCAGAAATCGATACGTAGAAGACGACAGGTCCTATCTGGACGATGTCGTCATTCTTGAGGACAGCCTGATTTACCCTGACACCGTTGATCATTGTCCCGTTTCTGTCATCCAGACACTCCAGAACCGGCTGAATGTCGGGTCCTTTGGTCTCTTCCGAGCTGATGCGACAATGGGTATCGGAGACTTCTGGCAGTGGAATATGCAGGTCGCAGCCTACATCTCGGCCGATGGTCATCTGTTTGGAAGCCATGGGAAAAACCCGTTCCCGCTGGCCATCAGATTTCATGATCAGGCTGAGCATGCCCTTGAATCTCCTTCTCCTCTGCGGGGCGTACACTGGGTAGGTGGGCCTCGGCAGCGATTTCAGGGCCACAGATCGATGATCCTGCCCATATGGGCAAGGCAGCCCGCCTCTCGGGTGACGCAGGATGCTGCATGAGCAACGACCTTCATCTACCTCAGGCTACCACAGCAGGCCATGCTGAAGGCTCTGACTCGTATTCGCGGCAGACCGCGGGTTCCATCATGAGCAGCTGGTCAGACGCAAGCCCCTGTATTGAAGGTGTTTATGTTCATGTGCCATTTTGTGCTCATCGTTGTCATTACTGCGACTTTTTCACGGTGGCGGATCAGGATGAGCAGCGTGACGTCTTCGTCAATCGCCTGCTGAGTGAACTTGATGCCATTCCAGATTGGATCGGTCCACAACTTCGCACCATCTTCGTCGGTGGTGGGACGCCAACCTATCTTTTGCCAGCTGATCTGAGGCGAATGCTCTCGGCACTTTCAAGTCGGTTCAATTCAGAGAATCCGATTGAATTCACGGTCGAAGCCAATCCGGAAACCATCACGGAAGAGGTGGCGGGCATTCTTGCCGAAGGAGGTGTCAATCGTGTCAGCCTGGGAGCACAGTCATTTGATCAGGGCCTTCTTTCCACCTTGGAGCGGCGGCATGACCCCGCTCGGGTGACTCGATCAATTGAATTGATACATGCTGCCGGTATCAGTCGAACCAGTCTTGATCTGATCTTCGGTATCCCCGGACAGGACCTCATTCGATGGGAAGCCGATCTTGATCAAGCCATCGAGATTGGAACAGGCCATCTCAGTTGCTATGGATTGATCTATGAGCCCGGGACGCCTCTTCGGGTACGGCGAGATCGAGGTGAAATTGATCCTGTCGAAGAAGATCTGGAAGCAGCGATGTATGAGTTGACTTGTGACAGGCTCGCATCTCATGGCCTTCGACAATACGAGATATCAAACTGGGCAAGGCCTGGTGAAGATTGTCAGCACAATCTCCTCTATTGGCAGACCAGAAACTGGTGGCCCATTGGTCCTTCTGCTTCCGGGCATGTTGAGGGATGGCGATGGCGGAACCTGCCTCGGCTTCAGACGTATCTGGAAGGCGATGGCCTGCCCTATATTCGGGATGTGGAGCATCTGGATGAAGATGGCCAGGTAGGCGAATGGTTCATGATGGGACTTCGCCTCATGGAAGGCCTGCGAAGGGAAGAGGTCGACTTGAAGCTTGCATGTGAAGGTGGCCAGCGTAGAAGGCCGATCATAGAGCGGCACCTTGATCAGGAACTGCTGGTCTGGGAGGGCGACCGCCTTGCTTTGACGCCTCGTGGCATTCTTCTGGCGAACATCGTTACGGCTGATCTGCTGGGACCAGCCCGGGAATCGAACTCATGAGTGGATCACGACTATTCAATCGGATGCGGGACGGATTCGCTCCTCTTTTGCGTCCAGTATTGGAGCGTGTCGGTCCGGTTCGGCGTCTGGGGCTCTGGTTGCTCGCCCGCCGTCATCCAGATCAGGTCCAGCTCGAGGGCCAATCATTCCGTGTTGATCCCAGAGATTTCGGTGTCACATTGGAATTGCATTCGACCGGTACCTATGAGCCATTTGCTCGCGGGGTCTGTCTTGATGGTCTTGAGCCTGGGATGGTCTTTCTTGATATCGGTGCTCATGTGGGTCTCTACTCGCTGCCTGTTGCAAGAAAGATCGGACCGACCGGCCGAGTGATTGCATTCGAGCCTCATCCCGGCAACCGGAGTTTGCTGCAGACGAATGTCCAGGACAATGATCTGGACAATGTGACGGTTGTGGCTGCTGCCGTATCAGATGTTGAAGGCGAGATGACGTTGCAGCTTTCCTCCTTCAATACAGGTGACCACAGGCTCTATCGGGGTCAACCCAAATCAGGAGGAGTTCCAGTCCAGGTCGTTACGGTCGATGGGTATTGCGAATCAGCTGGAATTGATGCGGTTGATCTCGTGAAGATCGATGTGCAGGGTGCGGAAGCCAACGTGCTGTCGGGCATGTCAGCGGTGATCAGCCAGAGCCCAGCCATGCGGATCATCATGGAATACACGCCTTGGATGCTCCGAGCTGCAGGTGCTGACCCCTCTTCGCTTCTGTCGGATCTTGATCAGGCGGGATTTGATCTCTTCATCCTTGATGAAGCAGGGGCCAATTCCATCCCAGCTACTCCTGCCCAGATCGATGAGGCCTGTCCGGGTCGTTCCTATGTGAACTTGCTGGCTGTTCGAAGAGAGAACTCATCCTGATGTCCATGGAGCGAACAAGCTTGGAAGATACAAGGGCTTCCTGGTTTCCCTGGATGCTGTTTTCCATCGCGATCGTGACGGTGGTGGCATTCGGACTTCGCTGGCAGTCCGGCATTCTGGACATGGATCGAACCTGGGATGAGGAATACATCATGATTCCGATCCAGGATCTGGTGGATCGTGGTTGGAGCGTGGAGACCGCAATCGATTTTCAGGAAACCAAGGGGCCGGCGATGATCTGGCCCTATGCCTGGTGGGCTGGATTCGTCGGAGATGACCTGAACAGGATCCGCCTGTTCTCACTCATCTTCCTGATTCTGACCATGATCCCCATGGCCTTCCTCGCGCTTCGATGTGGCATACCTCCACCATGCTGGCCTCTGGTGGCAGCAGGGCTCATTCTTCTGCCATTTGAACTGGTTGTTTCTCAATTGGTCATGGGGGAGCCGTCCTATGTGATGGGTGTGGCCTGCATGCTTGCGGCAGTGCTTTGGGGCGCTGGTGATCGTCATCGAGGTGGCGTTCCGATCGCTGGGCCGATCATCTATGGCGTACTTCTGGCCATCCTTCTGTACAGCCGTGTTCATGTCGTACCGCTTGCTGGCGGTGTCTGTCTAGCCATGGCCTGGCGAGATGGTTTCCGGAGCTGGCCATGGTGGCTGGCATCGCTTCTGGCTGGGTTGCTGCGCATTCCGCTCTGGGTTCGCTGGGGAGGTGTGGTCAGTTCCGACTATCAGGTGATGCACAGCTTCGGCCTTCGCTTTGAAAGCCTGACGTATCTCAGCGCAACCTTCGTGATTCCTTTCGGCATCTTCCTACTGCTCTGGTTCTGGAGATATCGCTATCTCACCTGCTGGTATCTGGCACCGCTGGGCATGATCATCGGACTGCTTCTTGGTCTGTTTGCCGTGCCGGATCTGATCGACCCACATGTCTGGGGAGAGGTGCGAGCTGATTCGTATTTCCAGGGTCCGACGCGATCGCTTGTGATGGCAACAGGATTGGCGGAATCACAACATTGGATGGTGATCTCAATCCTGTCATGCATTGGTCTGGGTGGGCTCGGCGCCTTTGGCGCCATGGCGTTCGGTGAGCGGAGTGACAAGGGAGTGGCAACGCTTGCTCGACTTCAGTTCTTCGGCATTCTTGGGGCCTGGGCAACCTATCTTTCGATTCAGGGTTACGTGTTCGACCGTTTCCTGCTCGCCTGGACGGCGGCGATGCCGGTGCTCTGGGTTGCCATGTTGCCACGCTGGGCATGGATACTCCAGGCCGTGGGCCTGAGTGTGATCCTTGCCGGATCTGCTTCCAGCTGGCTTTGGTAGACGCCGATCAGGGGGTGATGATCGTGTCCTTGGGTGTACCACCGGCCGGCATGTCTCCCGCGGGAGCAGCTGCCTGCTGAGCGATGAGCTGAGTAATCTGCACGAATCTTGACCTGAGCTCACTCAACAGCTGGGTGAGTTCCTTGTCTTCTTCATCGCTGAGATTTCCCTTGGTCTTCTCTTCGATGACAGCGAGTAGATCGATGGCGAACTTGGATCCCTCCAGATCAACCATGACACCCTTGCCGCCGGGGTCCTGAACCATGCCAAGCCCCATCATGGCCTGTGAGGCCAGAACGCCCATCAGGCCCTTGAAATCCGCCGGTGGCAGGGCTCGTGGGTCCTTCTCGCCCTGTTCCTGCTCGGCGGCAGCCAGCTTTTCCTTCTCGGCCTGTGCTTCGGCCTTCCAATCGGAGTCAACCTGAATCTTGGGTGTTTCTTCTGTAGACATGAATGGGGTCCTTGTGCGGAATGGCAGGGCGAAGATGTAAGTATACGCTGGCATCGTGTCTCGCCGTGGCAGGGTAGAATCGAAATCGTGATTCAATTACGAACTACCCCCATTGTGGCCCGAACCATCGTGAATACGGTGCTCCTTGCCGGAGTGGCACTGCTTACGGCATGCAGTAGTGCCCAGATGACAGGGTCACGACTGGCCATTGCGGACTTTTCGGATCAGTCCCTCCAATCAGACATGTCCTTGTCCGAGACCGAGGCCAAGGATGCCTTGGAATCAGCCGGGCTGAGGCCAGCTGAGCCGATCTATTATCCAACTCCGATGGATGACTCCATGGAGACGTTCTTCGATGTGGAGATTGCTCCTGGTGAGTGTGTGATCGTCGACAGTCTGATCGGTCAGGTGAATGGGCGGCCGATCTATGCCGATGAAGTGCTGGGACCAATTGCCGATCAGTTGAATGCGGAATATGCCTCGCTCCCCTGGAAGGAGTTTCAGGGGGTTCTGGTAAGACTTGTTCGATCGCAGCTTCAGGAATTGATTCTGAATGAGCTGTACTTATCCGAAGCGCGTGCAGGTCTGAGTGCTGATGAGCAGACTGGCTTGATGGCGTTCATGCAGAATCTGCGTGAGGAGCTCGTTGGTGAACGAGGGGGTGTCAGGGGAGAAGCCGAGCGACAGATCATGCAGGAAGAGGGGCTGACCTGGGATGAATATCTGCAGTTGCAGGAAGACCAGTTGCTCATTCGCTCCTTGATGCAGGAAAAGATTCAGCCGAATGTGATGATGTCCTGGAAGGATGTGGAGCGTCTCTACAATGCTCGAAAGGCACAGTATCAGCCTGATCCTTCCGTGATGCTCGGACGCATCCGTATTCGTACGGAGGGGAATGAAGACAAGATCAAGACCGTGCAGGCAATGCTGGCTGCTGGTGACACGTTTGAAACCGTGGCAACCTGGGCCGGTGTGTCAGACGGTGGAGTCTGGGATACCTTCAAGATGGGAAAGGGTGGAGTCACTGATATCGAAGTGGCTGACTTCTACAAGGAACATCTCAAGGGGCTTGGTCCCGGTGAGACCTCGAAGTCCTTTGTGCGCAATGCGTACACGATCTGGGTCAGTGTGATCGAGATCACTCGTCCCCAGCACTATGACCTGTACGATCCAGAAGTGCAGAGCGCCTTGCAGTCCGAGATTCTTGGTAAGCGGATGATGCGTGCACGACAGCAGTACATCGAAGGGCTTCTCAAGAAGGGTATCTACGACAATATCGAGGACATGCAGATGCGTGTGATCGGCATTGCATTCTCAAGGTATCCAGAAGGTCGTTGATTCTGGCTGCCGGGGACGCTGTTTTTCATGTTCTTCAGATCTGGTGATCTAGGCGATCGTGGTGAGCGCCAGGCTTGTCGATGGCTTCGTCGTCGAGGCTGGAATCTGCTCAGTAGAAATCCAAGAATTGGACACGATGAGATCGACATCATTGCGGAATCTCCTGACGGTCGAATCCTGGCATGTATTGAAGTCAAGTCAACGGCAACCCGTGAGGGAGATCTCTTCAGACGGATCGATGGTGCCAAACAGCGGTGCCTTCGGCGTTCGGCTCGTCAGATTGCCGCACGGTATCCCAGACACTTCGTGCGCATCGATCTCATGACGGTTCATTTTGATCGGTTGTTCATCGCTCGAATTCAGCATTGGCCCTCCATACTTGAAGCGCGTGGTTGAATCAGGATTCGGGAAGAACCCTTGCTGGAACTTCCGGAGGAGGGGGGTTGCCAAGAATGGCTGCGGCAATACGGCCACCATGGACATGGCAATTCTCAATGTAGGTCCGGAATCTCTGTTGTGTTCCAGCGATGGCAGTGCCTGCGACATAGACCGCGTTGGAATTGGTCTGCATCGTCACGGGGTCGTGCACAGGGGCTGACTGCGGTCCGTCATAGTCAACGCCAAACATCTTCAGCAGGGTTGGGTCCTGCTGATAGCCAATCATGACCAAGACGTCCTGGCATTCGATGGTCTGTTCAAGACCATTGGTCTTCACCTGAATGGAATCAGGCTCAATCGATGTAACCGTTGAATTGAAGCATGCCTTGACCCGACCTTCGTCGATCAGAGACTGCAATTCTGGCCTGATCCAGTATTTCACACGTTCATGAAGGCCATCGCCGCGATGGATGATGGTTACCTCTGCGCCCACTCGCCAGCATCTCAAGGCGGCTTCAGCAGCACTGTTCTTGCCGCCGACGATCGTGACCTTGCGGCCGAAGAAACGATGAGGATCGCCGAGGTGACGATCGACATGTGGAAGGTCTTCACCGGGGATGCCAAGCCGCCGACTTTGGTGGGTTCCTCCAAAGGCGAGGACGACATGACTTGCCTCATGGATGGACAGCTGTCCGCCTCGGCCGCGTGTTGTCACATGCCAGGACCGGCCATCGTGGTTGGCCTCGGTGACCTTTTCATAGGTCTTCACGGGCAACGCTCGCGTATGGACGACACTTCGCAGATAGGCCAGATATTCCTCACGGGTGGCTTTTTCCTGGGCAGCAACCTGCAGGTCGATGCCGGCGATCGCGAGCCGCTCTGGAGAACTGAAAAAGCGAGTCATTGGCGGAAACAAGGAGTAGATTGTTCCGCCAATGGGCCCCTCGTCTACGCATGTGACAGAGAGCCCTGCCTCCTGGAGAGTGGCAGCGGTTTCAAGGCCAATGGGGCCTGCACCAATGATCAGGACATGTTTCGCTGGCATGATTTGGGTGGCATAGACTATGCAGGTGGCTGGGGACGAGTTCTTCATGCAGCCTGAAGAGGATCTGCTCCTGCAGGCTGTACACAATAGGGTTGTATCACAGTCGTGGTCTGAGGTTGGATGGAAAGTAGTTTCATTGCAGAGGAAAGATTGAACATGAAGCCCGGAATTCAATGGTTGCGAATGGTAGCGGCCTTGCTTGCCTTCCTTGGTACGGCTCAAGCATCTGCTCAGGTTGGTGGTCCCTATTTCGGAGATATGGAGCGAGGTCTTTTCTATCCCTCGTATCTTCAGAGAGATGCTGCGGCGATCGCTGAGGAGCTCGGGCTGGCCGATGATGAACGGGTTCTTGTTGAGATTCTGATTGATCGATATGTCGAACAGTTTCAGGCCGAATCTGAGCAGGTTCAGGCGGCGTTGCGAGAAGCAGGCGGGGGCGATCAGGAGCAGATGCCTGACCTGAATGATCGTAATCAGATCCGCAGAGACGCCAGAGATGCCATGAAAATAAAGGCGGATCCAACCAAGCTGGGCACGACATCGACGAATAGCAGGGAACGTCGTGAACGCATCAACAAGATTATTCGGCGTGAGTTGGAGCTTTCCAATGTAGGGGTCCTCCCCACGACGGAGCGAACCTCGCTTCTCAAGGGTTGGGGTGTGCGGCGTCAGCAGCTTGAGGCAGAGTTGTTGGCTGAATTCTCATTGATCAAAGGTGTGGGATCTTCGCATTGGGAGGCGGTCGATCGTGCCATACGCAGATTGAATTCGGCATGGCGGGAACAGTTCCGGGGTGAAGAGACTGATCTTGATCTTCTGCTTTCAAATCACTTTGGTGCGGATTCGGATCTTTTCAAGCGTCTTCGCAACAAGCGGCTTGAATATGCCATGGGCTATGACGAACTTCTTCGAAATCGGGATGAGATCCTGGCAACGACCACTCCCGATCTTCTTGATTCCAGAGACCGCACCGACATGCGTACGGTGCTTTCCCTGATCGACCGTCAGTTGCGAGCTCGTGGCGATCTGGTTGACTACAACCTGCAGTGGTTGAATCTCATCTGTGAAGCTATACCTGAAGGCGTCGAGCGTGACAGGTTTCGGGCGTATGCCCTGAAGGAGATCTTTCCGGATCTCCATCGAGGTGACCCTCCGACCATGACGATCGGGTATCTGCTGAAGAACATGGAGTTTGATTCTGAGGTCGTCGAGGCACTGAATCAGATTCAGGAGAACTACAAGTCGGAAAAAGACATCTGGCGTCTGGTCGCGATTGAATTGCGACCAGAGCAGGAGCAGGATCGACTTCGCTATGAACTGGAGTCGAACATCGTGATGCTGGTGTATCCCACCTGGCTGAACGGATTGAACATGACGCCCCAGAGTCTGATTGGATGGAGAGATCATCTTCAGGCAGGTCTTCAGATCGACCTTGATTACAACCAGCAGATCCAGCAGTTGGTTTCGGATCAGATCTATGGGCAGGTGCCTGGCCGTCTGCGTACTCCACGCAGTGGTGATCCAAGGCGTGGCCCCGTTCCTGCTTCGGCATCAAGAAACATGAATGTTGTGTATTGGGACGAACTGATGAGACGTGGTCAGTAGTTGAATGGTTTTGGTATTGAATTGAGTTCAAGTCCGTTGTCCGTTTGGAGGGGAGTTCTCTCATGTCTTCGCGTTGGTCCTTGATCGTTCTGCTGGCGTTTGTATTTGTGATTCCTGAACTGGCAACAGGTCAGACGTCTCCTCGCGATCGACGTCCGTCCGGCTCAAGCCCATCAAGAATTCAGGACATCCGCATGCCTGATCTGGGGCAGCTGAGGCCCTTGTGGCAAGTGTCGGATTTGAACAGGCTTGCAGAAGCGCTTCAGATCAGTGAGGACAATCTGATTGTGGTGGAGATGCTGCTCTCCTCCTATCAGGATGATTTCCGGGAGGCCTCCACTGCTTATCAGTCCAGAATTTCTGAACTGAGCCCGATGACTCCTGAAGCCGAGGAGATCGAGCAGCGTGAAGAGGTCATCCGTAAGAAGTTGAGAGATATCCGGACCAGTTATGACAAGCGACGGCGTGCGGGTGAATTCAGAGATGACCCGGCCGCCATGCGGACCATGATGAATGAGGACATGAAGGAGCTGCAGGACGAGATTCTTGCGCTGGAAACAGCCCGTGCGGAGGCCATCGATTGGAGTCGATATTTCTCGGAGTACACCGAAGCGCTGCAATCATGGGTTGCCGAAAGGCAACTGCTGCAAGAGGCATTCGAAGCAGGGCTGGGTGCGTTCCTGGAGCCTGAGCAGCGGATGAGGTTGCCGGAGGTCATGGGCCAGATCCTGCTCTCGCGAGATATCACTCGTGGAGAACTGGGGGGCGAGACCATTGATCTGGCGGGCATGCTTCGATCTCGTGTGATGGACGATGAGACCAGGGCACGTGTTCAGCCAGTCCTGGATCAGTGGAAGGAAGCTGCGGGCAACACGCTTCGTGATCGTGCGCAGCAGTTCAATTCAATCCTCCAACAGTATGTGACGGCTGGCAGCAGTCGTTCCGTCTCCGCCTGGATTGCCGCATCACAGGCCGAATTGGCAGCGAGGGAAATGGTGCGTGATGTGAATTTGGATTACATCATCCAGATCGCAGACGCCATTGGCGGTGATGAGGGGCAGTCCTTTCAGGAAGACCTGTACAAGCAGGTCTATCCAACCATCTACGCACGCGGCCGAGTCCTTCGCTCATGCGATGAAGCCATGTCCAGTCGAGTTCCAATGGAGGAAGACATGAAGTCGGCTGTTTCAGATTTGCGAAGTGAGGCTGCAGGCTGGATGTCGGACTTTGCGATGCGAACACAGTCCGAATGGAAGAATCAGGAAGCCAATCGACTGCTGAATACCCGACTCAGAACCGCACAGCAGATCTTCTCCGAAGAGGAGACGATGGCCAGGCAATGGAGAGAGACCTCCAATAGCAGCCGTGAATCGCTGCAGAAATGGGAGGCAGGCATGCTCGAGCGTCTGCTGGGCATCATCGGTCAGACTCGATACGACAAGCTCTCGATGGTCAGATCGTCACCTGCTCGAGACGGAGCCGGTGGCCGTCGTGGTGGTTCAGGTGGCCGAGGGGGTGACCGAGGCGGGGGTCGCGGTGGCCGTGGGGGCCGGGGCGGCCGTTGAAGTCCGGGTTCAGCGTGGGATTCGCAGAGGGACTCGACGTTTGATTTCCGGATTTCCCAATTGGCCACAGGCCGCCATGACATCGCGGCCCATGGTTCTGCGGCGATTGACCTGGCATCCGGCGGAGAGCAGATCGGCAATGAAGAGATCGATTGATTCCTCGGTTGGAGCAGGCCAGGGTGAATCACGACGAGGGTTGTACGGGATCACGTTGACCCGGCAGTTCATGTCCTGAATCCAGTCGGCCAGTTGCTGCGGATGATCGGGGTGATCATTCATGCCGGGAATCAAGACGTATTCAACCAGAATCTTCTGGCCTCCATCATCAAGCCATCGCTGCATGGCGTTGCGCACGCTCTCCATGCTTTCCGCTCGGGTGATCGGCATGAGTTCCTTGCGAATTTCTTCATTCGGTGCATTGACCGACACGGCAAGCCGAACCTGTCTCCACCCATCGCGGTTCATGAACTCGCGGTATCGATCGATCCCCTTGACTCGGCCCGCAGTCGAAACCGAAATTCGTGAAGGGGCGATTTCAGCACCGGAACGATCGCCAAGAACTTCGATTGCTTGGAGTACAGCGTCAAGATTCTGCATGGGCTCACCCATCCCCATGAAGACGATATTGGTGATGTCCTGCTTCAGCGTGTGCTTGGCAACATGCCATTGCGTCAGGATCTCGGCTACCTCAAGATTGCGTATCAGGCCCATCGTTGCGGTTTCGCAGAAGGCGCATCCCAGTGCGCATCCAACCTGTGATGACAGGCAGAGCGTAATGCGTTTTTTCCCGGTGCTGCCCTGCATGGGCAGGATCACGGACTCGGTCTCATGGCCGTCGTGCATGCGCAAGGCGAACTTGACGGTGTCACCTTCTTCTTCCGTCCGAATGATCGGGCGTTCGGATTCTTCCTGACGGCAACCGTGTCGATGAAGCTCGACCCAGGCGTCGTCGGCGTTGCCAGGTCGCAGGCCTGCCTTGATCGCATCCTCGCGGCATTGGGTCCTGCTGCGGCTCAGGAGGTCGTCGAATTGGAGCGTCATGTCGGCCATCAATCCATGAGCATAGCTACTACAATGGCAGGTTGTCCCGGACAAATTGACCCATGAATGAGCCACCACTGATTATGACCCCTCCCAACTCCCCTCGGAGATCGATTCTCGTCACCGGTGCGGCCGGCGAAATCGGCCATGGACTGATTTCTCTCCTGCGTCACGACGATGTTTCCATCGTCGCCATGGACCTTCGTGATGTTCCTGAGGAAACACGATCCATGTGTGATGAGGTGCATCTGGGTGATGTCTGTGACAAGAACTTTCTCGAGCATGTCATGACCATGCATGAGACCAATGAGATCTATCACCTGGCAGCATTGCTCAGCTCAAGAGCCGAGCATGTCCCTGAAACCGCACATGATGTGAACGTTCAGGGGACCTATCACCTCCTGCGACTGTCGGCTCGTCTGAGCGAGTCCTGGGGCCAACGCGTCAAATTCATCTTTCCGAGCACGATTGCGGTCTATGGCATCGGGTCCGTCGAAGAGAAGATGGCGGCGGGGGCACTTGTCGAGGGAGAACATCTTTCGCCAATCACCATGTATGGCGCCAACAAGCTCTATTGCGAATCCCTTGGCCGTTACTACGGCAGGTACTACAGGCAGGTCTCGAAGAGTCGTCCTGAGTGTCTGGTTGATTTCAGATGTCTTCGCTTGCCCGGCGTCATCGCTGCAGATACCAGGCCATCAGGCGGCACCAGTGATTATGTTCCTGAAATGCTTCATGCGGCAGCACAGGGTGAGCCCTATGCCTGCTTCGTCAGGGAAGACACGGTCATTCCCTGGATGACCATGCCGGAATGTGTTGATGCGCTGATGAAGATGTCATCAATCGATTCTCCTCCCAGCTCGGTCTACAACATCGGGTCATTCGCAGCATCTGCGGGTGAATTTGCTGAAGCCATCCGCCAGCACTTCCCTGATGCGGAGATCACCTTCGAGCCGGATCAGGGGCGTCAGAATCTGGTTGATTCATGGCCGGCTGATGTCGACTGTTCCAGAGCCCGGGAGGACTGGGGGTTTGCTCCGAAGTGGGGAATGGAAGAGGCATTGGAGCATTACATTGTTCCTGCCATTCGCAAGCACTATGAAGCGGTGAGTCAGGAGACCTCATGACAACGACACACGAATCCGGTTCAATCGCCTTTGCCAATCGAACAGCCAGTGTGCTGGAAGGTCTTGAGTCAGGTGGGCAGTTGAAGCACCTGCAGACCATTGATGGGCCCATGGGTCCCTCCATTGAGATTCGAGGTCGAGGCACAGTCGACTGCTTCTGTTCCAACAACTATCTCGGTCTGGCCAATCATCCAGAGGTTGTTGAAGCGGGGCTCAAGGGGCTTGAGCAGTTCGGTGCCGGTACTGCATCCGTTCGTTTCATCTGTGGCACCTTCGAGGCGCATGACAGGCTCGAGTCAACCATTGCGGACTTTCTGGGGGTCGAAGCTTCCTACACCTTCGTGTCCTGCTGGACCGCCAGTGAGGCGATCTTCGGGACACTCTGCGAGCCTGGTGACATCATCATCAGTGATGAGCTCAATCATGCCTGCATCATCGACGGCATGCGACTGGCTGCGGTGATCAAGAAGGGGCTGCTCAAGTCGGTATACCGACACAGTGACATGGGTCATCTTCGCGAGGTCCTTGAAGCCGCTCGTTCCAATCCCGACATGACCGGAATCCCATGGGTCGTGACGGATGGTGTCTTCTCCATGGAAGGCGATCTGGGCAAGCTTGATGAATTGCGTGCGATCTGTGATGAATATGGCGCCATGCTGGTCGTCGATGACAGCCATGGAACGGGTGTAATGGGAGAGACCGGACGTGGTACCCACGAGCACTTTGGCCTGAAAGGTAGCCAGGTTGATTTCTTCACCGGTACGCTTGGCAAGGCATTGGGTGGTGGCGCCGGTGGATATATCGCGGGCTCCAGGGCCGGTATCGAAATGATCATCCAGCGTGGGCGGCCAACCCTGTTCTCGAACGCTTTGCCTACGACAGTTGCCTGCTCCGCGAACAAGGCCATCGAACTGCTTGATAAGAATCCAGATCTGGTTCAGAAGCTTCGTGACAATGTCGCCTATGCCCGAAAGGGTATTCGGGAAATCGGGTTCGAAGTGATCGAGAGCCCGACGGCCATCTGCCCGATCATCGTGGGTGATACCGCCAAGGCGATTGCCATGAGCAATGAGCTGCTGGACATGGGTGTCTTCGTGATCGGCTTCGGGTTCCCGGTTGTTCCGGAAGGAACCGCTCGACTTCGTGTCCAGATCTCAGCAGCGCATGAGCAGGAGCATCTCGACCGATTGATCGCAGCGCTTGCCGAGTTGAAGAAGAAGCACGGGTAACTCCTGGCTTGAATCTTCAGCCATGGGTTTGCCTCATGGGACGTGATTAGGGGGGGCTGAATGGCACAGGGAGTCGAGTTCATCTGCAGCTTCTGCGAGAGATATGTAGCTGCCTGGGATGATGGGAATCCCTACTACATCGATTTGGTTCGAATGGTCCTCAAGGGATTGCCTCGTTCACGGTGCAAAGTCTACGTCTATCATCCGCATGAGCCGCGGTTTCCCGTGGAAGGCAATGATGTTCCACATCTTTGCATGGACTGCGGGCATGAGTTCAACGTGGACAGTGAACTGAATCGTACGACCTGTACCAAGTGCCGTTCCTCGGAGATTGTCGACTGTTTCCAGTTGAATGGGCGTACCTGCCACTGGTGTCAGAAGGGTGTATTCAAATCCGCTGGATTCATGATTTCCTGATCCAGGCAGATTCAGCTGCGTGAAGCAATGATCGCCTGGATTCTGGCTGGATCCATGTCGTTCTTCCATTGCCCATCGAGCTTCAGATCGCTGCCGATGATCACGCCGTTCGATTGCCTCAGCAGTGATGGGATGGTGTCCGCTGTGGCTCCTGATCCCACGAGTACCGGCAGTTTGCAGGCTTCGCGGACTTCGTCAAGCTCATCGCTTTCTACCTCTTCGCCAGTGGCATTCCCGGTCACGATCACGGCGTCAGCTCCACAGAACTCCGCAGCCTTGGCATGATCTGATAGCGAGAGATCAGCCGTGATGGCATGGCTGGCGTGTTTCTTGCAGATGTCGGCGATGATGGCGACCTCTTGGGCTCCCAGTCTTCTGCGTTCGCGAAGAAGTTCCGCGGCATCGGCATTCATCAGTCCTTCGTCGGCTACATGAGCGTGGACGAAGCCTTCGGCCCGGATGAACTCAAGCCCGCAGCAATGAGCAATCGAGAGTGCCGCCTGATTGGCGCCCGCCAGTACCTGGATACCAACCGGGCAGTCGACTGCTGAACGGATCACCGTCGCAACGCGTGTCATGGCGGCGACGATCTCAGGTCCTACGTTTCGGTTGAGATAGGGCAGGTCATGCATGTTCTCAAGCAGGATGGCGTCGAAGCCGGCGTCTGCCAGCATCATCGCTTCTCGAAGTGCCATCTCTTCGATTTCCTGCATCGAATGTTCATGACGAGGTGTCCCGGGGAGTGCCCGCAGATGCACCATCCCGATCAGGCACGAACCGTGGAACTCGGCATTCTCTTCGGAAGCATGGAGAAGCTTCAGAAACCGGTTCATGACTTCTTCTTTCCGCTGAACCAGCGTTTCCACCAGTCCAGAATCTCATGAAGTCGATGGAGCCTCATGTCTGGTGGGCCGCTTCGACTCATTCCATGGCTGGTTTCGCGTGGATAGCGAACAAGTCTGGCGGGAACATTCTGCTGCTTCAAAGCGGAGAAGACCTGCTCCCCTTGTTCGATGTTGCACCTCAGGTCACCTTCGGAGTGAATGACCAGAGTTGGTGTGCGAGCCTGACCCATCAGTCTGATCGGGCTGCTGGCCCACAGGCCTTCAGGTGAGTCCCAGGCATTGCCCGGCCAGTACTTGTTGGGTTCCAGTGGGAAGTCGCTGTTCCCGGCCATGCTCACGAGATTGCTCACGCATCGATCGGAGATGGCAGCGGTGAACATGTTCGTGCTTCCGATGGCCCAGTTGGTCATGTAGCCGCCATAGCTTCCGCCCATGACACCAATTCGTTTGCTGTCGATGAAGTCTCTGCTCGTCATCCACTTGGCTACGGCGTGAATGTCTTCCCAGTCAACCGTGCCCCAGGTGCCACGGATCGCATGACAGAAATCACGACCGTACCCCTTGCTGCCACGTGGGTTTGAATAGACGACGACATAGCCGGCATTGGCCAGCACCCGAAACTCGTGAAAGAAGCCCCATCCATACTGAGCATGTGGCCCGCCGTGGATCTCGAGAATTCCAGGATGACGCTTGCCGCGGCCTGTCGTGGGGCGAAGCACCCAGGCCTGCACACGTGTGCCGTCTTCTGATCGAATCCAGTGGGTGGTTGGTTTGGCGATGGAATGTGATTTGACGAACTCGTCATTGAAATGAGTTCGCTTCTTCATCGCAATTGAATTGGCATTCAGACGCCCAAGGTGGATTTCCGCAGGGCCAGTGGGTTGATCAACCGTCATGGCCATTCTCCGGCCATCAGCCGAAAGGTTTCCGGGGCTCACGACGACCCGGCCCAGCGTGAGCATTCTTGGCTTGCCTGATCCATTTCGGTTGAACCGTGCGACATGGGCTTCGCCATGCCAGCCGATACGTGCAAGAATCCGATCATTCCCAGACCAGGCGATCCATGGTTCAAAGCTTGCTTCACTCGTGTCTGAAAGTGTCGCGGCCAGCAGGCACCAGTCTGTCTTTTGAGTCAGGCACTGGGCGCGTCCATGTCGTGCATCGCAGACCCAGAGCCCGAGATTCTCGGTGCTGTAGGTTCCATCCTTTCCATCTCTGCCTGCGTAGGCGATATGGCGACCGTTGGGCGACCAGATCGGATTGGATTTCGGTCCCTTTGGAAGATCGGGGATCGGGGTTGATTTGCCTGTGTTGACATCAAGGATCAGCAGTTCGGCTTTTTCGGGTTGATGAAAGGCGCGTTTGCTTCGATTGGTGGCGATGACCATTCGTCTTCCATCGGGAGCCCAGTCGTAATCAAGGAAGCCCAATGAATCCTTGCCATAGACCATCCGATGCTTGTTGGTCTCCAGATCAACCACGAACAGCTTGAATCGCCGTTCTCCGAAGTAGCCATCACCATCAAGTCGGTAGAAGATTTCTTCCGTGACCAGAGGCGGTGTGGTGCCTCCCGACTCCGTTCGTTCCTTGCGGGCTGGTTCAGTCATGTCGTCAGCCTGGGCTCTGAAGCAAAAAGCCAGTGTACGGCTGTCAGAGGACCACTTGAGCTGATAGACCGAGCCTTCCGGGAGCTCCGTCACGGCTCGTGCTTCGCCTCCATCGGCGGGTATGACGTAGACCTGAGGGGCGCCTTTCTGTCGGCCTCCAATGAAGGCCAGTGACTTTCCATCAGGAGACCAGATCGGTGTGCCATCTCGATCGCCAGCGGTGAACTGAAACGGTTCTCCGCGATCGGCATTCATCATCCAGATGTTGGTCACATAATTGTTCTTATTGCCGATCTTCTTGTGTACGAAGGCAATGCGATTGCCATCAGGGGAGATGGCTGGCCCGCCGAGCATCACCAGTGATTCCAGAGATTCAGGGGTGACCGGGGTCCGGGTTCGGACGCGACTGCGAGTGGTGGGTGGCATGGTCTGGGCTCCTTCATACGTGACGATTGATGGCCGCGCGTCACTATAAGGTCCCATTGGTTCTCCCGCGACGTTATCCTCCTGTCACATGAGTAATACCCCTCTGGATGACCGGTCACTTCTTGGAAAGCTTGTGGGTTTCGACACCACCAGCAGTCGATCGAATCGTGAGGTCATTGACTTCATCTGCAACTATCTGGATCTCCCCGGCGTGACTCTGGATCGATTTGATGCCGGCGAGGGCAAGGAGAATCTTGTTGCTCAGGTCGGTGGGCCGGCTGAGCCCGCCTCAGGCCTGACTCTTTCTGGTCATCTGGATTGTGTGCCAGCAGGAGATGGCTGGACCGGGGATGCGTTTGATCTGCAGGAGCGGAATGGCCTTCTGTATGCCCGTGGGTCATGCGATATGAAGGGATTCGATGCACTCGCCATCAACTCGATGAGAGCGGCAGCGGATCGTGAACTGGCGCATCCACTGGCCATGGTTCTGACCTGTGATGAAGAGATCGGTGGAGTTGGTGCGGCGGCTCTGGTTGACGCCTGGCCGGAGGGTCGGGTCCTCCCGCGTGACACCATCATCGGAGAGCCCACCATGCTGGAAGTCGTCCGCATGCACAAGGGGCACATGAAGTTCAAGCTTGTTCAACGGGGTCAGTCGGCCCACAGTGGCAGCCCGCATCTGGGTCGAAATGCAACATCAAATGCCGGCCGGGTCTTGGGCCTGCTTCAACAGCTTGGTGAGGATTTTCAGAAGGTGCGTACGGCCAGCAGCCCGTCATTTGCCGATGTGCCGAATCCTGTTCTCTGTGTGGTGGGTGTTGATGCAGGTGTGGCCTGGAACATCGTGCCGGAACATTGCGAAATCCGTTGCAGCATGCGAGTGCTGCCCGACCAGGATCCCGTGGAAATGATTGCGCAGATCGAGCGGGCGATGGAAGGTCTGCTTGATGATGAACAGCACTGGTCCGTCGAGGTCTTCAATGACAATCCTCCATTGTGTACCCCCAGAGAGGCGGCGATTCATCAGGAACTCTGTCAGGTGATGGGGCAGGAGTCCTGTGTCGGCGTGTCCTACTGCAGTGATGGCGGTCACCTCTCAAGATTGGGGCTCGACTGTGTTCTCTGGGGCCCCGGTTCGATCGAGCAGGCTCACATGCCTGACGAGTTTCTCGCGGTCGACCAGTTCATGGAAGGACGCCGTCTGCTTGATCAGGTGGTCGATGCCCGTTGCGGGGGTGGTGAATGAGCGGTCCGATCCGAGCTGAATTGACCTGGGTTGATGGGGAGCTGCTCCGAGGCATCGAAGTCGGAGTGGACGACTTGGGAAAGATCAGTCATGTCCACAAATCGGATGACGCCTTGACTCATCCTCGAATAGCGCTGCTTCCAGGATTCGTCAACGCCCACAGTCATGCCTTTCAACGAGCGCTTCGTGGTCGAGGAGAGCGATTCGATCGACCCGACGAGGACTTCTGGTCATGGCGTGAAGCCATGTACGGATTGGTGGAAGAGCTTGACCGTGAATCAGTCAAGCGAATCGCCATTCAAGCCTTTCGGGAGATGCGTCGATGTGGCATGACCACGGTCGGAGAGTTTCATTATCTGCACCATGATTGCACGGATGATGGGGGAGACTGGGCCTTTGATCAGCTCATGCTCGAAGCAGCCAGTGAAGTTGGTATTCGTCTGGTATTGCTTCAGGCCTATTACGTCACCGGTGGAATCGATCAGCGTCTGGGTGCGGCGCAACAACGGTTCAATGGGCAGAATCTCGAGGCCTACTGGTCCAACATGGATCGGCTTCAGGGCATGGTCGATGGACGCATGCAGCGATTGGGGGTGGTCGGGCATTCGATCCGTGCGGTGCCAGTTGAGCAACTCGTTCTGCTTCATCAGGAAAGTCAGTCCCGTGACATGGTCTTTCACATGCATGTTGAAGAACAGCCTGCAGAGATCGAGGCCTGTCAGCAGACCTATGGGTTGACTCCTACAGGTGTGCTTCTCGATCGACTCTCCTTGGATTCCAGATTCACGGCGGTCCATGACACGCACACCGACTCATCCGACATGGCTCGGTATCTTCAGACCGGGGCCCGGGTCTGCCTGTGTCCTTTGACGGAAGCCAATCTGGGAGATGGATTGGCTGATGTACCAGGCATTCTGGCCCAGGGCGGTCGAATCTGTCTTGGCAGTGATTCCAACGCAAGAATCTCGATGCTCGAGGAGATGCGTCTCGTTGAATATGGCCAGCGTCTGAAGTTGCAGAAGCGAGGTGCCTGCAGGGACGAGGATGGGCGCATTGACCGTGTGCTGCTGGACATGGCTACGCGTCATGGTGCTGAATCGCTGGGTATCAAGGCGGGGAGCGTGGCAGTTGATCATGAAGCGGATTTCGTTCTGATTGATCTGGAATCGCCCACACTTCAGGATTGTCGAGATGAGGACCTCGCTGCTGCGATGATGCTCGGCGCATCGGAGGAATGCATTGCCGGAACCATGGTCGCCGGTCGAGCCTAGCGTTGCTCAAGGGCCTGCTTGAGTGGTCCGAGATGTGCGTCGTAATGACCGGCTCGTCCCATCGAACCTCGATACAGCGGTTCACGTACCTGATCGATGCTCGGTGTCACATTGATTCTCTTGGACTCATGGAATGACAGGCAGGCGTCATCCCATGGCATGTCGATGAATTCCATGACTCTTCGGAGCTGAGGTTCAGGGTCACTGACCAGATCCTCGTAGTTCAGTTCCATGATCGGAATGGTGTTGACTGATTCCCAGTGTTTCATGATCCGCTGATATTGCCCATAGGCGTGTCCCAGATCCGACAGGTCCGAGGTGTAGGCCATCCTTGATGAAAACGCATTGCCGTAGCAGGAGATGCAGGTGTCGAGCGGATTGCGAGTGCAGTGAATGATTCTGGCTTCCGGGAACATCAATGAAATCAAGCCTACATTCATGTAGTTCATGGGCATCTTGTCAGTGATGCGTTCCTGGTTGTCAGCCAGCTGATGGGCGTAGTCGCAGTATTCCTGGGCCATCACGGTCAGGAGGTCCGAAGTGATGTTTGCCAGACAATCGGGGTAGGGGGCATCACCATCGACTCGTTCGGGTAGTTGCTGTACCTGACTCACCAGTTGTCCCAGCTCGCCCGCTCCCGCGATCGAGTGGTGCGCGGAGAGAATCTGTTCCGTGAGCGTTGTCCCGCTTCGATACATGCCCACAATGAAGATGGGCTGTCTGCTCTTGAAACTGCTTCTTGGCAAGTCTTTCATCGCGTCGCTTGAATAGGCCTGCATCAGGCTGGTGATGAATGCTTCATGGCTTTCACGGTTCCAGCGGCCCTTGTGCAGACTGTTTCCAATGGTCCAGGCTTTGAAGGCTTCGTCATAGCGGCCGACTTTTTCGTACAACAGGCCCAGTCTGATGAGGAGATTGCTTCGGTGCCAAGCCGAGGCGTTGCCCTGACTGATGTAGTGTTCGATGGGGCCGATGGCTGCTTCGTGATCCTTCTTCCGGCTGCATAATCGAGCCCAGCACCCCAGAAGCAGAAAGGAAGTCTGTCCGGTCACGATCCTCGGTTTCACGATCGACAGGGCTTCTTCCGTTTTTCCAAGTGACTCCAGTACCTCGGCCTTCCCGGCGATGGCTTCAAGATTGTTCCGGTCGAAGGCAAGAGCCTGATCGAATGCGGCAATTGCCTCTTCGAATCGGTTGTTGATTCTGTACGCATTTCCCAGCCGTGCGTGATTGCGAGAACTGTTGGGTTGCAGTTCAGCAAGGGCTTCAGTGTGATCAAATGGAAGAGGAAACATGCCAGTGCTCAACTGTGCATCTGCCAGAAGTCCACGGATCTCAAGATTGTCGGGATCGAGATCATGCGCCTGCTTCAGAGATTCATAGGCACTGGGGGCGTCAGCGGAAGAAAGCTGGGCATGTCCTAGCAGTCGCCATGATTCAGCATCGTCAGGGCTGACCTGCGTCAACTGGAGTGCGGCTTCAAGCGAGCCGCCCAGATTCTGGTCTGATCGCTGTGCCTGGACCAGGGAGGTCAGGAGCGAGGGATCATCGGAGTTCTTGCGAAGTAGTCGCTTGAGCAGACTCACGGCCTCCTTGGCTCGTCCCTGAGCAAGCATGGAACTGCTGAGCTTGGTGCCGAGTTCCACTGAATCCGGCTGATCCTTCATGGCACGTTGAAGCAGTTTGAGGGCTTTCGCGTGATCGCCTTGGCGGGTAGCCGCATCAGCTTGCTGTACAAGCAGTCCAATGGGTTTCTTGCTCATGGCCGGCTCCTCAAGGCGGTTCTCGGACCGCATGCAAGCATTGTGACGCATCAGGGTATTCCCTGCACCTGCTGAATTGGTTGATGGGCTCAGCTTGACCCCTGTCCCGGTGGACCTATACTGGCTCGCTTCAGCTGCGGGGTAGAGCAGTCTGGTAGCTCGTCGGGCTCATAACCCGGAGGTCGTAGGTTCGAATCCTACCCCCGCTATTGATCATGAAAGCAGCCCTCTTCGTCAGAAGGGGGCTGCTCTCGTTGATCCAGCGTTCCCTGTACTCTGGTTGATGTCACCAGTGGAGACGGGGCATACGGTCAAGATCTCTGGTTCAGAAGGTGCTTTCATGAACTTCATGAATCGAAATTTGATCGCCCTGATGGTTCTGGCTGGTCTCGCGGGGTGTCATCAGGCCAGCGTGGCTCCAACGAAACCTATGGCGTATCAGAAGGATGTTGGTATGGAGCTCGGAAACTTTTCAGTCAGTCTTTCCGTGAAGGATCTCAAGGTTTCCAGAGCCTTCTACGAGGATCTGGGGTTCGTCATGGTCGGTGGAGATCCAGATCAGAACTGGATCATTCTTCGCAACGGACCTTCAATCATCGGTTTGTTCCAGGGGATGTTCGAAGGGAACATGCTCACGTTCAATCCGGGCTGGTCAGCGGAGGCGGAAGACCTTGATGAATTCATGGACATCCGTCAGATTCAGGAGCAGCTGAAGCAGAAGGGTATCGAGTTGACCGTAGAGGCTGACATGGACAGCGAGGGGCCCGCGAACCTGATGCTCACAGATCCTGATGGCAATGTGATTCTTGTAGATCAGCACCGTTAGTCGCAGGAATTGGTTTCTCTGCTACGGGCAGATGCCCCAGTTGTTGATGACCAGCAGGATGTCGGTTGCGCCGACGGTTCCGTCACCATTGAAGTCGCCTGGGCAGGTTGGAACAGGTGGTGGGGCGCTTGTCGTGTTGAACAGGTCCATGGCCATCAGGCTGTCGGCCAGTCGCCCGCCAAGCCAGATTGCACTGTCGGCGGCGAAATGGATGTTGTCACTTCTCAGTGGAAGATCCCGACAGGTTGCCGTCGCAACCTTGGAGTCATTGGCTGCGATTTCATGCATGCCTTCATGAATCAAGTCGACCCAGTTGAAGCCAGAAGCAGTTGGATTGACAAGTGCCATCACAACAGGCATGTCCGGGTTGTTGGCATGGACACGGATATCGTCGATGAACTGGGTCATCAGATCCTTGTACATCACGGCCTGCCATTCAGCCATCATGTCGCTCTCGCCCTGAATCCAGGCAAGTCCGGCGAAGTTGCAGGTGTCGCCCTCGTTCTCAATCATGATGCGATAGGTGTTCATCCACTGCTTGAGTCCTTCAAAGAGCTGAAGCGTGCCGTTCTGTGTGCATCCATTGGGGTTCCATTCGCAAGCCAGAGAGACGCCGTTGTAGGCGTACTTCATCATGGCTAGATTGCGATTTGGCGCTGCTTCCTTGAAGGTATAGCCCATCATCATTTCGACACCGAAGCTGTAGCCCCCGATGGGACGAAGATGAGTCCAGCCATCGGTATACACCTGTTCATGAACCCAGAAGCAATAGCGAACGTCCTCGTTCGGAGCGCAATATGGTCGGGATTGTTCAAGGACGTAGTCGGGGTGGGCTGCTCCGACAGCGTTGGATTGACCGGCCACGATGATCACATCAACTACTTCAGCCTGTGTGACCACAGCGGTTGAGAACATGCAAATGCTGGTTATCCATGCCAATAGACGCACGGTTGGCTCCTTCGCTGACCCCTCTGGATCCCATCTAGGGTACGTCATGAGATGTGGTAGACCAGTTGGATCAGCTTATTTCAGGTCATGAAACAGCGATTTCTGGTCAATTTGCCCTGAAATTCGGATAATCCAGGCATGTGAGGTCTGATTCGACCTCTTTATGAGAGCGTGGTTGGGGAAATCGAGGAATCAGGCCATGCATTTCAATGCCAGAGCATCAGTCGTCTGTCGAATCAGCCACCTTGCGTTGTTTCTCTTCCTGGCTGGCAGTTGCCTTGCCGCCAGGGTGCCTGAGCGTGTCTATCCCGATCCTGTCAGCTACGAGGATCTCTACCAGTTGCTTTCCCCATTGTCACTGGCGGAGGCTCAGGAGAACGGCATCGATGCTGCTCATGAACAGTATTTCAAGGCCTGGCAGGATCTTCGTAATGGTCCGATGAAAGACAGCTGGGATCTGGAAAGCATCAGCATGGGTCTCTCGATGGTTGATCGCAGTCAGGTGGTCGAGAGTGTCAAATCCAGAGAATCCATCTTCAAGTTGATTGATGGCCTGGAATCTTCATTGATGAGTTCCATTTCAGAGATTCTGTCAGAAGATCAGCAGAAGCGGTTGCCGCGAATCGCTGATCGACGAACAAGAGCTCGATTGTCGCTGGATCCTCGCAGCGATTTCATGAGTACGACCTCGCTTCAATCACGTGATCTCTCCTTTCTCATGACTGAGATTCAGATGGAGCAGGATGAGCTTGACGCAGTTGACGATGTGCTTGGTGCTTATGAGGCCAGGATTACATCTCTGGTGAGATCCATTCATCGTGCAAGGCTTGATTCAGTCGTGGATCAATATGATCTCGAGCAAATCGCCATGGATCTCTTTGATGACGAATATGAGCGACTCGCCAAGGCGCATGCAGCGGAGAATGGGGAGGCCGCTTCCCCTGTAGAACTGATCGAGATGGTGGAGGCGTCCCTTTTGACCAATCCTCTTGTGGAGCAGCATCTCACAGGAGTCAGTCCATCTGCAAAAAAGATTCATGAGCTCCACGAGCGTCATCTTCGGGAAAATCGCATTGCCTTGTCGGCATTGGCCGAATTGATGAACGCAGAGGCCTACGCGAAGATCGAACATCATCTTGTTTCACGCGGATACCCCATGCTCCAACTTGTTCCGGGTCGTGCAGGTGATCTTGCGGACACCATGCATTTCGATCCAAAGCTTGTTGCTGACGTGCAGCTGGCAGCTGAACAGATCGGCATGCAGTACCGGCAGGACCGTCATCGCCTCATTGCCAAGGCTATCAGAGAAGTAGAGACTTCAGGAGCGATTCTCGATCAGCCTGTTTACATGATGCATGAGCCTGTCTGGGAACCTCTGCATGAAAAGCTGGAATCTCATCGTGACGATCTCTGGGATCTGGATCAGCAGGCCATGGTTGCTCTGGGAGCCTTGAAAGGTGAGCGTCTTGTTCCTGAGCCTCGCCCTGAGGGTGAGCCGGGATTGCTTGCAGAAATCATGTTCATGGATGAGGCTTCGGATGGAGCTGTTGTGATTGATACGGAAGACTCCGTCATGATGCTTTCAATGTTCATTGCTGCAGATGACGATGCTGCGCCCCTTGTGTTGCCTCCTGGTTCCATCGAGATTGGGCGAACAACGGCGCCAGTGGATGCTGGGATATCACAGTTGGACATTGATCTCGAAGTGGATCAATCCATGGTGCAGCAGGTTTCGGCTCCGGATGCCGGCTCCACGGTGAGGCAATGGATTCCCGGTCCAATTTCCCGGGAGTGGCTGTCCTCTAGGATCACTTGCAGCTCTGATGAGTTGGACATCATCGATGTGCTGTATCAGGATTATCAGATACGGTGGCAGCAGCTGGAAACTGATGTCCTCACGCCAGTTCGTCTTTCCACTGCGGGTCATGGTCTGGATATGCCGGATCCTGAACGGCATGCCCCTGAGGTGATCGCTCGCGATCTGAAATCCGCGATGAGCCAGATTCATGAACTTGATTCATGGTTTCTTGATCAGGTCGGGTCAAGTATCAGCTGGTCTGAAGACGAGTTGAATCGGGTCATTCGTGCTCGAAGAAGAGTCGCCCATCAGCATGGAATCGATTCCGGTTTCATGAAGGGTCTGTTGATGGCCAGCCGTGAAGAAGAAGTCGATCTTCTTGAGCTTGGTATCGGAATGCCGCTGTCTGATCAGGATCGTGACATGGTTGCTCATGCCTTGCAGGCATATGACCTCAGAGCCGACGAGCTCCATGCTCAGCGTTGGTCTGAGAATATTGAAAATACCAAGCTCAATGCGCAGGCCTTCCTCAGAGCAGTCGAAGCGATGGAGGAGGGGGGTGCGGTGGTCTGGCCCAACGGTGAAGATGGCATCATGGAATCGGCGCGGCGTCTGGCAATACTGGATACGCAGCTTCGTGAATTGAATCGAAGTTCTCTTGATCACTTTGATGGGTCGTTGACTTCGGACGGCGCAAACATGTACAGACTTGCCTTTGACAAGGCTGCATTTCCAGCAGCGATGCATGATCCTCAGTCAGTTCATCGCATTCTGAAAAAGGCGATGGCTCTGGATGTGTTGATGGAACACCATCAGGGAATCGAAGAGATCCGGCTTGAGTATCAGATTCCATATCAGGAAGTCTGTGATCGCATGATCGCTCGAATGCGATCATTTACCGACGAATTTGATGGCCCTGAGGGGCTGGATTCGATGGCTGCTGAGATCTGGAAGGCTGAGGAAGCGATTGAATTCCAGCTCAGAAGCGATCGTCTCGAGCGAGGGAATCTGAATGATCGAGCCAGAAGGAAGCTTGCTCTGTTGATCGGGCCTGAGCATTCCATGCTCTTGGGGCTGAAGTCCCTCTCGGATTGATATTCTCTACGGATGGTTTCCAGACCGGACTACCCTCAGCTTGCCTCGCATCTCCTTGAAGAACACTGGGGTGAGCGAGCGGAGTTGTCTCGTCTGCCTGGTGAAAACCTCAACTTTCAGGCCAATCTGCCTGATGGTACTTGTCAGATCTTCAAGATCACGACGAATGACAAGTCCGATGTTGAACTTGAAGAGGCCATGTTGAAGCATCTGCTTGCCGCTGGCTTTCCTGTTCCTGAATCGAGTCCATCGCGTGCAGGACAGGTGGCGGTGCCAGTCACGATCGCCGGAATCCCCGGGATCGCTCGTGTTCAGAAGTTTCTTGAAGGGTGCTCCTGGAGAGATGTTCCCAGTACGGAACAACTGTTGTACGCCATTGGCAACTACCTCGGTCGTGTCCATGCATCGCTGGCTGATTTCTCGCATCCGGGTGCCAGTCGAACTCATCTCTGGGATCTGGCGGCAGCCAATCAGCATGTCATGGGAATCCGACTGTTGGAGGAGGCTCATCAGCGTGACACGCTTGAGCACTGCTTCCATCTTTATCGTGCCCTCGGTTTGAAGTATCTCGATGAATGCCCGCAAGGCATGCTTCATGGTGACCCCAACGATGAGAATATTCTCGTTGACGGCGAAGAGGTCGTCGGCTTGCTTGATGTCGGTGATTGCCAGTACGGGGCTTTGATTCAGGACCTCGCCATTCTGCTTGCCTATGCGTTTCAGCAGAAGGGGGTTGGTCCTTGTCAGGCTGCGCGTCTTGTCGAGGGCTATCAGGCGGCTCGAGAACTTGAGCCACAGGAAAGTCTGGCATTGCTTCCATTAATTCTGGCAAGACTTGCGACTTCGATCTGCATCGCCGAATCACGACGAGTCAATGCGCCGGATCACGAAACCTGGTTCTCCCACCAAGCTTCTACCTGGGCGACCCTTGAGTCGCTTCTTGTCATTTCGCCAGCAGAAATGAATGGTCTGCTGTTTGGTTCTCTTGATCACTCCGACACGACCTCCATCCAGCAAGACCGGTCTCGTTTGATCGGGCCTTCATTGTCACTGAGTTATGACGAGCCGTTGCATATCGTCAAAGGTCGTGCGCAGTATCTGTATGCCGCGAATGGTCGTCCCTATCTCGACCTTGTCAACAATGTCTGTCACGTCGGCCACAGTCATCCTCGTGTCGTTTCGGCCATTGCTGCGCAGGCGGCGGTACTCAATACCAATTCCCGCTATCTGCACGCTCATCTCACGACCTATGCCGATCGACTGTGTGCCACGTTGCCCGCATCTCTGGAAGTCTGTTATTTCGTCAACTCCGGATCGGAAGCAAACGAACTAGCCCTGCGGCTCGCTCGGGCCGCTACATCGAGCCATGATGTACTGGTCATCGATGGTGCCTATCACGGGAATACCGGCAACTGCGTCGCGATGAGTCCCTACAAGTTCAATGGCCCGGGAGGGGCAGGGCCATCGTCATGGGTGCACGTGGTGCCAAGCCCTGATGTCTACCGCGGTGAAATCCGTGATGATGGGGCAGGCGTCGGCTATGCCCTGGAAGTCGGACGCGTGATCGGTGAGTGCTGTGCCGGAGGGGGTTCAATCGCCGCGTTCTTCGCCGAGACCATGCTTTCCTGTGGCGGGCAGATTCCCTTGCCGGAAGGCTATCTCAAGGCGGCCTTTGAACATGTCAGGCGTGCGGGTGGAATCTGTGTCGCCGACGAGGTTCAGGTCGGGTTCGGTCGTGTCGGTGAGGCGTTCTGGGGTTTCGAACTTGCTGACGTCGTGCCAGACATCGTTGTCATGGGCAAGCCCATTGGAAATGGACACCCGATGGGTGCGGTGATCACCACACGAGCAATTGCCGAATCATTCGACAATGGCATGGAGTTCTTTTCAACCTTCGGTGGAAATCCCGTTTCCTGCGCCTGCGGCCTTGCCGTGTTGGATGTGATTCAGGATGAAGGTCTTCAGGAGCGAGCCCGGTTGCTGGGTAGTCGTTTCCTTGCCGGCTTGAATGATCTCAAATCGCGTCATGCCTTGATCGGCGATGTTCGTGGCCAGGGTTTGTTCCTTGGCTTCGAGCTTGTCCGAGACCGGGATTCCCTTGAGCCTGCAGATGTCGAGGCTTCACGTCTGGTGAATGAGATGAAGCAACGTGGTGTTCTGCTCAGTACGGATGGTCCGTTGCACAATGTGATCAAGATCAAGCCGCCGATGGTGCTTGATGAACAGGACATCGACATGACCATTCGGTTGCTGGATGATGCTCTTGCTCGGATCTAAAAAAAGAGCAGGCCGGCTCGCATGCGAGTCGGCCACTCCCTCTCTCTCACTCCTGAGTAATCAAGACTAACTGCATTACGGGTTGGGTGCCAGCACTAGGTTCTCAATTGACTTGTATTTGAAGCGGATACCGCGCCAGCCATGCTTGAGAGGCATTTGAAATGTGGATCATCTGGGCCAGATCTGATGCAGTTGCTTGGCGGTAAGCGGGCCTGAATGGCTGCTGGTTCGGGTCCTTGCAGCCTCTACCTCGGCAATCGAGACCATTGACGCTTCGTTGTCGAAGGCATTTCGCAGAAACGAGGCGATGTCAGCAAGATCCTGATCCGACTGGAAAGGCGCAGGAGGCATGGGTTGGTCGTACTTCATGCCATCGACTTCAATTGGTCCTTCCAGTCCATGGATGAGAATGGCCAGAAGTTGTTCCGGTGATCCAATGACGTAGGGTGAGTCGCTCAATGGGGGATAGAATCCACGAAGTCCGTTGCCATCGGCTTGATGGCAACCAGTGCATTGGGCATACAGGACAGCTCCTCGTTTGATTGTTTCCGCATCCTGCTCGTTCAGGCCGGTTGTGTCGATGTTCGGCTCATACCCGGGGCGGCCTGGCCATGCTGAATGCGTATCGATGAGGCGAAGCAGGTCCGTTGCCTGATCTGATTCCTCATTCAGCCGGTCTTCCCAGTCAAATGGTGCTTCGGCTAGTTGCAGTGATCTGGGCGTCGCTGATTCAAGATGATGGAGTTTGATGATTTCCTGTGCGGCGGTTCTGGTCACCCAGTTGGAATCAGGTGGCAGTGAGGCCAGGAACTCAAGCAGATGGAGATTGCATTCCGGTGTATTGGATCGGGCGGCGGTACGGATCAGAGATCTGGCGAGATCCCGGTACGGTCGGTGTTCTGAATCCATCCAGAATTCCGACATGGCCAGTTCCTGGAGGAGAAGCAGTTCGTCCCCGCGTGCAATGGCAACAACAACGGTGCGGAAGATTGGATCTTCAGCGTGTTTGTTCAGGGCCTGGGCAAGTTCGGGAATGAGGCTGGACGAGTCGGCACGGGCAAGTGCTGCGGCTGCATGCCAGCGAACGGAAGGCTCGCCCTGAAGCAACAGTTCGAGCACGGTGGCCAGCTGCTGGTCATTCGCGTCTCTCTCGGAAATGATTCGCAACGCCTGAATCTGCAGCTTGCGTTCAGGATCCTGAAGTGCTGCATGAAGCAGTTCGTCTTCGAGTTCTCCCCGAGCGTGAAGCGTCCAGAGGGCATGGGCCCGAGTCAGAGGCGCATGTGGTGTTGAAGCAAGATTGATGAGCGACTTCCTGAGGGGCTCAGCAGGACCAAGTGAAACCAGATGTTGTTGGGCGAGGAGGCGTCTGGTCGCGTTGGGTTCGGTCAGTTGTTGAGCCAGTTGAATGTTTGAGAGGCCTGAAAGGTCAGGGAGTATCTTGGTTGAATCATCATCAGGAACCAGTCGCCAGATACGTCCTCCATCGACATGTTGGTCGAGTTCCCGTTCCAGTACCTGTTTCCTGAGAAACGAGGTCATGAAGATCTTGTGTTGAAGAATGCCGCGATACAGATCGCTGATATACAGACTTCCATCGCTGCCGAGTTCGACGTTGACCGGCCTGAACCGTTCATCGGTCGAGGCCAGTGCCGCGCCGACTTCCGGATCAGTTCGCAGTTCCGGCGGTTGATGTCCTCGGTGGATCAGATTTCGATGTTCCACCGTGTTGCCTGATGGCTCACAGATGAAGGCGTCTCCCTGGAAGGAGTCGCCGAGTTCGTGATCCAGATAGATCGCAGGGCCACAGGCTGCCGTGAAATGTCTGAGTGTGAAATCATCATTCAGTGTCTCGGGGCGGTAGCCACGATTGACTCCGGGATTGATGCGGATCGAGTGGATCTCCTTGTCCGCAGGAAGGTGTCTGTAGAGGCCCGCGATGTCCCGCTGATCCGGGTTCAGTGCGACGATGTGCTTGGGTATGAGATCCACCATGAGCGGATAGGAGTTTGGTGTGTAGTACCACCTGTCCCATTCGTCACAAGCCAGTCCCCACTGGCCGTGCGAAGGGACTCTTCGTCGGAGGACTTCGCCATTTCTGAATTGATACTCCCAGGGGTGCTGAGAGCAATGGAGCCAGTTGTCCATTCCATAGCGAAGTCCATTGCCGGCATGTTCGGGGCTGCTCAGTCCCTGAAAGCTTGAATCGAGCACCGTCGTTTCGTCAGCGGTGCCATCGCCATCATGGTCCTCAGCAAACAGCAGATTCGGAGGTGCGACAACCAGGGCGCCTCCCTTGACCGGTTTGACCGCGCGTGGGAGTGCCAGCTCGTCCAGAAACACCGTTCTGGTGTCCATGGCTCCGTCTTGATCCTCGTCTGAAAGAATCACGATCCTTCCCGAAGGTTCAAGTTCACGTGACCCATCGACATCACTCATGTATCCAGGCATCTCGACGACCCAGATGCGGCCATCCAGGCCGATACTCGTCGTGACAGGGGCGATTACAAGTGGCTCAGCGGCAACGAGCTCCACACGGAGTCCCGAGGCCACTGCGAAGGAGTCAAGTGCTTCCATGGCGCTCAGCGGGGGGCTTTCAGGAACAATGAGATCGGCAGGAAGCGGGGGCTGTGCTTCGCCTTTGCGATCACCTTGCTGGGCCATGGCAAGGGTGCTCATGGCCAGAATGGTGCCCATCGCTGATAGTCCACATTGAATCGCGGCCGTCATGCTGGCTACACGATAGCCAGCATGACTCGAATGCTGGCAGATTAAGTCCGATCAGCAGTGAAGTTGTTTGGCCTCCATGTCAGCCATGGGCCGATATCAGGGGTATGAAGAGGCCTTCATCAGGTGCAGCGCAGTCCCAAGTCAGGCTCTATGGTCTGATCGATCCGGGCTGGCTGTTCATTGTGATCGGCCTGGCCGTGCTGGCATCGGGGCTTCTGCTTCCTTCCTGGCGTGAGAAGCTTGAGCTGAGATCCCAGCTCACCCATGCCGATCTTGTTGAATCACAGATGAAGAATCGCATGATGAAGTCGACTTCAATGCTCGATGATCTCAGTCAGGGTGACGATTCGGTCATCTCCAGAGTTTCGATGTCTGACCGAAACATGCTTCAGCCCGGTGACGAGCCAGTGATTCGTGATCTGGAAGCACCATCTGAAGTACTGCAATGGCTGGATGCCTCCATCCATCAGCAGGAAACTCGAGGCGCGGCCGTGGTGGCTTCCATGGTTCCGCGGTCCCAGCTGGAGCAACTGGCAACGGGTCCTTGGAGGCTCTGGTTCCTCGGGGCTGGTGCCATGTGCCTGTGTCTGGGGCTGGTACTGGGTCCCTCGCGACAAAAGTAGTATCCACGGCCAATCCGCTGGTCCACTCGCTTGTATCAGTGCCATGAATTGTCTGTTGCTCAGCTCTTAGGGTGGCGGCATGTCGGCATCAGACTCTTGTCGTTCCTCTGATCCTGAACTTCAGACTTCAGCTGCGATGTTGCGTCTGTTGACAGCCGATGGTGTCGGACCAGCAACCGTGCAGATGCTTGTTTCCCACTTCGGGCATCCGAAGCAGGTTCTGCAGGCGAATACCGGGCAGCTGAGCCAGGTGGATGGAATCAATCCCGAAGCCGCTTCGTTGATTCATGATTCCATTGCTGCGAGCAATCCCGAGAAGGAGCTGTCCAGACTCCACTCAATTGGCGCTCGAATGATTGCCTGGGATGAGCTGGAGTATCCGTCATCGCTTTGCAGAATTCCGGATCCACCTGGAGTTCTTCGAATAAGGGGAGGTGGCCTGAATGGGTCCGGGTTGGCTGTTGCGATGGTCGGCACACGGAGATGTTCTGCGTATGGCCGAAGGCAGGCGGCTCGATTTGCGGCTGCGTTGGGGGGTGCAGGTGTCACCATCGTCTCAGGTGGTGCCAGAGGGATTGATGCGGAAATTCATCGGGCTTGTCTGCGGGCTGGTGGGAGAACAGTTGCCGTGCTCGGCAGCGGGTTGGGGCAGGTCTATCCTCCGGAACATGCTGATCTGTTCGATGAGATCGTCGAAACCGGTGGCAGTCTCATCAGCGAGTTGCCTGTCTGGCAGCCGCCTCGTCCCTGGCAGTTTCCCCGCAGGAATCGAATCATCGCTGGATTGTCCGTAGGTGTGCTTGTGGTCGAAGCGCCCCGTCGCAGTGGGGCGATGATCACAGCACGGCTTGCAGTTGAGGAGCAAGGGCGTGAATCCTGGGCGATCCCGGGATCAGTGGAACAGCCGTCCATGGCTGGATGTCATGCTGCCATTGCAGAAGGATGGTGTGCGCTGGTGGATTCACCAGAGTCATTGCTTCAGTGGTTGGATGACCATTGGCGTCTCTGGTCTGATCAACGATAGGAACGGAGGACCGCTGTTACGACTCCCTGGATCTGGCAATCATTGACGATGATCGGTTCATAGGCATCATTGGCAGGTTGCAGGCGAATCTGTCCGTTGGCTTCGCGGAAAATGGTTTTCAGCGTCGTTTCACCATCAGGAAGCAGCGCAACGACCCGCTCACCATCACGTGCGGTATTTCGTCGTTCAACCAGGACATAGTCACCATCCAGAATTCCTTCATCCTGCATGGAGTCGCCTTCTACTCGAAGTGCAAACGTCCCAGCGTTGGAACCAAGGCGGGGGCCCACCAGATTCTCAAGATCAAGCATGTCGTCTTGAGCGCACTTCTCGATGGGCATACCCGCTGCAATTCTTCCCACCAAAGGGAATTGCAGTGGGGCAGCCTCATCGGGAAGCGGAGCGTCTTCAACGATTGACAAAGAGCGAGCCTTGTGTGCCTCGCGTGTCAGGACACCTTTTCGTACCAAGGCTCCGACGTGTTCGAAGGCGGTCACTTTGCTCACGCCGGTTGCTTCTGCGAGTTCCTGGATCGTCGGCGAATAGCCGTTGGTCAGTCTGCACTCGCGGATCAATTGAACGATGCGAAGTTGCTTGGGGGTCAAATTCATCGAATATTTCCTCATCGTGACGGGTTGGGCACGTTGTGCCATGATGTGAGGTGACGGGAGGTGTTGGGCGATCAATTCCAAGAAGTCGATCCAGCAGCGTTCGTGGTGCTCTGAGGATTGCGGTGGACAATGGCTTCACTGGTCGATCACTTTTCAGGTCGTAACCGGTTTGTGCGATCAGCCTTCCGGCGGCGTTGCGTTGTTGCGCGACATATGCAGTTCGGTAATCCCCTCCAGGTCCCAGTTGTACAAGTGGCTGATTCATTCCCAAACACTCCTGTCTGCGGGCCCCAGGCCCTTCCTTCTCGTTCCTGCCCTGTCCGGGTCGGCGGGTCCGCCTCTTCCCTAACAATCGGACCCACCTAACCCCTCAGTTGCTTTCACAAGATCCTCAAGTGAGCGGCTCGTCTTTGAGCGGTTCCCACTTCATCTTGTGGTGCTGCATGGCTGAGTAACATCAGGCCGGGTACTCCTCGACCAGAACTGGTCGATGACTTGAACTTCCTATCGTCAGACGTGTTCGGTATCCGTTAGCATAACATGACCCTAATCCAAAAAGGCTGTACGGGTCGTGTTCGGGGTGTATTTTTCGGTCATTATCCCCCAGATCACCCCTGAACGCCTTCTCAGGCTGTTTGGCTCTTTACAAACGTAGCGTTAGGCTCTTCTCCATGACCTCTTCAGACCACATCGATCTGATCGCCAGTGAACCACCCACCCCTCTTGAGGGTTCATCTATCGAGGCATGGATGCTGGCTGATGACATGACATTTCTCAATCATGGAAGCTTTGGTGGTTTGCCTCGAGCTGTCGCTGCTGCTCAACGTGAGTTCAAGGATCTGCTCGAATCAGATCCCTATGAGGCAATCTGGGGCACCTCCAGAGATCAGCTTCTGGCTGCCAGATCCTCCGTCGCTGAATTCGTCGGTTGTACTCCTGAGAATCTGGTGACCGCCGTCAATGCCAGTGACGCGATCAATTCGGTCCTTCGCTCCATTCGATTGAAGCCTGGCCAATCGATCGTGGCGAGTACCCATGGTTACTACGCGGTAACGCAGACCATGAGATTCGTCGCTGATCGAGCAGGTGCTCAATTGCGTGAGCTTCCATTGTTTCCTCCTCTGCCTGATGAGGCGGGCATTCTCAAGGCCTTCGATGAATCGATTGACTGTGATACGGCGTTGGTCATGGTTGATCATGTGAGTTCACCTACCGCGATGAAGTTTCCGGTCGAGCAGATCGTGGAGATGTGTCGTGACAGGAATGTTCCGGTGATGGTTGATGGTGCACATGCTCCAGGCATGATTGACCTTGACGTCGAAGCCATCGGCGCTGATTTCTACACGGGTAATCTGCACAAGTGGGTGTCAGCTCCTACTGGTGCGGCCTTTCTTCATGTCGACCCTCGTCATCATAGTCGTATTCATCCAACCATCATCAGTCATTATCTTGGCGATGGTTATCAGGAGGAGTTCCATTGGCTCGGTACTCGTGATACGACTGCATTCCTCGCCGCACCTTCGGCCATCAAGTGGTTTGATGAAACCTTTGGATGGTCTGAAGTTCGGCGCCACAATCGTCAGTTGGTTTCATGGGCAGCAGGCAGATTGTGTGAAGAGTGGGGGGTAACACCCCTCGACGTGCCATCATCGAGCCATGAATGCTCCATGCGAACCATTCGTCTCCCTGAACGCGTCCGCGAAGGATTTGACGACATTGAACAATGGCGGGCCTGGCTCAGGCGTGAACATCGTATTGATGCCGCGGTTCATGACTGGGCTGGAGAATGGTGGCTGAGGCTTTCAGCTCATGTCTACAACAGGCCTGAAGATTACGTCCGCCTTGCCGAGGTTGGTCTTCTGTTCTGAAGCAGTCTTGCCAGCCGGATTATTGTGCGACGACGACGAACTCAACAGCGTCCATTCCACGCCTTGCGGCATCGGCGGCTGAACGAGTTGAGAAGGATCCAATCTGGACCAGATAGAGCGTGTCGCCACGGCGATCGGTCCGGGTGCGGATGTTGGCCGTGCCCAGTTTGTTGATTCCGGGTTGTTCTTCCAGTTGTACCTTGGCGGATTCCGCGCCGTCACGATTGCGAAAGGCGCCCGCCTGCAGCGTGAATCGCTCACGCAGAGAAATCATCTGGCTGGTGGTCCGTGAGGTAGCTGCTGGCATGCGGGACAGCCAGAGATCTTCGGCACGGGCGTCGTCCAGCGTTTCGGCAGCAGTGACACCGAGCTCGGCTGCACGGCGATGATGTGTTTCAGGAAGATCGGTCCATGCTCTGGCCAGACTTGCCAGGCATTGGGAAGGCTGCCCCTGAGCGAGTTCGATCTGGCCCAGCATGACTCTTGCCTGAGCGGCAAGCGGTCGGTCGGTTCCGGTCGTGACGTACCGGAATCTCGATTCTGCGGAGGCGAGGTTGCCTTCGCGGTAATCACAGAGGCCGACAATCCAGGCGGCTTCGTCGGATCTCGGTCCAGCAGCCTGTACCAGAGGCTCTGCTTTTGCACGTGCCACCTCGAGTTGCCCCGCCTCATAGGCCTCGGTGGCCTGTGTGATGGCGGATCTGGTGCTCGGGGCTGTTTCACAGCCCATCGACATCATCAGCATGATTGTGAGGGTGAACAGGGCCGCGGGGAGGTTTGTCATGGGGGATCTCCATCCATGGATGTCTCCAAGGGTACACTGCGAGCCTGATTCATGCGGATTCTCAAACCCATTATGAGGCATTGGCGACACGCCCCCCTGAAGGTCTTCTGTGAGGATGATCATCGGCAGTGGCGTGGCGCGACCATGTGGGTGGCTGCCCGGCATCTTGCCAAGTGGGTGGCCTCCACCACGGATGCTCAGAATGTAGGCATCTTTCTGCCGACATCAGGTGCCTTTCCGATCGCGATGGCGGCCAGCTGGCTCTGTGGCCGGACGATTGTTCCGTTGAATTACCTGCTTGCTCGCGATGAGCTTGATTACATCATTGATCATGCTGAGCTTGATACCGTGATCACGGCATCACCAATGCTTGATCGATTCGGTGATATGCCGGCAGGCGTGAATTCACTGCGCATCGACAAGATGAATGCTCGCGGACTTCCGCCGATGATGCGTGCCGTTCAAAGGCCTGATGAGGATACAGCTGTCGTGCTGTATACCTCCGGTACCTCTGGGCGTCCCAAGGGTGTCATGCTCAGTGGTACCAATCTGATGACGAATGTCAGGCAGTGTGTCCAGTGGGCCGACTTCAATCGCAGCGATGGCTTCCTTGGTGTTCTGCCTCAGTTCCACAGCTTTGGATTGTGTGTCTGTACGGTTCTGCCATTCAGTATCGGATGCCGGGCGTACTACACCGCTCAATTCAAGGTCATGCGTGTTCTGCAGATTCTTCGGGAAAAGAGCCCGACTGCATTCATGGCGATTCCCTCCATGTACAACGCATTGCTTCAGGCCAAGTCGGCGAAGGATTCTGATTTCGCGTCACTGCGTTTCATCGTTTCCGGTGGCGAGCCGTTGCCTGATGCGGTGTATGAAGGATTTGCGGAGCGTTTCAAGGTTCGCATCTGCGAAGGGTTCGGCATGACGGAAACCTCTCCGGTCACCAACTGGACATTGCCGGAGGAAGAGCGTCGCGGAACAGTCGGTCGTGCAGTTGATGGTGTCGAGCAGATCATCGTCGGTGACGGAGGTGAGAAGCTTGGCCCTGGTCAGGATGGAGAGCTTCGGATTCGAGGCGGCAACGTCATGAAGGGCTATTACAAGATGCCCCAGGAGACGAAGGCGGCATTCGATGAGGAGGGATTCCTCTGCACTGGAGACATGGCCAGAATTGATGAAGACGGGTTCCTGTCCATCACCGGTCGAATCAAGGAGATGCTGATCATCGGCGGAGAGAATGTCTTCCCTCGTGAGATTGAAGAAGTGCTGGTCAGGCATCCGAGTGTTTCCGAGGCTGCGGTCATCGGAGTACAGGATCCTTCCCGTGGTGAGGTTGCGCTGGCATTCGTGGAAACCATCGAAGGATGTGAATTCGATGCGGGTGCCTTGCGAAGCTGGTGCCGTGAATCGCTTGCGGGCTACAAGGTTCCACGCGAGATACGGTGGGTGGAGTCGCTTCCGCGTAATCCTGTCGGCAAGGTGATGCGCAGGGAACTCACGCCGGAAACCGGGCTCGTCAAGGAAGAAGTCGAATCGCAGACCACGGGTGAATCCGGATGATCGATTCCGCCTTGCTCCGATTGGCACACAGCCCTGATCCTGATGACGCCTTCATGTGGTGGCCATTGGTGGGGCTTGGTGATGGTGGCCCGGAGGTCGATACGGGGCGATGGCGTTTCGAACTTGTTGCCGAGGATATTGAAACCCTCAATCAGCAGGCAGAAGAAGCCGTCTACGACATCACGGCCATCAGCTGTGCCCAATATCCTTCAGTGCGTGATCAGTATGCACTCACCGCCTGTGGCGCCTCTCTTGGAGACGGGTATGGTCCGCGACTCGTATCAAAAACGCCGATGGATCTGGAGACCTTCTGCCGCGAGACTCCTTTGACCGCCGTGCCTGGTGCAAGGACTTCTGCCGTGGCTGCCTGTCGAATGCTGCTCGAAGGTCGGCCGTTGCCCTGTGAGGTGGTGCCGTTCGAGAAGATCATCGACGAAGTCGTTGCGGATCGTTTCGAGGTCGGACTGGTGATTCACGAGGGTCAGCTGACCTTTGCCGATGCAGGTCTGCATCTTGTGGCTGATCTGGGCGCGTGGTGGAAATCACGAACGGATCTTCCACTTCCGTTGGGTGGAAATGCGATTAGTCGTGATCTTGCCAGGCAATACGGTCCAGGTGCGTTGGAGGAGATTGCGGGCATCCTTCGTTCTTCTGTTGACTGGGCCATGGCCAACAAAGAGCGGGCGATCGAGTGGGCCTTGAACTATGGCCGTGGAATCGATCATGCCACAGCGGAAACCTTCGTAGACATGTACGTCAATCGCTGGACGGTTGATGTCGGTACCACTGGAACACAGGCATTGCGGGTCTTCTACAAGGAGGCGCAACGTCTTGGGGTGCTTCAGGATGCTGGAGAAGTGGATGTCATCGGTCTTGAATTGCTTGCTGAAGACTGCGGACAGGATGCTTCGCAGTAGCTACAGTGGAGGCTGGCCATCGGGGAAATCGGCCACAAGGAATCTGAAGCATGAGTGAAATGCCAGCTGAAACCGCCCAGGGTTATCGCGTTCCGAGCGTGCAGCAGTTCAGTATCTTTCTGGAGAATCGGGTTGGCCGGCTGCTTGAGGTTCTGCAGGCCTTTGATGATGCCATTGATGTCCAGCTGCATTCGATCGCCGTGATGGACTCCTCCGACTATGCGGTTGTTCGAACCATTCCGGACAATACCGATGCCGCCAGGATCCTGCTTCGTGAGAAGGGGATTGCCTTCGCTGAGCATGATCTGCTGGTTGTGGAGACGGATGAGGATCATCCCTTGTCGGATCTGTGTGAGCATCTCCTTCGGGTTGAGATCAACATTCTGTTTCTCTACCCCATCATGTCGGACAACCCACTTGCGGCGGGCGCACGGATCGCCTTGTGTGTTGATGAGAATGAATTCGCCGGGCAGATCCTGCTGCGGAAGGGCTATCGGCTCTACGGTGCTGAAGACCTTCGCTGATCAGTCGGCCCTCATCAGGGCGCAGCCGTCGTGTTGCTGTTTGCGGACATGACTTCGCTGAATGGACGGCGCTGGCCTTCCTCATCGATCACCACGGGATCAAGTTCGGCCTCAGGCGCTCGGATAATCTCGACTCGGTCAAGTCGTGAGCCCTCTTTCATCGCCCGGACATGTTCAAGTCCTTCCGTGACTCGCCCGAATACGGTTCGTTCGCCGTTGAGGTGCGGAGCCGGGAAGTGATAGATGCACCATTCGCCACGTGCTGAATCCGGTCGACCTGCGAACGGGAGATACACGGCAAGCGTGCCGCTGAAGAAATGGCGATCATCATCGGAGCCGCATTCACTCGGAAGCGAATAGGGGACGCCTCCCGAAATGGTTCCTCCAATGGAACGGAATCCAGTCTGCACCTGGCCAAACGGAATGTCGTCATAGTCCCCGCGTCGCGAAAGGGCCAGAAATGCTCCGGTGGTATTGGGCGCCTGATTCTGGAAGAGTTCCACGATCACGGGATTGCCGTCGATGATCAGTCGAACCATCGGGTTGGAATCGGACTCGCTTTCGCGTGCTCTGATTTCAAGTTCTCTGGCATGGCTGGAAATGGCGGTCTCTCGCAATGGAAGCATCACGTTGAGTCGCCGCTTCAGTCCGGGGCGTGAGTCGGCTTCTTCCAGATCGATCTCGCTCATGATGGCGTAGGCGTTCTCGAACTGATGGTCTGCGTAGAAACAGTCGGAGTACAGATAGGCAATATGGGGTTCCTTCAACGTTTCCGGCGGAAGTGTTGAAAGGATCTCTCTGGCTTGCTTGAAATGATTGCACGCACGATAGGAACGTCCCATGATTTCGATCGCCTCAGGATCCTCGGGGGCGATCTCCAGAAGCTGCTTGGCCATCGTTTCAGCCATCCATGGGTTGGATTGCCGTCTCGCTTTCGTCATGGCCTTGGCAAGCCGGAGATCATCGGGATTCTCCAGAAGTTCCGTGAATCGCTTCGTGATTCCTTCGGGATCCTCCTGATCCATCGTGATCAGCCATGCATTGTTGTACATCAGATTCTCGGGCTGGCGAACCAGCAGCGAATTGAGAATCCGAAGTGCATCATCATATTGCTCGACCTGGGCGTAATAGGCGGCCCACTGGAGGCCGGCCTGCACATTATCCGGCTGCAGATCAAGCAGTGCGTTGGCGGCCTTGTCTACGCAATTGGAATCCTTCATCTCACCGCAGAGACTCGCGATGAGATTCCAGGCGCGATAGTCATAGGGTTGTTCCAAAAGATAGAGCTCGGCCTCATCACGCAGGATTTCCATTGCGAGCACGGTTTCCTGGGGGGTCATGGCCTCGTCACGCATTCGGATGCGGAGATCCTGTGCGGCCTGTGCAACCAGAGACCACTTGGCTTCATCGCCAATGGGTTCGTTCAGCGTCTCTTGAGGGACCGATTCCGGGTGATCGGCGGTGTTGTCGGCAGGCTGCGCCATCATGCCGATCGCAGGCAGGCAAAGGATCAGGATTGAGCTGGGTAGGTGCAGCATGTCTTCTCCGTTTCCCAGAGTTTGATGTGACGGAGCTTCGCGCCTTGTTCGGCCAGTACCGGCTTGAGTTGGTCATGGCAGGTGACCGTGATGTTCTCGACCGTTGGATTTATGGTCTTGAAATCATCCACATCCATGTTGAGATAGGTGTGGTCATAGCGGTCGATGATCGTCTCGTGCACAACCTGATCAAGATCCTGAATAGTGAAGCTGCAGCCTTCGATCGGCAAGGAGACTTCGACTTCCATCCGGTAGTTGTGGCCATGTCCATTGGGATTGCAGCATTTGCCGAAGAGTGCTCGATTGGTCGATTCATCGAGTTCGGGATTGTGAAGTCGATGTGAGGCTGCAAACTGGTACTGTTGAGTCAGCAGATAGGAGTTCATGTCATTGGTCTCCATGGCTATACGGTAGGTCGGCGAAAGCCTGCAATCCAGTCGATGGATCTTTGCTTCCAGATGATCCTGAATCGGTTGGATGGCCTGCTTGATGATCGCTGCAGGATTGCCTGCAGGGGGCATGAGGCCCTCGGCAAGCATGGGCGCCAGAATGGAGCACACCGCGCGATCGATCTCATAGATGTTCTCGATGAATCCAGTCTTCTCGTCAGGTTGCCCTTCGCAGTCGATGGTGACTTCGAAGTAAGCCCCGAGGCCGGGTGTTGATACCGAAGCTGCGAACGAATTGGGACCTCTTGATGGAACGGGTGCCCCCGGTTCGATGAGCAGTCGGACGGTTCTTGAAAGCAGTATTGAAACGGGCATCGCTGACATGGGTTCTACGATACACGGATGGGTATACTCATGGCTGTCAAGATGGCTGTACCAGCAACTACTTTTTCATCAGCAACATGGGCTTGCGGGCTCATGCTCTTCCTGTGTAGTTCTGGTTGTCATCAACAGAATGCCGCAGAGCGAGTTTCTGCTTCGCCTGAAACGGGCACCTCCGAGGTCTCCCGGGTAGCGTCTGTTCCGACCTGGATTGACTTGAAGCCCGGGCTGCGATGCTCACGTGCCACGCGTTCGGTGATGTTTGAGGCCGAGATCTGTCTTGATGAGGGTTGGTTGGAGCAACTGGTCTGTTCCGTGGGTACGCGAGAACATGAGTCGATCATGAGCACCACGGTTGCGGCGTCTTCCATTCATGCCGCGATGCTTGCAGTGGGGCTGGAGTCGGGTCGTCCGGGTCAATGGGTTGACGGATTCCTTCCGCCGGAAGGAAGTGAGATTGAAATCCTCGTGGGGACTTCAGGTGACCTCGTCTATGTGCCAGTCCGTGAATGGGTGGTCTCGACTGATGGGCGAATGCCGCTTCGTCCCTGGGTCTTTGCCGGTTCCCGCATGCGGTCTCCCCAGGAAGTTCCTGAGGGTTATTCCCTCTATGAAGCGGATACCAGCGGATCGATCGTGGGTCTGGTCACCTTTGGAGATGAGCTGCTTGGTTATCAGGAGGTCATTCCGGATCAGGTTGAAGTCGCACCAGAGGAATGGAAGGCCCTGACGGATCTGATTCCACCTGTGGGAACGAAAGTCTGGGTGCTGATCCGGCCAACTGAAAATTAGCTTGAGGTCAATTCCACGTTGCGACGCGCGGCGCAGATTGCCAAGGCGATGGCATCGGCCACGTCGGGTGGATCCGGTACCTGCTGAAGCCCGAGCTGGCTGGCCACGCTGGCCTGCACCTGAGCTTTGGTGGCATGGCCATGGCCAGTCACGGCTCGTTTCACCTCAGTCGCAGCAAATTCGTCAACAGGAAGTCCGTGCCGTCCCCCGGCCAGAAGGATGACTCCGCGGGCGTGGCCCATCAGGATTGCCGTCCGTGCGCGATGCACGTGGGAGAAGACCTGTTCAACGACAAGCCTGTCCGGTTTGAGTTCGTCGATCACGGCAGACAGGTCTCGATCCAGATCCGCCAGTCGGTTGGGCAGCGAATCCTTTGGGTTCAGGCGAAGTACGCCGCCTTCCACAAGCACCGGTTCACCCAGATGGTCCATGAGATCGACGCAGCCATAGCCGGTCAATCGAAGTCCGGGATCAATGCCGAGGTAACGCATCTGGAAATGCTATCGGTTGGTCGAGGGAGATGACTCGACCTTGGGTTGGAGTTCATCCGATTCGATCAGGCCATCAGACAGCCTGATGACACGATCGCAGCGTGAGGCAACGGATTCATCATGGGTCACCATGATCACGGTCAAGCCTTCTTCATGAAGTTCATCGAACAGATTGAGTATCGCTCGTCCGGTTGCTGAATCCAGATTTCCGGTTGGTTCGTCCGCCAGCAGGATCGACGGTTCCCCGACAAGTGATCTGGCGACGGCAACGCGTTGTTGCTGTCCACCTGAAAGCTGACTGGGTCGATGGCCCAGACGGTCGCCGAGCCCGACTCGTTGAAGCATCTGGATTGCTCGTTTTCGGCGTTCGGTTCGTGGGGTACCGCGATAGAAAAGGGGCACCTCAACGTTCTCGCTGATGTTCAGTTCGGGTATGAGATTGAAGGACTGAAAGACGAATCCAATCTTTCGCCCCCGAGCCTGACTGAGTGACTCGTCATTGAGCATGGCAATGTCTTCGCCATCGAGCAGGTACTGGCCCTGAGTCGGTCGATCGAGTGCGCCCAGAAGATTCATCAGGGTGCTCTTGCCCGAGCCTGAAGCACCCATGATGCCCAGATACTGTCCTCTTGGGATATCCAGATCGATGGGCTTCAGGGCCTGGACCAGTACTGAACCATCAGCCTTGAAGTAGGTCTTTGACATGCCTCGCAACTGGATGACATTGGCAGGTTTGCCTGCGGGGTTTCCTGAGGCGGTGGCGGTTTCCATGTTGTCCTGGTTCCCATCTGGGTTCATGTCTGCATGATACGACCTACACTGCATCACATGATTCGACCGTCACGTGATGTTTTTCTGGATCTCGCCCGCAACCATGATCTGGTCCCGGTGGCACGCCGGCTCATGACCGATCAGCTCACGCCTGTACTGGCCTATCGGCAACTGGTGGCAAGTGATCAGCGGCTGGATTCCAGCTTCCTTCTGGAGTCCGTCGAGGTCGATGGTCAGGTAGGCCGGTTTTCGCTCATGGGTGCTCGTCCCTCTGTCGAAGTCACGGTCCGAGGTCATGACATCGATATCGTCACGGGCTCGGATCGTAGGACCGAGCACGCGGAGAACCCCTTGGGAATCCTCAGAGAGGTTGCCAGTGACTGGCGTATTGCACGTCTGCCACAGGCTTCGAGCGAAGCAATGCCTCGGTTTCTCGGAGGCTGGTGTGGCTATGTCGGATATGACGCCGCCAGATGGCTTGAGCCTGAGGCGCTTCCGATTTCAAAGGCGCCTGCTGATGATCGCAATCTGCCTGATCTGCACATGGGTCTCTATCGAGAAGTCGTGGTCATCGACCATGTCGCCAAGATTCTGCATGTCGTCGTCCATGTGGATGTGCGTGAGCATGAATCGCCTGAGTTGGCCTGGGAATTTGGTGAGCGACATCTTGATGAAGTGGTCGAGCGTCTGCAGTCGACCTCGGTTCATCTGCCTGCTGGAACAGTAGATCTTGATCCTTCGGCCAGTCCAACTGGAACCATGGATCCAGTCATGAGTCAGGGTCAGTTCGAGGAGATTGTCCGCGCGTGCAAGTCATACATTGCAGCGGGTGACATCTTTCAGGTCGTTCCCTCCCAGCGATTCAATCGCAAGTCGATGGCGCATCCATTTGCGATCTACCGGGCGCTGCGTATCGTCAATCCAAGTCCATACATGATCTACATGCAGAGTCCTGATGTTGTTCTGGTGGCTTCTTCTCCTGAGATTCTCTGCCGCGTCGAGGGTGATCTCGTAACCAGTCGTCCACTTGCCGGCACACGCCGGCGAGGTGCTGATGAGGCTGAGGATCTGGCCTTGGAGAAGGAGCTGCTTGCAGATGAGAAGGAATGTGCCGAGCACGCCATGCTGGTGGATCTTGCTCGGAATGATCTGGGTACGGTCTGCACGACTGGAAGTGTCGAGGTGATCCGCTTGATGGAAGTCGAGCGGTACAGTCATGTCATGCATCTGAGTTCAACGGTCATCGGTCGTCTGGATGAAGGCCGTGACGCCTGGGATGCGTTGCATCACGTCCTGCCTGTCGGGACCGTAAGCGGCGCGCCGAAGATCCGAGCGATGCAGATCATCGATGAAATGGAGCCGGTCAGAAGAGGGCCCTATGCGGGTGGTATCGGATTCATCGACTTCCACGGAGATCTCGATATCGCCATCGCACTTCGCACCATGGTGATTCCTGCCAAGCGCACCTCGGAACCGGGTTGGGATGTCCATCTTCAGTCGGGTGCTGGAATCGTTCTGGATTCTGACCCCACCAGTGAATACGAGGAAACACTCGGCAAGGCTGCGGCACTTGGCAGGGCGATTGATCTGGCTGAGGTCGCCTTTGGCGTGAAGGATGGTCCCGGTGAGGGAAGCGTCACACCAGACCCTCGGACTTCATAGCCTCGATCAGATTTAAGAGATGGCTTCGAATGCCCTCGAGTCCTCGATCCAGATTGATCCCCAGATCTTCCTGAATCGACTTCTTGCAGAATTGATTGCGTGAGGAGGTCGGGCTCTGTGTGTCGACTTCAGCCTTGATGCCCAGATGCTCTGCCACCATCATTCCCAGATCGCCCCAGCGTGCGTAGCAGTCGGCCAGGTGGTAGATGCTGGTTGATCCTGCCGGTCGTTGCAGTGCACCGACTGCTGCAGCTGCGACATCCTCAACATGCACGAACTTGCCTCCTCCGGTGCGCTCATAGGCCTGCTTGCTCATGATGTCCAGGACGATGGGGTAGCCGATTGATCGCTTCAGTGTGGGATCGATGCCGTAGACCGCAGCGGGTCGCAATGAAGTGAAGGTGATTCCATGGCTCGCATTCAGGGCCCAGAGGTGCGCTTCCAGGCTGGCTTTCAGGGCGCCATAAAGGTTGCCAGGTCGTGTCGGATGCTCTTCATCAACGAGACCCTGCCACCGATCATGCATGTGATGGTGGACTGCCACTGAACTCACGAACACGATTGGAATCGAGGCCTTCGCAGCAGCTTGAAAAAGTCGAAGTGAAGGGGTCAGGTTGGTCTCGATATGTCGTTCAAGTGATTCATTCTTGAGCACCTGCCAGTCCACACTGTTGTGGATCAGGGCATCGGCATCCTTCAACAGTGCCTCGTGGGAATCGCGGGATTCCTGGCTGCCCACAACGGTGCGATCCAGAATGGGGTCGACGTGGTCCCGTCGGCTGGTCTCGCGGACCAGACCATGGACCAGATGTCCCTGATCATTCAATGCCTTGGCAATTTCCGCCCCGATGAATCCCGAGGCTCCGGTCAGTGCAACTCTCATTCGGGCACTTTAGATGGTTTCGTGATCACAGGCACGGCTGAAATCCTTCCAACAGCCCCGGACTGGGGTCTGGTCGTACAATGCCATCATCGGCGGCATCGATGATCCTCGACTGTGGAGCTTGCTTCGTGCCCAGAAACTGGCCTCGTCGGCGACTGATCGTGTTACTGGTCATCTGTGGCCTTGTGGCGGGTGGCTGGTTGGGCCTGTGGCTGCTGACTCAGCCAGGTGTTGTTGCTTCATTCGTGATGGGTCGTCTTGCCCAGATGTCAGGTGGTGAGGCCACCTACGACTCGGCCAGATGGATTGATTCGAATCAATTGGAGATCCGTGGCTTCAAGCTGGTCGCCCCGGCGCTTTCCGGCCCGGAGTCGGAGATCGCCAGTGTTGATTCACTGGTTTTGAACATGGCGATCTCCGGAATCTTTTCCGGAGAGGTCGTGTATGGGGTGAAGATTGATGGGGCGACACTTCGTGTTGCTGAAAATGAGAATGCGCCCTGGGACTACAACCTCAACACCTTGACGCCTCCAGAAGAGGGTGGGGGCAAAGCCGAGTTTCTGCCGACCATTCTGGTCAGCGGCCTTCGACTTGAAACAGGGACCTATGATCCAGACCGATCTGACTCATGGGTCTTGTCCGGGCGTGCGAATTTCGCCGGGCAGGCGGTGGTTGATCCGACAACCGAAGATTATCGATTCCAGCTTGATGAGCTGACTGCTGATGAGCGTCGAGCTCCGTTGAAGCTGCAAGGCCAGTTGGATCCTGATGGGGAGCGTATCGAGGCTGCCGTAACAGGTGTGATGCTAGATGAAGAGCTGAAGGATCTGATGCCGGCTTCGGTGGTTCGGCGTGTCTGGAGTGAGTTTGATCTCGAGGGTGCGGTTGATTCCATCACGGCTGTCTTCCAGGCCGGGCAGCCTCCGGAGATCGCCTTGGCACTTGATGATGTGAAGCTTGTCATCCCTCGCAGGGTCTTTACACCTGAATTCATCGAGTGGTCCAATTACAGCTATGGGCAGATCATGCCTGGTGAACACGATGAGAATCCGTTGTTGCATGTCAACAGTGGCAGAATCATCTTCTCAGGCAGTTCGCTTCAACTTGAAAGGCTGGATGGGGTCATCATTGGAGATTCCGGTACGGAAAGCATGACCCCTGTGCCGTACGTGATCGATTTCATGCTCAGCGACTTGCCGTCCATGGCCGCTCTTCCTGACGGCGCAAGCCTGGAGGAGGTGCTTGCCAGAACCGGGATGGATCTTCGGATCAAGACCAGAGGATTCCAGTTGGACCATGGGGCTTCGGCCGGTCTGCCTCGGGAAGTCGCCGAAATCTTCGAGTTGTTCGGTGTCCAATCCTGTTTCGTGGAGATCGAAATGAACTTCTCGCGTGCAGCGGGAGATTCAACGGATGACCCAATCAGCTACGAAGGGGCGCTGGTCATTCGAGATGCGGCTGGTGCATTCCGTGGTTTTCCCTATCCACTTGAGGACCTTGATGCGCATATCGTGTTTGATGACAAGTTGATTCAGTTGAAGGATCTTCATGCGCGGGGCTCGGGTGACAGTCTGATCGCCATGGCGGGAGTCGTTTCCTCGGAGGCTCAGCCCAGCGTGCAGATCAACCTTGCAGCAACGGATCTGCCTTTGGATTCATCGCTGATCGATGCCATGCCTGACGGGGCTCGTTCGATGATGTTGTCGTTGTTTGGCAAGCACGGCGCAAGATCGAAGGTTGTGAGCGGTGGTGATTCCACCGGGCATGAGCATGTCGGTCTGGATCTCGACATCAGTCGACCTTCAGGTCGAGATCAGGAGACCACGCTTTCAGGCCAGATCACCTTTGAGGAACTTGAGCTGACCTGGGATGGATTTCCATATCCCATCACCCTCGACAAGGGAAGGCTTGATTGGCATGACGGCGTCCTTGATATCGAGAATGTCTCCGGTGATGGCCCGGTTGCCATGTCGACAGCCGGCGAAGGTGAGGGTGTGGTCATCGGTGAGATCGTGCTGCCTGGGGAGGATCAGGCCGCAACTGGAAATCTCGAAATCGTTGTGAAAGGTGACACGATCAGCCCTGAGCTGATCGTGGCTCTTGATCGTATTGCGCAAGAGGAGGCCGCGCTCCTTCGTGGGCTTGGCATCGGCGGCGTGGTGGATTACGCGGGGCAGTTTACGGTCATTCCCGGGGGTGAGCCTGAATATGATCTGGTTCTCAAACTGGTTGATGGATTCGCCGACCCACAAGACGACGTCGCCGGCATGCTGGGACTGCCTGGTCCGATCTGGCCGGCGGATTTTCGATTGGATCAACTGCAGGCTTCGCTTGTGGTGTCTACTGACATGGTGATCATCGAGTCGATGCACGGGCATAATGATCTGACCAATCTTGATCTTGAAGGGCGGATTGGCTCGGGAGCTGCAGGTTCCATCGACCTGTCCGTCGTTGTGGATGCGCTCCCTGTCTCCGATCGTATTGCAGTGGTCTTTCCGGAATCGGAGCAGGAGATTCTGACGGGGCTCTGGAAAAGGTGGGGGGGATCGGGTCAGGTTTCACTTCTGCTTGATGTTCCTGAGAGGGATCTGGTTGATGGAGTCGTTTCCGCGGTACGGATTGAAACGGGTGATGGTCATGTCTGTCGCTTGAAGGAGGGCTCGATCTCATTCGACCAGAAGGAACTCGTCATTGATGATGTTTCACTTGAGTTCGAACGTCCTCAGCTGGTTCCGCCATGGGAGCTTGCCATGGATGGGGTCATTGGGCGTGGAGAAGTGGCAGCAGGAAGGATGAAGATCAGTTCGGCTCGTGCTCGATTTGGTTCGCCGTTTCTTTCTGCAGTGGTGTCCGCCCTGATGCCGTCCGGTCCTCGTGAAACCTGGGATGGCATGCAGCTCGATGGATGGTTTGCTGGCGAGTTTGACCTCAAGGAGGATCCCGAGTCTTTCTGGGAGTTGTGGCTTGAGCCTCGTGAAGTTTCGGCCGTGCACGAGGGTCAGCGTCTCGAGGCTCGTTTCGATTCCGGCAGGGTTTCGATGCTCGGTTCTGGTGAGGCAATGGGTCAAATTGTCGGTGAATCGAACTTTGGCAGATTTGATATCGAAGGTCAGGCTCGAATTGGAGAGGCATCTGAAATCGATCTGGAATTCGAGTTCGAGGGGCGACTGGGCGATCCTGCGGCTCGAGCAATTCTCCCTGAATCCCTCGGCGGCCCACTTGGCGAACTCGACTGGCAGGATGGTGAAGGCACGCGAATTCAACAAGGGCAACTCTTCATCAGGCTTGGTGACGATGGTGAGCCTCTTGAGATTCTTGCTGAAGGTGATGTCTTGCTTCAAGGTGCTGGAATGGATCTGGGGATGGAGATTCAATCAATCGATGCAAGTCTTCGCGGTCGTTATCACGCGCCGGAGGGTCAGGTCGCCACTCTCGATGTCCGGATGGACGCACCTTCACTTGTGGCTGGAGGGCGAACAGTCGAAGGATTCAATGGTGGAATGTCGCTTTCTGAATCAGGCGATGTTCTGAAGATCAATGCAGATCGTGGCCGTGTCGGCACGGGTGCTGTCTCCGTTGGTGCCTCATTGGCCATCGATGCCGATGATCCAAACCGATCGAGTGATGCAGATGATTGGGAGGTCGAGCTGCTCATCGCCAATGCGGATCTGGTCAAGCTCTTCGCCGTTGAGCCTGATCCTGATCAAGAGGAATTGGAAGAGTCATCCGGCTCGGTGAAGGATGAGATAGAAGGCCGTGTTCACATGAGCTTGTTCATGGCAGGTCAGTTCAGTGAACCTGTTTCAAGACGTGGTGTCGGGCGTATCCGCATCACCGATGCCGTGATCGGTGATGTGCCGATCATCATGGGCATTCAGCAGATGCTGCATTTGACGGTCCCGACGCTTTCGCGTCCTGACTTCGTGGAAATCGAGTATTACGTGACGGGGTCCGAGATCGTGCTCGATCAGATCCTGATTGAAAGCAGCCTCGGTGAATTCTCGGTATTCAGCATGACTGGCAGCGGAACCTTCGACTATGGCTCCGGTGAAATCGATGCGGTGTTGTATCCCAGAGGCGGCCTCCTGATCGTTGATGACATCATCGGATTCGTCCAGGACCAGGTCTACGGTATCGGTGTTTCCGGTCCGATTTCCGATCCGGAAATCGGTCTGGTGCCATTCCCAAAGCTGAGATAGGTTGAAATCCGTATCGGAATGAGGCCATGTTAGAATGCACGGTTGATCCCCATTGAGGAATGGAGTTCCATGAGTATCCGACCCGGAAGTATTGAACATATTCGTCTCGAGATGGAGTCGTTGCTGGATCGCCTGGCACCCGAGGCGCCTGAGGACCAGCGAGCCATGGTGGCGGATGTTCTGCGATCCGGCGTCATGTTGTTGCATGACGGCTGTGATTCAGGTCAGATCAAGTTGATGAGCAAGGCCGTCAAGGAGATGAGGCGATCCTGGCAGGTCTTCAATCATTATCGAGGTGTTCGCAAGGTCACGATCTATGGATCGGCTCGTACACCCGAGGATCATCCTGACTACGACGTTGCCCGGGTCTTCGGCCGCAAGATGGCGGACGAGGGCTGGATGGCGATCACGGGTGCTGGTGACGGCATCATGAAAGCGGGCCACGAAGGTCCGACTCGTGAAGCCAGTTTCGGCCTTCGCATCAGGCTTCCATTTGAAACTTCCGCCAATGATGTGATCGAAGGTGATCCAAAGCTGGTCAGCTTCCGTTACTTCTTCACGCGCAAGCTGATGTTCATGGCCCATGCCGATGCCGTTGCGGTCTTTCCTGGCGGCTTCGGCACGATGGATGAACTCTTCGAAGCCTTGACACTGATCCAGACCGGCAAGTCGGGGCTTGTCCCGATTGTGCTGGTTGAAGGTGAGGAAGGCTATTGGCCAGCCTGGCAGGAGTTTGTCGTTGGTCAGCTTCAGAAGAAGGGGTTCATCTCTCCTGAAGATGAATCTCTGATCCACCTTGCCGAGAGTCCCGAGGATGCGCGTGATCACATCATGCAGTTCTACCGCAGGTACCACTCAAGTCGGTATGTCGGTCCGACGTTCGTCATACGCATGTCTCTCCCTTTGACGGATGAGCAGGTCGAGACGCTCAATGAGGAGTTCGCGGATGTGGTTGACGGGGGACGCATGTCGCTGTCCCAGGCGCTGCGAGGTGAAACGGATCATCTGGATCTACCACGCCTGACCTTTGTGCATACCCGTCGCGACTGGGGTCGGATGCGTCAGCTTCTGGATCGGATCAATGAGCTTCCCTGAAGTCTGGCGTGCTGGTGCAGCCATGATGCTGTTCGCATCACTGATCAGTTGTGCCAGTGCTCCAAAGCAGGAGCCTGCTGATCCTGTTGTCGAGGCGGCACTGCCTGAAGTCGAAGGGCATGGATTCGCCGTGCGCCACCATGACACGGCTGAGCCCCTTGAGCGAGTACATGAAATCATCGACCCGCTTGCTCTTGAGCGATTGACGGATGAGGTCTGGGAGGCTCATGGGCTGGAGATCGTCCGGCTTCGTCAATCGGATCTGGCCCTCATTGCCGATCGTCTGCCTGCTTCAAGTCCGCCTGGTCTGATCTGGCATGGACAGGCCTTGACCTGGCGAAACCTGCAGCCGCCTGCGATGCCTGTGGGCGATCGAATGATGGTCACGGGTGAGAATCAGGAATCGTATTCCACTGGCATCGGTGGTCTTGCTGGTCGTGGCTGGTCAATGATGACGTTGGATGGTCCCCGGGTCCTTGTTGAGTTGGCGCCGATGATCGAGATGCGGGGCAAGCCGGTTGAACGCTTTGTTGATCTGCGTCGGGAATTTCTTGTTGCGCCGGGTGAGGTACTGTTGCTCGTGGCCGGTTCCGGTCAATGGCCGCACCCGCCGCCGGAAGATACGAGTGTCGAAGCCATGGAAGCCGCAGCTGAGGTTGCCACGATGGGGCAGATGCTTCTGGAGCGAGCGCATGAAGAAGGGGTCTCGCAACGCTTGATCATGGTGACGCCTCGATTCGGCGACTGGGAATCCGAACTCAGAGGGGGCTGATGGCCTCATGAGGGGGTGGAGTGGTTCATTATGGACCGCGGCATCCATATGGCGTGCGCGGTAAACTGCCTCGATGCGCCTTCGAGAGCAGAAATCCAACTTTGAATCAGACCCTTCGATGTCGGCTCAGGCTCCATCAGACCGGCGTTCCCGCCTCGGCCCGATGGGTGTGTGGCCGACCCTGTTCACACTGGGCAATCTGCTCGCTGGTTTCTCAGCAATTCACTTTGCAGCCAAACCGCTGGATTACGAGGGGCCATGGGGATGGTCGAGCCTGACGGTGGCCGGGGCCTTGATTCTGATCGGGATGTTTCTTGATTCCGTTGACGGATCGGTTGCTCGACTGACCAACTCCGTCACGGACTTCGGAGGCATGCTTGATTCGCTGGTGGATTTGGTCACCTTTGGTATTGCACCGGCCTTTCTGGTTCTGAATCTGCTCAGTCAGTATGTCGGTCCTGAGCAGACGCTCGGCATCATTTCGCCGGATACGGGTCATACCCTGGGCAAGCTCTGCTGGGCGATCGCCGCAATCTACGTCTGCTGTTGTGCTCTGCGACTTGCGAGATTCGCGGTCGAGACCAAGGGTGGGCAGGTTGGCGATCATCTGTTCTTCCGTGGGCTTCCTTCGCCTGGTGCCGCGGGATCGCTGGTCGGGCTTGTTCTCCTGCATGAGCATCTGATGAAACTGGCCGCAGGTGAAGCTGGCACCGCGACCTGGTTGGCGGGCTTGATCGTCGTCCTCATCCCGTTCATGAGTCTTCTGACTTCGATCATGATGGTTTCGGCGGTTCCCTATCGACATCTGCCGAATCAGTATCTCCGAGTGCGTCGCAGCTTCGGATATACCGCACGCGTCGTCGTGCTGCTGTGCCTGATGCTGTGGTTCTTCCAGGAGACGCTGGCGATTGTCTTCTTTGCTTATGTTCTGTCCGGTCCCATCCTGCTTTTGACTGAGCGATCAAGGATGCTGGCAGGCGAAACCGAGGATCTGTGAGCAGCACATGACGATTCGAACACGATTTGCGCCCAGCCCTACAGGGCATCTGCATGTTGGAGGGGCACGGTCCGCCTTGTTCTGCTGGGCCTTTGCGCGGCGACATGGCGGGACGTTTCTTCTGCGAATCGAAGATACGGATCAGAAAAGATCCAGCGATGAAGCGGGGCTTGGGTTTCTTGAAGATCTCAAGTGGTTGAACATCGATTGGGATGAAGGGCCGGTCTTCGAAGGAAATGGTGGAGGTGATACGGGTCCCTATTTCCAGTCCCAGCGACTGGATGTCTATGGCGAGTACTTCGATCGTCTGATCGAATCCGGTGCGGCATACCCGGCATTCGAGACTCCTGAAGAACTCGCTGAAGCTCGCAAGGAAGCAAGAGCTCAGAAGAGGCCGTATCGCTATGACCGCGCCTCTCTTTCGCTTCCAGCAGAGACGGTGGCGCAGTATCTCGAAGAAGGGCGCCCGCACGTCCTCCGATTCAGGGTTCCTGATGATCAGGAACTCGTCGTCAATGATCTGGTGCTTGGCGAAGTTCGTGTTGCGCCTGGTGAACTTGAGGATTTCGTCATTCGCAAGGCCGATGGCTATCCCACCTATCACTTCGCAGTCGTCGTCGATGATTCACTGATGGGTGTGACGCATGTCATCCGAGGTCAGGAGCATCTCGCGAATACGCCCAAGCACGTCCTGTTGCAGGAAGCGTTGGGTTTCGAGCATCCGGCTTACGCTCACGTCTCATTGATCTTCAATCCAGATGGTTCGAAGATGTCCAAGCGTGACAAGGACAAGCTTCTGCGGACGACGGTGCGAGAACGCAAGGTCGAGTCTCCGCCTCCTGGCTGTGGGATTGATGAAGAAACCTGGTCGACTTGGCTGAATGACAAGACCATCCAGTTGCCTACCGGTGCGGCCAGCAGTCTTGCGGTCGAGCTCCAGGTCGAGCTACCGGAAATCGATGTCGCTGATTTTGATCGGGCGGGATATCTGCCGGAGGTGCTGGTGAATTATCTGGCGCTGCTTGGCTGGTCTCCTGGTGAAAATCGGGAGCAGTTCGATCAGAAGTTCCTGGTTGAGCACTTTGATCTGGATCGCATCGTCAAGTCTCCAGCCAGATTCGATCGTGACAAGCTGCTCGCCTTCAATCTGGATGCCATCCAGAACATGGAAGAGCAGGAGTTCGTCGATCGATTCAGGGCGTTCTGTCAACAGCATCATCCGAATGTCATCGCCCACTTTGATGGTGAGACCTTCGAGCACTTTGCCAGAGCGAACAAGGAACGTTCCAAGACACTGGTTGATCCAATTCGTACCGGCGGTTTCTTTCTCAAGAATGATGATTCAATCACCTGGGAAGCGATCAAGCCTGTTCGCAAGGCGTTATGCAACGGTGACCCGTGCGGTTATGAAAGGCTTGAGGCCATTCTGCCTGTCCTTCGTTCTCTTGAAGACTGGACGGTCTCCGGTCTCGAGTCGGCGATCGATGAATGGGCAGCAGCACATGCCGACGGTAATCTGGGGAAGGTCGCTCAGCCCATCCGAGTAGCCGTCAGTGGTGGGCCCATCAGTCCGCCGATCTACGACACACTGGTGATTCTGGGCAAGGACTCTTCGCTTCGGCGAATGGAGCGATGTCTGGAACAGCGTTCCGTCCTGTGTCCATCCGGCTGAAGGAGAGGTTGCGATAATCGAGACACTGCCCAGGACCCTGGCCTGCCTGCTTGATGGTCTGGTTGATTACGCAGGACTGTTTCCCCCGGCACGCGAAGACATGGAGACCATGGTCAAGGGTTTCGATGAAGGTCTTGATCATCCCATGGGATGGATGCTTGCTCGTGTGATTGTTCCGGTTGGAAAGCTTGATGAGTTCGAGCAGGCTGCGGCATCATTGCTGCCGGATGACGATACGGATGATCCCTGGTGTCTCAGCGTGCTGGTCTCTCCGGCAGGCAGTGATGAACTCGAGGGTGATATCGAGCGGCTTGCCGCGTTCAATGAACGACACTGCAATGCAGCGAATGGTCTCGCGCTGGCTGATGTGATCGAGCTCAGGGCTGATTCGGCAGAAGCGATCGATTCCGCGTTGGATCTGTTGCCTGATGACCTCTTTCCCTTCTTCGAACTGAGTAGCAGCAGTGATTCCCGTGGGTTGCTGGCCGCGCTTGCAGGTTCAGAGGCGGCCGCCAAGATTCGTACCGGAGGCATCAAGCCCGAATTGAATCCTGCGACTGCCGATGTGGCTCGATTCATTCGCAATGCCGTACAGGCGGACGTGCCATTCAAGGCCACGGCTGGACTGCATCATCCACTGCCCAATGAGAACCCATCGATTCCTGCTCATCAGCAGGGCTTTCTCAACGTCTTTCTTGCTTCCGCTGCAGCTGCAGTTCATCGACTCAATGAAGGCGATATCGTGGAGTTGCTTGATTACACTGGTGCCATCGAGTTCGAGGATGATCAGGTATCGATCGATGGGCTCGTGCTGGGTTGTGAGCAATTGGAAGCGTCCCGTGGGGGTACTGCGATCTCCTTTGGTTCATGCAGTTGGAGAGAGCCCATCGCAGATCTGCAGTCACTGGGCTATCTTCCACGTCTTGATTCCAGTGATTGAGTGGGGCGAACGTATTTGATGGAGGTGATCAATGAGTGCATCTGGTGAAATCAACGACCCCACGCTTGACCCGTCGCTTCAGAGCTGGGTTGAATCCGCGAATGAAGTCGGGGGTAATTTTCCAATTCAGAATCTTCCATGGGGCGTCTTCATTACGTCTGACGGTGAAGATCGTATTGGCGTCGCCATCGGCGACATGATTCTGGATGTCAAGCAGGCCATCGATACCTTGGCGTTGCAGGGCCTTCCGCCCGAGACCGCATGCAGTCTCTGTGCGCCGACATTGAATGCCTTCATGGGGCAGGGGCCACGCTCCTGGCGTGCCGCTCGCCGGTCGATTTCATCATTGCTGGCGCGTGGGGCAGATCCGCATCCGCAACTTCTGATTCCACAGTCCTCCGTTTCCATGAGGATGCCGGCGCAGATCGGTGATTACACCGACTTCTACGCCTCCCGGCATCATGCTTCGAATGTCGGACGGATGTTCCGGCCTGATGCCGACCCGCTTCTGCCTAACTATCTCAATCTCCCTGTTGGGTATCACGGTCGGGCCAGTTCGGTCGTGGTTTCAGGTACGCCGATTCGTCGGCCGATGGGCCAGCTCAAGCCTGATGATGGCCCGAGTCAGCATGGTCCGTGTCGTTTGCTCGACTATGAAATGGAAATGGGCGTGTTCATCGGGCAGGGTTCACCCATGGGCCATCCGATCGCCATTCAGGAAGCGGACAATCACCTGTTCGGCATCGTGATTCTCAATGACTGGTCTGCGCGGGATGTTCAGAAGTGGGAGTATCAGCCACTTGGCCCGTTTAATGCCAAGAACTTCGGCACGAGTATTTCACCCTGGATCGTGACCATGGAGGCGCTCTCGCCATTCCGTCGATCGGGGCCGGAGCGGTTGCCCGATGATCCGCCGCTGCTGGATTACCTTGTGCCCACGAAGGATGATGTGCTGGATGTGACCGTTGATGTCTATATCGTTTCCGAACAGATGCGATCACAGCAGATGGCCCCTCATCGAGTGAGCCGCGGCAATCTGTCCGATCTCACCTGGACCTTCAGCCAGATGCTCGCCCATCACAGCAGCACCGGTTGTCCGATGCAGCCAGGTGATCTCATGGGTTCAGGCACCATCAGTGGTACGGAAAAGGAATCGCGTGGTTGCCTGCTCGAGATGACCTGGAGAGGTCAGGAGCCGGTTGAGCTTCCTGATGGGACGCAACGCAAGTTTCTGCAGGATGGAGATGAAGTCATCATGTCCGCCTTCTGTGAGTCCGAGGGTGCGGTACGTATCGGCCTTGGTGATTGTTCAGCGGTCATTCAGCCTGCGCTCTAGCTCATGTTGGAACTGGCGACAGTACTGGTTGTCCATGCTGCAGGCTTGTCGCCTGAGTGGAAAGATGTCGCACCCATCATCGCGTCGCAATGTGCCACGTGCCACAGTCCCGGAGGGGAGGCGCCCTTCCGGTTGGATCGTGCCTCTGATTTTGCCGCAAGACGCACCTTCTCCGCTGCTGTCATCGAGCAGGATCTGATGCCACCCTGGCTGCCGGGGCAGGATGGGATTCCCATTCATGGTCGAGGCCCGTTGTCCAGCAAGGACAAGGACACCTTGCTGGCCTGGTTGAATGCAGGGGCTCCGCACCCGAAGGGCGCGGCAGTGCGTCCTGATGTCGTGACCTCATCCGATGATGCCGCGACCTTTGCTTTGGAAGAAGGGTTTGATATCCCTGCTGAAAGTGAAATCACACTTCATGCTCATGCACATAATGTTCGCACCTTCGCGATTCCACTGGTGAATGACGAGCCTTTGTTTGTTCGTGGTCTTCGCTGGGTTACTCCGCTGAACAATGCGATACATGGTGTAGCGGTATCCGCTGATCCAACCGGTCAGGCCGAGGTGGCCGATGAGCTCGAGTCGCCCGCGGGTTACCACATGTCAGGTGATGTCGGGTCAGTTCCTTCAGGCAGCATGGGCATGCTGGGTGTCGGAGCCAGGGCGTTCACCTTGCCTGAAGGCTTCGGTTTCCGAGTGCCCGTCGGGTCCGCGATCGTCACCGAGGTGGCGTATCGTCCGGTAGGGCGTGAGTTGCCACTGACTGGAAGTCTGGAACTGGAGTTGGCGCATCCGGAGGATGAACTTCGGCCACTTGAGTCCGTCATGATCATGAAGCCATGGATGAAGCTCGCTGCTGGAGAACGTCGCAAGGAAGTGGCGGAGTTGATCATTCCATTTGATATCGAAGTCGTAGCCATGACACCTCGTGGTGACCATTACCTGAGATCGATGAGTCTCGAGGCCATTGGTCTTGAGGGCGAGCGGAGACTCCTTGTCAGTTATCCCGACTGGGATCCGCACTGGGCCTCAACGGAATTGCTGGTCGAGCCGCTTGTCCTTCAGGCGGGTACTCGTCTTGAGCTGGAACTGAATGTCGACAACTCGGATGACAACCCGAGAAATCTGAAGTATCCAGCGGAAGATCTGACGCTTGGTCGCTTTACTGGTGTTGACGGCATCATGTTGCATGCCGCCGCTGTGAATCCGGATGAGGAAGAGGACTTCCAGCTCTGGCAGCAGATGCGTCGCCGCTGAATCAGCGAATCTGTTCCTTGAGATCAAGCCAGGGCCCTTCAATGAAGTCGCCTGGTGTGATGCTTCGACGGCGTGCTTCGCCTGAAGCAAATTCCCACATGAACCGGGTCTCGTGATTCGAAAGATGTCGTGGCAGCCTGGACTGATAGCTCCAGTCACTTTCAAATGCCTGTTGGGGGGGTTCCGATGGCAAGGGGAGGATCTCCAGCACTTCGCCATGATCGGATATGACCCAGGCCTCAAGCGGGTAGGGGCAGTTGGGCATCCATAGTGATTGTCTTTTGCTGAACGGAAAGCACAGGATCAGGCCATCATCGGGTGGTGTCTGATTCTGCAGGCCGCGTTGGCGGGTTGTTGGATCAATGGCAACCGCCGGGCGGAGGGTGTGCTCATGAACGTGGAAGATGGGTTGCGCAGATTCAGCGAGTCGTTCAGGAGTTGAAGACGTTGACTGGCCCGACTCGGGCGCAGCGCAGCCGGTGGCAAGCAGCAGGCATGAAAGTATGCTGATCAGACGTCGGTTCACCATGTGCTGACGGAGTCGTCATTGCCTGGAGCGGGGGCCACTGGTTCCGGTTTCCAGTCCGACCATGACTGAGGATAGTCCGGGTCATCGAGGTCCAGTGCAGCCTTGGTTGGATGCAGCGGCCTGAAGGTGTCGCACATGACCGCCAGTTCATCGGTCCATTTGGCACCGAGTGATTTCTCGACGGTGCCGGGGTGCGGGCCGTGGGCGATGCCCTGAGGATGAAGGCTTACGGAGCACTGTTCGATTCCCTTGCGAGCCTTGTAGTTGCCTTCCACGTAGTACAGGACTTCATCTGAATCCAGATTGCTGTGGTAGTACGGGACCGGCACGGCCTGCGGATGGAAGTCCAGAACGCGTGGGCAGAAGGAGCAGATCACGAAGTTGTGACCTTCGAAGGTCTGATGCGTCGGCGGCGGCATGTGATGTTTGCCGACGATGGGTGAGAAGTCATCGATGTTGAAGATGTACGGGTAGTAGCATCCGTCCCAGCCCACAACATCCAGCGGGTGGTAGCTGTAGATATAGGAGTGGACCGAGTCCCGGGCCTTGATGCGAACTTCGAATTCGCCTTGCTCATCGTGGGTCATCGGAAGCTGCGGCAGCCGGAGATCACGTTCACAGTAGGGGGCATGTTCCAGAAACTGGCTTGTCTTCTTGGAGAGGTATCTCGGCGGGGGCAGGATGTGACTGGTGTTCATCGTTTCGAAGCAGATGAATTTCGCAGGTGGCTGGCCTTCGGGCTGTTCGTTGAAGACCATTCGGTAGATCACGCCCTTGGGAATGATGATGTAGTCCTTCTCGTGG
>PBAY01000035.1 GCA_002717655.1 Phycisphaerae bacterium | reverse complement strand
GTCGGAGCCAAGCTGATGAAGATCTCTCAGGAGCTCGCGGCGACCCACTATGAATCTCATCAAGGCAAACCCTTCTACGACGGTCTGGTTTCCTTCATGACTTCTTCTCCAGTTCTTGTCTTGGCTATTCGTGGCGTCGGATCCATCGCAATCTGTCGGAAGATGATGGGTGCCACCTTCGGATCCAATGCCGAGCCAGGAACCATTCGTGGTGATTACGGAGTTTCCAACAGCTTCAATCTGATCCATGGAAGTGACTCGAGTGAAGCTGCGGAGCGTGAGCTGGGTCTCTTCTTCAACGCTGATGATCTGCTGGATTGGGAGCGTGCTGCAGAGTGCTGGGTGTATGACCTTTCGGGCGATGAACCCGAGTAGTCAGACCAAAAGAACGTTTTGAACGAATTGAAAACACGTTAAAATCACCGTTTAAGGCATCTTAAATGGGGATTTTGACGTTTTGACCATATTTTACGGCCATAAATCGGTCTAATGTCGAACAATAGGTCATGGCAAACGTTTTATACATGGCGGGATTCCTCAGAACGTACTGGGGTGACCGCACCGTGACCGACTCGTGGAGTGATCCACATCACGGTGTTTGACCCGCCAAAGCGTCCATTGCTGATGGACTTCCTCGACACGCCCACCCGGAGCCTCCAATGGCTACTCACAATTCTCCTCGACCTCCGAAGTCTGCAACAACCTCAAGGCCACGTTGCCCTTCGACCTCCAATCATCAACCCCGAACACGTCGTATCACGGCGGCGGATCGTCGGCAGGCCCTGAGACTGATTGCCGAACCTGTTCCATACATGGATTCAGCTGCGTTTCATGAACCGGATGCCCGGATCGCCATTTTCGATGATGCCCCCAAGGTCGAGCTGCCTGATACCTCTTGGTATCAGCCATTGATGAACCAGGTGGCGGCGGATTCTTCCGGCAAGACGACTACAAGCAAGGTATTGACGGCCGCTGAAGAGCGTGTGTTGTTTCTTCAATTCAACTTCGCTCGCTACAGCATGGAGAAGTTGCGTGAGGAGGTTGGAGACACCAGACCAACCGACCGGCAGGTTCGCAGCATCCTCAAATGGGACGCAACGGCAATGGGACTTCGTGAGCAGCTTGCAGAGAGCAATCTGGCCCTGGTTCTGGCCATGGCCAAGCGTTTCCGCATGGGGGACATGGACTTTGGCGATCTGATCAGCGAAGGAAACATGGCTCTGCTGCGCAGTATTGACAAGTTCGACATCGAGCGTGGTTTCAAATTCTCCACCTACGCATGCAGGGCCATCCTGAAGGCCTTCTCGCGTGCAAGCATGAAAGACTCGAAATATCGCCAGAGATTTCCGACGGAATTCGATCCAGAACTCGAACGATCGTATGCTCCGGAAGAAAAGCGTCGTGAAGACCAGCTTGAGCGTGCAGCCGAGGCGGTCGAGGTGATCAAGAACAATTCTGCCGATCTCACCGACATCGAACAGGAAGTTCTTCATCATCGATTCGGTATGGATGCCGGTGCACAGGGGCGCAAGCTCACATTGGCTCAGGTCGGTGGCTTGATCGGCTTGACCAAGGAACGCGTCCGTCAGATCCAGAATCGAGCACTGATGAAACTCAGGCAGACGCTGGCCGAGCGATATCTCTCAGCTTCTGAACGTGAGCTGAAAGAGATCATGGCTACCACGAACTGACTCCTCCTGGCCCGTGAGCAACCTGATCTCTCCTCCGGTGGTGCTCTGCCGTGTTGATTCGCGGCGGGGCGCCGCGTAGCATCGGGGCTGTGTTCAGCGGCACTGCCGCGGAGAGTCTGCCTCATGGCCTCGACAACGATCTCCTCTCAGTCTCCAGATCCCGACGGCATGTCGTTAGGCGGGAATGATGGTTCGTTGTCCCTGCCGGTGATTCCAGAGGGTCAGCCTTATCGGAAAAACCGGAGGATGGCACGGCGACGAGCGACGGTTCTTATTCTGGTTCAGCTTGCCATCATTGCTCATGTCGTGATGTGGGTCTTGAGCCGTGAGTATGGCTGGTTCGGGGGCAAGACGATCACGCCGATCGAACCTTCCGAAAGCATGGAGTTCTCCAAGTACGGGGTCATCAATGCAGGCTTGATCTTTTTCCTGTTGGCCTTGTTCTCCACCATGATTCTTGGTCGCTGGTTCTGCGGGTGGGGTTGTCATGTCGTCATGCTTCAGGATTTCTGCCTATGGCTGATGGGTCGATTCAAGATCAGGCCCAAGCCGTTTCGTTCACGTCTTCTGCTCTGGGCCCCGTTGATTCTTGCGATCTACATGTTCATCTGGCCGTTGTTCTACCGATTCGTGATCGCACCATTCACCAGACCAGAACTGGAATGGCCCGGTATTTCTGTACATCTCACGACCACCGATTTCTGGGCGACCTTTCCCGGAGTGACTGTTGCCATCATTTTCCTCGGCATCTGCGGCTTTGCGACCGTCTACATGCTCGGTGCCAAGGGCTTCTGTACCTATGGATGTCCCTATGGCGGTTTCTTCGCGCCATTGGACAAGATCGCGCCCTTGCGTATTCGTCTCACTGGAGACTGTGATGACTGTGGGCGGTGCACAGCCTCCTGTACTTCAAACGTTCGCGTTCATGAAGAAGTCCGGTCCTGGGGAATGGTGACGGATCCCGGTTGCATGAAGACCATGGATTGTGTGGCCAACTGTCCCACGGATGCGATCAAGATGGGGTTCGGCCCACCAGCAGTTTCTCGTGCCAAGCATCAACGTGAGACCCCAAAGCCCGTGAAGTGGGATCTCTCCTTGACGGAAGAGATCGTTCTGGCCTTGACGTGTCTGCTTCTGTTCTGGGCCTGGCGTGGGCTGTACGCTTCGATCCCCATGTTGATGGCGATCGGAATAGCGACGGTTCTCACCTTCATGTTCTGGAAGGGGTGGCGGCTGATCCGTGATCCCAATCTGAACCTTCATCGCTGGCGTCTGAAGTTTCATGGTCGAGTTCAACTTCCCGGATTCTGCTACGCCTTGATCGTTCTGATCTTGATCGTAGCTTCGGTACAGGCCATCGTAATACGTATTGCCATCTTCAATGGAGATCGTCTACGTGAGCGAGTCGACATGCCTGTGGCGATCGCGATCAATCCGGATCGTCCAGTACTGACTCAGGCTGGGCTGGAGGATGTAGAAGGTGCATTGGCTTCCTACCGCTTTGCTTCACGCATGAGTGATGGTGGAATTGGATTCGCGGATGATCCCAACGTCCGCCTCGCCATGAGCCGTCTGTACCTTATCAAGGGAGAAGGCGGGAAGTCTCTGGAACTGCTTCGCGAAGTCGATCAGCAGGTTGGGCCCGATGAAAGTGTTGATCGTGTCATGCTGCTGGTCATGGGGGCCGTCGAGCCCGAGTCAGTCGATGCTCACATCGACCAGAGATTGAAGGATCATCCCGACTGGATTGAATTCCGCATCATGGCAGTCGATCGAGCACTTGCCGCTGCTGAAATGACTCGTGCGGAACGGCTGCTTGCAGAAGGTATGGAAAGCAGTCCGGAGGCCTTGCCGTTGATCCAGCGACAAGCCGTTGTTTATGTGCAGGCGGGACGACTTGGGGAAGGTACTTCCTTGATGCGTCGCTATCTTGAACTGGCACCACGTGATGCATTGGCCTGGACAACACTGGCTCAGACACTTGCGATGATGGATCTCAGGACGGAAGCGGAAGAGGCCATTACTCAGGCCTTGAAATGGGGCGGGGACAATCCTGCGGTACTTGTGGATGCCATCGGTTACTACCGTATGACTGGACGTAGTGGTCTGGCACGTGAACTGGAAGCCAGACTCGCTCGCTTGAATCCTAGGCGTTAGCGAGTGCTTCGCAGAAGTGGTCGCTGAGTTCAGCTGCGGATGAGGCGTTGATGGCCACCTTTCGGAAGCCAGGGTCGGACATCAGCCGACTGATCGCACCAAGTACCTGGATATGGTCCGTAATGGCATCAGGTGGGGAGAGGACCAGCACAATGAACTGAACAGGTTTCCGGTCGTAGGACTGGAAATCCACGGGCTCTGAAGGGATCCCCATGGCAACCACCAGTTTGTCGATGGTTGGACACCGTCCATGAGGAACGGCAAGTCCTTCTCCAATCCCGGTGGTCCGCTGCATCTCACGCTCCCAGACGACGTCCGTGATCGCTGAGGGATTTTCGATCATGCCTGCATCTGCTAGATGGCAGACCAGTGCGCTGATTGCTTCACGACGATCAGTCGCTTCCAGTGGCACCAGGCAGATTTCGGGAGAGATGAGCTTGAGTAGGTCCATGCATGTACTCGGTTAAGCCGGGAAGTGTAGCAACAACCGCCCGGGGATCATCGAGAGAGCAGGGCATGGTAGCTGCCGTCGTGATAGGCAGCAGCCGGATCTCCAGGCAGACCGCCCGGTGACATGAGGTGCTCGTGTTCGACGTTCATCCGGTGCCACCGCACCAGCCATTGAACCTGCTCGTTGTTTTCGGCAGGATCGAGACTGCATGTTGCGTAGAGAATCCGGCCATTTGGGGAGAGGGTTAGGATGGAATCGGCCATGATCTGCCGTTGTCGCTGAGCCAGTTCCTCCAGCGATTCCATGGAGAATCGGTATCGCGCTTCTGGGCGGCGGGCCAGCACGGCGGTATTGCTGCAGGGGACATCAAGCACAAGCAGATCGACTTCATCAATCAGATCCTCGAACTGGCCGAATGGCCTGACTTCAATGTTGCCGTACCCCGAAGTTGACCGCGAAAGATCCTCATGCAGGGATCGATCGTAGTCCATGGCGATGATCCGGCTGGCAGGATGGTGTCTGGCGAGCAGCCGGGTCTTGGTTCCCCGGCCGGCACAGAGATCGAGGATGCATCGAGGTTCCATGCCAATCGTTGCACGAACAGGTTCAGCGGATGCGGGATCCTGAATCACGGCATCGGGATGCGCTTCCAGTACTTCGCTTGCTGAAACACCCCGGTGGATCACCTGGAATCCAGGTACTTCATGAGGGTCGGCCATGGTTGGCATCTTCTCTTCACATGAGACGATGAGCGGTGCATCGGCAATTCCATGCATTGCAAGGCGGTACGCCTCTTCCTGTCCAAAGCAGGAGATCCAGTGATCCAGCAACACGGCTGGACAGCTGGTCTGTTGCTGCATCTGGATCGCGGGATCATCGGAGAGGATCGGCTTGGTCAGGCGTATTCCACTTCCATCAGATCGCAGCAACATGTCCTGTTGTGTCGGGTTGGCTTCTTCTACATGTTCACCACGAAGTTCGCAAAGACGGCGAAGAACGGCATTGACCATGCCGGCTGCTCTGGGTTGTGAACCGGATTTGATCCACTCGACTGTTTCATGAAGAACCGCGTGATCTGGAATGCGATCCATCAGAAGGATCTGGGCAGCGCCACCAAGCATGGCTGCCCGTACGACAGGTTTCAGCCCATTCCAGGAATGCTTCAGGTGTGGTTCGATCAGGGCGACCAGAGTCAGCCATCTCATCGTGACATGGTGATCGATGGCCAGTGCCAGTCTTGCATCACGTGGAGAAAGACCATCGCGTTCAATCACCATCCGGTGGAGTTCCGGGTAGTTCTCGACCCGCTTGGTCAAGGCCTCATAGGCGACTGCTCGTGCAGAGACAGCATGTCCGTTACCGGAGTTGTTCACACCTTGGCTGCAGTCTGATCAACAGCGGCTTTCAGATCAGCAACGCGGTCGATCTTCTCCCAAGTGAAGGTGCCCTCGCCCTGTTCATCTGCTTTTCGGCCGAAGTGACCGTGTGCAGCTGTTGGCAGATAGATCGGCCGACGCAGTTCGAGTGAATCCATGATTCCCTTGGGTGTCAGATTGAATACGTTTCCGATGGCTTCGGCAAGAACGGTTTCATCAACGATGGCAGTTCCCTGACAGTCGACGTTGATCGAGGTTGGTTCAGCAACACCGATGGCATAGGAGAGCTGGACTTCGCAGACTTCAGCCAGTTCAGCCGCCACGATGTTCTTCGCGATATAGCGAGCCATGTAGGCGCCACTACGATCCACCTTGGTGGGGTCTTTGCCGGAGAAGGCACCGCCACCATGTCGGCCACGGCCGCCATAGGTGTCGACGATGATCTTGCGGCCAGTCAGGCCACAGTCGCCCAATGGTCCGCCAACCTCGAACTTGCCTGTGGGATTGACATGAATCGTGATCCCATCATGCCACCAGTCACCAAGAATGGGCTTGATGATGTGTTCGATGACCAGATCTCTGAGCTCATCCTGTTTGTCATTCCATTCCGGCCCATGCTGGGTGGAAACGACAACCGTATCGATGGCTTCAGGTGTATTCCCCTTGTATCGAACAGTGACCTGTGATTTGGCATCAGGTCGCAGGTGAGGAATCGTATTGCTTCTTCGGATTTCAGCGTGTCGTTCGACCAGTCGGTGGGACAGTTCGATGGCCAGTGGCATCAGGGATTCAGTGTCACGGCAGGCATAGCCGAACATCAGGCCCTGATCGCCTGCGCCTTGTTCACCATGCATCCCCTGACCTTCGGTGACACCCTGAGAGATGTCAGGCGATTGCTTGTCCAGTGAAACCAGAACAGCACAGGAGTCTGCGTCAAATCCCATGGCGGCATCGGTGTACCCGATGGTTCGCACGGTTTGACGTACAACGGCTGGGATATCAACATATCCGTCGCAGGTCACTTCGCCGGCTATGACAGCCATGCCGGTGGTGACCATCGTTTCACAGGCCACACGTGCATTTGGGTCCTGGGTCAGCATGGCATCAAGAATCGCATCGGAGATCTGATCAGCCATCTTGTCTGGATGACCCATTGAGACGGATTCGGAAGTGAACAGGTAGGTGTGGTCTGTCATTGGAGATTTTTTCCTGAGGCGGTTTGTTGGCCTGTTAAGTGCCTGATTGTAGTGCGTCCAGAGGTTTCCAACAATGCATCTGGTTGGGATTGAAGAGCCTCCAGAGAGGGTCTCGGGGGGTACCATGTGTTCTGGCTGATGTGCCTCCTGAGAAGGGAGGGCAAGGAGTAGCTGATGGACGTTCAGATGGAACTGTCTCGCATTTTCATCCGGGAGCTTGAGGATCTGCAGATCATCGAGCTCAAGGAGATTGATGGTGACCGTTCATTTCCGATCGTTGTCGGGATTGCAGAAGCATTCGCCATCGAAAGGCGTCTCAAGGGTGTCGGTGTGCCTCGGCCACAGACCCATGAATTGATGGACACCCTCATGCAGACACTGGGTGGAACGCTTGAGAAGATCGCCATTCATGAGCTGAATGAAGGCACGTTCTACGCCATGCTCTGCATTCGTCAGGGCGAGCGAGAAATTCAGGTTGATTCCAGACCTTCGGACGCCATTGCACTTGGTGTGGCTACAGATGTTCCCATCATGGTCAGTGAAAATGTTCTGGAGCAGGTTGAGAAGGATGATTTCATCCCACCTGGATTTCCGGAGGACAATGAACAGGAAGGCATGGACTGGTCGTGACCGAGTTGCGGCCAGTCAAACTCGAGGATCTGCCTGATCCACGTCTTCTTGTGCGTTCCACGAATGATGAGAGTCTTGGTGGGCGATTCCGCGTTCACAATGATGAGTTTCTCGTGGAGGAGATTTCGTTGTTCGAGCCTTCAGGAGAAGGTGAACATCTCTATGTACGCATTCAGAAGAATGGTGTTTCGCATCGGGACATGGTGGGGCGTCTTGTACGTGCGTTCGATGTGCCTGAGTCGGCAATCGGCTATGCAGGGATGAAGGATCGACGTGCGATTACCCAGCAGACCTTCTCCATCCACACCGACAAGAATGACATCCCCAAGTTCGATGAAGAGAAGATCAGCGTTCTCTGGGCTGATCGTCATCAACACAAGATTCGTCGAGGGCAGCTGCAGGGGAATCGTTTCTCGATCCGGATTCGTGAGGTCGATCCTCTGGCGGCACCACGAGCGTGGAAGATTCTTCAGCATCTGGAGCAGCATGGGCTTCCCAATGCCTACATGAGTCAGCGATTCGGCTACCGCTTGAACAACCATCGATTGGGTGCAGCCTGGCTGTCGGGTCGCTGGCTGGATCTGCTTGATGAATGGCTGGGGCCGGACGGAAGCCCCGCGCCACCATCTGAATCGCAGGCTCGAGCGGATTACGCCGCGGGTCGCTTTCAGCAAGCGATTGCAGCGAGTGGGCGCGAGTGGTGGGCCGAACGCAGAGCGTTGGAAGCATTGGCAGAGGGCGCCTCTCCTGCACGAGCCTGCAGTGAGGTCCCTTCAGTCATCCGTCAATTGTGGCTTGACTCGGTACAGGCCACCATTTTCAACCATACGCTGGCGGCACGTCTGCAGGCCGGAAACATGAGTCAGCTTCTCGAGGGCGATATTCCCTGGGACCACGGTCGGGGTCGGTGGTTCAGACAGGATGATCAGGAACGAAGTGCACCGATGCTTGCGGAAGATCTTGCAGCCTTTCGAATCTCTGCAACAGGCCCACTTCATGGTCGCCGGATGCCTGCCCCTGGTTCTGAAGTACAGGAAATCGAGCAGGAAGCGGCACGGTCAGCGGGCATGGATGTGAAGCTTCTTGATTCAGATGGTGGCAGTCGTCGTGGAAGCCGTCGGCCATTGCGAGTTCCGGTATCCAATTCAGGTATGGATTCGGGAACGGATGAGCGAGGTGGATATGTTCGACTCATCTTCGAATTGCCTCGAGGCGCCTATGCCACCGGTGTGCTCAGTGAGGTAATGGGTTCGAATGCAGTCGAAGAGCGAGGCTGGCTCAGGAGCTAGCGACGGGCCTGGAAGAAGTCTCGCAGCAGCTGAACGCATTCGTCAGCCATGACGCCACCTGTTACCTGAAGTCGATGATTCAGACGTTCGTCGGTGGGAATCTCGTACAGGCTTGAACATGCGCCCGCCTTGGGATCCGTTGCGCCGTAGATCAGACGATCGATTCTGGAATTCACCAGTGCGCCTGCACACATCGGACAGGGCTCGAGGGTCACGGCCATGGACAGTCCATGCAGTCGCCAGTGACCTCGTTGCAGTCCAGCCTTTCGAATAGCGACGATTTCCGCATGAGCAGAAGCATCATGATCATTCTCGCGGCGATTCCAACCTTCGGCGATGCAGGTTTCACTGTCATAGATCACGGCAGCAATCGGAACTTCGCCTTCTTCGGCTGCTCGGCGACCCAATTCAATTGCACGACGCATCATCTCAAGATCGATCGCGGTGACATCCTCCGATGGCGAATTCATCAATGCTCCAGTTCACCCGGACCGGGCTTGCCAACCTTGGAAGCTGGGAGAATTCGAATCAGAAGGATTCCAAGTTCGTACAGTCCATACAGCGGAATCAGCATCATGAACATGGATACGACATCAGCAGGTGTCGTGATGGCGGCGAGCAGTGCACACGCCAGCAGGGCATACTTTCGTTTGCTGGTCAGCCCTTCAGGAGTGACGACGCCGATCCAGCCCAGCAGCAGGATCACCAGTGGCATCTGGAACGCAACCGTAATTCCAAGCAGCAGCAGCAGAACGAAGTTGATGTAGGACGTCAGTCGGAAGACCTGTGCTACGACATCGGAACCCTGCAGTGGAATACTGAGAATACGGTGATTGATCGTGTCATTTGATTCGACGGCCAATCGAAGTGTTGAGGTGTTCGAGTCAACCCAGATCTGACCCAGATGAACCGCTTCAGGAGTTGCTTCCAGAATGGGAATGGTCATCGCATCGGCAGCCACTTCACCTGGCGGAGTGATTGGAAGAAGTTCCTGTGGCAACTCCACACCAGTGGTGATCGACATGAGGACGAACAGCATGATCGGCAGCATGATCAGATACATGATCAAGACACCAGCTGCAGTCAGGATGGCGCTTCCGGGAAGCAAGACATGGATGAACCGTCGCTCTGATGGATAGAGGCCTGGTGCGATGAACAACCAGAACTGGAGAATGATCCATGGGATCGAAGCCACGATGGCGAAGATCACACTCAGCTTGATCTTCATCAACAGGAATTCCGGCGGGCTGAGTACCTGAACCTGCTGCGGATATCCGCCATTACGCTGGACGGTCTGGAGTGGCTCCAGAAGGAACTCGACAAGTGAATCACTGAACAGGAACAGAACCATGGCCAGCGGGATGGGAATGATCAATGCCAGAATGAGTCGCTTTCGCAATTCATCCAGATGATCACCCAGAGGCATGGTGAAGTTCTTGGGATCGTTGGGCAGGTCAAACATGTCTTCTCGGCTGCCATCGTACCGTGATGGGGGTGGACGCACGGATCCGGAGGTGTGTATCTATACTGGACAGTTCTTTACTGGAGCCCACCCTCGATGGCCGCCCAAAGGGACTATTACGACGTTCTCGACGTGAGTCGGACTGCCACGGATGATGAGATCCGTTCGGCCTTTCGCACGTTGGCTCGGAAGTTCCATCCGGATGTATGCAAGGAAGATGATGCGGAAAAACGCTTTGCCGAGGTTCAGGAGGCCTATGAGGTTCTCTCGGACAAGGACAAGCGACAGGCCTATGATCGCTTCGGCCATGCCGGCGCTGGTGCTGCAGCGGGCGCCCCGGGCGGTGGAGGCTGGAACTACAGCTCAACTGGAGGGCAGCAGGTCGATCCATCCGCCTTTCAGGACATCTTCGAGGAGATGTTCAGCGGCGGAGGCGGATCGCCCTTTTCCGGCAGAGGTGCTTCAGCAGGTCCGTCGCCAAGGCGCGGAGCTGATATCGCCAAGAGCATTACCGTCACCTTCATGACCGCTGCCCAAGGCGGTGAAGAGCAGATCAGACTTGATGATGGGACGACCGTCTCGCTGCGGATCCCGGCTGGCATTGAGGATGGCAGTCGTCTTCGTATTCGCGACAAGGGTCAGCCTGGTCCAGGTGGAGGTCCTCGAGGGGACATCATCGTGACTGTTCGAGTCGGCGGGCATCCTCACTTCCGACGTGAGGGTCTGGATCTTGTTCTTGATCTGCCGATCACGGCCGTTGAAGCGATCAGAGGTACATCGGTTTCGGTGCCCTTGTTGTCCGGATCTGTTGAGCTGCGTGTGCCAGCTGGCTCCTCCAGCGGACGCAAGCTGCGGGTTCCAGGGCAGGGGATCAAGGACGCCTCAGGCAATCAGGGTGATTTCTACGCCGAAATTCAGATCCGGGTGCCCGAGTCCGATAGTCTTTCAGAGGCTGCTCAGGCAGCTTTGGATACGCTTGCCTGCGAATTACCCCCTCCTCGCGAAGGGTTGAGCTGACTTCCTGCTGGCAGGGATTGAATCCCAGCAAGGGTACTGGGACAATGCCGCGTCGGGCCCTTCCTGACTTCACAGAATCCTTTCCAGGCAGTTTGCATCGATTTATTCACAATGCTGAGAGAGCGTCACCAGATATTCCTGAGCCTGTTTGTCGCCAGCGATGCCGTCATCGCGACCGCGGCCGCATGGGCGGCGTGGTGGATTCGCTTCCGGCTCTTCGAGGGCTTCCGCCCTTATGGCGAACTGATTGATTCGACCATGGTGCCATTCTGGAGCACGGCTCCGATCTTTCTCTTTGTCGCGGCCATTCTCGGCATGTACAAGCCACGCCGGGATGAGCACTTCGTGCGGGAGTTCAAGGCCATCCTCCGGACGGTGGTGGTCGGCAGCATCTCACTTGTCACCGTGTTGACGCTTCTTCGCAATGAACTCACTGCCGGTGTTGTCCTGAACAACTTCCAGTTCGTGGTACTCGGGGGAGTGGTACTTGTCGGTTGGACAGTCAATCACTACATGTTGCGTCGTATCCTGAAATGGGCTCGTTCACGTGGGTTCAACATCAGACCTGTGGCCATCATCGGGACCGGGCCAACTGGCCAACAGATCTGTCGAACACTCCGTTCCAACAGCTGGACGGGGATTCAGCCATCGTTCTTCATTTCACACCAATCACAGGACCCTCCAGAGCAATGTGAAGGGCTTCCGGTTCTCGGCACAACGGACGAGATTGATCAGGTGCTTAAGCATGAATCACCATCAGGGGTCTTCATCGCGTTGCCCAACGCCATGGCCTCCCAGATCGAGGATCTGATGGTGACGCTGGGCAACTATCCTGTGGATGTGCGTGTTGTGCCTGATCTGACTTTCAGGTTCATCATGAACATGAAGACGAATGATCTGGATGGGATGCCTATTCTTTCCATCCGGGAATCTCCGCTCAATGGTTGGGGCGGCATTCTCAAGCGTCTTTTCGACATCTGCATCTCAGCCGTCATGCTGTTGATTCTTGCGGTACCGATTCTTCTTGCCGCCATCATTGTCCGTTGCACCAGCCCAGGTCCGATCTTCTTCAGGCAGCGGCGACATACCGCCAATGGCCGGGAGTTCTCCATCCTCAAGTTTCGCACGATGAGTGAACTCACTGCGGATGAGCAGAAGGCTGAGGCTGGCACCAAGCAATGGCAGCGAGGGGACGTGGCTCGAGTGACCGGATTCGGCCGTTTCCTTCGCCGCACCAGTCTTGATGAGCTTCCTCAGCTGATCAATGTGCTTCGAGGCGAGATGTCTCTGGTTGGCCCTCGGCCACTGGCGGCGGGCGAAGTGGCGGATGCTCGTGACAACTGGCAGGGGTTCATGCTTCGGCAGAATGTGAGATCAGGTATCACGGGCTGGGCACAGGTGCATGGTCTTCGCGGTGAGGCGAGCAATCGTGTTCGCATGCTGTATGACCTGCACTACATCCGAAACTGGTCGGTCTGGTTCGACTTCTGGATTCTGTTGCTGACAGTCAAGCGTATCTTCAGTGACCCCAGCGCGGAGTGATCATGTCTTCACCATCTGCCGTCGTACTGCTTTCAGGCGGGCTTGATTCCGCAACCGTGCTGGCCATGGCGGCGGATGATGGATTCGAAGTTCATGCCATGAGCTTCGAGTACGGACAGCGGCATGGACATGAACTGGAGTGTGCTTCTCGCATTGCCGAAGCGGCCGGTGCGAGGCATGTTGTGGCGAGGCTGGATCCCTCAGCCTTCCGCGGTTCAGCCTTGACTGACGGGCCTGAGGTTCCCATTGATCGGGATCTCGATGCGATGGAAGAGGGGATTCCTGATACCTATGTGCCGGCTCGAAACACCATCATGCCTTCCCATGCACTGGGCTATGCGGAAGGCATTGGCAGCCATGATCTGTTCATCGGGGTCAATGCCGTCGATTTCTCCGGCTACCCCGATTGTCGACCAGCCTTCATCGAAGCCTTCGAGAAGCTTGCCAATCTTGCTACGCGTGTCGGCGTAGAGGGTGAGCCGATGCGGGTGCATGCACCATTGATACATCTGAACAAGGCTGAGATCATCACTCGAGGTCTGGCACTTGGAGTTGACTATGGCCTTACGTCTACCTGTTACCAGCCAGGTAGCGGCGGCTCGCCTTGCAGGCGTTGTGATGCCTGCCTGCTTCGGGCCAAAGGGTTTGCCGAAGCCGGAGCAGTAGATCCACTTGTCGATCAGTGATCAGATGTCGAGGTTCTTGACTTCCAGCGCGTGGTCTTCGATGTAGGCACGTCGCGGTTCAACTTCTTCGCCCATCAGGATGGTGAAGAGTTCATCCGCTTCCGAGGCCGCATCAGTCGTGACCTTCAGAAGCGTGCGTACTTCGGGATCCATGGTGGTTTCCCACAGCTCTTCCGGATTCATTTCACCCAGACCCTTGAACCTCTTGATCTCGATGTTGCGGCGTCCAACGGCACGAAGGCTCTCGAGAATCTCGGGAACTGATGCAACGTCCATGATTTCCTCGTTGTCAGATCCAGAGTCGATGATCCATGCGAATCGTGTCGCAAGCATCTCTCCAGAGACTGACTCCTCCTGAATGAGATCCCAGTCGGCTGAATCGATGCCTTGTTCCGCGAGTTCGCTGAACAGAACTTCCAGTTCAGGATTCTCATGAAGCTCACGAAGCTGTGCGGTGTCGTTGCCGTTTCGGCTGCCTGCTCCCTGGGCAGGATCATCGAGATGCAGTTCGGCTTCAGCCGCATGCTTTCTGGCATCTTCCTCGCTCCAGAAGAACTGCTCACCGGCATTGGAGGAGAGGCGGAATCGTGGAAGTCTATTTTCTCCCTTGGGATCCTGACGGCTTGCTTCAAGCAAGTCAGCCACATGGATGCCGCGACGGTTCGCGATGTTGACCAGATCCGACAGGCGATGGAGTTTGCCGACGATACGGCGCAGCGGATCACCGGTGATGCGAGCCTGTTCCTTGGTGAGGTCAGCGGTCCGGATCATCAACTCGGCGTGAGCGAGAGCCAGATCGACGAGTTCCTCGTTCATTTCCTTGTCATTCAGGACGTAACGACTCTTCTTCTTGCGTGTGACTTGATAGAGCGGCGGTTGGGCAATGTAGATCTTGCCCTGGCGAACCAGTTCCGGCATCTTGCGGAAGAAGAAAGTCAGCAGCAGTGTTCGGATATGCGAACCATCGACATCGGCGTCCGTCATGATGATGATGCGACCATAACGAAGCTTCGAGATGTCGAACTCATCATCGATCCCGCAGTGAAGGGCTTGGATCAGGATCCGGATTTCCTCGAATGAGAGCACCTTGTCGATGCGGGCCTTCTCGACATTCAGGATCTTGCCCTTCAGAGGCAGGATGGCCTGAGTGTCATGATCACGACCGCCCTTGGCGGATCCACCTGCAGAATCACCTTCCACGATGAAGAGCTCGGAACGATCCACATCATTGGTCACGCAGTCAGCGAGCTTGGACGGCAGTCCGCCGGACTCAAGTGCGCCCTTTCGCTTGATGAGGTCGCGTGCCTTGCGTGCCGCTTCGCGAGCCTGGGCGGCCAGAATCGCCTTGAAGCAGATCTGCTTGGCTTCGGTTGGATTCTCCTCAAGCCAGGCGCCAAGCACATTGTGGACAGCTCGACTGACGAATCCTTCCACTTCAGGGTTCAACAACTTTTCCTTGGTCTGGTTGTTGAACTGTGGATCCGGGATCTTCACGGAGATGACGGAAGTGAGTCCTTCCCGAAGGTCATCGCCTGAAGGCGTCAGTCCCTTGAGCAGGTTTCGTTGTTTCGCGTAGTTGTTGATGGTTCGAGTCAGTGCGGTCTTCAAGCCGGACACATGGGTTCCGCCGTCGGGATTGACGATGGTGTTGCCGAAGGCGAGCATCGTTTCATTGGTGGCATCCGTGTACTGGAGCCCAATGTCACATCCCAGACCGGTTTCTGGATCTTCGCGATAGATGCGGATGACCGGGCTGACATTCGTTCGGGAACGGTTGAGCCAGCGAACGTATCCGCCGATGCTATCCTCGAAGTGGAAATGGTCATTCCGCGGCTTTCCGTCTGAAGCGACTCGTTCATCGGACAATTGGATTTCGACGCCTGGGTTCAGGTAGGCAAGTTCCCGAAGTCGATGCTGCAGGGTTTCGTATCGAAACTCCGTGTCGGGAAAAATGTCAGGATCAGGCTTGAAGGTGACCGTCGTGCCGGCGCTGGCAGGATCTTCACTCGGGCCTACTTCATGCAGTTCCTTTTCAACTTCACCCCGACGGAAGCTGATGGAATGCACCTTGCCATCCTTGATGACTTCGACCTCGGTCCATTCGGAGAGTGCATTCACACACTTGACGCCGACACCATGAAGACCGCCGGAGACCTTGTAGACGCTGGCATCGAATTTGCCGCCAGCATGCAGCTCAGTCATGATCACTTCGACAGCAGGTCGCCCATTGATCGTTGGGTTCTCATGCTGCATGGGATCCAGAGGCATCCCACGGCCGTCATCACTGACCGCACAGGATCCGTCAACGCCGATCCGGACGATGATCCGTGTCGCGTGTCCGGCCATGACTTCGTCAATGCAGTTGTCCACCACCTCGTAGACCAGGTGATGAAGCGCGTTGGGGCCAGTGCCACCGACGTACATGCCCGGTCGCTTGCGAACGGCTTCAAGGCCTTCGAGAACCTGAATTGAATCAGAGGTGTAATCGGCGGAAGCCGGAGGGGTCGTTGGGGTATCGGACATGTTTTTTTGTACTTCTCTCGGTGCTTTGGAGGTGGAATTTCCACTCCAGATTCCGGTGTATTCCAAGGCCAGAATTATACCTCGAAACCGTGGACTTCAGGTGCTTTGGAGGCCTTCATTCGGGGCTGAAAAACCCCTGAAATCAGAGGTTGAAAAGGGCTCTTTCCGGTGCGTGAAGTGGCCTCCGAAAATGATGAAAAACACATCCCGGACTTATCCCCCAAGTCGGGTCATTCCGGTGGGTAAGAGGTGGATTCCAGCATGCTTCGCTGAATCAGTTGCCACGGACCGGAATGGGATAAGAACGGGGGTATACTCCAGTTCAACCCCTTGGTGAGTCGATAACTCCCTGAGCCGAGGGAGCGGACACACCATATGACTACCTCATCGAGGACACCATCTTCACCTGACGACCATGGTTCGCCCAACCGTCGGATGTTCCTTTTGGCCAGCGGTCTGTTTCTTGCGGGCTGTGCAACCACAAAGCCAACGGTAGTTTCCGGTCTTCCTGACCCCTGGTGGGCCAGCCCGGTGAAGCCAGCCAATCCCGGTCCCGTGACACCCACGGTTCCAACTCCGGCCTTGCCCGCGGGTGTGATTTCCAGAACGGCCTGGGCCAAGGGCAAGCCAGTTCCCGCTCGTATGAGTCAGGGTCGGCGAATCACTCGCATTACGGTTCACCATGATGGCATGAAGCCCTTTACGGACACGTCCTATGCAGCCGCTTCTTCTCGGTTGGAGTCGATTCGTCGGGCTCATCTGCGTCGCAAGCCGC
>PBAY01000034.1 GCA_002717655.1 Phycisphaerae bacterium | reverse complement strand
CGAAAACACAATTCTCGAATTGAACGTCCGCGTTCTGCAGGAGCACACCACCCCCACGCAGGGACAGCAACATGCTGAGTGCATCATCGCCCCTGGCTGGAAGCGACGATGGCTCATTGAGGAGAGGCGATTGGCCATCCATGAAGATCAATCCCGAGACCGTCATGGCCGATGTCACGTTTCGACATTCCAGGCAGCGAAATCGATTGTCACCATCCACGATGACTCGGCCTGTCGAGGAACTAGACCTCAAGGTCAGATCCTTGCCGTCGATCTCCAGGGATTCCCTGTAAACACCGGGCGTGACCGAGATCACATCACCAGGTGTCGCGATGTCGATGGCTTCCTGGATTGTGGAGTAGTCATGAGGGACATGAATCGTTCCAGCATGAGCTGCTGACGAGGCGACAGCAACACATGCCATGAGCATGAGACGAGGTTTCATTTTTGAGAGCTCCGTTGAGGGTTACGGATTGAGGGATTACGGCAGACACACGCCCACCACCCCCACCTATGCCTGCCAGGACGATTTGTGTGATTCGACCGTGATCACATGCCGGCCCGGCCCCCACCGTGCCTATTTCAACGGTTTTGCACTGTTTCAGGGTGTCGAGCTTTCACCCCGGGGTGGACATGAGGGAGTCGGCACGGAAGGTGCCAGAAGTATGCAGAGAAGAGGACGATTGTGTTCAGAGTGAGTGTTCGAGTATCTATTGAAACAAATTGAACCAGCTTGAATCTGGGTCGATTCAAAGGACTCTCGGGAACATAAACATCTGTGAATGAGGTTGAAAAAGCCACCGACCGGAATCGAACCGGTAACCTCCAGATTACAAATCAGGTGCTCTGCCAATTGAGCTACGGTGGCGATACGTGAAGGTTAACAGGTTCGCGAGCTGAATCCCAATTCAAAGCATCATGAATTGAGATCCCTCACCAGACCGTCAAACTCCCCATTTCAGCATCAATCAATGCCTTTTTTTTGGCTTGTTCAGAAAGCCGGGGTGAACCTGAGACGGATCAATCGAATACTGAAGGGGAAATCCGGCATGCCCCTCGGCCGGCTGAAGAGATCAAGGAGTTCATCTCTATGGCTTCACGCCTTCCGAAATCGTCCCGGCGATCCGGGCAACTGTGCCTCATGGCAACTTCATTTATCGTGAGCGGTACCGTCATGGGTTCCGACCTGGCACTCAATGGTTCATTTGAAGATGGACTGAGTGATTGGTCCACCTCCGGCCAGGTCTCGATTGACAGCGAGTCATGGCTCGGCGGGCAATCGATCCTCCTGCAACCAACGGAATCAATTACCGCCGAAGCCTGGCAACGTATCGATGGTCTGCAACCACAAACCCGGTACACGCTGGCCGCTCGAGTACGGACGAACAACCACCTGACCCCGCCGATCCTCGGTATCCGCAATGGCCCTCAGATCGACAAGGCTACGGGGTGGGTTGCTGTTGGTGATGAAGATCAATGGATCGAACAACGATTCGAAATCTTCACCGATCAAGGACAGACTTCCATTGATGTCTACCTCCAGGCCTGGAAGACCACACTCGATGCGCAGATTCGATTCGATGATGTACGGGTGTATGAAGGCAGGATCGACCCGCCGCAACCCGACCCGGGCAAACCCAAGTTTGCAGGCGCCCCCGCCTTCAGCACGGTTCCCGATCCAGGAGAGAACATCATTCTCAATGGAGATCTCTCCGATGAATCAGGTGATCCCTGGACGTTCGGCATCGAGGCGTCCATTGAAACGATCGATGGCCAACCAGCCATTCAGCTGATTTCAACAGCGGATACTTCTCGAGCCAATCAAGTCACTGGACTGGCACTCCCGCCAAACTCCAGCTGGACGATTACGGCCGAAGCACGTGTCGATCCGGGGGTGATCTCCAACCTCTATGTGACTGGAAGCAATGAGTTCTTTGCGAACAAGGCCATCAGTTCAACCAGTTGGGAAACCATCACGCTGCCAGTGAGCACAGGCGATGAATGGGTCGGCAATATCAAACTGACACTGGAGAACTGGAAGAATCAACCCGGTTCAGCCTGGTTCAGAAACATCACCTGGTCAGCCACCGGCGAGGAATGGTCACCGACCACGGATCAGACTCCTGCTCCACAGCTGGAAACGCTCGAAACGAACTTCAACAATGGACTGGATCCTGATGACTGGTTGATTTCAACCAAGACCTGGGGAGGTGACAATGGTGGCGTCAGCCCCTTGAACGTGGACATCGTGGATGATCTGGACAACGGCTTGCCCATCAAGGCACTGCGACTGCAGGCCAATGGTGATCTCTACGATGGTGACATTCAGCACTATGGCCGTTCGACTCGCGTCGGAAGCGCCATCGCCACAAGACAGTACTTCGCCTCTGGCCGGTACACCGTCCGAGCAAAGGTCGCGCCTGAACTCGGTGCCGTCACGGCCTTCTGGCCCTTCCATTACATCGATTACCAGAAGGGCGAAGCAGGCTACTGGCATGAACCCAACCCACGACGCAACACCGAGATCGACTGGGAGTTCCCGACTGATCTGCAGGGAACAGGCGAAGAACAGGCTGCACAATATGGAATTGATCCCACCGAGATCGCGTTCACCAATGCACGGACCAACAGCTGGGGTGGCCAGTTCGGCGGCGAAGGTGGTGAACACAAGGGCCGACGGGTTCTGATCGACTCGGAGGGCGAGGTTGTTGATCTTGCTCAGGACAGCCTTGACGGGATCTATCACGATTACACCATCGAGTGGCACAGCGGCTCCGATCTTGGTGACGAAGGAGACACACGCGATGAAATTGGATGTGTCCGTTGGTACTTCAATGACATCCTGATCGATGAACTTGATGATGTCGCCTTCGGCCAGGGCAACGTGCCCTATCGAGCCGCCCGCTTCTGGATCGGCGTCTGGTTTGCCGCCGCAGGCTACGGCGATGAAGTCGGCTGGGGCGGAAGTCCGGACTTTGATGAAACGGCGCTGTACATCGCGTCCGTCAAGATTGAACCATTCAATGAGCCACGGGATACCTGGGTACGTGAAACCGTCCCCAACATCGAATGGGCCATGCCCGATCAATATCCCGATGTGATTCCAGGCGAATCATGTTCCGCGGATCTTGACGGCAACGGCCTGGTGAACGTCGTTGATCTACTCATGGTTCTGGAAGGATGGGGTACGCCAGCAGGCGACGTCAACGGCGACGCTCAGACGAATGCCAATGACATCCTGTTCCTGATCGATCTCTGGGGCGAGTGCTAGCTGCTTCGCTTGCCTGCACCTGAGCGATGCAGGGCCACGGCCAGCAAGGTCACGTCTGCCGGCGTCACGCCGGCCAGACGGGCCGCCTGGCCCAGCGTGGATGGCTGGAACTTGGCCAGGGCCTCCGCGGCCTCGCTTCTGAGGCCACTGATACGGGAAGCTTCCTGCGGGTCGTGAATACGCCGACGGTCGATTTCACTGCGACGGGCGATCTGGGCACGCTGCCGCTGAACATAACCCTCATAGCGTGAATCATTCATGATCCGTTCCACGAGTGTCGCTTCAAACGGGGACGGAAGCAGTTCCTGAACTTCCTGCACGGTCATGTCAGGACGGCGGATGATCTCACGAAGCATGCGTCCATTTTCAACATGAATTGAACGAGTCAATTCATCGATCTGCTGAAGCAGGTCACGTCGTTCACACCAGCTGTTCCAACGAAGATCGCCAATCAGACCCCACGTTCGAGCCAGAGGCGTAAGACGTTCATCCACCGTGTCTGCTCGAAGAAGAAGACGATGTTCCGCCCGGCTCGTGAACATCCGATACGGCTCACGAGGCGTCTTGATCACCAGATCATCAAGCATGACTCCGATGTACGCCTGGTCACGACCAAGCCGGATCATCTCCTCACCACGTCGATATCTGACGGCATTGAGGCCTGCCATCAGACCCTGACCCGCCGCTTCCTCGTATCCACTGGTTCCATTGATCTGCCCTGCCAGGAACAGACCCGGAATCTTCTTGGTCATGGTGGTTGAATCAATCTGATGCGGCCAGACCATGTCGTACTCGACCGCATAACCATGCCGGAAGATCTCCGCATGCTCACAACCAGGCATCGCACGAACCATGGCTTCCTGAACCTCAGGCGGCAGCGACGTGCTGATACCGTTGCAGTAGATTTCATCCGTATGGAGTGATTCAGGCTCAAGAAAGACATGATGCTGCCCACGATCCGCAAACCGAACCACCTTGTCCTCGATGGACGGGCAGTACCTCGGACCATGTGAGGCATCGATGTCACCATTGAACATGGGGGCACGATGAAGATTCCCCCGAATCAGTTCATGAACCTGTTCGGTGGTATGCGTAATCCGACAGGAGATCTGAGGCAGGACGGGAAATCGACCTGTCGGCAGTTCCGAGACCGGATAGTCACTGAATGCGACGGGGAATTCATCGGCTTCCTGCAGAGGAAGTCCATCCCAATCGATGCTTCCACGTCGCAGACGTGGAGGGGTCCCGGTCTTCAATCGTCCCAGTTCGAATCCAAGCTCCTGAAGCGTAGCCGACATGCCGGTTGCCGCTGGCTCATTGACCCGTCCACCTGGTGTCTTCCGATCACCCGTGTGCATCAAGCCACGCATGAACGTACCCGTCGTCAGGATGACGGCAGGCGCACGAAGATCGACCGCATCAGTCGAACGGTCCTTCTCATCAGGCGAGGCCGGCCAGATCGGCTCCGGCAGCTGGGACGACCAGGAGGTCCCCTCGTCGAATCTGGGCGTTACGCAACCACTGCCTGCAGGAAGACGCACCCCTTCGATACGTTCCTGGTTGATGATGAACTCATCTACCGTGCCGGCTACGACATGCAGATTCCCTCGCGTCGCCAGCAGACGCTGGATCTCGGCCGAATAGGCATATCGATCCGCCTGAGCACGCGGTCCGCGTACCGCAGGGCCACGGGAGGTGTTGAGCATCTTGAACATGATCCCGGTCGCATCAATGGCGCGACCCATCAAACCACCCATGGCATCGACTTCACGAACGATCTGCCCCTTGGCAAGACCACCGATAGCTGGATTGCAGCTCATCGCGGCGATCCTGTCCGGCCGCATCGTGACCAGTGCCACGTGACCGGAATCACCCAGTGCACAGGATGCCGACCACGCTGCTTCTACTCCAGCGTGGCCACCACCAATCACGATGACATCAAAATCCTTGCGCATCATTTCTGCTTTCAGTCAATGGTCCAGGTCTGTCGACCATTGACCAGCTTCTGAAGATCAAGTTCAGCGTGCTTGTCTCTTGCTTCCTGCATCTGAGCATGGGAAGCGGACTCATAGCTTGGACGGTCAGGATTGACATAGATCACGCCCATCGGCTCGGGGAATGCTGGCTGGAACATCTGAGCCAGAACAGAGGCCTGCACCAGACTGTTCTCATCATGGACCATCAGATCTTCCTCGGCAACACCATTTTCACCAATCTTGACGACCTCGGGATTGCCGCCATTCAGACGAATGCCCAGTTCACGATCCGCCCCGAAGATCAACGGCTTTCCATGTTCCAGAACGATGGTGGTCTGGGGACGCGACTCCTTCTGAGACGCATAGAACCAGGCCTGATGATTGAAGATGTTGCAGTCCTGATAGACCTCGATGAAGGACATGCCCTGATGGGCGGCACCACGGGTCATGATCTCACCCAGGAACTTCGCATCGATATCGAGACTGCGGGCGACGAAGGTGCATTCAGCCGCCAGCGCCAGCGCGATTGGATTGATCGGAGTATCCAGCGAACCCATCGGGGTCGACTTGGTGATCTTGCCTTGCTCACTGGTAGGCGAATACTGACCTTTGGTGAGTCCATAGATTCTGTTGTTCAACAGAATGATGTTGATGCCGACGTTTCGACGCATGCTGTGGATCAGATGATTGCCACCGATGGACAGAAGATCCCCGTCTCCTGAAACCAGCCAGACATCCAGATCGGGGTTGGCGAGCTTGATGCCCGTCGCAAAGGCCGGCGCCCGCCCATGAATCGAGTGAAGACCATAGGTTTCCATGTAATAGGGGAATCGGGCTGCACACCCGATGCCGGAGACGAAGACATAATCTTCCTTGCGACGACCAAGTTTGGGCAGCGTCTTGCGCACCGCTGCCAGGACGGCATAGTCACCACATCCAGGGCACCAGCGGACATCCTGATCAGTCGTGAAATCCTTGGCCTTGTAGACCGGGAGTTCCATTGTGGTGGAACCATCGGATGAGACCTGGTCGGTCATGCCTCACCCCCGTTCATGATCGTTCGAATCCGTTCCGCCAGTTCATTCGTATGGAAACTACGACCCTTCATCTCGCAGATGCTGATCACATCCTTCAGATATCTGGCACGAATCAGAAGTGAAAGCTGGCCCATGTTGATCTCGGGAATGATGACGGTTTCATACCGTTCGAGCACTGCCCCGAGATCCGATGGGAACGGGTTCATGTGTCGCAGGTGAGCAAAGGCCGGTGCTTCCCCCTCCTGCTCCAGCACGGCAACTGCCGAAGCAATCGCTCCACTTGTACCACCCCACCCGAGTACCAGTGTGGAACTGTCGACCGTTCCGTGCACTTCAATCGGTGGAATGACCTGTTGCGCCGCCTCGATCTTGGCCTGACGAGCACGGCTCATGGCGTCATGGTTGTCGCCGTCATAACAGACGTTGCCCGTATCGGCCTCCTTCTCAAGACCGCCGACGCGGTGTTCCAACCCCGGCGTTCCTGGCCTCACCCATGGACGAGCAAGCGTTTCATCATCACGAAGATACGGAAGGAATCCATCTTCGGAATTGGGCTCGGTTGGATGCCTGATTTCTATGGGCTCATAGGTGGACATGTCCGGGACACGCCACGGCTCGGCACCATTGGCCATGCCACCATCGGTCAGAAGAATGACGGGACACATGTGCCGCACCGCCAGACGTACCGACTCGATCGCACTGTCGAAGCAATCAGAAGGACTCGAAGCCGCCAGAACAATCACCGGTGCTTCACCTGAACGGCCATACATCGCCTGAAGCAGATCAGCCTGCTCGGTCTTGGTCGGCATGCCGGTCGCCGGACCTGCTCGCTGGACATCGACGATCACGACCGGCAATTCAAGCATCATGGCCAGACCCATGCCCTCACCCTTGAGTGCCAGACCCGGACCTGATGTTCCCGTCATGCCGATCTTGCCCGCAAAGCTGGCCCCGATGGCCGCACAGATCGCTGCGATTTCATCTTCAGCCTGAAACGTCTGAACACCGTAGTGCTTCAGATTCGACAGGCCGTGCAGCAGGTCACTTGCAGGCGTGATGGGATAGCCGGCATAGACGATCTCGGTCCCAGCCAACTGGCTTGCCGCAGCATAGCCAAGGACAAGCGCTTCGTTACCGCTGATCTTCCGGTAGAGACCGGATTCCATGGGGGCGGCTGGGACGGTGTACTGGGACGGGAACATCTCCGCGGTTTCACCGAAGTGATATCCCGCCTTGAGTGCACGGACGTTGATCTCCGCAACCTCAGGAAGCCCCTTCTTGTCACGGAAGTAGCCTTCAAGATGCTCGATCGTATTCTCAAGCGGCCGCTGGTAGAGCCAGTAGGCCATGCCAAGTGCGTACATGTTGCGACAGCGATCAATATCCTTTGAACCCATGCCCGATTCAGCCAGTGACTCACGGGTCAATCGGCTGATGGGCACGCGATAAAGCTGATACCGACGATTGATCTCATCATCATCGAGTGGATTTTCATCCTGGGCGTAACCCGCTTTCTTGAGATTCACCTTGGTGAATTCGTCTTCATTGGCAATGACGATGCCACCTGGTTCCACCTCGGCGATATTCATCTTGAAGGCCGCTGGGTTCATGGCGACCATGGCATTGATCGCATCACCGGGCGTATGGATTCGTTGGCTCGAGAACTGGATCTGAAATCCTGAAACACCGAAGGTGGTCCCCTTCGGGGCACGGATCTCAGCCGGAAAATCGGGGAAGGTCGCAAAGTCATTCCCGACTGCAGCAGTCGTGTTGGTGAACTCGCCACCGGTCAACTGCATGCCATCGCCAGAGTCTCCGCAGAAACGGATGGCAACCGATTCCATCGAAATCGCATCGTGGCTGCTGGTTGATGATCCAGATTTTGTCATGACTGTCACGGGTGTACTCGTAACGGTGGGACCAGGCATGGCCTGGAGAGTGTCTGGGCGAAATACCGTAATCACCCAGTTTAGCAGGTGTTACCCAACTGCTGTTTCTGTCCGGTACTAGTTCGCCTCACGCCTCCCCCAGGAGGACAGAAGCATGGCCATGTCCCGGACATCGACTTGCCCGTCCTTGTTCAGGTCACCCTTTGCACGTTGGCCAGCCAGACGCTCGCCATCGGCCTTCTCACACCTGGTATTTGCCCCAGCCCAGACTCCACCGCCTTCCACGCAGGCTTTCTGGGTTGCCAGAATGCAGTCTGAATCCGCCCAACAGGCTCCAAGGGGATTGGCTTCATTCATGGATCTGGCAACACCGGCAATGTCATCATTTGGTGTCCGAAACTCGTTGGTGTCATCCAACAACCCTCGGCTGCGCCAACCGTGATAGGCCGCACCACCCTTGTAGGCACCGATGTTGTTCAGAAAGACCGTATTCGTGACCGTCGTCGCACTGTCGTAATCGTAGATACCACCACCATTGAAGGAAGCGCGGTTCTCGATCATCCTGCAACGATCCAACCTGGTACTGCTTCTGTTGTCACTGAAGATCGCACCGCCACCAAATGCAGCGTTGTTCTGCTTGAATTCACAATCAGTCAAGCTCAGATTGGATGCCGTGGCGAAGACGGCACCACCTTTCTCAGCCGTGTTCTTCAGGAAGGTACATCTGGAGAACTGACTGTTGCTGTTTCTAGCGAAGACGGCACCACCGTTGTACTTCACGACGTTTCCGTCGAAGGTGCAGCCTACAACCGTGGGAGACGATCCCAGCAGCAGAAGTCCTCCCGCGATGGTGGAATCAGAACCATAGACCTCCCCATCTCCATTCCCTGCAATCAGAATCAGATTCTCAAGTCTGGTGCCAGGCCCCTCTCCGGAGGTACAGCGAATCAGACTCTTGCCGAGCTCAACACCGTCGATGATGACAAGACCATCACCACGTGACTTGACGACGATCGCCTTGCCCTGAAGATCGAATGATTCGTTGTACCGTCCCGCGGCGAGTGTGATCACATCGCCCCCGGAGGCCGCATTGATGGCTGCCTGGATCGTCTCGAACTGCTCAGGAACCTGCCTCTCGGCCGCCAGTCCCACCTGACACATCAACAATGCCAGCAATCCTGAACTTAGAAGATGAATGAAACTGGAGGGCATCTACCGGTCCTCATTCCTGACAACGTCCGATCTTTCATGGCCCTGAGGCCATCCAATGGGCATTGTAGGCCTTTGATCAGGCCATCAGGGCCCGGGATGACCCGGTGACTCTCCAGTATCTGATCTGAGGGTTGGCCCGGAGCACAATGGTTGGTACGATACGCGGCTCGACAGAGGAAATTGACATGGATTCAGCAACGATCGTCCCCAACTCGACTATGACCTTCACCGTCACGGCCCGCCCGCAGCGGACGGCTCAGATCAAGACCATTGAACGTCTGATGGGCATGCAGACCCATATTCAGCGAGGTCGCACCAAACTGGCCACGCAGCGACGCCTGAAGGACAACGTGACGTATGTCCGTGCTGGTCGCCCATGGGTCAATCGCAAGCGAGTCACCAAGCTGGCCCGTGCCGAAGCTGGTGCCTCCTTCTCCATTCATGTCACGCCGCAGATCGTCGACGACCTCAAGAGCGTCGCTTCGTACCTGCAGACGGCTTAGATCCAGGGAATTCAGATCAGATCGACGAGTGTCGTCATGCGCTGCGCGATCGGTGTCAGCAGTTCTGGAAGCGATCCTCCCTCGAACCAACGCAACTCGTCATATTCCAACGAGCCAACAGGTGTCGCGTCGGGATCCAGTTCGATCACGTGAATGACCTCCCAGGCATAGGCAGAAGGATCGTAGGCGACCGCCAGAGGAACCGGCGTACGGATCGCTCGGCAACCGGTCTCTTCACTGAGTTCCTCGAGAATCGTCTCGGTCGGCGAATCCTTCGGCTGAACTGATCCGCCGGGCACGAACTCCCACTCACCCGGGTAGAACATGACCCAATCCGCACGCAGGCCCAGCAGGATCCGATCCCCGCTTCGGGTAATGGCCTTGGCACCCAGTGTGCGGACACCACAATCAAGACCTCTGGCCTGAACCGCGTAGAAACGATACGCACAAGGCGCGACGTGAATCACGACACCGCCGGTTCCATTTCGATGGACTCCCAGAACGTGGAGGATTTCACCATCAAAGGCGCGAGGATTCTCCTGGACGATCGACTGCCAGACGGAGTCGACCTCGTCCAGATCGACGCACTCAGGCACCCATGGCTCCGGCAGCGCTGAAACCACAGGCGGCCTTCTCAATGTGATGAGCCGATCAGAATCCACTTGGCGTGTTGTTACCTGTTTCGCAACTCAACCGAATTCAATGCCCTGTGCAAGTGGCACATCATCACCCCAGTTGAGCGTACAGGTCTGACGCCTCATGTACTGACGCCATGAATCAGAACCTGATTCCCGTCCACCACCAGTGTCCTTCTCGCCACCGAATGCGCCGCCGATCTCGGCACCACTGGTACCGATGTTCACATTGGCGATACCGCAATCCGATCCATTGTGTGAGAGGAAACGTTCCGCCTGACGCATCGAGTCCGTGAAGATGGCACTGGAAAGTCCCTGATCCACACTGTTCTGCGCCTCGATCGCTTCATCGAGATCGGAATACTCATAGATGTAGAGAACCGGAGCAAAGGTCTCATCACGGGCAATGGCTGGATCCGAACCTGCCGGGACACGAACGATGGTGGGCGTCACGTAGTGACCGGCATCGTCGGCATATCGATCGATGCCCTCGACGCCACCACAGAGGATGTCGCAACCCTGTTCTCCTGCACTGGTGATCGCCGCACGCATGTTGGCGACGGACTGCTCATTGATGAGTGGACCAACCAGTGTGCCATCAGCCATTGGATCTCCGATGGGCACCTGCTCATAGGCCTTGACCAGTCGCGAGGCGACCTCGTCGACCACGGAAGAATGACAGAACAGTCGGCGTGTACTGGTGCATCGCTGCCCCGCCGTACCCACGGCACCGAACAGAACACCACGAAGAACCAGATCGAGATCCGCACTCTCGGTGATGATGATGGCGTTGTTGCCTCCAAGCTCCAGAAGGCTGCGGCCAAGTCGTTTGGCGACCTGGGTCCCGACATGTCGACCCATGCGGCAGGAACCGGTCGCACTGATCAATGGAAGACGACGATCAGCAATCATCGTCTCGCCGACCTGATCATCCGTTCCGATGATCAGACCGAACAGATCACATGGATCACCCTGAGTCGGCTTGAAGATGTCCTGTTCCTTCATGACACGATGAGCGACATTGGTCATGGCCACGGCACACAGCGGTGTCACCAGGCTGGGCTTCCAGATCATGGAATTGCCACAGACCGCAGCCAGCATTGCATTCCAGGCCCAGACGGCCACCGGGAAGTTGAAGGCGGTGATGATGCCGATTGTTCCGAGTGGATGCCATTGTTCGTACATCCGGTGCTGTGGGCGTTCCGAGGTCATCGTCAGTCCGTAGAGCTGACGTGACAGGCCCACGGCGAAGTCGGCGATGTCGATGCACTCGACTACTTCGCCGACACCTTCGGGATAGATCTTGCCCATCTCCATGGTGACCAGTGCGCCAAGTGCCTGTTCCTCTTCACGGAAGGCATTGCCGATCCTCCGCACGATTTCACCCCGCTTGGGAGCAGGCAGCATGCGCCACTCCTTCTGCACGAGCTGGGCACGCTTGACCAGATCCTCATAGTCCGCCGTGGACTGGATCTTGACGGCTCCCAGCGTCTGGCCGGTTGCAGGATTGGTGGATACCACGCAGTTGTCACTGGAAGGATCGACAACGAGCGGGTGGTCAATGAGATGAGCGAAAGGTAGGGTTTGGACATTCATCCCCGAATTGTATCGAGACCTCCCCATGACCGAACAGTCCGGCTCCATTACCATGGGCAGGCGACCGCAGGAGACCAGATCATGCCCCTCGATCGAAACGAAATCGCCCGGCGAGCCTCTCAGGAGCTGGAAGACGGCTTCTACGTCAATCTCGGCATCGGGATGCCCACGCTGGTGGCCAACCATGTTCCAGATGGAATGACGGTCTGGCTCCAGTCCGAAAACGGGCTTCTGGGCATGGGGCCATTCCCCAGCGATGACAAGGTCGACGCTGATCTGATCAATGCAGGCAAGCAGACGGTGACCGCCGTGGAAGGTGCCAGCTATTTCTCCAGCGCCGACTCCTTCGCCATGATCCGAGGCGGACATATCGATCTGGCCATCCTTGGCGCCATGGAGATCTCCCAGGAGGGCGACATCGCCAACTGGATGATTCCAGGCAAGCTGGTAAAAGGAATGGGCGGCGCCATGGATCTCGTTGCCGGCGTCAAGCGAGTCGTGGTCATGATGGAACACTGCAACAAGAAGGGACAGTCCAAACTGATCCCCGAGTGCACCCTTCCACTCACCGGCGTGGGCTGCATCGACATGATCATCACCGATCTGTGTGTTCTTGAGATGAACAAGGACAAGCGGCGATTTGAACTGACTGAACTGGCACCCGGCGTGACCGTCGAGGAAGTCGTTGAAAAGACCACCGCTGAGATTCTTGTTGCCGAGAATCCAGTGCTGATGTCAGCCTGAAAAGACGCATCTTGATTTCACAATGAAACAAGCGGCGGCCCATTAGGCCGCCGCTTGTCATTCATGAGCTTGATCGCTGTTCAGAATTCCTTGGAACGATGCTGCATCTGGGCCTTGAGCCTTGCCAGAATCGATGAGTGCATCTGACTGACACGCGACTCGGACAGATCAAGGGTGATGCCGATCTCCTTCATCGTCATTTCCTCGTAGTAGTAGAGGACGATGATCAGACGTTCGGCACGGGAAAGACCCTTGGTCAACAGCAGCTTGAGGTCATCACGCTGCAGACGGGAGACGGGGTTCTCCTGTCGCTTGTCGCGGACCACGTCGATCTCACGGACATCCTTGCTGGAATCCGTCTCGAACCACTTTCGGTTCAGTGAAACCACGCCCACCGGGCGGGCATCACGGCAGATCTTCTTGAATTCCTCCTTGTCGACATCGAGACGCTCACCGACTTCCTTGTCAGTCGCCTTGCGGCCAGTCTCCATCTCGAACTGCTTGCGAACCCGTTCCACCTTGGCGGTACGTGATCGAACCAGACGAGGGACCCAGTCCATCGCACGAAGTTCATCGAAGATCGCGCCTCGAATTCGCTGCGTGCAATAGGTCTCGAATTTGACCCCTCGCTCGATGTCATAGGCATCAATGGCATCCATGAGACCGAAGAGGCCGGATGACATGAGGTCCTCGACCTCCACCTCGGCCGGAAGCCGGGTGTGCATGCGCTCCGCTGTATAGCGGACAAGCGGAAGGAAATTTTCCATCAGAAAGTTGCGAATGGTGTCCGACGGATCCTCCCGATACATTCGCCAGACCTTCTCGATGGGAAGATCGGCAAGCTCAGTAGATTCCACCGCGACGGCCACCGCTGCCCCATTGGGCTTCGACTTGCCGACAGGCTTCTTGGTTGTGCGTTCAGATACGCTCGGCATTGGTCCGCTCCTTGACCCTCTCGCCGGTGTCGAACCAACCTCTCCAGGCTGAATCGACGCAGTGTGTTTTCGGATCATCATTCATCCTTGAATGACTTCCGTCAGGTATGACTATAGCAAACGTCCGTGTCCACACACAAGGAAGAGCCTGCTGACTTACGCAGCTTCTCGCCGTACTTGTGTTTCGGCCATTGAATCGTCGGCCTGAATCGAATCGTCGGATTCTTCACAAAGACCCGAATCTTCGTCACAGTCAGACCTTGAATCGGCATGAACTGCGCGTTGGACAACCCATCCTGCAATCCAACCTGCGATCCAGCACCCAATCATGGCGATCAGCGCCCGGACCAGAACTGTTGAAACGTCGTTATCGGCCCACCACCCTGCTCCAATGGCGATGATCAGGGCTGATAACCCTGACAAGGCCCCCAGAAGCCCCGGGAAAGCCGTCCAGAGAGGATCTTGAATCTGACCCCCACCCCTCATATCTGTCTGTGAATCCATGCCTTACGCTCCAGAAAGGCCGCTCTGGATCATCCCTTGGCGCGTCGAACCGAAATCCACTGCACCAATCGACCCAGGAACCCGCCTTTCTCATGCGAATCACATGCCGGGCGACCACCAAGACGTGAGGCCAGCTGGTTGATCGCTCTGGTAGCAGCTGAATTAGGCTCTGAAATGACGAATGGAAGCCTGGAACGAACCGCCCTCCTGACGGCTTCATCCCTCGGAACCACTCCGGCCAGAGGCAGCCCGAAGTTCAGGAACTGACGGCAGGCTCGATCCATCCTCAAATGGACCTCTCGAGCCTCCTCTTCATCATCTGCCAGATTCAGAAGTAGATCGGGAGTTCGATCCGGTGCATAACGACGAGCCATCTTGATGAAGGCATAGGCGTCCGTGATGGAGGTCGGTTCAGGTGTTGCCACGACCATGAGTGCATCCGCCGCAGCGGCGAAGCCCATGACATCCTCTCCGATTCCAGCCGCGACATCGATGAGCAGGATGTCGGCCTGGGACTCCAGGGCAGCAAGTTGCCCGAGGACTTCCTGACGACGTTCAGGCGACAGTGAAGCCAGATCACTGCAACCACTGGCACCAGGGATCAACTCGAATCCACCTGGCCCGGTCACCATCACATCCTGAACTTCATGGGTGCCTCGCAGAACCGATTCAAGCGTATAACGAGGATCAAGTCCACAGAGAACATCTGCGTTGGCCGTACCGAGATCCGCATCGAAGACCACCGTCTTCAATCCCATCTTCGCCAATGCCGCAGCCAGATTGACGGTGACATTGGTCTTGCCGACTCCACCCTTGCCAGAGGCAATCGTCAATGCCAGCGAAAGTCGATGAGGGCTCGGCGGCTTCTCCGTATCCGAAACGGATGGCCGAACCAACTCTCGCAACATGGTCGCCTGATCCTGTATCACCCTCGCTCACTCCTCAAGGTGCCACCACGCACCAGACCATCCAGCACCATCATGGCCAGACGATCACCTGAGGCTGGTTCGATGTCAGCGGGCACTTCCTGCCCGGTGGTCATGAAACTGAGTTCTCGGCCGATTCGATGTAACACGTCCACCAGCATCCCGAAACTCACGGCTTCGTCAAGCTTTGTCAGCACGATTCGATCAACTCCGAGCGGAAGGAAGGCCTCAGCCTCTCGAATCAGGACCTTTTCGCCAGCCGTTCCGGAAAGCACCAGATGAGTCTGGTGAGGCTGTGCAATGGACAGGAACTGCTTGAGTTCATCCAATCGTCCCTCATCACGCTGACTTCGACCAGGTGTATCGATGATGACGACATCCATGTCCTGCAGGGCTGCGAGTGCTTCACCCATCTGCGATGGCTGTTCGACCACGGTGATGGGCATTCCCAGTATTTCCGCATATGTCTTGAGCTGTGCGACCGCGGCGACTCGATAGGTGTCGCAGGTGACCAGTGCGACACGTTCGCCACGATGGAATCGACAGGTTGCGGCGATCTTGGCCGTCGTCGTGGTCTTGCCCACACCCGTTGGACCCACGAGTGCGATGACCAATGGCCCTTGCTGAGGTGCATCCGGCAAAGGCGACTTGGAAATCGGAATGTATTCCGAGAGTTGTTGAATCACGCATTCACGGACACGATCACGATCATCGATCCGGCCCCCCAGTTGATGACAGACCGCGTGAATCACATTCGTCGCGAGTTCTTCCGATACCTCGTTGGAAATCAACTCCACGTACCAGTCGACCATGCCATCGGGTAGACCCGTCGGAACCGTGCCGCTGGGCAGATCCAGCTCCTGTCGCTTCAGAACCTGACCGACCATCTCACGCAGCTCATCCAGTTCACCACGGGCCGCCTGGACCTGATTCGGCCCGGGCTTGGGCTCAGTGGGGGTACTCGATTCCAGAGCGGGGTTTGACTCCAGCCTTGCAAGCATGGACTGAGCCATCCGTCGCGTCGCTTCGCGGTCCGGCGCCGACTCGTCCTGCGGCGTCCATGCCAGCCTGGGCGATTCAGCCGATTGCTGTGGTCTGGAACGTACCGTCTCGACCAGAGGGAGTGCACCTGGAACCGGTGCAGGCACGGAGGTTGAGGTTGCTGGACTTGACTGTTCACGAACCGCACGGACCTCTGCCGCAGCCGCTGCATGTACCTCGACGACTGTTGCGCCGAACCAGCCCCAGATTCCAGAACGACGAGCCGTCCGGGTCTCGAGAATCACGGCATCGACGCCAAGATCCTGGCGCAATGCTGCGACTGCTTCACTCATCGAGTTCGCTCGATAGATTCTTGTCTTCACGTTCGAGCCCTCCTTGGCCCTTGGTAACTGGCGTCTACCAGATGATCATGCAATTCCCGCCATTGAAGGCCTGGACTCCTCGATCCGCACGAGCCCTGTTGATTCAACATCGATGCCTTTGTCGATTTCGTTGTAGGCAAGCACCACGACACCCGGAATACGACTTTCCAGGATCTGCCAGAGTTGCCCACGAATGCTTGGTGAGGTGATCACGATCGGATGATACCCGCGAGCCAGCAATCCCTCTGAGGTTCGAGCGACCGCCGTGACCAGCTCCTGCACCATCGCCGGACTCATGTTCATCGTCGTGCCTGCAGGCCCCCGCTCGATATGGCCACTGACCTGTTCTTCCAGTTCGGGATCCAGCGTCACGCAGTGAATTCTCATCTGGCCTTCGACATCAGGATGCGCATGCTGCTGTGAGATGGTTCGCCTCAGCGCATTTCGCACATATTCCGTGAGGACTGCCGGATCACGCGTCTGCCCCGCCCAGTCTCCCATGGTCTCGAGAATGACCTCCAGATCGCGCACCGGCACACGCTCCCGAAGCAGATTCTGAAGCACACGCTGAATCTCCGCGGTCTTGACGACGGCCGGAACCGTTTCTTCCACCAGTTTCGGTGAAGAGTTCTTCAACTGTTCCACCAGTCGACAGACTTCTTCACGGGATACCAGATCAGCCGCATGATTCCGTATCAGTTCCGTGAAGTGAGTCGCCAGAACGCTTGAGGCATCAACGATCGTGTAATGATGCAGTTCCGCCCGGGCCTGACTCTCGGGATGAATCCAGGTGACATCCAGACCGAATGCCGGCTCCTTGCCCGATACGCCCTCAAGCGGTTCCGTTGCATCTCCGGAATTCATCGCCATCACCAGTTCTGGATAGACCACACCACCGGCCAGCAACGCTCCTCGCAATCGGATCTGATACCGATTGGCATCCAGCTGAACGTTGTCGCGAATGCGAACCGGCGGAACAACCACCCCCATTTCAACCGCCAACTGTCTTCGAACCGCTGCAATGCGATCGAGCAGATCGCCACCTCTGCTGGCATCGACCAGTGGCACCAGGCCGTAGCCGATCTCGATTTCCAGAACATCGACGGCGATCAGATCTTCAGCTTGCGCCTCCTCCGGAGCTGATGCGGCCACATCCTGTTCGACCGCGTTGTCTTCACGCCCTGTCTTCTCCTGTTGATATCGCTGAACCGCCCAGCCAACGAAACCGATGAAGATCGCGGCGACAAGCAATGGAATCGTCGGCAATGGCGTCATCGCCAGCACGGCAAGAAAGAAGGCGACCAGATACATGGCGCGTGGCTGAGAAGCCAGCTGCATGGGAACTTCGTCTCCGATGGTCTCACGCTCACCAGTCCGAGCCACGATCAGGCCTGCCGCCACGGCGATGATGAAGGCCGGAATCTGACTTGCAAGACCATCGCCGATGGTCAAGGTCGTGAAGAGTGAGACAGTCGAGCTGAAGTCCCAGTTCTTCATGAACAATCCGATGGCGATACCACCGATGATGTTCACGACCGTAATGATGATTCCTGCAATTGCATCCCCGCGGACGAACTTGCTCGCACCATCCATGGCTCCATAGAAATTGGCCTCTTCTGTCACGTTGTCTCTTCTGCGACGCGCCTCGGCTTCGTCGATCAGACCTGCGGACAGATCAGCATCGATCGCCATCTGCTTGCCGGGCATGGCATCCAGCGTGAAACGGGCTGCGACCTCGCTCATGCGGGTCGCTCCCTTGGTGATCACCACGAACTGAACCACGACAAGAATGATGAAGATGATGATGCCGACGACGATCGAAGAACCGACCACGAAGGTCCCGAATGACTCGATGACACGTCCGGCAACCATCATCGCATCGCCTGGCGAAGCAGCATCTGCAGTCAGAATCAATCGGGTTGAGGCGATGTTCAGCACCAGCCTCATCAACGTGGCGCCCAGCAGAATCGCCGGGAAGGCACTGAAGTCGAGCGCTCGCTTCATGTAGACGGTGGTCAACAGGATGATGGACGCCAACGCGATGTTGCCGGCCAGCAGAATATCCAGCATCACCGGGGGCAGTGGAACGACCAGGACACCAAGCAGCATGAGAATCGCAATCGGCACCAGCATGTGGCGCCAGCGACCGACATGCATCGCAAGACGTTGAATGGGGCTGGCACTGCTGCTCATGAGACCATCACCCCTTCAGGTTCTTCTTCCATCGTGATCAGTTCGTCATTGATTCGCTTCACGTAGGCCAGAACCTCGGCCACTGCACGATAGAAGGACTGTGGAATCGGCTGGTTGACTTCAACCTCGCGATGCAGAGCACGAGCCAATGGCGGACGCTCCACGATTGGAATCTCATGTCTGTTTGCCAGCTGACGGATGCGAAGCGCGAGATGATCGAGACCTTTCGCCACCACGATTGGCGCTCGCATGGTCTTCGGGTCATAGGAAATCGCAATGGAGACATGTTCAGGATTGGTGACGATCACGTCAGCCCGCGGTACCGCCGCCGCAACTCGCTGCATTGAAAGCTGCTGCTGCAGTCGTTGCCGTCTTCGACGATGTTCCGGATCGCCTTCTGCTTCCTTCATGTCATCACGCACCTGCTGCCGGGTCATGCGCAGATCGCGGCGACGACGCCACCGCTGCCAGACATAATCCAGCAGACCGAGCAACAACAGGACTCCGGCAATTCGCAAGGCGAGATCCAGCATCATCCAACCCACGAAACTGACCGCCATCAACGCCGGCAGCATGGGAAGGCCGAGAATGTCATCCTGATACTGCACCACCGTGAAAGCCGCCACGAACAGAACAAGCAGAATCTTGATGCTGTCGAGCGAGACCTTGACGAATCCTGATGGACCGAAGATGCGACGGGTTCCACGAATCGGATCAAGCCTTGAAGCCTGAGCCTGAAGCGGCTTGGTGGTGAAGATCCAACCTACCTGGACGAAATTCGCCAGCCATGTTCCCAGCAGGACGAGCAGCAGAAACGGAAGCAGTCCCCGAATCATCGACCAGCCGACCTGAACCAGTGATTGCCAGGCGGTCTCCGGTGCAGCAGGATCTCCCAACGCAGTCAGATCCAGCAGACGATGCAGCATCAACTGCCCCTCGGTGAACAGACCGCTGGTCAACGCCCAGGCGGCAAGTGTTGCCAGTCCCAGGGCCACGGCACTGCCGAGATCCTGACTGCGCGCCACATTGCCCTCCTCGCGTGCTTCGCGAAGTCGCCGTGGGGTTGCCTCTTCGGTTCTTTCGCCGAGATCCTCGGCCATCGGCCAACTCCTAAGCTGAGACCATTCCTGCGACCCATGAACGCAACACGACGAAGAACTCTCCCAACGCCTCGAATCCAACCGACTCGATGACGGTCAAGCCCGCGAACATCACCAGGAAGCCCAGAAGAAGACGCAAGGGGAACCCCAGACTGAGAATGTTCAGCTGAGGCACTGTTCTGGAAACGTATCCAAGTGCGATGCTCTGAAGAAAGAGAATGGCAAGCACCGGCGCCGCAACACGAAGCGCCAGTTCAAATGCGGAAAGCAGCAGGCCGAGCATGAGGGCGAGGATGCTCTCACTCATTGCCAAAGCTCCAAGCGGAACATTGCTGAAGGTATTGAGCAGCGACTCCAACATGATGTCGAGTCCGCTCATGGCGAGGAAGATGGTCAGCGCGATGAAGAAGTACAACTGCCCCACCAGATCAGCATCATCCTCGACATTGGGATCGTAGAAGGTTGCGAATCCAAGCCCCATCTGCTGACCGGCCAGTTGTCCACCGATCCGCATGGCGGTCAGGGGCAACGTCGCCAGCAGGCCGATCGCGACGCCGACGAAAATCTCAATGCTGACGGCAGGCAAGAGCGAAAAGAGGGTGAAGCCACCAGCAACCGTAGGTACGGCACCCAATGTCAGAAGAACGGGGTACACCGCGAACCCGATCACGAATGCCAGCAGAATCCGAACCTTCACAGGAACTGCACGGGAGGAGAGAACCGGCGCGAAGACCATCAATCCACCGATTCGGAAGATCACCAGCAACAGACCCGGAATATGGAAGGCCAGATTGGCCATCACTCGAATCCTCTCTCTACGGAGCCATGAACATCTCGGTGGCGAAGTCAGTCATCTGGGCCACCATCCAGGCCAGCAGAAGGATGGAAGCCAGAAGCATGGCAATGATCTTGGGAACGAAACTCAGCGTCTGTTCCTGAACCTGCGTGACCGCCTGTACCAGACTGACGACCAGACCGACGATCAGCCCTACTCCAAGTACCGGAGTCGCCAGAAGAAGCGTGTAGTACAACGCGACGCGAACGGCGTCGATGGCATCCGCGGACAGCCCTGTCATGATCGGCACCCCGATTCAAAAATGGTCATGGCCCTGCTCCAGTCAAGCCACCTATCACATGCTGCATGGCCTCAGGCTGGTACACACCTGTCATGAGTGAGCCAACCAACAGACTCCATCCGTCGACCAGAACGAACAGAAGAATCTTGAATGGAAGCGAGATCAGAACAGGCGGCAACATCAACATGCCCATCGAGACCAGCATGCTGGCGATCACCAGGTCGATCACGAGGAAGGGAAGAAAGATGCGGAATCCAACGAGGAACGCCACCTTCAACTCACTGAGTATGAACGCCGGAATCAGCGTCACCATGTCGACATCACTGCGACTCAGCTGACTCGGATCCGAGGTGTCGATGCCTCGATAGTTCAACATCATGTAGACGCCCGACCAGTTGCCCGTCGCCTCGATCTGCGTGAACATGTAGTCGCGAAGCGGCTGCTTGGTCCGCTGCCAGGCCTCTTCATAACTGGTGATCTCGCCTTCGGCATACGGCTTGATGCCGTCGTTGTACATGGCACTGATGGTGGGCGACATCACGACGAACGTCACGAAGAGACTGAGGCCGATGAGCACCTGAGTCGGCGGCAGGCCCTGAGTACCCAATGCCTGCCGAAGCAGTCCAAGCACGATCACGATTCTGGTGAAGCACGTACAGAGCAGCAGAATTGACGGCGCCAACGCCAGAACCGTCAACAGCACCATGATGTTAAGCGTGCTGGACAACTGTCCATCAAGGCCCGGAACGACCTCGGATACGTCTTCAAGAACCTGAATTGGATTGATCGCGTCAGGTGATGATGGAACCACTGGCACCGTCGTGACCTGAGCCATGGCCCATCCACTTCCCAGCAGCATGGTGCAGCAGATTGCCATCAGCACCATCACACGATTCATGAGAGGCCTCGCCAACCAGGGAATCTCCGTCGTGCAGGCACCTCTGCCGCGGCAGATGCAGCCGCACGACCAGCGCGGGTCAAGTCGACGACCTCCTTGGTCGCCGCTGCATGCTTCAATTCAGTCTCGAAACTGGTGGTATCCGGCGTGTCGACGCCTCGAGTCTCACCTGCTTCAAGGTTGCCTCGAATGCGTGCGACTTCAGACGGGTCGGTGATCTCCGAGAGTGTTCGCATGGTGCCGCCGCCCTGATGGGCAACGATGATCCGCTGGCCAACCTGAATCAGCAGCACCTGTTGACCGCGAGCGATCGGATAGCGGGCATGGACGTGGATCACCCCGCCAGGGCGACGACCAGAGGGAAGCCCACCCATCTTTCTCATCACGATTCGAAGACCAAACAGCAGACCGATCACCCCGACCAGCGCACCTCCGACTCGTGCGAACTCCATCAGATTCGGCAGATAGCCAGAGTCACTCGAAGCTTCGCCTGACCCGTCATCTGAAACACCAACCCCACCCAGAGGCTGTTGTTCCTGAACAGGGAGAGAGGTTCCAGTTGTCGTCACTTCAGCCTGTACCACCGAAGACATGGCCAACATCAGGACGGCCACCATGGTCATGAGCAGTTGAGGAATTGAAGGTATCGATCGTGCCATCCTGGCTCCGCAGGCTGAATCCATTCAGCCTGTTCGGCACCAAGTCGGTGCCGATGGGGTTAGAGAACGCATCATCCCGAAGGAAGATCACCGTGATTCAGATCAGTGGTCGAGAGAATTTCACTGATACGGATACAGAAGGTGTCATCCAGAACCAGAACCTCGCCTCGGGCCACTGGCCGTCCATTGACCAGCACATCGACTGGATCGCCCGCTGCCTTGTCCAACTCGACCACTGCCCCCGACTCGAGTCCAAGGACATCGTCAACGAGCATTCTGGTCCGGCCAAGTTCAACGGTCATGGCCAGATGGACATCCGAGAGCATGGAGAGATCGGATCCACTGACCCCAGCCACGACGGGGCCATCAAGTTCAGGGGTCGAGACTCCGCTCGCCTGCCGCTGCATGGTCGACATCTGAAGGCGGTCAGCCGCCTCCTGGACCTGCTTCATGGCTTGATTGGCCATGGCTTCAGCATTCTGGACACGTTCAGTTTCCACAGGAACCGATTCTGCAGCAGCATCTACTGCCGGGGTGTTCGGCAATTCTTGCGCATCGGAATTGGATTGTGGGTTGATGTGGTCAGCCATCCTGGCTCCTCCGCACCTGTCTGGTTCATCAATCCGGGGCGTGACATCCTTGTCAACGCGACATGAACCGGTTTGATCAGACAACAACACCCGCAATGGTGAAAGTTGCTGCCATCTCCCCTCATCGGCCCTAGAGGCAGGATCACTGGAGAATGGTTGTCTGTGATCTCAGGATTCAGTCGGCACGGAAGCCGGTACCTGAGATCACGATGACATCCCGAACGATGGGTTCCGAGGTTCGAGCGTCACGCCCGAATCGCTCCAACATCTGCCCCATCAGGCGGCGGGATGCGGTGCGCAAATTCGGCTCATTCAAGTGAGATGGATCAAGGGATCGCCACAGATGAACCATTTCACTACGGCACTGCTGGCCCTGAGAAGCCAGTTCCTGACGAATTCTGGCAGCATGAGATGCCTTCACCTGAACATAGATCTCCACGTCATACACACGTGTAAATCCCTCCTGATTGTTCTGAAGACGTTCGGCAAGAACGGGAATTTCAACGATGCCCTGCTCTGGTTCAGGCGACGCAACGGCAAGATCATCAGCTACCGCCCCACCCGGATTCATGATCGACATCAGACCAATTGCCCCGATGACTTCCAGCGACGCCACCAGAACAGCAGCAAGAACCATGAAGCGTCGACCGGCTCGTCTGGGCTGATCCGTGACAATGGTGGTTTCCTCGTACATTCCTGTTCCCTCCAGAGTTCAATGCTGATTCGCGGCAGCCGTATAGCTGATATCCGAAAACGGTCCGTCGACGACATCCTCAGTCAGGACGATGTCGACGCGGCGATGATCCGCCAGTTCTGCTTCCCGATAGGCCTTGGGATTGATGGGCTCACGTGTCCCCACGGCTTCAAGCCGAAGGAATCGATCTTCAATGCCTGCATCAACCAGAATCCGCCTGACCGCGACCGCGCGGTGATAGCTCAATTCATCCAGATTCTGCCAGGGACTGTTTGGCGGCAGGTACTTGTTGGCAGCATGACCTCGAAGAACGATTCGATTCCGACGGCCCGCCAGCAATGGAACCAGCTCTTCAATGACCTGAACACCTTCGGCCGTCAGCTCAGCCGAGCCTCCGCCAAACATGGCCGGGCCACCAACGGTGAACTGCAGACCTTCACGGACATTACGTACACGAGGACGGGGGCCTGAAGCACCCGGATCCTCGATATGACTTCGATTCGGCTCGACTTCATCACGTCTGGACGTAACCGTATCCAGCGCCTGAACCATGCTCAGCAGCGGAACATCTTCCGTGGGCATGATTCCGACCTGACCAGTGAATCCGAAGGCCGCCTTCACGGCACTGACGACTCGCTGGTATTCCCGATCACGCTTGAGTTCGGAGAACATCTGCAGCAGGATGAAGAAACACAGCAACAACGCCATCATGTCAGCAAACGTGACAATCCAGGCCGGCGAACCTTCTCGTTGCGGTCGGCGACGGCTGGCATTCATGCGGCTTGCCCCATTGGCGTTGCCACAGCACCGACCAGTGCCGGCAATTTGGTTCTAGGCGGCAGGAAGGTCCGGAGCTTGGACTCGACATGGCGAGGATTGTCACCAGACTGGATGCTCAGAACACCCTGGATAGCCATGGAACGGATGAGCACTTCCTCATTAGTACGAGCGGCAAGCTTGTCCGCCAATGGCAGAAACACGAGATTCGCCAGAAGCGCACCGTAGAGCGTGGTCAGCAGCGCCGCTGCCATCCCGGCACCGATCGCTGATGGATCATTCATGTTGGCAAGCATGGCCACCAGTCCGATGACCGTTCCGATCATGCCGAACGCCGGAGCGTACTTGCCCAGCTGCTCGAACATGTTCCTTCCAGCTTCATGACGTTCAACCAGAACATCGAGTTCCGTTTCCAGAACGAGTCGTATGGTCTCGGCATCCGCCCCATCGATCGCCAACTGGATACCACGTACCAGGAAAGGGTCATCAATCTCCTCGACCGCACCTTCAAGCGCGAGTACGCCCTCTCGACGAGCGATCTCTGAAAGACGGACCAGTCTTGCGATCTGTTCCTGTGGTGTTGAACACCGATTCAGAAGTGTCTTGAGACTGACGCGATGAACCCGGAAGAACTGCCGGATCGGGACCGACGTCAGGGTTGCTGCCCCAGCACCGCCAAGGACGATCAACAACGCCATTGGATCCACATAGGCCCCGAATGAGCCACCCAGCACAAGGGCAACCGCAACGCAGGTACCACCAAGCAAGAGTCCTGTAATCGTGGAGAGATCCATCGTTCTGCCTCCATCTCTTCAATCCAGATCAGGCGGGAACCTGCGGCTCACGAAACCTGATCAACGGTCGACTGCTGGCATCGGTCGGCCATGGGGGCGACTTGAGTCGGATTGGGAGGGTTCCGGCGGGAATGCGGTCTCTTTCGGTTGGCTCCGGTAACATGCCAGCCATGCTGAGATGCAGCGTCCGATTATCCGCCGTACTTCCAGTCCTTCTGGTGACCCTCCTCGCCCAACCCGCGTTGGGGCAGAATGATTTCAGGCTGGATGATTCAGACAACTGGCAGGCCGTCGGCGGAGTTGATCCCAATTCTCCTGCCGGCGCGCTGGCACGTGCGAGGGAACTGCTTGCGGAAGGCCAGGCCGACACCGCCTACAACATGGTGGTGCGCTGGCTGGAACGCAACGGTGAAACAACACTGACTCCTGATGCCTATCTGCTCAAAGGCGATGCCCTGGTCGCGATGGGCGATTACTACGAAGCGCTCTATGACTATGAATATGTCATCCGGCGTTATCCCGCTTCGCCGACCTTCACACTTGCGCTGGCACGCGAACTTGAAATCGCAAGCCTCTATGCCAATGGCATGAGAAGAAAGATCTTCGGCCTGAGAATCGGCAGTGGTGTCGATGAAGCCGAGGAGATCTTCATCCGCATTCAGGAACGTTCGCCGGGAAGCCAGCTTGCCGAACAGGCTGGCATCGAACTGGCTGACATGTATTTCCGCCAACGTCGCATGGAACTGGCTGCAGACATGTATGCCATCTTCATTGAGAAGTATCCCCGATCTCCATTCGTCGAAAAATCACAGCGGAGACTGATCTACGCGAATATCGCAACCTTCAAGGGACCACAGTTCGATATCGTTGGCCTTCGTGAAGCCAAGCGGGAACTGCAGGATCTGATCGCCATGAGGCCGGCTGAAGCCGAACGCATCGGAGCGCAGGCACTGATCAACCGGATCACCGAGTCCGAAGCGACCAAGATTCTCACGACAGCACAGTGGTACAACCGAGTTGGTGATCCCATCGCAGCCGAATTCTATATTCGCAACCTGGTGGAACGATTCCCTCGTTCTGCCGCCACCGTTCGAGCATTGCAGCAGATTCCCGGCATTCTGGAACAACTTCCACTGACCGTGCTTCAATCTGCACCTGATTATGAACTGCTCCGGCAGTCCATCCTCTTCCGCGACCGGAACACGGCATCGGCCGAGGACGGAACGGACGGCACGTACTATGACGAATTCGGGCAGCCCATTGAGAATCCGATGCCGACGCCTTCACAACCCAGCGAGCAACCCATGCAGTCTGGTGAAGAACCAATTCCTGGCGAAAGGGCTGCGGAAGAAATGGTTGAACAAAGAAGAGCGTTGTCCCAGCCAACACTGCTTCCAGCTGGCGAACCCGTCCCGCCCAATGCCAGCGATGTGCCTGCACCACCAGAGGAGATGGAGCCGTGAGCAGGATTCGAGGAGCCGCCATCTGGGTACTGCTCATGGCTGTCATGGGATGCAGTGATGACCCGACCAAGGGATGGTCCAATCGCTCCATCTTCAACCAGCAGGTCAAGACGGTTGCCGTGCCAATTGCGACCAATACGACTCACTACCGCCAGATCGGCTTCATGCTTACCGATGCCGTGATCAAGGAGATCGAGTCCAGAACGCCTTGGAAGGTCACCTATGCCAGCCGAGCGGACACTGTTCTGAACATGACCATCAACGATGTAGGGCTTCAGACCCTCTCGCTCTCTGATGTTACCGGGCTGAATGAGGAGGTCGTCGTCTCGATGACGATTGACTTCTCCTGGGATGATCTGGAATCCAACCAGCCGATATTCGCCCGCCAGAATTTCTCTGCCGGAGGACTCTTCGTTCCTTCTCAACCCTCAGGCGAGGTCCTGCAAATCGGTCAATTTCAAGTTGTACAGCAGTTGGCCACGGATATCGTCGATGAGATGGCATCATCCTGGTAGATATCGAGCCCGAGCCAAATGCTCGGCGTATCATGGACAAACCGTTTTTGCCACAACGGGGGCCTTCGCCCGCCGGTAGACCAGAGTAACCCATGACCAACGACCAAAATCGTCAGAATGATTCCAAACCGGACCCTTCGGGCAATCGCCCGCCACAGGCTCCTACACCTCCAGCCCGGATGGGCCGAGGCCTGTTGAGCTGGGTGGTGATCATCGGGGTCATGATCGTGTTCTTTGCTGTCATGAACACCGGCCCGACAGGTGAGGAAGTCTCCAGCTGGGGCCAGTTCAAGCAGCTTGTCGATCCCAAGACTGGCTGCGTTGCCCAGTCCAGTCCAGGCAGTCCCGTACCGGTGGAAATTCAGAACGACAAGATCGTCGCCACCATCGCTCCTGAGACCAGTTTCAACCCGAGCGACAAACCCAAGCGGGCATTCGTCAAGATTGATGGTTCTCACCGTGACACCTTCCGGGCACAACTCGATGCCATGGGGGTCGACCACATCAACAACACGGGGACGAGCATCTGGGGAACCCTGCTCATCTCCATCGCGCCGTTCCTCATCATCGTGCTGCTGATCTGGTTCCTGATTGCACGATCGATGCGAAGTGCAGGCGGTGGCCCTGGCGGAATGCTCGGCAGCTTCGGCAAGTCCCGCCATCGCATCTCCAACAAGGAAAATACGAAAGTCCGCTTCACAGACGTCCAGGGCATTGCAGAAGCCAAGGATGAAGTGCAGGAAATCGTCCAGTTCCTCAAGAACCCACGCAAGTTCCAGCGACTTGGTGGACGTATTCCACGAGGCGTCCTGCTCGTAGGCCCTCCCGGTTGCGGCAAGACGCTTCTGGCCAAAGCCATCGCAGGCGAAGCCGATGCCCCCTTCTTCTCGATCTCCGGTTCTGATTTCGTCGAGATGTTCGTCGGCGTCGGCGCCAGTCGTGTGCGGGATCTGTTCAAGCAGGCCAAGGAGAATTCCCCCTGCATCATCTTCCTGGATGAGATTGATGCCGTTTGACGCCGTCGAGGCGGTGGCTTCTCCTCCGGCGGACATGACGAACGGGAACAGACGCTCAATGCCATCCTCGTTGAAATGGATGGTTTTGATGCAACGGATCAAGTCATTGTCATTGCGGCAACCAACCGCAGTGATGTTCTCGACCCTGCACTGACTCGCCCTGGCCGTTTCGATCGACAGGTCGATGTCACCCTTCCGGATCTGGAAGGCCGTTATCGAATCCTTGAGGTCCACTCCAAGAAGATCAAGCTCAGCGATGATGTCGATCTCAAGCGGGTCGCACGAGGAACACCCATGTTCTCAGGTGCAGACCTTGCCGCACTCATCAATGAGGCTGCGATTCTCGCAACGCTCGATGGCAAGGATTGTGTCGAACATCATGACCTTGAAGAAGCCCGCGACAAGATTCGTTTCGGGCGGGCACGCAAAAGTCGTCGAATCGAGGAACAGGAGCGTGTCGCCACGGCTTATCACGAAGCTGGCCATGCCGCGATTCAAGCCATGCTTGAAGATGCAGACCCTGTTCACAAGGTCACGATCATTCCACGCGGTCAGGCCATGGGCGCCACCTTCAGTCTTCCAGAGAAGGATCGCTACGGCTACAACCGACGCTATCTCGAAGCCACCATGCGAGTGCTCTGCGGTGGACGGATTGCCGAACAGCAGAAGACTGGCGACATCTCTTCAGGCGCGGCCATGGATATCCAGATGGCAACCAACTATGCACGACACATGGTTCTTGAATGGGGCATGTCGGAACGACTTGGCTTCGTCAACTATGGTCGGGACGACAAGCGTGAAGGTCTGGTCATGGACAAGGATCATTCACCTGAAACCGCACGGATCATCGACGAGGAAATCAAACGTCTGATCGATAGCGCCTATGAAGATGCCACCCGGATGATCTCTGATCACTGGGACAGGGTCGAAGCAATCGCCGAGGCTCTCCTGAAGTACGAGACACTCCAGAGCCAAGAAGTCATTGACCTGATCGAAGGTCGCAGCCTCGATCGGCCCTCGGTCGCCGACCTCCTTGATGAGGAGTCCAAGGCCTCGGATCCTCCGGCCACGACCACGGAAGACCCAGGAGAAGACGCTGCAGGCGGCTTCGTCCCTTCACCAGCCTGATCTGAACAAGCAAGAAACTGAAACAGCGGCCCGCCATCTGGCGGGCCGCTGTCATGAATACGTTTCGTGATGCCAGATCAAACTATGGGCAATTCGTTCCGAATACACCCAGCAAGCCAAGCAGGTCATCGACATCGACGTCATTGTCGTCATCAAAGTCACCTGAGCAGCCGGCGGAGCAATCTCCACCATACTGACCAAGCAGTCCAAGGAGATCATCAACATTGATCGTGCCATTTCCGTCGGTGTCGCCGTAGCAGTCGTCATCGCCACCGATGATCTCGATCGAACCCTCCATGCCGAATCCGCAGTGAGGTGCACAGAAGTAATTCTGCGTCGTACCTGCAGCTGACTCGGGGACCTGCCAGATGATTGAAGGATTGACGTTGTTCAGCGTCTCATTGAGTCCGCCATCGGAGACACAATCAGATCCAAAGGTCACGGAATGCGATCCACCACCATGAATCCAGATGATGGTGTCACCAGGAGCGACCGTGATCTGGGGTGGGTCAAAGGCGAATCCATTGGTGGTGACTTCATGAATGACGCCATTGCCCTGAAGCAAGGCGCCGAACTGGTTGCCACTGGTGCAGTGACCGCCGCGACTGCAGAAGTATTCGATCACGGATGGAGCATCCGCAGGCACGGTCCACTCGTACTCCTGGAACTGACTGCTGATCGTGCCGGAGTCGAAGAGGCCATCCTGACTACCACAGCTGTCACCTGAAACCGCATCATGGGTTCCACCAGCCCAGAACCAGCGAATCGTGTCACCAGGCTGAACGAAGACGAACTGTGGATCGTAATAGGTGTTGCCGACCTCGATGTCGAACTGTTCCGCTGACGCAAGGGCTGCAAGCCCAAGAGCAACTGTGGTTATGGAAGTCTTCAACATGATCAAAACCTCTTCTTCTGAATGAACCAAATGGCCAACGCGGAACTGCGTTCAACCGGATGATTCAATGTAATCGAATAAGCGGCGACATCTATGAGTGATTTGGAAGAATCAGCTCCAAAGGGGGCAAATCGCCTCTAATCACCCAGAACCCGCTTTCGCCTGAGAATATGGTGATAGTGCTGAGCGAATCTGTGGGCCTCATCACGAATCGCCTGACAGAGCTTCAAACCCGGATTTTCCCGACCCAGTCGAATTGGTTCATGGTGGTTCTGAACCCAGATCAACTCCTCCTTCTTGGCCAGCGAAATGACCAATGGCGGTTGTTCGGGCATGTCACTGAAGGCTTCCATCGCAGCATTCAACTGCCCCTGGCCACCATCGATGAGGATCACATCGGGATAGAGCTCCTGTCCCTTCCCGGCTTCTCGATATCGTCGACGCACGACCTCCCTGATGGAGGCATAGTCGTCATTGCCTGCGGTCTCGATCCGATATCGACGGTAGCCATCCTTGAATGGCCGACCATCGATGAAACAAACCTTGGAACCAACCGTTTCCTCACCTCCAAGATGGGCAATGTCGATTGCCTCCATGCACCGGATCGGCTCTTCTTCACCAAGCGCTCGCTGCAGTGAACGCAGCCCTGCTGAAGGATCCGTGGCGAATACCGTCACCTCTGGCTGCCATTGATCACTGGCTTCGTCACCACGTTCATCAAGTCTTTCAATGGCAGTGATCTGATCACGCAGACTGGCGGCACGTTCGTAGGCCTGTTCCTTCGAGGCCGTTTCCATCGCTTCCCGAAGTTCCTTCAGAACCGAACGTCGCTGAGAACCCATGAAGCGAACCAGACGACCAATGTCATCGCGGTAGGCCTTTGAATCGATTCGATCAGCACAGGGGGCCGTGCACATCTCGATGGCATGCAGTAGACAGGGGCGAAAATAACGGTTGGCATCCGCACCCTCTTTGATCTCCATATGACAGGTTCGAAAGCGGAAGATCCGCTGCATGACCTGTACCGCCTCACGAAGTGAACCGGATGATGAGAACGGGCCGAAAACCCGTGCCCCCTTGAAAGCTGAATCCTGAGGTGTTCTGGTGATGTAGACCCCGGGAAAGGTCTCTCGCGTCGTCACGACCAGATACGGGTAGGACTTGTCATCCTTCAGCAGGATGTTGTACCGAGGACGAATGTCCTTGATCAGGCGGGCCTCCATCAGGAGCGCCTCCCAATCGCCTTCGGCTTCGATGACTTCAACCGTTTCGATCAGATCCAGCATGGGCTGCTTTCGAGGCCCCAGATCTGTGGAGCTCGTGAAATACGATCCCACCCGATGTCTCAGGGAACTGGCCTTGCCCACATAGAGCACCTCACCTGAGCCGTCCTTGAAGAGGTAGACCCCGGGCTGATCAGGCAGCGATCTGGAGCGGGCGGACAGCTCCGCTCGCCTGCCAGAGGGGTCCTTATCGGGTGCAGGAGTTGTGGATTCCTTGGCCATCAAGTCTATCCTATTACCCCTGCACAGCCCTTCGAAGGGGGCAACCCACGATATTCACTGGTTCCCTTGCAGAAACCACCAAATTGCGAGCTATACTGTTTGCCTAGCTGAACTTTCCGTCTCGCGAGTCCTGGTCCGTGTGCCGACCAATCGTGAGACCTCAACGATTAAGGACTGTGAGAATTATGAAGACTATGCTCGCTACCGTCGGAATCTGCTTCGTGATGGCTGTTGCTGCTTGTGCGCCTAAGGGTGACACAACCGTTTCACCTGCCGCCTTCGATGACAACGCAACCTCCAGTTGCGCTGCATCCAGCTGCTGCGCCTCCAAGGCTGCTGCCAAGGCTACCAGCTGCTGCGCCTCCAAGGCTGCTGCCACCTGCCCGATGTCCCAGAAGATGAGCACCGAGGTCAACTGAACTACCTCGTCACTCAAATGACTTATGCTCATCACCCTCGTGGCTTGCCACGGGGGTGATGTTCTGCGCCTTGAAGGCCCATGCCTGAAGTTCCCGGAGGAAATGGAACCATGCCGACAATCCTGATTCATGGTGGACGCCTCATCGACCCTGCCTCTGGATTGGATGCCACGGGTGATGTACTGATCCGGGACGGCATCGTGGAGACCATCTCGCTTGGCAAGTCACTGCCACAGGATGCGGACACGGTCATCAATGCCGAAGGCTGCCTGGTCACGCCCGGTCTGATCGACCCTCATGTTCATGTACGGGAACCCTCAGAAGGTCAGTTGCATCGCGAGACGATCGCCATCGGCTCAGCCGCTGCATTGGCCGGCGGGTTCACCACGGTCTGCAGCATGCCCAACACGATTCCCCCGCCGGATACCGCTGAACGTATCCATGATCTGATCCATCGAGGCCAGAAAGCCTGCCAGGGAAGGGTCTACCCCATCGCCTGCGGCACCATGGATCGAGCCGGAAAGCAGGCCACGGATGTTGCGAGCCTGATTCAGGCTGGCGCCCATGGAATCTCCGATGACGGAGATGGTGTGGCCTGTGAAGCTGTGATGGAGAACATCCTCAAGCAAGTCGCAGACTCCAACACCTGCTTCATGCAGCATTGTCAGGATCCGGAAATGACTTGCGGTGCTGCCATGAATGCTGGCCCCCTTGCCATCCGTCTGGGCCTTGGCGAATGGCCCCCGATCGCAGAAACCAGCATGATCGAACGGGATCTGCGACTGAATGCCGACATCGGAGCTCGATATCACGCGCAACATCTCAGCTGCGCAGGCAGTGTCGAGTTGATCCGAAACGCACGGGCAAAGGGCATACAGGTCACCGGTGAAGCAAGCCCTCACCACCTGCTGCTGACTGAAGAGGCCTGCGATGGCTACAACACCATGGCCAAGGTGAATCCACCACTGCGAACTCAAGCTGATGTCGAGGCCATTCGATGTGGAATCGCCGAAGGGGTCATCACGATGCTGGCGACCGATCAAGCACCGCATCCTCCACAGGCCAAGCAGACCGACTTCGCTTCCGCAGCATTCGGAATGGTTTCCATCGAATGCGCGCTGCCGCTCTACCGCAAGGCCTTGATTGATACCGGTGTGATCGACTGGCCACGGATGATCGCGATGATGACAACCGAACCGGCCGCACTGACCGGGCTTGATGCCCATGGACTCGGCCAGCTCAAGGAAGGCGGGCCTGGGGATGTGACCGTGATCGACCCCGAGATGGAGTGGACCGTCGATGCCGATCAGTTCATCACCACCGGTCGCAACTGCCCTTTCCAGGGGTGGGATGTTACCGGGCGTAGCATCGCCACAATCGTCGCTGGAACCCCCAAATGGGTCCTCAAAGGCGATCGAGTCGCTTCGCTCACGATCAACCATTGAACCCTGACTCCTGTCCCGCTACGATGCGTGACTTGTCTCTTGCGGGGGGTCCCGCCTGAGATGCAATTCATGACGTCGCCAGTTCGTGCGTGGATGAGCAGGTGGCAAACTTTCGATACCCGACCGTCCACACGGTCACACCCAAGCGCCCATGCGCAGGTTGCGGGCCAGCCCCGAATTCCACGCCATCCTGCCGGTGACGCTGCGAAGGACAACACTCATGTCCGAGACACTCGTACAGGATCTTCTCCAGGCTGGCATTCACTTCGGTCAACGCAGAAGTGCCTGGAACCCGAAGATGAAGCCCTACATCTGGGGCGCTCGCAACAAAATCCACATCATCGACATCCGTGAAACGGTACGTGGCCTTCTGCTGGCCAAGCGTTTCATTTCCAAGACTGTCCAGAGCGGCAAGGATGTCTGCTTCGTCGGCACCAAACGACAGGCCAGAGGCTCGGTTGAAGCACTCGCCGCAGATGCCAACATGCCATGGGTCGTCGAGCGATGGCTCGGTGGCACACTCACCAATTTCCGCACCATTCGTGAACGTCTCCGTCGTCTGGAAGAACTGGAAGGTCTGGTCGAGTCCGGTGAGATCGACTCCTACTCCAAGAAGATGACTTCCCAGCTCATGCGTGAGAAGCGGAAGATCACCCGTAACCTTGAAGGCATCCGGAACATGACGAAACTGCCTGGTGCAATGGTCGTCATCGATACCAACCGTGAAACCAATGCCCTTCGCGAAGCTCGGGCACTGAAGATTCCAACGATCGCACTGATCGACACCGATGGCGATCCAGAAACCGTCGACCTGCCGATCCCGGGCAATGACGATTCCATGCGTTCCATTGAAGTCGTCATGCGTGAACTGACCAACGCTGTTCGTGAAGGCATGTCTGCTCGTCAGGCACAGACTCCAAAGGAAGAGGCTGCTGAAGAAACGACTGCAGAGGCTCCTCGCGATCCCAAGCGATCCAGCTCGCGAAGCCGTTTCCGTGGCATCGCCTCCGCATCCGCCACTGCAACTGCGGAAGCACCAGCCGAGACTGCCGAAGCCGATCCCGTCCCCGCATCCACGGCGACACCGCCAGCGGATGGAGAATCTGAAACCGCCTCGTGATCGCTTCTGCTTTCACGATGACCCCGTTATTTCACTGACCTGTATCAGGAGTATTGACCGTGAGCGTTGCCGCAAAGGACGTAATGTCCCTCCGTCAGAAGACCGGCCTTGGCATGATGGACTGCAAGGAAGCATTGATCGCCACCGATGGCGACATGACCGCTGCCGAAGAATGGATTCGTCAGAAGCGCAAAGGCAAGATGGACACCCGCACGGAACGTGCCACTGGTGAAGGTCGCATCGGCGTCCTGATCGATGGCAACCGTGCAGCCATGATTGAAATCAAGACTGAAACCGACTTCACCGCGAAGAATGAAGACTTCGTCGCCATGGTTGATGCCATCAGCAAACTTGCGATCGAGTCACCTGCCGGTGACATCGCCGTTACTGATGACATGCAGAAACTGGTCGATGACATTCGCATCAAGACTGGCGAGAACGCCCAGTACTCCCGCGGCCAGAAGCTCGAGGGCGGCTGCTACGGCAACTACGTCCACCATGATGGCAAGCGTGCTTGCTTGCTTCAGGTTGATGGTGAAGCTGATGCCGATACGCTCAAGGGCATCTGCCAGCACATCGTCTTCCACGATCCCGCAGCAATCGGACCTGATGATGTTTCAGCTGAAACACTTGACAAGATCCGATCAGAGGCACTTGCCGAAGCCAAGGACACCGGAAAGAACGATGACATCGCCGGCAAGATGGTCGAAGGCAAGGTCCGCAAGTTCCTCGAGGAAAACACGCTGATCAAGCAGAAGTATGTCCTCGACGAAACCAAGACCGTCGAAGAGATGCTTCCATCCGGCGTGAACATCACCAAGTTCATCCGGTACACGCTCGGCGAGTGATCGTCGGCGATACGCCTTGAATCAATACAGGCCGCTGTTCCCCCGGAGCAGCGGCCTGTTCATTTGAAACAGGTCATCGAGGAGGACGACTGGAAGTCCGCTTGTAGATGTAGGGCCCCGTCGTCGCACCCCAGACCTGCCGACCTTCGGAGTCATAACCTCGATCCCAGATCAGGATCCGGTCAGAACGCAGGGTCACATCCGAAGTGAGATAACTGGCACCAAGCAGGTCACTGGGGCATCCCTCACCCTTGATGCCTCCCGTGAAGGTATTGCCATCCACCATCTGAAATTCAACCGTACATCCAGGCCGAGCGACCAGCGTGTCAGGATGAAGACCACCCATGCCGCCATCACCTTTCCATGGCGCGGAATAGACCAGCGGGTTTCCAGGCAGACTGAATACATGAGAGGCAATCCCGCCATCATCCAGAACCTCAAGCTGATAGATGCGCTGGCGATAGGGACGATCCAGCTCACTCATCCAAGCCTGTTCGACATAAAGCCATGGACCGTCATTCCGCGCTTCCCAGATCGGAACCTGGACCAGACGGATGTCGTGATACTCCGAAGGCGCCTGCCGAGACTGCTGCTTGCTCTGAAAGGTACCGGTCATCCAGTTCGTCGCGGTCTTCAGTGAATCACGACGCTGCTTGCCGGCGGGCGTTCCTGCAGGCTGTGCCTGACAACCCACTCCAACCAACATGGCCAAGAAGATGAACAAGACACCACTCAGATCCCTTGTCCTCAGCATGGATGATGGCATTCCTTCTCTGGAGTTCAGTCCGCCGAAAGCGTGTCAGGTCCCTTGCCTGCTCGCTTCTCATAATGCCCGTCGCCGGCCTTCTCATACTTCGTGAACCCGAGTCGATCGAGATTCTTGTTGGAGAGCTTGGACTTGGTCGTCGCATCGGACCAGTTGCCGGCAATGTTGGGAACAGATGGAATACGACGTACCGGCACACCTGTCTCAGGGTGCTTGGTCAATGGATCTTCGGACATGCGCTGCACGACCTCGAAGATCTCGCCTTCTGATCCATCATCGTTGACGACTTGGTAGGTGTAGGTAGGCACGTGATCAGTTTACGCCCGGATGGTCTGCGACGGAGCCAAATGCAGGATCATCATCAACGATGACTGGATCAACGCCTGCAGGAACTCCACCTTTTCGAGGATCACTGGCTGGGGCAATCAGGCCATCAGGATCGATCTCGATCAACTGGACCTTGCCCACCGAAGCCCTTTGCCCGATTGCATGCCCGACCAGTTCCACCGCTTCGATGGTTGCTTCATTGGACCAGTACTCCTCGAAGTCGAGCCGGTCGGGCATCCACTGGTGATGAAATCTCGGGGCCGCCAGTGCTTCAACAGGCGACATGTCGAACAGGATCACATTCAGAATGGCCTGAAGGGTTCCGTTGATGATCCGAGGACCGCCGGAGGCACCTGCGATCACACGGACCTGATCGCCATCCAGAACGATGGTCGGAGACATGGACGAAAGCGGACGCTTGCCCGGCGCAGGCAGATTTCCATCCGACTGCCTGAGTCCAAACGCGTTGGCCTTGCCAGGTATGGTCGTGAAATCATCCATCTCATCATTCAGCACGATGCCCCACTCGGGTACACCAACCAGCGAACCGAAGCCAAGATTGATCGTCTCGGTACAGGCGATGGCCGAACCATCTTCGGTGTAGATGCTGAAGTGACTTGTGCCGGCATCCTCAGGTGGTAGCACACCGACTTCACCCACTGGTTGAACACGATCAAACTCGATTGCCGCGGCTGCCTGATCCAGTCGATCCGAATCAAGCATCTGATTCACAGGCACGCTGACCATCGTCCCATCTGCCATGTGGCGAGCGCGATCAGAAAAAGCGTGCCGCATTGCTTCGGCCACAAGATGGACCCACTGCGGAGAATCCGGACGCAGATCCTGAACATCATCCATTCGACGATCAATGATGCCGAGAATAGCCTGCATCGCCACACCTCCACTACTGGGTGGTGGCATGGACAACAGCTGATATCGATTGAAGATGATGTCGCTTCTGAGTGGTTTTGATTCACGCGCTTCATAACCCGCGAGATCCGCAGTCGTCATCACACCACCGAATTCGGCGCATGTACTGACAATCGCCTGAGCAACCTCACCTTCATAGAAGGCGGAAGGACCTTCTGAAGCGATCCGATGCAGCAGCCTGGCCTGCTCGGGCTGCTTGACCAGATCCCCTGCCTCGAGTTTTCCGCTGTCACAAAGATGCGACCATACCCAGGCGGAAGCAGAAGCAAGTTCTGGATACGTCTCGCGCACCCGCCCTACACCTTCAGCTGCAGCAACCCAGGCGGCATTCACCACCACACCATCTTCTGCAGCCTTGATCGCCGGCAACAGAAGCTCATTCCAGGGCAAGGTGCCCCACTGCTGATGAACCTTCCAGAGTCCGGCCACCATGCCGGGCACACCGGAGGCGGCCCCTCCATACCTGCTGGCTGTTCGAGGAAGATCGACATAGAAATCGGGCCCTACTGCTGCGGGCGCCATTTCCCTGTAGTCCAAGGCGACTTCCACTGCAGCACGATCAGGGGTTGCCGGCAAGCGGATGATCATGAATCCACCACCACCGACACCACAACTGAACGGGTCTGTTACGGACAACGCGAAACTGGTGGCCACCGCCGCATCCACTGCATTGCCACCACGTCGCAGAATTGAGGCGCCCGCTTCAGAAGCAACAGCATGATCCGCCGCTACAGCTCCACTCCGATAGAACTCCTGCGCCGAGCGGGGCAGAGACTGCGAAGCACAGGACATGGGGATACCGGCAAGCAGGATGATCAACAGGATTCTTTTCATGCGGCACCCGTCTTGACCTGTGGTCGCACCAACTCGATCGCCGTACGAACATCTTCAATACGAGCATCACCCGCTTCGCGTTCAATGATCGCGTCGACCTGGCGTGGAACAGATTCCACCGCCACGAAGAACGCGTCCCAGTCAACAGCTCCTGTTCCTGCAGGCACTTCACTGCCCCAGGATCCTGGAGTCTCCGCAGGCACCGCATCCTTGATGTGAATCTGCATGATGTGGGGCGCCAGCTTCTTCACGGCTTCGACTGGATCACCCATGGCATAGAGAATCATGTTGGCGGGATCGAAGTTCACACCAACCGTCTCTCGATCGATATCCGAAAGAACTTCCAGAAGCGTGTCGGCCGACTCCTGCCCCGTCTCGAAGGCCAGACTGACGCCCTGATCCGCGAAGATTCCAGCCATCAACTGGAGACGATCAACCATGCGTCCCCGCTCGGCATCTTCTCGATCGTGTGGAAGAAACCCTGCATGCAGAGTGACCAGGCCAATCCCTGCCTTGCCCGCAACCACGGCCATCGCTCGTGCCATGGCTTCATTGGCCGCCCAGGTCATGTCTGGTCGAATCCCGCCTGTTTGAGCAATGGTTTCCAGGGTGCTGTAATCCTCCCCGACTGGAGCCATCATGCCACTGATGACCGATAGATTCGCTTCAGACAGCACCTCGAGCACCGTGCTCCATCTCTCCCGATCACTGACTACCGGGGTCAAGGCGAGTTGAACGCGGCTCAAACCCGTTTCCTGAACCCTGGAAACAAGATCCGCGGGTGAATCCGGCTGCAGGCTCCATGAACAGACCCCAAGACGCTCAAGTGGCATATGACACCTCCAAATCGGGCTGGAAATTGTTCCATTGATGGCCCAGAAAGCGTAGGATGCGTCCCCGAAGGCCCAACGTCAACACGAGCCCTACCCCGTACACACGATGACCATCACTGATACCCAAAATTCAATGGCCCAGACCCTGCCAGCCCCCAGACGATCCCTCTACAACCGTCTGGATGACTTCATCAGTCGGCTGAGCACCAGAAACAATTTCTGGCATCGGGTCTGCTCCTTGATCTGGCTTCCCTTTGCGTGGAAGTCCGGAATCACGATGAAGCGACTGGGAACCGATCGTTTCACCGCCATCCTGCCCTTCAAGCGGGTCAATCGAAACTGGTACAACGCGATGGCTGGAGCAGCGCTGCTGGGCAACTCAGAAGTGGCTGCGGGGATGTTCCTGTTCAAGGAATGCGGGTCCGACTACGCGGTCGTCTGCAAGGACATGCACTATCGATTCCTTCGTCCCTGCCTCGGACCGGCCGTATATCGAATCGTCGATGGTGACGACACCTCCAAAGAGATCCATGATCTGATCAACAACGGCGGAGAATTCAACGTTGATCTTGAACTTGAGATCGCTCAGATCATCAAGGACAAGGGACGCCAGATCCGAGTTGGCCGATGCAACCTGACGTTCCACTGCACGCCCAAGACCATGGTGCGTGAACGCCGTCTTCGCCGCAACCGTTCCTGATCCAACCACATGCCAAACACCATACGTACCGCTGCAAGTACTGCCGGCTGGGGTCTGTTTCTGACCTCCAGCTGGACCTGGTGCATCGGCATGTGGCTGCCATCGATCATGCTCATTCGTTATGGCTGGCCGGGATTCTGGGTCTTCGCCATTCCCAATGTGCTGGGTTGCGCCATCATGGGATACCTGCTGCGTTCCCGTGAAGACTCCTGCAACATGGTGGCGAATCATCGAGGACCCATGCGATGGTTCTCCGTCGCCACCATCGCCTACCAGCTGTTCTTCCTGTCCTACATCTTCGGAATCGGAGACCCCGAAGTCGAAGTCACCTCCGCGTTGTACGTGCCACTTCTGGCCTGGGCCGTTGCACTGATCGGAAGCTGGCTTCCATGGAAAGCCTGGCCATGGTTCGGCACCTTGATCTTCCTCGCCTCGATGAGTACCTGGATCATCCGTGGCACCGGCTTCTCCGTCGAGTTCACTCAGCGTGAACCCGATCAGGATCTCTGGCTGCTGGCACCACTTATCATTCTTGGATTCCTCGCCTGCCCCTGGCTTGACCCCACCTTCCACCGAGCCCGCCAGCGTGCGGCCAGCAAGCATGCGTTCGGCGTCTTCGGCCTGACCTTTCTGGCCATGCTTCTATTCATTGCCAGCTATTCCCTGCCCTATCCGGCGAATTACTGGGAACTGATCGTCGCCTTCTTCTGTTACCAGACGATCTTCACCATGAGTGCACATCTGCGGGAAATCAGACTGCTGGAAGGACCCGGTGGCTGGGGAACAACCGGCATACTCTCCGGACTCAGCCTGATCGGGGTGGCCATCGGCTACGGGATGTTCCTGGTCTGCTGTGAAGACTTGATCGGCCAGTGGCTTGAGGACACCTATCTCAGGTTCCTCGCGTTGTACGGACTCGTGTTCCCGGCGTGGATTCTGGCCTTCATGCTTGGTCGTGGGCGACGGACAGCAGCTCGCTATCTGATCCTGGCCATCGGACTTCTGATCGCCCTGCCGATGGCGGAAATCGGAATGCTCCATGCTTCCAAATGGTGGCTCATCCCTGCCGTACTGGTCGTCATTGCGACCGCTGCCGTGATCTCTTCACGACAGCGGAACCATGAAACGACTGCAATAACCTGATCTACGATCAGGCACCGACTCCGCAACACTTCTTGAACTTCTTGCCGCTTCCACAGGGGCAGGGTTCATTTCGACCAACGGCGACCTTCGAAGCTGCCGGCTGCTGCTTCTTGGCTGCAGCTGCAGGCTTTGAACCAGCGGCTTCCGCTGCCTCCAGATCAGACTGTTGCCGCTGCGTGCCCACCGAAACAGCCGCTGCCGCCGCGGCCACCGCGGACTCCGCCTCGGTTCGTTTTCTTGGTGCTGCCTGAGCGGGCTGCGCCTGTCGCTGCTGGTTGGGTCTGGGCTGCTGAGCACCACCTTCACCGGCAGGCGGACGCACCTGAGGCTGAAGGCGAGCCTTGAAGATCAGATCCGTGACCTTGTCACGAATCTCCATGTGCATCTCCTCGAAGAGGTTGGCGCCTTCACGCTTGAATTCGATCTTCGGATCACGCTGTGAGAAGCTTCGATAACCGATCGATTCACGCAACTGATCCATGGAGTGGAGATGATCCTTCCAGGCACCATCCACGATCTGAAGCAGAATCCAACGCTCGAACTGAAGCATCTCCAGTCGAAGCACGGCATCCAGTTTCTCCCGTGCAGCGGCAACCATGTCTTCTTCAGCTGCGGCCTTCTCTTCCGGAGACATGGCCACGCCGAGGGTTTCACGGAACCAAGTATCCAGAGCATCGACATCGTCAACCTGAGCCACGGCACGGCCGACCCGCTCATCACGACGAGCTTCATCCCATTGCTCAGCCGCCTCCACCAGCGCCTTGCGAAGTTCAGCAGGATTGCCTGAGGGCAACGCATCGGGCTTCCACCCCATCTCATAGCGACTGTTGGCCCAGCGACAGAACTGCTCCAGCGCCTTCGCTGGATCCTGCTGAAGCATGGCATTGGTCATGTCCATCGCAAAGTCGATTGGATAGATCAATTCACGTTGCGAGTAGAGCTGATGCGCACGGTCAATCACCATGGCCGCCGCTTCTTCAGGTGCCGTGATGTCCTCGAACATGGAGACATCCCAATCAACACCGAATTTCGCCGAGATCCACTTGGCAAACTCCTCCTTGGCGTGGGCAGGAAGCAGGAAGGGATCCAATGGCGAAAGATCGGTTGCCTCGACAAGATCCTCCGCAGCCATGTTGAGGAGTCGGGTGATCTGTGCCGTATTCAGTTCGCGGATATCCGAGACCTTGAGACCAGCCTTGAAATGGGAGTTGGCCCAATCGACCAGGCCCTTGTAGTCATCCCCATGCTCATCCCGTTCAACGATCTTGCCCTTGCCCAGATCAATCTCACGTGAAAGGAATTCCGGAAGCGTGATATCGATGATCGAACCTGCTTCCTCCTTGGCCTCACGCTGCACGAGCACATGCAGATCCGTGCGGTCCTTGCCCTTCAGTCGATCCGGATCGACTTCAACACCGAGATGCTCGCGAATCCACTCCGCCATGCAGAGTGCGGGGTATCGCTCATCCAGGAATCTGTAGGCGGCATCATTGATCGCGTTCTCGAGATGTTCGAAGATGAGATCCTTGATGCCCTTGCCTTCAAGAACATCCTGACGCATTCCATAGAAGGAATGCCGTTGATGGTCCATGACTTCGTCGTATTCGAGAATGTTCTTCCGGATCAGGAAGTTGCGTTCCTCGACCTTGCGCTGGGCCTTGCCCACTGCTCGCGAGAGCATGGGATGCTCGATCGCATCACCTTCCTTCATGCCCAGCTTGCTGAGAATCTTGAGCGTCGTCGGACCGGCGAAGATCTTCATGAGATCATCTTCCAGACTCAGGAAGAACCGTGTCGAACCACGGTCACCCTGTCGTCCGGAACGACCTCGAAGCTGGTTGTCGATTCGTCGAGAATCATGACGCTCGGTCGCCACGACATGCAGACCACCGAGCTGTTCGGTGTTGGCAAAAATGTCGATTCGATGCAGGAGGCATCCCCCGGCCTCATCCAGAGCCGCCAGAAGATCAGACTCGGACATCTTGGAGGCCTTTGAGGATTTGCCGTAGCAGTAGCGGCCGTACCATTCCTCAAGAAGCTGCTGGCGCACCTGCGCATCATCCATCTCCTCGACCTCTCGCTTGGAAATCTTCAACTGCGCCGGCGCAATATGGCGGTAGATGCGGCGGATGATTTCATCGACCTCCATGTCCTCCTTCACATCGCGAGGACAGAGTTCCCGACGTTTCCAATGGTTCAGCAGATCTGATTTGGAAATACCCTGAAGCTTGATGTCGGTACCACGGCCAGCCATGTTGGTGGCGATCATGACGGCACCCAGACCACCAGCCCCTTTGATGATTTCCGATTCCCGATCATGCTGCTCGGCATTCAGAACTTCATGTTCGATGTTCCAACGCGAACGCAGCTCATCTGAAAGTTCCTTGGATTTCTCCACACTCGTCGTACCCACGAGAATGGGACGCCCCACGTCATGGAACGTCTTGATCTCCTCCAGAACCGCGTTGGTCTTGTCCATTTCGGTGAGATACATCCGATCATCACGATCAAAGCGAATGACCGGAACATTGGTTGGAATCACCACGACGTCCAGACCATAGATCTCGTAGAACTCCGTCGCCTCGGT
>PBAY01000033.1 GCA_002717655.1 Phycisphaerae bacterium | reverse complement strand
TTTCAGACGTATGAGCAGTGGAATACAGATCGCCGAGCGGCTGAATCAACCAAGCAGAAGAAGCCGGACAAGCCCGCCGCCAAGCAAGGACAGCCAGGTCGTCAATCGAGTTCTCGCAAGTTCAACTACAACGAGAAGCGTGAGTACGAAGGCATGGAAGAGGCGATTCTTGAAGCCGAATCCGAAGTAGAGCGTCTTGAAGCGGAAGCTGCTGATCCGGAACTGATCAAGGACCATGTGCGCATGACAAGCATCTATGACTCCTTGAACAAGGCGCAGGCGCTGGTCAAGCAGCTCTATGCTCGATGGGTCGAGCTGGAAGCCATAGCCAATGGTGAACGTGGTGCCGAGTAGTGGTTCGCAGCCTGATGTGTCAGGATGCCGGACCCATGCCGGCAACTCGTCGCCACGCACTGACCTGCCCGAGATGCAGATTGACATGGCCAACCATCATGAAGGTTGCGATAGCGCCCATGGTCGGCATGCGTTCCTCGAAGAAGGTGCCGGCGCTTGACTTCGCGAATACCGCATCGTCGCAGCTGTCGAGGAAATCGCAGACGGTATTGAGCCGTTGAGTGAACTGCGCAATCGCTTCATCCTTGTCTGGATAGAGGCTTGGGTTGTCATGGCATTCAACGCCATGTTGATAGCGCTCGGTATCGGAATCGGAGAGCTCGATTTCTCCGCCCATCAACTGCATGCACACCCCCATGTAGTAGGCCAGATGTCCAAGGATGAAAGCAGGGTGATTGATCGTTGTTCCGCACCGATCGGCAAACTTTTCCGGATCAATATCCTTCACGAGCATCATCGTGAGATTGAGGCTGAAACGGCATGCGCCGGTAATGGATGTGGCGGAAGTTGAGGCAGTGGTACTCATTATTGAATCTCTGTCATGAGGCAAATGGTGTAGCTGTCAGGTTGCTGAAATTGAGTTGGGTTTCAGCCGAGGTTCATGCTAGCTGGATCAGGTCGATTCTTGCATCAGTCAAAAGACGCAAATTCGGTTTCAGCCGGAAATAAGGCTTAATTCAGTTGATTGAGGGGGTGGGGAGATTCGGGACTGTGGCTGCTCTCGGGAATCAGATAAACTGGTGGAGACTGGGGTTGTCAGATTCGGAGTGCGAGGATGAAAGAGTTCAGGTTTCAATGCGAAGGCGAGGACGGCGTTTGGTCGGATCGTACCGTTGAAGCCCGTAATGACGCAGAAGCTCGCGCGAAGCTGATGAGTGAAGGCTGGAGGGGAAGGATTCGATCTGCTTCTGCTGATTCCAGAAATTCAGAGGCTCTCGAACAGGGATTCAAGCCACCGAAACGTCAGTCCCTCCGCGACCCAAACTTGATCATTCCCAAGACCCGGACTTCTCGGGATTCGCAGGGATCGGTCTCCCCCCAGTCAAGAACAGCTGAAACTGACTTGGAAAAGGATCGGTCAGGTTGGGGATCTCGCTTTCTGCTCATCCTTGTGATGCTTGGGCTTGGAGCGGGGATCTACTGGTATGCATTCCAGGACACTGAGCTTCTCGAGAAGCCGGCGGTTCCAACTCCGCAACAGGTCATCAGCAACAAGATCCAGGACATCAATTCCGGCATCACGGACTTCAGGGACCAAATCATTCGCCTTGACAGGCATGCTGAGCAGATCGCTGAAAAATGCAAGGAGCCATCCTTCAAGCAGGCCTCTTCATCCGTTCAAGACAAAATGCGTGAGACCTTGACGGAGCTGGTCAAGCAGAAGATGCGTTGTCAGGCCCAGATTGCTTCAATGGAGATTCGTCGAACCGAAGCCGAGCTGGTGATGCAGATGTTCCTGGCGGATCAGACCATGAGCCGTGCGAGGTTTGATGAGTCTGATGCAATGGACTTTGAGTTGCTCAGGCGAAAGTACATGTCCACTGAGCAGGACGATGTAGATGATTTGATCAATGCTGAAAACAATGACAATGTTGACACCAACCAAATTAGACAAGAAGTAGATCGCCTGATGGATATTGAATGAAAGATCAATGTCTTTCGGGCCAATGAATAACTTTAATCAGGGGATATTCTCATGAGTATGTTGAATCTTAGTTTGAAGACGTTTGCAGCCGGAGTTCTCATCATCTTCGGCTCAGTTGTATTCGCATCCTGTGACAAGGCGCAGCGAGATGTTGTTGCCGACAACATCATGGAAAGCATTGACAATGCTCTCGGCAAATACGATGTGGCGTTGAAGCGAGTCGAGAATGGTTATGAATCGATGAAGAAGAGTCGCGATGCGCTGCAGAAGGGCATGATCAAGGCTCAGGTTCAGTCGGAGCGGGCTCAGGAAGATGTTGACAAGGCTCGCAAGCTGGTCGAGAACGCCAAGAAGACCGGCAAGAGCATCATGGAAAAAATCAATGCAGGAGAGTTCCCTGTCACCATGGCCAATGGCAAGTCCTATGACAAGGCGGAACTTGTTGCAGCAGCTCAGAAGGTCGGCGACAGGTTGAAGGTGGCAGAAACAACCTTGGCTGGCATGGAAGCCACGTACAACACCTACAACACGGCACAGTCCAGACTGAAGTCACAGTTTGATGCTGCTTCAAAGAAGCTTGATCAAATGAAGCCTCAGATCAATGTTCTTCAGGCCAAGATTGCAACACTTCAGGCTCAGCGTGAAGCTGCATCGATTGCCGGCGATGCTGGTGCATCGATTGCAGATCAGTTCGAGAATCTTCAGGGCGAAATGGATGACCTCTTCGCAGAGGCAGAGACAGAGCTTCGTGTAGGCGAAGCTGCCTGGAAAGCCATGGAAGATGAAATGACTGATGATGATGATCTGCTGGCGGAGTTTCAGACATCCGATGATCAGTTGCAGAATCTAGAGGGCATGTTTGACTAGTTTCTGAGTTCCATCGAGCAGAATTGGGGTACCCATGCCGGTAGTCTCAGCAAAATTGCCTGGTCGACAGGTGAAATGCCCGCATTGTTGGGGCAGTTTCTTTACACGTTCTGAGATGCTCTACGTCGGGGAGGATGGTGGATTTCATCCTCCTCGGCTCGTGCAGAACTGGGACAACCCTCGTGATCTTCAGGGCAGGCCGTTTAGTTTTGGCCGGGCTTGCCCTCATTGCAGGCAGCCTGTTTCATCGCAGCTGTTGGAAACGCAGAGCGTATTTATTTCGATTGTGGGAACCCCGAGTTCCGGCAAGACCTACCTCCTTGCTTCGATGTATCAGAGGGCAAGGGATCAGCTGTCAAAGAGGTACAACCGAGCAATTAGTTTTCCCGGTGTGAGTGGAGAACTGGTCAATCGATACTTTGACAAGCTGTTTGATCTGAACGATCAGGATGAACTTGTTGACCTTCCCAAGACGCAGGAAGGTGGCGTGGCGCTCTACAGTGAAATCAAGAAAGGCCAGGATGCCTATCAATATCCAAAGCCCTTCACGATGCGGATGACGAATCCACTCAGGCGTGAGGATGCATTCGCTGTTGTAGCCTATGACAATGCAGGGGAAAGTTTCACCAAGGCAGTGAATCTGGATTCCCATGTGAAGAGTATTGATCATCTTGAAGATTGCGACATGATTCTGGTCGTGATTGATCCAGTTCAGATTCCGAGTCTTGCGCAGGAGCTGAGAGCCAAAGGTGTTCAGGATCCGCAGTTGGACAATCTGGGTGGTACGAAACAGGATGACATGCTCAGCGGTGTCATTGAACGAACAATTGGTCTGCGAGGCACAGAGCAGAGTGTTGGAAAGACACCTGTGTGTGTCGTTGTTCAGAAGTGGGACATGTTGAGAGAAGCCGGGATGATTCCCGACCTGCCCAGAATTGATCCAAACATGCAGAGACAGGCTGCTGATCTGATACCTCTGTTTGATGAGGATCCGATCAACATCGATCCTGAGACGAATGAGGCCTACGTTGATCTTGAAGAGTTGCAGGCGATCTCAATTGTTGTCCGTGAGATGATTCGAAAATATGAGCCGAATATCATCCACACGCTGGACTCCAACTTTCGAACAGTGAGATATTTTGCGGCAAGTGCGCTGGGGTCGAGCCCTGAGATTCATCCTGTGAGCAACAAGCTGTGCTTCCGGCCGAAAAATGTCAATCCATTCCGTGTTACAGATCCTCTGTTGTGGCTGCTGACGAGATTCAATGTACTGGAAGGTGCAGGCGCGAGCTTGCATTCGTCTGGATATGAGCGGGCCACACGAGCAAGGCAGATTTCGAGTAATCGATTTCAGATTCAGAGTCCAGAAGATCAGACCGTCTGGATTGATGTTGATCGGGACTACATCAAAAATGAATGCATGTTGCCAGACATGAAGGGTGAAAGATGGTTTGTAGTTCCATCAGTGAATAACTGGGTCAAAGCAGGCAAGACCAGAAGTGGAGCCACTCTGTATGACATTCAGAATCCCGAGGATCTCGCATCCTCAGGTTCTTCTGCAACGGCCTCTGAATTGGATGTTGGTACTGATGAAATGGATTCGGCATCTTCAACGGGGCATCAAGAAGAAGTGGCCGATCAGGATGTGCATCAGGAGCGTTCTGGCTCTGATCCAGAGCCTGAGAAGAAGAAGAAGCGGTGGGGTCTGTTTTGAACTTCGTATCAGAGATTCACTATACATCTGCACCACGATTGCTGGGTAGTGATCGAAGTGATCTGGGTGTCATTGCTGCGACAGAAGGCACACCAGATGAAATTCTGAAGGGGATATCGCTGCATCGTTCCTATCCGATGTCTCAGGTGAAGACCGATTCCAGGGCGGGGCAACTGCCTGCCAGATATATCTTTCGCAAGATCAATGGTTTCTTTTACGCGGTGAAGGTCAGCTATGCCGGGGCAGATCACACGGGACGAGATACCCCTTATTCACATGAGTTTGTCATTCCCGAACAGCTCCTGAACTCGGCGGATATCTGTCCAGCGGATGTCTATCAACAGCTATTCAGCAAGCATGCAGGACCAGGTGGTAGCCTTGAGCCAAGATGGCTCAAGCCGGAAAGCTTGACACCTGTTCAAAAGATGCAGTCTGCAGATGCTCGAGCAGATCTGCTTTCCTTGATGCCTCCGGATGTTGCTGCGTGCATGCTGTCGATCTTTACGGAAAATCGTGACGGCCGATTTGGTGTCGTGATCATTCCTGAATCAGTCTGGGATACGGTCGTGCCTCGATTGGGCGTGAGCCTCATGAGATGTCTTCCTCCTCATCTGCAGCATGGGATTCTGGCCCAGACAGATTCCTTGCAGGAGCTTCCTTCGGATATTCGTCTGCTCATGCTGCCAGAGGAAGGTGCGCTTGGGAGCGAATTGCTCCAGAACGCATCTGCCATATCCGCACCGGTGATGAAATGGGATTCCTCGGGTGTTGTTCCAGTGGGTGGTGATCTGGCACCTGGATCCGGTTATGGCCACCAGTTCATCATGGAGGAACAGCTGGTCGTGAGAAAGTACTGGACGTACTTCAATCTCGATGGGCAGGATGGAGAACGTGATTGCCAGCTGCTTCTGAATTTCCTCTCTACGCTGCAATCAGCATTGCCTGAGAGGATTGCGGCTTGTCGGCGAGGTCGATCGCAGAGCATCGACAACGGTATTTCGAATTACTTTGATACCGAGTACGAGAAAATTGTCAGTGATAAGACGTTGTCTCTTGGAGATCTGGTCATCTTGATCAAAGATCTTCGTGCGAATGAGCAGCATCCTGATTCACAGATTCAGGCGATACTCGGTAGCTCACATTACGAAGCAATGTGTCTGGCTGCTCCCAGTCTGGACATGGCGATACTCAAGGAACTGGTGGCATGGATTGATCAGATGCGAAGCAATGGGGAGATTGCGAACCAGTTGGCTTTAGATTCTGCCGTGCCAGACAGGATTATTCGTGAGCATTTCGATGAGCTGCCCATCGAAGTACGCCCTGGACTGATTCAAATCCTGGTGGATTTCACAACGGCCGGTTGGCGTGAGCTTGGGTGGGTGTCGAAGTATGTTCTGGATCATCCTGAGCTTCGGACCAGAACTGCCGGTCTGATCAAAGCCAAGCGACCAGTGACCAGTTCAGAGCTGGAGGATTACCCCGAGATCAAGAACATGGTTCGGTCGTCCATTCAGGATCGATCACTCATGGAATTCGTCAATGAGCGGAATTACTTTGATTACAACCACTATCTATCTGACAATTTTGAAATTTATCGAGATGCGCAGAAGCCAGCTTGGTGGGTGGAATTGGAGCGTTCAACGCGAGTGGTCAGTATGCAGGCCACTGCACCGAATACGAGTTATGACTCGATCCCTGAACAGCTCATGCGCAACTGGAAGATATTGCTGCCCGTCGTTCTGGCCGGTGCAGCGATTATCGTGCTTGCCGTGATCTTTTTCCTTTCGCCTGGAACCGCTCAGGATGTGGGCGAGAACTCCGGCGCTAATCCGGTTGTCAACAAGTCCCAGAACAACATGGGTATGAGTGATCCGGTTGAGAAGAGCGATCCAGAGCAGCAATCTTCGGGAGGGGAATGAAGATGGCACAATCAAAAATAAGCCGTGAGCTTGTGACCAATCTGATCCAATATCAGTGCTTCTTCATGATGATTCTGGCCTATAAGGGATGTGACGATGATCTTGATCAGGATCATCTTCATGTCATACAGGAGCGGCTTGGGAAGTGGTATGAGAAGGAGCTGAGGCTATCAAATCATGCCGCCAAAGCAGAGAAGATATGTGCAGTCGTGTTTCCCAGATTCCAGGCCATGAAAGATGAAGATGTGCCGGAGAATGGGAAAAAGTTCGGTGCCAAGATCGGTCAGTTGGTCAAACAATCACCTGACAGTTCCAGATTCGCCAGTCGAATTGTTCGTGATTGGGTCCATGTGGTTGCGCGTGATGGTCGGATTACTCCGATGGAGAGAAATCTAGTTGTTTCATTCAGTAGTTCGTTGAATTGCAGTTCACAACTTGTGAATCAAATGATTGATCAGGAGTGCGAAAATCGAAGAGCTTCTGCATCCACTGCGAATGACTTTGCAAGTCAGTTGCCTCCAATGCCATCATCTTCAGCACCCGGGCAAGGATCAGATCCTGCGGCTTCTACAGCAACTTCGACTTCATCTGATACGTCCTCGAAGTTCTCGAGTGGACTGGCCTCCATGATGCCTGATGCCCCGGAGACTTCTCCTTCTCCATCGTCAGGCCAATCGGATCCTTCAGCTCATAAGACGCATCTTTCACAGTCTGTGGCTGATTTTCGGGCTGGTCTCTCCGATAAAGGCCGATCGAAGAGCAGTACTGCTGGGGATCAAGCAGATGCATCAACTGGTTCTAAAGGTGATCTATTGGACCCTTCAGGGCCCTCGAGTGACACCTCGTTTGGGGCAGAGCTTCTAGAATTATCTTGGCTCGACGATGAAGAATCCGATGTTTCGTCTGCTGATTCTGTTTCGAATCCGGCCACATTTCCATGTCAGCATTGCGGCGCCTCAATTCCCCTCAAGGCCATGTATTTAGGTGGTGGCAAGGCACAATGTCCCCAATGTAATCGGTGGTCATTTGATTCGTCGGCAGATCCAAACGGCGGTGGATTGGATCTCAATCTGCCTGATTAGCCGAACTATTGATTGGATTGAAGCCTATGAATGCCGGCAAGATACTTGCAGATCTTTATGGTTCTCTACTAGCTGTCGGGGGGCGTCATAATCATCCCATCGTTGCAGCGCAGGCGAACAACTTCTGTCAAGCGGCTGTGCGAAAGTCTCGAGCTACTTTCAGTGCGATTGATACGGAACAGGTGATAACCCAGAACCTGCATCAGTTCATCGATAAGCCATTCGCAGCTCGTCTTGATGGGTTTGGTAGATCGTTCGATCAATTTCAGCGTCACAGGAAGGCGTTCACGTTGGATGGCAACCATGATCTCATAGATCAGATCATGGTTGATATTCAGGATGTGGCATCCTGCATGCAGCTTCAAGAAGACGAGTCTTCGGCCTTGATGAATACGATCGCTTCCATGAAGTCGAGTGTAGATCGATGGAAGGCGGATTCCTACCGTACTCATAAGGTTGAGGAATCTGTTGCCCAGCCGATTTCCTACACCTTCAAGAAGAGTCTGTTTGGGAAAGTTCAAGTCGACTTCAGATGTCAGCGGTGCGGAAACCATGTGACTGCATCCGCGGAGGATATCGGAAGGCTGGAGCATTGCCCTAAATGCAATCATGATTTCATCGTTCCCGGCGAAGCTTCATTGGCAGATCACCGCAAGCGAGTCAAAGAAGTTGAGGAGCAGTATCTGGATCTGGGAGTCGACGAAGAGGATCCGGAAATGGACGATAAAGAGAAGGAGTTCGAGTGGGACGGTGAGACGGTGTTGGGATGCCTGATACTAACTGGTATCGCAGCAGTCATCTGCTGGGCATGCTTCAAGTTCCTTCTATGAATTGCCGTCGAAAGCCAGCCGACCTGATGAGTTCACTGCGTTCTTCAGGAGGCTTGAAGAGGAGCCCAATGCCTTCGGGGCCGGACATTCAACGTCCTGCCTGAGTATCACTCATTGTCCGTGTCGGTTGTAAACCCCATTGGATTGCAGCCTATCCCAGTCGGAATAGTCAACATGGTGATGCCGCTGAATTTCACCTGATTCCAGTCGTTGTTGTCCGTATAGCTGGTGCAGATGATGTCTCCGCACTGTGTGGGGGGGTTCACATTGCATCCATAGCTTCGCAGCCCATTGCAGCCGTTAGGACGACAGTTGATGTTGAATGAGATCAGACCGGCATCAATGGCACCGTTGCCATTCCAGTCGATGGCCGGGCCGGCTGCATGAAGACCTGCCGATTCATCCAGCAGACTCTCGTTGAGATCGTCGTTCATGTTGCGTGAATAATCGAGTCCGCCATCAGGAAGACTGTCGGAATCCAGATCTGTTCCGCACAATTGGAATCGATAGTTCATGACCGAATTGAAGTTGGCTTTGTAGTTGGGTGAGTGTGTAGCGCCACCATGCTTGAGATCAAGATTGTGTCCCAGTTCATGCATGAAGGTGCTTCCGATTCGATCTTCATCACCTATGGCGGGCCAGCTGCCCATGGTCACGATGAAATTCTCACCTGGCAGGTCACCATAGCCGGACCAACCAAGGGGATCTTCTCCAACCCAGCTGAGGCTGTTGGCCATGATCGCGTAATGGAAATAACCGTCCCGATTGGCCGCCAGGCTGTTGGCACGCATGATCGGAAGTTCGCCACCGGAAAGACCGATCACATTGTCTACTTCGATGTTTCCATCACCATTCGGGTCGGTCACGTATTGGCCGCCAAGATACGGGGCCTGACCAAGATCAATATGAAGGGTGATTCCAGTGCTGCCATCTGGATTTGAAAGTGGTGCATTCGCAAAGGCGGCAACTACACGTGCAGCCTGATTGGGATGAAGCTTGTTGTAATCGTTGTCTTCTGCAGCTGCATTGGTCCAGTCGACCTGTATCAGAATGTCCTTGCGGCAGGGGTTGCAGCCGTATCCGGGAAGATCCAGTCCTGCAAGAGTGCCGAATACCTCGTCTCCATCATCAATGCTGTCGCCATCGGTATCACTGTTGTTGGGATCGGTGCCGGTAAATCCACCAGTGGGTGTGCTGCAGTCTCCGAGTTCATAGACATCGGGAATACGATCGCCATCGGTATCTTCGCAGTTGGCTCCAACCAGCCAGCTTACGCCACCGGCAAGCTCGCAATCGAATTCATAGAGCACGCTGCACGTGTTCGATGGAAGCCAGCATGATCCCGTGATCATGTCTCCAGTGCAGTTCTGAGTATCGCAGTCGCCTCCATCACAGTCGAATTCCGGGCAATTGAAGTAGATCTGATTGCCGTTGTAGGTCCATGATCCATCATCGCAGTAGGTGTCGCCCACGTAGTACGCCGGTGCACAATTTCCCTGGCAATCAAGGATTTCACCGATCCCACACGGACCGCATGCACTGGTATCGGATCCAAACTGATCCAGGACCATGAGCAGATCCGTGATGTTGACCTGGCAGTCGCCATTGTTCAGGGGTGCACAATCGCCTGTTGGTCGTTCATTGTCACCAGTAGCGCCCCATTGATCGACGATCATCAAAAGATCATCTACCCCGACTGCGCCGCTGGAGTCAATGTCTGCATTGCAGGGGGCAGGCTTGAGGGGGTATGTGCATGGGCCTGATTCGCCTGCGTAGCCCAGAGCTGCTGAAGTCAGGCTCAGAGTGCTGAATGCGTAGAACGGAAGTGATATGAGACGCATGGGAGGCTCCATGGGCAACATGCAGAATTGAATAGGGCAGGATCGAGACCATCCCCCCCTGCAGGCGGTCTTGCACTTGATCCAATCTAGGCCATAAACCGCTTTGATCCCACAAAAATCCACCGCTCTTCAATGAATAGCGATCCCCGCCTTTCAAAGGCCCGATTTGACATCCTTTCAGGCTGGTTCAGTGGCGATCAGTGGAGTATTTGTACGATACCACTGATCAGTCTTGTTTCCCTGTTTGCACGATGCGTTCACCTGTCCGGCAGCCATTTCGATCATGAAAAATCCCAGTCTGGAAAATGGAACAGCTCTGACTCAGACGAGTCTGCGTCGTCATATTCCGGTTCTTGATGGCATTCGTGGTCTGGCCATTCTGATGGTGCTGTTCCACCATGGCGCTGACATGTCCAGCGCTGGTTTATTTGATGACATCGCGTTGTGGGGACTGCACTTCGGTGGTCGAGGTGTTGATCTCTTCTTCGTGCTTTCCGGGTTCCTGATCACCGGGATCATTGCGGATACCAAAGGGCAGAAGGGGTACTTCATTTCCTTCTACGCCCGGCGAATTCTTCGAATCTTTCCGCTTTACTACGCCCTGATCATTCTTTCCTTCTTCATCCTCCCGAATGTGGGTTCATTTCTCGCCGGTCTCGAGTCCGTGCCAGTGCAGACGGCTGAAGTCATCCAAGGGAAGCTCGATCGATTTGGTCAGGTCAATGACTATCAGGTCTACTACTGGCTTTTCTTCAGCAATTTCGTCATCGCACATCTGAATGAGTGGGGGCATGGCATACTCGGAGTGTCGTGGTCACTGGCGATTGAAGAGCAGTTCTACCTGCTTTGGCCATTCCTGTTCTTCTTCCTCGATGCCAAGCGGATGAAGATCGTCTGTCTCTTTCTTCTGTTGTTTTCGCCTCTCTTCCGTGTGATTGTTCTGGCCACCGGCAAGGATCCATTCTTCGGTGGGGATATCACTGTCATCGATCTCTATGTGCTGACTCCAGGTCGTCTGGAAGGACTGGTGCTTGGTGCACTTCTGGCGCTTCATCTGAGGACCGGCAAGGATGAACTGGAGCCGGAGAGAAAGCTGCGTGCCTTGGTCAAGCCGGCCTTGTTCTTCGCCATCGTTGGAATAGCCGGCGCACTCATTGCGGACATGCCTCACTACTTTGGTGAACACAATTCTGAGATCGAAAGCTGGGAAGCAGCAGCGTTTGGATTCACGAGTGTTGCATTCGGACTTGCGGGCGTCGTGGTTCTGGCTCTGGCGGCTCGCCCCGGGACCTGGTGGTATGCCTTCTGGACTTCACGTTTCATGTGTTCGTTCGGCAAGTACAGCTATGCGATCTACCTCACCCACTTGCCGGTACGTGCCCTGATTAGGGACATGATCTATGGTCCTGCCAGCAATGGTGACAGATTTGGGACAGCCTGGATTGAATTTCCAAAGGTGATGGGATCAGAGTTCATCGGTCAGATACTGTTCTTCATTCCGATGCTCGCCGTGTGCTGGCTCGTTGGGTGGCTCAGCTGGAATCTGTTTGAGAAACAGGTCCTGAAGTTGAAGAAGTACTTCCCGTATGGCCGTAAGAAGGCCTGAGCGGTCGAGTAGTATCTCATTCAATTCAGAAGGGGATTGTGTCATGACGAGAGTCGTCGTTCTGTTCATGTTGTCGCTTTTGTTCACGGTTCAAGCTGGTTCTGCTGAACCTGAAGGGGATTCACTCCGGGTCATGGTCTGGAATGTGCTCCGTGGTGGAAACAATGTCGATCAAGGTGCGGAGAAGGCGCTTGAGGTCATACGCAGCGCATCGCCCGATGTCGTGCTGCTGCAGGAGAGTTATGACATCAATGATGATCGCCCGAAGCTCGGTGCATGGTTGGCACAGGAGCTGGGCTGGAATCAGTGGCAGGGTGATAGTGCTCATCTTTGCGTCCTGACACCATTGAACATCAGCGCGGAATTCTTTCATCATGCCTGGCATGGAGTAGGTGCAAAGCTCACCGATGAAATGGGCCGGAGCTTCATCACGTGGTCGATCTGGATCGACTGGCGTGCCTACATCACCGAGGAACTCAGGGACAATCCCGACATCAGTGATGCGGATCTGCTGGCAGCTGAAGATGTCCGTTCTTCACGGCTTCCCCAGGCCAAGGCGATCATTGCTCATCTGGATGACGCAGGACATCGATCCGCGGACATCCCCGTTCTGGTCGGAGGCGACTGGAATACACCGTCGCACCTTGATTGGACGAAGGATACGGCTCGTATCTTCAAGCATCGAAGGAATCTCCCCTTGCCGGTGAGCCATGCGATGCACGATGCGGGTTTCACCGACGTGTTTCGTGAGGTACATCCCAATCCGGTTCAACGACCGGGGTTGACCTGGTCGCCGATGTTCCGGGAAAGCGAGGGTCAGGAGACGGGCTTCGAACGGATTGATCGTCTCTATCTCAAGAATCCGGCAGAGGCGAAGGATGGTTGGATTCTCAAGCCGGTTGATGGTCGGGTCCTACCCGAACCCTGGGAAGATGATTCAATCCCAGCTCAGCAACGTGAGTTCCCCTCGGATCATGGCGCATTGGTCATGGATCTTGTCTGGGTCAATGAGGGGCCATCTGCAGAGAATGCAAGTGCTCTTGATCCGGTGATGCTGGATGTACTGGCCTTCAACATTCTCCGCAGCGGCAACACTCCTGGTCCGGATTCAAGAAGTTCTCATTACCAGCAGCCTCGTCATGCAGCGTTGGCTGATGTCATCATGCGTGCTGATCCAGAGATCGTTCTTGTTCAGGAAGAATACGGAGATGACCGTGTCTTCCAGATTCTCAAGTCAAAGAACGAGAACTGGTATCGCCGGGACGGTGGCTCACGTGGTCAGGCGACCTATGCCCGCTATCCGATTGAACCGATTGATCAGAATACGTCGCGGATCATTCATCCAGCTGGACCACTTGTGGTGCACAACGTGCACTGGAAGCCGTCACCTTATGGCCCTTACATCGTGCAGGACCTCTTGCTCGCGGATGAGCCCCTTGAGATCGATGCAATTCTTGAAGCCAGTGACAAAGGCGAGATCTACGCCGAAACCTATCGATCAGTCCATCCGGCGCTCTTGGCGGGAACCCCGGTGATTCTTGGTGGAGATTTCAATGAACCGTCGCATCTTGACTGGACGAGTGACTGGGTTGATTCTGAGGTCGATCGATGGGTTTCCAATCCCACAGAGACTCGCTTGGGTCCAGCAATCCCCTGGAAAGGCTCCCAGCTTCTGACCAGTCCAGATCAATACCGTGACGAACTTGTCCTTGAAGGAGCATTACCGGGATTGAGGGATGTCTTTCGGCTGCTTCGGCCGGATGAGGTTCTGGATCCCGGTCATACCTGGACGCCGAGTTATGCAACGGGCACCAAGGGCAGAGGTCATTGGGATGCCGCTGGATTCGAAGATCCCAGAGAGGCGCAACGAACGGCTGCGCTGGATCGAATCGACATGATCTATGCCTCAGCTGAACTGGAGCCAATACGGGTATTTGTTCTGGGAGATCAGGGCGATCCAAGCAGTGATATTGGATTTTCAGAGTGGCCATCGGATCACCGGGCGGTATTGACAACACTGCGATGGCACCCTTCCAGCAACGGATCTGAATCCGAGTGAGCCTCATGGTCCAGAAGGCCTGCCTTTGAGTATGCTGCGGGCATGTTGAATCTCATACTGGTCGTATTTCTTCTTGTTCATGATGATCCTGATGCATTGGTTGCGTACCCGCTGCAATCCGCGGATGTCACCAATTCGAAGCTTCGAGCTCAATTGGGGCCTGACATCGATCTGGTTAATGAGCTCGACTTCTTGCCAGATGAACTTGGCGGTGGTGTAGAACTCTACGAGGATGATCGACTGGTCATCTCGTCTGATTTCCGAAAGACCCCCGATCTTCTGCCAGAACGGGAGATGACCGTATCGGCCTGGATGTCAGTAGGAATGCCTCGACAATGGGGCGGTGTTCTTGGTTGTGTTCAGGACAACAACGACGCTGAAACCGGCTGGGTTCTCGGCTATGACAATCAGAATTTCACATTTGGTCTCTCCACAACTGGTGCTGATGATGGAAATGGGTTGATGACCTATCTCAAGGGCCGTACCAGATACGAAGAAGGCAAGCTGTATCACGTCGTAGCGACCTACGATGGAGAAACCACTCGTCTGTATGTCAATGGAAAGCTTGATGGTGAATCAAGAGTTCAATCAGGTGATGTGCTCTATCCCAAGGCGGCCCCCTTTACGCTGGGTGCCTATCACGATGACAATGAATTTCAGGCGCATATCGGTCGCCTGATGGATGTCCGGCTCTACGACATGGCTGCAGGACCGAATTGGGTTGATCACCAGTTCAATCATCATGCCGACCGAGCGTCATTGCCTGTACGCGTAACGCCTGAAAAGGCCATCTCTGAAGAACTGGACTGGCAGGTTGCCCCCTTCCTTCAGTACGCAACCACCGATTCGATCAGGCTGGTATTCGAGACGACTCGACCGGTGACCGGTGTCGTCAGGTTTGGTGAGACATCCAATTTTGATCGTGAAGTCCGTATTGACCAGCCAGCCATGCTGTCGGAGGTAGTCCTGAACGGGTTGAATCCAGACGAACCATATTTCTATCAGGTGAGTCTTGAAGATGATGGTGATCAGAAGATCGAGACTGCGATCATGACCTTTCAATCCGCGGCTCCACGAGGTACACCCATTGCCTTCGCCATCCTGAGTGATACTCAGGACAATCCAACAGTCGCATCAAAGCTCTCTGAACATATCTGGGAACAGCGACCAGGATTTCTCGTGCATCCCGGCGATCTGACCGGCACGGGATCCAGAAAGGGTGATTGGACGGAAGAGTTCTTCCCAGGAATGAATGGCCTGCTTGGCCGAGTTGTGATGTACCCGGTACTTGGAAATCACGAGCAGGATGCTCGTCACTACTACAAGTACATGGCCTTGCCGAAACCGGAGTATTACTACAGCTTCAGTCAAGGTGATGCCGACTTCTTCATGCTGGATACCAATCGAAATGTCGCCCCTGGATCAGAGCAGTACGAATGGCTGGATCAGGCGCTGGCAGCGTCTGATGCCAAGTGGAAATTCGTTGTTCATCATCATCCTCCATACTCCTCGGATGAAAATGACTATGGGGATACCTGGAAAGGTCGTGGTACTCGTGGAGATCTTCGGGCAAGGAAGCTGACCCAGCTTTATGACAAGCATGATGTCGACGTTGTTCTCAACGGTCATATCCACAGCTATGAGCGTACGTGGCCCATCGAAGGTGGGCGTGTCGTGGATGACGGTGGTGTGATCTACACGATCACGGGTGGTGGAGGAGGTAGTCTGGAGACGCCTGGGCCTACGCGCCCCTCGTTCAACAACACGGTTCGGCGGGGGCATCACTACTGCATGATCCGCATCAATGGAAATATGCTGGAGTACTTTGCCTACGATCTGGATAATCGGCTCTTTGATCACATGTCAGTACAGAAAAACCAAGCCGATCGGTGATGGTGTTCGTGGTAGCATTCATCCATGGATGACGCATCCAGTAATCAGGAATCTCAGGGAAACTCAGCCCGGCCATTGATGCTGGTGATCATCATCGCGATGGTCGCCGTTCTGACCTTCCTGCTGACGCAGCGTTCCACTGGCGAACCAGCGATCAGGCCTGCTGATGGGGTAGTGACCGATCCGCTGCTGGCTCCACAGTTGTCATCACTGGCAGATGCTGTGGATGCCGATCCTGATGATGTCGACAGGCGTTCCAGCCTTGGCTATGGCTATGAAAGCAATGAACTCTACGAGCCTGCGCTGGCTACCTGGAGACAATTGTTGGCCATGGAACCTGAATCATGGGTCTGGCCTTATCGCATGGGAATGACATTTGAACGAATGGGCGATCTGGATGCGGCGATTGATTCGATGTCAGCTTCCGTCAAGCGATCGCCTCCGAAAACAGTTGATCCCTGGTGGAGGCTCGCCACCTGGTTGATCGATGCCGGTCGACTGGAAGAAGCAGAGCCCGTATTGATTGAGGCGGTTGAGCGTGATGGGGAAGCGTTGCCTGTTCGAGTCGCTCAGGTCAAATTGGCGCTTGCTCGGACAAAGGGGGCTGAGGCAGAAGACATGATTCTTCGCTTCCGCCTTACGAGTTCGTTGCCCGGTGGGTACGGATGGAATCTTCTGGCTCAGGCCATTCGCCAGCAAGGTCGATTGGAAGAGGCGGGCAAGGTTGCAAGTCGAGCCAGTGATGTCCGTCCACGTTTCAGCGACGTGTTCAGCCAGCAGGCCAGTGGGGCTGTTGGCGGATTGCGCTCGCTGAAGCTGGCCGCTGTGGCTCAGGCCGAGGCGGGCAAGTGGCGGGATGTCATCCAGACGATTTCGCGTGTTCTTCGCCATGAGCCTGATGACCCCTCAAGCCGAAGGCTGCATGCCATTGCACGATTCAGGACAGGTGATGCAGCGAGTGCTGAGAAGGAGATCATGAGCTTGATCGAGGACTCTCCCGAGGCTTCCTTGTGGTCCACGCTTGGCAGCATCAGATTGCAGTTGTTTCGTGATCAGGGAGACGTCAGTCTGGCCGAAGCGGCACTCGATGCCGTCAAGCAGGGGCTGGCACTCGCGCCTGATGATCGCCTGCTCCTGACAGTTCAAGGGCGAGTGCAAGGCATGTTGGGGAATCCAGCAGGTGCGTATGAATCACTTCGGCTTGCCTGGGATCAGGATCGATCCCGGACGGAGATCCTCAAGGTTGCCATGGTCGCCATCAATGAAGCGGATCTCTGGGCCGAGGCAATTGAGATGTCTGCAGCCCTCCATGCAGTTGAACCAGGTGATCCAATGGCTGGTGCAGGATATGCACTTGGTCTGGCCCGCCTTGGGAGAATTGAAGAGGCTAGGTCGATCCTGAAAGGTCTCAATGGTCGCAGGATCCATGCAGGTCTTCGCCAGCAGGCACAGGCGCTTGTCGAACAGGAGTCGACGGATGCGAATTGAGCGATATCTGATTGTCATGTCGCCCATCTTGTTCTCCTGCTGCAGTACTGAACCTGAGCAGCAGCAAGCTGGATCCGATCCGCAGGTTTCAAACACACCCTGGTTTGTTGAGGCAGCATCACAACGGGGTCTTGATTTCATCCATCAAAGTGGACATGACGGCAAGCCCGAGTTTCCAGAGATCATTGGAAGCGGTGTTGCCATTCTCGACATGGAGAACGACGGCGATCTTGATATCTATGTGGTGCAGAGCGGCAATCTTCATGCGATCGGCGCGAAGTCCAATGCCAATGTGATCTATCGCAACGATGGTTCCGGACGATTCACCGATGTGACATCAACGGCCGGTGATGCGGGTGACTGCGGCTATGGGATGGGGGTGGCTGCGGGTGATATCGACCGTGATGGTGACGTGGATCTATATGTGACGAACTTTGGTCCGGATGTCCTGCTGCGAAACAATGGAGATGGTTCATTTACGGACATCACCGAAGAGTCGGCCCTGGGACATGAAGGCTGGGGAGCCAGTGCCGCATTCCTGGATTGGAATCATGATGGACATCTGGATCTTGCGGTAACCAACTATGTCGATTGGAATCCAGCCATGCACATGGACTGTCCGGGCCCGGGAGGACGTCCTGATTACTGCGCACCAAATGCATTCAAAGCCCCGGCTCCGGATGTTCTTTATCGCAACAATGGCGACGGAACCTTTGTTGATGTGAGTCTTACCGCAGGCTGGCGTGCCGTATTTGGCAATGGTCTGGGCATTGTTCCACTGGATTATGACGAGGATGGCCTGACGGATGTGTTCATCGCGAATGATCAGCTTCGTAATCAGCTATGGCGTAATCAGGGGGATGGAACATTCGTGGATCAATCCATGGTGTGTGGAGTGGCCGTAGACGGCCATGGTGAACCCAAGGCGGGCATGGGTGTTGATGCCGCCGATGTCGATGATGATGGTGATCTTGATCTTCTCGTGGTGAACCTTTCTGCGCAATCAGATTCATTCTTCAGAAATGAAGGTGGTTGGTTCATCGACGGCACCGGAGCTGCAGGGTTGGGTTCCTTTTCCCGTCCATACACCCGGTTCGGAATGGGCTTTCATGATTTCAACAACGATGGTTACCTCGATCTCTACATGGCGAATGGTCGAGTCCTTCGTCGTGATGTGGTTGCAGGAGATCCCTACGCCGAAGTCAATGTCCTGATGAAAGGTCTTGGCAAAGGTAGATTTGAAGGTGTGATGCCACCTGGTGGTTTGGTGGATTCGCCGGTGTACACGAGTCGAGGTGCAGCATTCGGTGATCTTGATGGGGATGGAGGACTTGATGTGGTCATCATCAATCGGGATGCACCACTGTCACTTCTCATGAATACCCTGGATGATCGAGGTGGATTCATCTCCATTGATCTAGTTGATTCAGATGGTGCGCCGGCAGAACTCGCAACTGTCACCTATCAACTTGGGGACCGAAAGATACGCAGAGAAGTTCGTACGGCTTCTTCCTATCTTTCCGCCAACCCACATCGACTTCATCTGGGACTGGGCGACTATCCAGCGATTCGTGAGGTGAAGGTTCACTGGCCGAATGGTGAAATGGAGCTGTTCGGTGATCTTGAGTCGGGTTCATCGGTCCGACTTGAGCAGGGACAAGGCCTCTCAGAGCGTTGAAAAGAGCGAAATCACCAAAATTCAAAGGTTTTGGTGAAAGATATGTCTGACTCCTTTCGCAGTTGCTTATTGGAAAGGCAATCCAGCCTTTTCTGGCTGTAATTCAGGTCAATCAAGATCTGGCAGCTCCAATACGAAGGAGAAGATACCCATGAAGAAGCGTGTTTCCGTCTCTGATTTTCCGGAATCATCTGTTGGTCAGTCAACTGACACCCACATGTCAGCCAGAGCATTCATTGGTTTGGCGTTAGGTGTTTTGATGGCAGGGCAGTCTGTCACCATGGCTCAAGGCATGGAAGCTCAGGGTATTTCAGCTGATGACATCAGTGCCTTGCGCAAGGAAGGTAACGCTAAGGGATGGACCTTCACGGTCTCCTCGAATCCTGCAACTGAATACGATCTTTCGGAATTGACTGGTCTTGTCATTCCTGAAAACTGGCGTGAAGGAGCGCCATTCGACAATCCTCCTCCAATGGCCGGCGGATCCATGCCGGAAGCCTTCGACTGGCGTCAAGTGAACGGAGTCAATTACTGCACGCCGGTACGAAATCAGTCTGGTTGTGGCAGTTGCTGGGCCTTTGCCGTCATGGGCAGCATGGAATCAGGAATCAAGCGAGCGTTCGGAACAGATGTGAATCTCTCTGAACAGTGGCTTGTCAGTTGCTGTGGGCTTGGGGGTTGTTCTGGAGAATGGCCTGGCAATGCAGCAGAAATGCTTCTAACCAATGGTGCGCGGGCCGATGAATGTGGAGATTCCGGTGCTGTTCTTGAATCGGAATTTCCGTACATGGCCTCCGATGCAAGTTGTTCCTGTCCATATTCACATCCCTATTCCATCAGTGGCTGGTCCTTCATTGGTCCTGAGTGGGGTACTCCAACTCGGAATCAGTTGAAGCAGGCCATTCTTGAACATGGTCCAATCACCGTATGTGTCGCTGTCAATGGTGCATTTCAGAGCTATTCAGGTGGCATCTTCAATGCCGAGAATACAGCAGGCATCAATCACGCTGTTGTTCTGGTTGGCTGGGATGACAATCAGGGTGAAGAGGGTGTGTGGTTCATGCGCAACTCATGGGGTACCGGCTGGGGTGAAGGTGGCTACATGCGAATTGCGTACGGCAACTCCCTGATTGGATACAACGCGCTTTATCTTGAAACCAGTGACAGCATCAATGGTGGTTGTTGTCTGCAGAACGGTTGCCTTTTCGGTCCGGAATCCGCATGTGACGCAGTAGGCGGTCAGTTCCTTGGTGCTGGTGTTGCCTGTGGTGATGGCGAAGCATGCGTTGAGGAATGCCCATCCGACGTGACAGGCGATGGTGCCGTCAATGCCAATGACATCCTGGCCCTTCTCGCGGCGTGGGGATGCAGTGATTGTGAGGCAGAAGATATCGACGGCAGTGGTATGGTCGGAACAGACGATCTGCTCGCCGTACTCGATTCATGGGATGACTGCGACTGACCAGAGTCAGTCATTCATACAAGGGTTTCAGCAGCCCCGTCGACTCCGGTTGGCGGGGCTGTTGATCTTGGGCGTTCTATTTGCCCCCTTTGCCTCCACCATTGGCAGCTCCTTTGCCTTTGCCGGATCCTCGCTGCCCACGACGGCCTTTTCCTTCCTTGGCATTCCCCTTGCCTTTTTCTGCACCTTCTTTTTGAACTCTCCTCTTGGGCAACTGTTCGAATTGTGCAGGTGTCAGAATCGAACGAAGTGTGGACTCCGTCTGTTCATTCAGCTTGGAATGAGCTGCATATTCCTGACCAGCCCAATCTTCGACGATCCAGGGCTTTTCTGCTTCTGGATCCATCCCCCATAATGAAAGAACAGGTTGACGTGCCAGTTCTGCATCACGTTTCATTCTCTTGCGAATGGATTCATCCTGAATGGCTCGAAGTTGCATGGCTGTATTGGCCTGGAGATCATCGAGAATGATCAGGGTGACTTCGTTGAGGTCATCGAGTTCCAACGCCGCCTTCAACGCACGTTGGCACCATCGAGTTCGCATTTCCGGCGCAAATCCCTGCCGCATGGCTGCTACTCGATATCGTTCGGCAGCCTCAGGGTTCTGTTCAGCAAGTACAGCATTGGTGTAATTCACCAGGTCAAGAAGCTGGTCCCGATAGTTGATGGAAGCATCGATTTGACGTTCCCATGACTTGGAAAATGGCTCGATGACTTTCAGCCAGAGTTCACGATCGACATTTTCCTCATCACCGTATTCGGTAATCAGTGCGTCCCGTTCCTCGATCATTTCGAGTCCTTTGATTTCCCGTGAAATAGCCAGGCGGGAACGCTGCTCGATCGTCGCAGCCAGAAGAGGCTTGTACTCCTCAAGTGCAAGATTCGCTGCAGGGTCGATATTCCGGTCTGGATAGGTATCAATGATCACAGACCAGGGGTTGATGAATTCTCCACCCATTCTGGCATGTCTCAATCCATGGCGAAGTTCCAGTTCAGCCAGCGCATCATCCAGCGCTGCCTGCTCTACTTCCGTGTCATTCAAGACCAGAATGACCTGAAGCATTTCAATGACATCTGCCTTGAGATCGCGTCTTTGCAACTGGAGTTGCTTGGCAAGACGGACCAGATCATCTGCAGTCACGACTTCACCGACTTCCTGAACCTGATCCAGTCTCGCTTGCATGCGTGCACGCAGCGAGGACATCCGTTCATTGAAGTTTTCGAGACCACTGGCCAGTTCACTGGTCCATTCGTTTGAACGCTTTTCAACTATTTCAGCTTGTTCATCGCTGTTGACTTCAGCATCGCCACCTTCTTTGGCGACGCTGGCTTCAGCGTATTCTCTCACTTGTTGGGAAAGAACATCGATGGCCTGATCCATGTTTCGATCATCAAAGATCGGGGTTCGATCAAGCTGTGCAATACGGTCTTCCAGCTTTCGCTGAGCTTCCATCATCTGATACCGTTCAATGGCTTCTGGCAACGAAGCTGAAGCAGTCTCGAATGCCCTCGTGTAGTCACGGATGATGTTCTCGACGATTCCAGCTCGATCAGAGTCGAGATCAAGCCGGTTTGCCAGAAACTGAACATCACGCGGAAGGAATTCGGGTTCAAGCAATCGAGATGGTCGAGTCGGATCAGGAGGAATGAGTCGGCCGATATAGGCTTTCGGTTCTTCATTACCCTGAAGAGACTCGCGTTCCTTCTGGACATCATTGCGATTACGGTCGCCACCTTTCACTTCAGCCATGACAGCATCCCACAGTGCCTTGGCTTCGTCTCCATCCATCTGTCCGCTCATGACAGCAGCCTTCAACGACTGTCCCAATGCCTGCATTTCCTGACGGACGGTATTGGTTGGTTGTGCGTCTTGCTGGCCGGCATCCTGCCCTTCTTCTCCCGCTCGAACCTGCATGCTGAAGAGCAGGGAGCAGGCGAGCAATGAGCCAAGCCCAGATACCAACATGAATCGTTCTTTGAGGGAAACGGTATCAATTGAAATTCTCATGTTGAGAAAATAGCAATCTCAGGAGGGTGTTTCCACTCGGATAGTGAAAAACCAAATCAAGACGGTCTGGCGGCCAAATCTGCCTTTTTTGTTCCTTGGAGAGGCATTCAGGATCAGATTGGCGGTGAAACATTGTTCTTGTTCAAAGGTTGTTCATGAGCAGCAGTGACCCTGCGTTAATCTGATGAAATAGGAACAGGGGACATGAAGATGAACTACTTCGTTGTGATCACGGCATTGGCCATTGCCCAGTTGTCATTTGCAGCTAACTGGACGGTTGATGATGATCTCGTAGATGAGCCTCAGGCTGATTTCACCAGTATTCAGGACGCCATTGATGCTGCATCAGATGATGATGTCATCAATGTCTATCCTGGGCTCTACAACGAAACCATCGACTATAACGGCAAGTCGATTGTGATCAAGAGTGTCAAGCCTCTGGCGGCCAAGATCGATGCAACTGGCATTACCGGTTCGGCCGTCACCTTCAAAAGTGAAGAGGGTTCAAGTGCGGTGCTCGAGGGCTTCAGTGTTGGGCGCGGTACGGGCACATTGACGAATGATCCGATCTTTGGTTCGGTTCGCTGTGGTGGAGGGATCTTCATTGAGATCTCTTCTCCAACGATCAGGAATTGTCAAATCATTGCAAATGAATGTTGGGGTGGAGCGGGCATGTACATTCGCTTTTCAAGCCCCCGTGTTGAAGGATGTGTCTTTTCAGGCAATACCTCTGAAGGTCATGGTGGAGGCATCTACAGCCTGGAGTATTCCTATCCGGAAATCATCGGCTGTACGTTTGAGGAGAATGAGGCCAACTGGGGGGGCGGGATAACCAATACGATCTTCTGTGATCCGCTCATTGACAATTGTGTATTCAGATCCAACATCACCCGCAATGTCGGTGGTGGCATCTTCAACCGTTCCAGCAGCAATCCAACGATCGTGAACTGTGAGTTTCTGTTCAATACTCAGATCAACAACCCACTTGGCAGTGGTGGTGGAATCTGTAATTACGGTGTTGGTAATGGCGGAGGGCCAAGCAGCCCGACCGTCACGAATTGCCATTTCGAAGGCAATGTCGTCAATGGTGATGGCGGCGGGATGTCGAATGCCTATGACTGCAATCCTGTCGTGACCAATTGCACCTTCGTGGACAATCAGGCGGGTCGTAATGGTGGCGGTCTTGCCTGCCCGGGCAATCTCGATCCGTACCATCCAAGTAATGCTCAGCTCAGCAACTGCATCTTTGAGAATAATTCTGCGGGTGAGTATGGCGGAGCATTTCATTCCCGTGCGAGTGAACCATCCGTTGATGGTTGTGAGTTCCGCAACAACGGTGCAGGCCTCGGTGGTGGCGCCTGTGGTTTCACGGACAGCCCAGATGCAACGGTTGGAAACTCAATTTTCTGTGGTAGTCAACCATCTGATTTCTGGGGACCATTCACCGAGCTGGATGGGAATGAAACTCAGATCGAGTGTTCAGATTGCGTTGGAGATGTGACCGGTGATGGCGCTGTCGATGTCAATGACATTCTGGCGGCTATCGGAGCATGGGGCCTCTGCAAGGGATGTGCTGAGGATGTCAATGGTGATGGGCAGGTCGCCGTGGATGATATTCTGGCGATTCTTTCAGCCTACGGAAACTGTGACTGATACGGTTCAGATTCAGCTTCGATGATGCATCCATGCGGCAAAGGTTCCAAGCCAGTGACTGCCCTCGTAATGTTCTGACGTGACGGAATCCAGACCTGCGACTCGATGTGACATCATTGAGTCATGTATCGCCTGCTGTCTCTCGTCTTGGCCATCGATGGCATGCAGGATGTCCTGAAGCATCCAGGATCGACTGAGATTCAGACCATCCAGATGAGTCAACCGACCATCTGAACGATCGGGGCATGTTGCCGGGGTGAAAATGAAGTCCCGACCGAGACCAGGCATCGCCTGATCCAGCCATCGCGTGAAGTCCTTGCTATCTAGGACTCGAGTCATCAGAGAGGCGGATCCAAGCGATGCAGAAAGGAAGTCTTCGCCTGAAGGTTCCAGATGCAGCGCGTAATCATGATCATTGCCATAGAACGTACTGCTCCGTTCCATGATGAGTGATTTCATGTCGGGGTGATTGACCTGTTGTGCCCAGTCCCAAACGAGGCTCAAGGCGAATGCAGTCTGAGGGTGAGTGCCAGACCGCACAGGATGCGTCAGCTTTGGGAGCCATGCCATGAGATTTGCTGCAGCTGAATCTTCCAGTGGACGAATGAGTTCACGCCATCGACGGGCATCGGGCAGATCATGCTGGTCGAGTTCAGCTGCGAGCATCAGCAACCAGGCAAGACCGTAAGGCCTTTCAAATGCAGGATGTCTTTGCAGGTATTCGGTCTCGACCTCAATCGCCTCCTGTGTGAAACTCTGCTCGAGACTTTCCTGGCAGCGTTGTGCAAACCTGGAACCAACGCAGTGCCTCAGCGTGTAGGCCAGCAGCCAATGTCCGTGTACGGCGGAATGCCAGTCAAAGCAACCATAGAAGACAGGATTCACGTCAGATGGTGATTCAATGTTCTCCATGCCATGCATGACATGAGACAGATGATATGGGTAGGCACGATGGACTCCGTCAAGAGCCAGCTGTGCCAGTCGTTCCAGATCAGGATGTCCAGGGGAATGATTCATCATCTTTCATTGTCTCATCATTGGGATTGGAATGTGGATTTCACAGTGAGCTGCAATCCAATGAGAACGACCCGGCAACGAAAGTTGCCGGGTCGATGTTGAGTTCTATCCGATCAATGGTGCGCTCAGCTCGTCTGAGCCAGTGATTTGGCTGCTTCCTCAACCTCTGCATATGGAGGTTCATCGCCAGGTGAATCACTCAGCCAGCACCACGCGACCTTTCCATCCGCATCGATCACATAGACAGCACGACGTGCCACGTCGTAGCCAGGCATGCCTGCGAGGTCAGGGAAGACAAGATCCCATGCCTTGATGGTCTCACGGTTGTAATCGGAAAGGATCGGGAAGTTCAGGTTATTCGCTGCAGCAAAGGCGGCATTGGCGAAACGAGAGTCAACTGAGATGCCAACTACCTTGGCATCGACCTCATTGAATGAAGCCATGGCATCACGGAAGGTGCAGAGCTCTGTTTCACAGACGCCAGTGAAGGCGGCAGGGAAAAAAGCGACGACCACAGGTGTACCAGCCATGTCAGATAGCTTGACGGTATTGCCTTCGTGGTCAAAGAGTTCAAATCCGGGGGTCTGTTGTCCAGTCTCGATGGGCATGTTTGTTATCTCCTCAGGTTGAGGCGGCATTTTAGCCGGATCAGCCGGATATGAAAGGGGTACCATTGAGTCATGATCACTCTCTTTCTGCTGATCTTGACACTGGGGCAGCCAGACCTTGCTTCGTCATCGGAATCCAAGAAGGTCGCAAGCCCTTCAGGGATGGTCTGGATTCCTGGAGGCAGTTTCATCAGAGGTTCGAATGATCCTGCAAGAGCCGAGGAGGGGCCCGCTCATGAGGTGATCATGGATGGGTTCTGGATGGATGTTCATGAAGTCACGGTCGCTGAGTTTGCCCGATTCGTCGAGGCGACTGGGTACACGACAGTTGCTGAACGGCCAATTGACTGGGAAGAACTGAAGAAGCAGGTGCCTCCCGATACGCCACGGCCGCCTGAGGAAGTGTTGGCTCCTGGTGCGGTGGTCTTTCATCATCCATCTGGATTGGTCAGGCTGGATGATCCTTCAGGTTGGTGGGAATGGGTTCCAGGTGCAAGTTGGAGACATCCGGATGGGCCAGAGTCATCCATTGATACACGACAGAATCATCCAGTGACGCATATTGCCTACGAAGATGCGCAGACCTACGCGGCATGGGCTGGTAAGCAACTGCCGACAGAGGCTCAGTGGGAATTTGCTGCTCGAGGTGGGATGAATCACAATTCATTTGTCTGGGGCAATCAGCCTCCATCTGATGACTTCCATCCAGCGAACATCTGGCAGGGTGAGTTTCCGGTCAAGGATGAGGGTCTGGATGGTCATCGAGGTACAGCTCCCGTCGGTAGCTTTGCTGCAAATGCTCATGGTTTGCATGACATGGCAGGCAACGTCTGGGAATGGTGTCGAGACTGGTATCGGCCTGATACCTACAGGCTCCAATTGGCAGCCGCTGATGGAGTGCGATTATCCAACCCTTCAGGCCCTGAGCATTGCTGGGATCCAGCGGAACCTCTGGTCCCCAAGCGGGTGATCAGGGGAGGTTCATTCCTTTGTCATCAGTCGTATTGCACCGCCTATCGGGTGGCAGCCAGGCGGGGGACAGCAGTTGATACCGGGCTTTCTCATACTGGATTCAGATGTGTCTCGACGGCTCCGTCCCCGGGGGCGGAAGCTCAGCCAGCTTCTCCTTGATGCTTCAACTCTAAGCTGCTGAAGTCATTGATCTTGAAGCAAAAAATCCCCTCCAGCCGCTAGGCGACCAGAGGTGACGGAAGAGAAGAGAAGGAAATCTCTACGTGCGTATTTCGGTAGGGAACTCCCCAGTCCCTTCGCGTTATCGGTCCAAGGACCATTGCACGCATGAGTATTTTATGACGGAATTCTGAAACTGTTTTTTGAAAGCAAGCCTGATGCAAATCAATGTAAAGACTTGATTGCAGGTCTCTCTAAGCTATCTATGACCACTTGACTTGGCTGTGGCGATTCATGATTTTGGATCCGCACTTGAATGTGGACAACCTGACATTGAATGCTGGGCTCTGTTATCTGAAGTAACCAAGAGGGATCAAGGAGATTCCTGTGGCAAGATTACTCGCACTTGATGAGGGAACGACCAGTTGTCGTGCCATCGTCTTTGATCTTGATGGGCAGCGTCTTGGTGTGGCCCAGCAGGAATTCGAGCAGATCTTTCCTCAACCTGGTTGGGTTGAGCATGACGCCACAGAAATCTATGAGAAGCAGTCCAGGATGGCTCAGCAGGTTCTTGCTGAAACAGGAGTCAACCCTGAGGAGCTGGCTGGTATCGGTATCACCAATCAGCGTGAGACTGTGGTGGTATGGGATCGAAGAACAGGACAACCAATCGGCAATGCGATTGTCTGGCAGGATCGTCGGACTGCTGAGCTGATGGATCGGTGGCGGGGCGGTGGCAATGACGAGATGGTGCATGAGAAGACCGGTCTGCTTCTTGACCCCTATTTCTGTGCGAGCAAACTGAGCTGGCTGCTGGACAATGTCGAAGGTGCAAGATCGGCGGCCGATGCCGGACATCTGGCTTTCGGAACTATTGACTGCTGGCTGCTCTGGAACCTGACCAGTGGGGCTGTTCACGCCACGGATGAGAGCAATGCATCCAGGACACTGCTCTACAACATCAGGTCTCGCGAGTGGGATCAGGATCTACTTCGTTTATTCAATATTCCAGAAGCGGTCTTGCCTGAAGTCGTCCCGTGCAGTGGCGAATTGGGTTCTACAACTATTCTGGGCGGAAATGTGGCAGTTCGAGGAATGATTGGTGATCAGCAATCAGCTCTCTTTGGTCAGGCTTGTGTCAAGCCAGGCATGGCCAAGAGCACGTTCGGCACTGGTTGCTTTCTGCTTCTCAATACCGGCGACCAGCCAATGGTCAGCAATAACAATCTTCTTGCAACGATTGCGTGGAGCACCTCAAGTGGTGAATGCACGTATGCGCTCGAAGGAAGTGTTTTCATGGGTGGGGCAACGATTCAGTGGCTTCGTGATGGGCTGGGCATCATCAAGTCCGCTGCTGAGGTGAATGAACTTGCTGCCAGTGTTCCTGACAGTGGTGGCGTTGTTCTTGTTCCAGCGTTCGCAGGTCTGGGTGCTCCCTACTGGGATGCCTGGGCTCGTGGCTCGATCTCAGGTTTGACTCGAGGCAGTACCTCGGCTCATATTGCCAGAGCTGCGTTGGAAGGAATCGCCTGCACGGTGACTGATGTTCTCAACGCCATGGAGCAGGATGCAGGGATACCACTCAAGGAATTGAGGGTGGATGGCGGCGCGGCTGCCAGTGATCTGTTGATGCAGATTCAGACTGATCTTCTGAATGTCGAGGTTCTACGGCCGACCATGCTCGAGACCACCGCATTTGGTGCAGTTGGCATGGCAGCCATGGCGGCGGGTGTGTTGCCCGGTCCAGATGACATGGCGGATCATTGGACACTTGATCGTCGTTTCAAATCTAAGATTGACGACACGCATCGTCGGGATCTCCTGAGACAGTGGAAACGTGGAGTTGAACGTGCCCGTGGATGGGCAGAAGAGGATGAAACTGAATGAAACGTGAAACACTGATCAATCAGGCTGTAACCGGTGGGCCCTGGGATGTGATTGTCATTGGAGGTGGTGCCACCGGATTGGGAACAGCAGTGGATGCTTCTTCTCGCGGGTATCGCACCCTGCTTCTCGAGCAGGTGGATTTCGCCAAGGCCACCAGCAGCCGATCAACCAAGCTGGTCCATGGTGGAGTCCGTTACCTTCAACAAGGCAATATTTCACTCGTCCGTGAAGCCTTGCATGAACGTGGTTTGATGTACCGGAATGCGCCGCATCTGGTCACCAATCTGGCATTCGTCGTACCTCGCTATAAATGGTGGGAAGGACCGTTCTATGGAATTGGTCTGAAGCTCTACGACCTGCTTGCAGGAAAGCTGAATCTGTCCAAGTCTCAAAGCCTCAAGCCGGAAGCGACGCTTGAGCTGATTCCAAATCTCGAATCAGAGGGTCTTGATGGAGGGACTCAGTATCACGATGGGCAGTTTGATGATGCTCGCATGTGTGCAACGCTTGTCCGCACCGCTTTGGATCAGGGTGCAACCATGTTGAACCATGCTGTGGTGACTGGCTTGTTGCGCAATGAGGAAGATCATGTCTCTGGTGTTCGTTTCAGGGATCAGGAGACCGGGGAAGAGCATGATGCTCATGCAGCTGTGGTGATCAATGCAACAGGTGTTTTTGCCAACAGCATCCGCCATATGGATGACGTCGAATCCCAGTCTGTTGTAGAGCCAAGCAGAGGTGTTCATCTGGTACTCGATGCCAGTTTTCTCCAGGGTGATACGGCCATCATGGTTCCACATACCGATGATGGCCGTGTTCTTTTCGTGATTCCATGGCATGAGCGATGTCTCGTTGGTACGACTGATGAACAGGCGCCTGAGCCGATACTCGAGCCTCGAGCGACGGATCAGGAGATCGAGTTCATTCTTCGTAATGCGGGAAGATATCTTGCCAGAGATCCAGAACGAAGTGATGTGCGAAGTGTCTTTGCAGGTCTTCGTCCCCTCGTGAAGCATGCGGGTGAGGAGACCAAGAAGATCTCACGTGAGCATGAAATCGTTGTTTCGCGAGGTGGACTGGTCACCATCATCGGTGGCAAATGGACGACGTATCGCAAGATGGCTGATGATGTCATGGATCACGCTATTGATGTTGGTGGTCTGGATCGTCAGCCATGTGTCACCGAGGACCTTCATGTAAGAGGTTATCTGGACCGTGATGATCCAGCGATGCCGGTGGAAAACTGGCTTCGAGTCTATGGTTCTGATGCTCCAGAAGTGATGGGCATCTGTGATGAAATTGATGGAGGTCATCAACTGATACACGAGAGACTTCCCTATCCAAGAGGTGTCGTCATCCATGCAGTACGTCACGAGCTGGCCAGAACAGTCGAAGATGTTCTTGCTCGCCGCATGCGAGCGCTGTTGCTTGATGCGGCAGCGGCTTCCGAGGCTTCGGAAGATGTTGCGAATCTGATTGCATCTGAACTTGATCGAGATCAACAATGGGTCTTGGATCAAGTGAAAGAGTTCAAGGAGCTTGCAGCTGGATATCAGCTTGTTTGATCATTTCAGCTCAGGTTCCCAGCCTTCTTCAGCCATCTCGAAACCTTCGAACTGAAATCCTGGTGTAACCACACAGGCGACCAGAGTCCAATCGCCTCGTGAGCAGGCGTCCTGCCAGTGATTGGCAGGTACCAGAATCTGTGCACTAGCGTCATGGCTCAGGCCGAGGCGATAGGCATGACATGCTTCATCCTCTGCTGCAATTCGGATATCAAGTTCTGCGCCGGCTTGATAGATCCAGAGTTCCTCTGCATCGACTCGATGCCATCGAGAACGTACACCTCTGGGGAGCAGGAAGAGAATTGAAGTGGCTGCGGCGCGACCAGAATCCAGCAGGGATTCACTTCGATATGTTTCCCGGTAGTAGCCGCCTTCCGGATGAGGCTGCAGCTCCAGATGCTGAATCATGGTTGCGATTTCAGTAGAAACAACATTTTGCGGCATTATCAATCCGTTACTCCTCTGGTCGAGGTCAGGTGAGATGTTCAAGCACCCCGGGCAGGACTCGAACCTGCGGCCTCAGCTTTAGGAAAGCCGTGCTCTATCCAACTGAGCTACCGGGGCAATGATCTGAACATCTAATCAAACAAACCCTTCAACAGGATCATGCCGAACAAGATCGATGAAACCGTGGCGATCAAGAATGATGGCCACCACATGTACTGTGCGATTTGCCCACCTTCGACCAGAAAGAAGACAAACCAGAATCCTGCAGCAAGAAGGAAAAGTGTCCATGCAATGAAGTAGGTCAGGGTATGTGTCTTGGCCTTGATGGTCATGAGGCTCTCCGCAGAGTCCAGTTGATCGGCGAGCCTACATGGTAGCATTGCGCTGATGTCGAATTCAGATCCATCATTGCCATCACAAGGGCCTGCCGATACCTATGGCCTTGGGCTTTGCCTTGATGATGACACGCTTCTGGGTGAGGCCCCGCCAGCGGAACTTGCAGCAGTCCAGCAGCCAGTTGCGGGTTCCGGGGGGCTGGCCTGGTTCCGTCATGGCCTCGAATTGCTGCAGGCAGCTCAGGCGGCTGACGAGGAGGAGCTCTGGAGTTCAGCGGTCGAGGCCTTCAATCGCTGTCTGGATCTTCCTGAATCAGGTGAGTCCTTTCAGGCACGGGCCCAAGCACTGCGAGCATACGCCATGGCCCGATCAGGCAAAGCTGAAGAGGCGATTTCAGGATTCAAAGCTGCATTGGAAGTGAATTCCGAGTGTGTCGAGGCCTTGACCGGGCTGGGTTGCGTGCTGGCGGATTCAGGCAAGTCTGCTGATGCGCTCCAGTATTTCAAGATGGCGAGTGAGTCGCGGCCTGAGAGTTCGCCGCTTCGCATGACGCTCGGCAGCATGTACTGGATGTCGGGTGATCTCAGCAATGCAATCAGTGTGTTCCGTGAATGCGTGAAGTTGGATCCGGGCTATTACGCGGCATGGGTGAATCTGGGTGGAGCGCTGGCTTCTGGTCGCGAGTTTGAAGCGGCAGTCGAGGCATTGCAGCATGCAAAGTCGATTCGGCCGGATTCAAGGCGTGCCTATACGAATCTGGGAATAGCATTCGGCCGTTTGAAGAGATGGGATGAGGCGGCTGAAGCGCTTCAAATGTCGATTCAACTCGATCCGGATATTGGGCGATCATATATCGTTCTGGCGCTGGTTGAGAGTTGTCGAGGCAATGATGCAGGAGCGATTTCCGTATTGAATCAATGCATCGATCGTGACCTGCTTACTGCGAAGGCGTATCACAATCTGGGATTGATCCATGCTCGGCTTAAGTCTTTCCATCAGGCGGTCGCCGCATTCATGATGGCGATCGATATTCGGCCCAGATACGCCAAGGTCTATCAAAGTCTGGGCCAGTGCCACATGCAGATGGGCAATCTGAAAGAAGCTGAAACCGCTTTGCGCAAAGCTGTCGAGCTCCGCCCAAGATTGGCGGATGCTTGGGCATGTCTGGGAGAGTTGGCATTGAAGGCCGGGGATATTGATGAAGCCAGGAGATGTCTCGTAACCGTTCTATCGCACGAGCCAAATCATGAGGATGCCAATGCGGCATTGGGCATTCTTCATGCAGATGCTGAAGATAAAAGTGAAGCACTTCGATGTTATCGCGTGCTTGAAGAGCAGGGGTCCAGGCTGGCACCAGTGCTCTTTTCCAAGATCTATCCCGAATAGCAGCTCAATCGAGTCTTGTGTCGCCGCGTGCCAAGCAGACTTCATTCCAATACACCGTTGCCAGATCAGGATCGCGTGCAGTGAGGCTGATACTGCTGCATAGGCAGAAGGTGGAGAGTTGGATTGCATGTTCGAGTCGATGGTTTTCTACTTCTTCGATCGTCATCGAGCGAGCATCAAGGTAGAACGCGACATGTAGTTGGATTGCAGCTCCGAGCTTGGTTATGTTTCCACTTCTTGCTGCTTCAGCCAGTGCATTCTGAAATTGCGGTTGAAGAAAGGCTTCGTGAAATGAATCAAGTTGATCCTGCATGTCCTCGAGCGTATCCCGCTCAGGTAGATGCAATCTGGGCAGTTCATCTCCCAGACTGTTGTCGAGTCCAAAGGCGAAGGATTTCCACGCTATGCGGGGAAGCAGGTCGATGACAGGAGTCTGTTCGTCATAAGCATGAGCAGAGAGCAGCTTGATGGCCTCTCCGAGCGAGTCTTGATTGCTGCGAGCTTCACTCAAGGTACGTGTTTGACCTGCTGTTTCAGTTGTCTTGCCATGCTCACATTGTGAGCGCCCTGCATGATCAGATCGATACCCATGAACAGGATCAGCAGCACGACGGCTAGCTGGGGAATGAGCCAGAAAAGTACGCCAGTGGCGATCGCTGCAATCCCGTGAGAAAGAAGAAATGGCCAGCCGGGCCTGGTTCGTCTTGCGAGGGCCACGCTTGATTCAATCACTCCACGAATGATCAAGGCCAGCGCCAGAATCGTAAGAAGAGATTCTCTTGCCTGAATTGGCCAGACGATGAGAATGACCCCAAGAACTACTGGCACAATCGACATCAGCCAGATCATGGGGTTCAATTCCCGATCCTGTGTCATTTTCCACAGTCGGAACCCCAGCAGCACTCCAGCTGCACATAGGACACCTCCGAAGATTCGGACGATGTTGGTTTCCACGTTTGGTTCCTTGACTCCGAGGATGACCAGAGCGCCAAGAATGACCAGCAGGATGCCATCAATCAGCAGCATCCAGGTGGCGAGGCCCTTGACGTTTTCTCGAGCGGTAGCAGTTCGCGGTGAGGTAGGGCTGGTGGTGTTCATGTCCATATGGTATCGCTTCCGAAATCCTTGCTAGAATCCTGCCATGAGCAAGCAAAGCACACCGATAGAGCTGACCCAGCGGCAAATCGACTATCTCGATCAGATGGCTGAAAAATACGGTCTTCTTGATCGGGACAAGGCGGTTCGATGCCTGATCAACTTCGCCTGTGAAGAGTCACAGGAGGAATCCCGGATCTTCGAGGAGATCCGTTGCCTCGATTGTTGAGCAGTGCTCTTACGAATTTATTCGGTATCCAATCCCAGATCATTCCGAAGCGTGGCGATTCCCTTGGGCTCTCCGATGATGATCACGTGATCATCTTCGCTCAGAAGGGTCTTGCCTGTCGGGACATGGCGTTCTCCATCACGATAAACCAGCGCAACGAGAACTTCATCCGGTAGTTCAAGTTCAGACAGACGATGTCCAATCCAGTCCTTGGCAGGTCCATGGTGATCAAGATCCAAGGTGATGCTTCGGTCGTTTCGGAGCAGGGCAGCCTTGAGTTGAGCGGGTGATGAGGCGTCACACCATCGATTCATGAAGCCATCCTGTTCCACCGCGCCGGCAAGGCAGGCAAGGAGTCGAAGGTGTTGAGTCGGATCCGATTCCGGGCTGGCCATGAAGAACAACGCTTTGACCAGGACGGTATGTGTCGAATCGCCCATTGAATGGCCGACTTCCACTTCCAGTTCTTCCTTGCATCGAACCAGTACAAGGTGAGAGCGATCCAGATCCTCCATTCGGAGATGTGGTAACGCAACTCCACCAGTTACTGGTGTGGCGCCGACGCGTGTTCCTTCCAGGAACAGAGGAAGGAAGTCCTCTCTTTGATGACCGGTTTCAGTCGCAAGGATTTCCGCTGCGGATGCTGCAATGCTGTTGAAGTCATCATTGCTTCCAGCATCAATGGTGTGTGCTCTGGCAATGATTTCGTCGAATGGATCTGCCGGCCGCAGTCCCTTTTCCTTGATGATCCCTCGAAGTTCGATGTCAAGCGGATCGTATTCTGGCCTTCCGATGCGAGAGAACAGATGGAAGATCGCACCTCTTCTCTGAACACGTCCGGCGGCGTAGATTCTGTACCAACCGATTCCAAATGAGATCAAGATCACGGCGAAGACGATTGGTTTCCATCCCAGAAACGCCATGGCCAGAATGCAGCCAGTGATTCCGATCGTGGGGAGCCATGGATAGAAGGGAATCTTGAATCCGGGGTCATAGGAGTCCAGGCGACTCTCACGCATGATGATCAACGCCACGCAGACCATGCTGAAGAGAATCAGCTTGGTGGTGCCGGCGTACTTGGCAATGATCAGTGGATCAAGAATCAGGATCTGAGTAATGATGATCATCACCGTTACGGCGATTGCCGGTACGGGCGTTCCGAAGCGGCCAAGCCTTCTAAACAGACCTGGAACCATGTGGTCACGACTCATTGCAAGCGGGTATCGCGATGCGCTGAGGATGCCCGCATTGGCGACGGAAAGGAAGGAGCCGATTGCGGCTATGGAAACCACGATCATGCCGGTACGGCCCGCGAAGAAATCTGCAGCCATCGCGACAGGGATGTAGGTCGTTTCCAGTTGATCTGCTGGTATGGTCCCGATCATGACGGCGATTCCAGCGACATAAAGAATCACCGCACAGGTCAACGCCAGAATGATGCCAAGTGGAATATTGCGATCAGGGTTCCTGACTTCCTCGGCGACACTGCATACCTTGGTCAGCCCCATGTAGGAAACCAGAACGACTCCTGTCATGGATACGACTTCGAATCCACCCTTGCTGAAGAAGGGTTCGAAGTGACTCGTGCTGATATTCACGCTTCCCTGAATGACAAACCAGCTCAACATGCAGATGACACTGAGCACCATCACAGCCTGGATCTTGGTGGTCTTGCCCGCACCGAAGACGTTCAATGTTCCGAAAAGGATCGCCAATCCAATGGCGATTGGAAGCATCGGTGCTTCAGGCATGAAGATCTTGATGTAGTAACCCGAGCCCACCAGCGCGAATGAGGTCTTGAGTGTCAAGGAGATCCAGCTGCCGAGTCCTGCAATGGCACCAGCCATGGGACCAAAGGCACGATCAAGGTAGAAATAGACACCGCCTGCCTTTGGCATGGCCGTGGCCAGTTCGGCTTTGCAGAGCAGAGGCGGAATGATGACCAGTGCAGCCAGCAGGTAGGAAACCAGGATCGCAGGCCCGACCTGAGCAAAGGCAAGACCAGGTAGCAGGAAAAAACCACTGCTGATCGTGGTCCCAAGGGCGAGGGTGAAGACGCCCAGGAGTGAAATGTCCTTACGCAATGAGCCTGCAGCTGATGAAGCCATGGATTCGCCCAGTAAAGCCCCTGATGACAGTCCTATGACAGGTCCATTGTATCTCAAGCAGGAGTCCGCCTCTAGTTACAATAGGATCGACTATTCAAACTGTTTCCTGACCATTGAACGCCAACAAGAGGATCTCATCCCGTGCCACAAGAATTCTTCCAACGACATCAAGAGACGCTGGAATCTGCGTTGGCGGCCATTGACAGCCGTGGGTTCTGGTCTGCGTACCCCGAGATGCCTAGTGGAAAGGTCTATGGCGAGACCGCACGTGACGATGGCATGTCGGCTTGGAAAGCACGTCTTGGCAAGCCATTCGAGCTGGATCAACCAGGCACGATCGGGTGGATCGGTTGCGAGTCTTCTCCCTTTGGAATCGAGACTGGTACGACCTATCCACAGGCTGATCTGGATCTTCTGGTTCCTGCTGCCGTGGCGGCCATGGAAAGCTGGAAGCGTGCCAGTGTTGAAGATCGGATCGGTGTCTGCATGGAGATTCTCCATCGCTTGAACCAACAGTCCTTCCAGATTGGATTCTCCGTGATGCACACCACGGGACAGGGCTACATGATGGCCTTTCAGGCGGGAGGTCCGCATGCACAGGACCGTGGTCTGGAAGCAGTCGCCTATGCCTGGCGGGAAATGACACGTTGTCCTTCACAGGCGACCTGGACCAAGCGTGTATCCAAGACAGATACCGTGACGCTCGACAAGACGTATCGAATTGTTCCTCGCGGCCTGGCTGTGAACATCGGCTGCTCGACCTTCCCGACCTGGAATGGTTACCCAGGCCTGTTTGCGAGTCTGGCGACAGGGAACGCCGTGATGATCAAGCCGCATCCAGGTGCGGTTCTGCCTCTGGCAATCACGGCTGAGATTGCACGTGAAGTTCTTGTTGAAGCTGGATTCGATGCCAATGTCGTGACACTGGTCTGTGATACACAAGAAGCGCCCATCGCTCAGGATCTCGTTGCGCGACCGGAGATCGGAATCGTCGACTTCACAGGAGGCAACGATTTTGGTGACTGGATCGAGGAGAACGTTCGCCATGCACAGGTGTATACGGAAAAAGCGGGCATCAATACCGTGATCATCGATGGGTGCGATGATGTCCGGGCCATGACTGGCAATCTCGCATTCTCGCTGAGCTTGTACTCCGGTCAGATGTGCACGGCTCCCCAGAACATCTACATACCCGCAGATGGGATCGACACGGCTGATGGCAAGCTGTCGTTTGATGACACTGCAGCTGCAATCATCAAGGCCTTGGACTGGTTCCTTTCCGATCCAGCTCGAGCTGCTGAAGTCTGCGGTGCGATCCAGTCTCCTGCGACTGCGTCACGAATTGAAGCGACTTCCAAAGCTGGGGGGACCGTACTTCGAGAATCGGCCAGTATTGAAAATGAAAGATTCCCGGAAGCCCGTACCGCCACACCATTGGTGATTCAGATCGATTCCAGTGAAGATGGCGTGTTCCAACGTGAGATGTTCGGACCGATTGTCTATCTGGTGAAGACCTCGGGTACGGATGAATCCATCACGCTTGCATCCGAAGGGGCTCGGTGCTTCGGTGGTCTCACCGCTTCCGTCTACAGTCGAGATGCTGAGGTTCTGGATCGAGCGGTCGAGTCCATGACCGATGCCGGTGTGGCCACCTCATGCAATCTGACAGGCCATATCTGGGTCAACCAGTCCGCGGCTTTCAGTGATTTCCATGTCTCTGGAGCCAACCCGGCTGGTAATGCCACCTTGTGTGATGCAGCGTTCGTCGCCGGTCGATTCCGAACGGTAGCTTCGCGGATGCCTGTTCCTGCCCCAGTTGAAGAGGCCGTGAGCTGATGCCTTGCTACGAATATGAAGGTGTGCGTCCGGTAGTTGATGAGACGGCATTCGTCCATCCGACAGCCGTCCTGATTGGTGATGTGATCATCGGACCAGGCTGTCTGGTGGGTCCCAATGCAGTACTTCGAGGTGACATTGGCCGTCTCGAGATGAAGGCCGGCAGCAATATCCAGGACACGTGCGTCGTTCACTGCTTCCCTGGCAAGGACGTGGTGATCGAGGAGAACGGACATGTGGGACATGGCGCCGTCCTGCATGGATGTCGTGTTGGCCGGAATGCACTGATCGGCATCAACGCCGTCCTGATGGATGATGTCGTGGTGGGGGAGAACGCGATCGTCGGCGCGCTGGCCTTCGTCAAGGAAGGTACCGAGATCCCACCAGCCACCTTGTTTGCCGGCACACCCGCCAGACATATCCGTGATCTCAGTGAAAAAGAGATCGGGTGGAAGACGCGTGGTACCGAGGTCTATCAGCATCTGGCGCAGCGTCACGCGGCCACAGGTCACGAAGTCGAACCCCTGCGATCCGTCGAGGCGGATCGAAAGCGGGTACCTGATGTGATGCATGAAACCAAGAAGGCTTCAGGTCGCTGAAGGGTCTTCCTTGCTTGATTCAGAGTTCATCTGAAGCATCTGGAAGCACCACTCGGGTCCCTGGATTCCAGGTCCGCCGACCAGGGAAGCACGACGACCATTCCTGCCCTGGAGCTTGAGTGCGTTCCACGGAATGCTCATCGGACAGGCGCCGAAGAACTGCATCCACTTCACAGGCGACAAGTGGAGGCAGTTTTCATCAACAGTGGTATTGATGCTCCAGCTGAGGTTCATGATCCCGATGCTGAATGACTGGCATCGTTTCGTGATGGCACCTGGAGCATGTTCCTGTGGTGGATATTTCATCGCGAGTGGCTTCCACATGCCGTGGAAGATTCCGAACATGATGGCCGGTGTTTCCAGAACAGCAACCGTGATCAGGATCGCTGTGGCCATTGTGGACTTGGGGTCGACCATGACCCACACCACTGATCCAGTGAAGAGGGCCATCGGCAGGAAGATCGTCAAGGCGAGAACCACGCCAGGCTTCATGAGATGCTCCATGCCGTTCGTGCAATTGTTCCAAGCCCAGGAAGCGTTGCATCAACCGGTGTCAAGGCAGCGAGATCCTCGATGGTCGAGCCCATTTCAATCGCAACTACCGCGGCCTCGGCTACGATTCTCGCCGAAGGCCCTGCCGCACCGGAGCCCAGCAGAAGACCAGTCTGACGATCATGCACCATGCGGATCATGTCGTGATCCGATCCATGACTGGTTGAGATGGGGTCGTGTCCCAGGTCGGCCCCACGTGTTTCATTCAGACCACACCAGCTCACTGGAATCGGTGTCTCCAGCCAGGAGGGAGTGACGGCTGGATCCCAGGTGCTGTCGAGTCCGCAGACGACCTCCGCGACGACTTCACCATGGCGATGGGCTGCTCCTGCTTCCAGTGCCTGCCCGGTCACACCACCAGCTGCACGGATACGTGTTTCACCGGTCATGCCCTGTTCATCGACGCTGATCCAACCAGATTGATCGAGTTGCACCGTGGTGTTCGATAGATCAAGCCCATCCACCATGCCGCCAGTCGGCTGGGCCGGAACAACGGACTCGAAGACGCCCAGTACCGTTCCATCTTCAAGTACAACCCGAGCAGCGTCGGCTTCCGCTTCAGCGCCGGCGAAACTGACATCAGGCAGGACATCGATCTGGGCAGCGGTCAGACACTCCAGAACCACGGCGGACAGGACGGGGTCGAAATCCGGAAGCAGACCGGATGAGGGGCAGGTCAGGACGACATCTGCGCCCGCCCGTGCATGTCGCATGGCGGTGGTTACCGCGAGCGTTCCCGAGCCGGAGACGAGTACCGCGTCCTGGCAGTCGCTCTGGATGCTTCTGGTCATCGGCAAGCCAGCCAGTGCATCCGGTCCCATGGTGCATCCGGTACAGATGATGGCTCGGTTGAATCGCACTCTGGAAACTTCTTCTCCGGTCACCTGAATGGAACGTTTGTCGACAAAGCGACCTGCGCCTCGAAGGACGTCGACTCCCTTCAGTGGGGGGAGATCCAGAGGATCGACGAGAATGACCTGCTTTCCAAGCGATGCAGCTCGTCTGGCAGCAGCCAGGCCAGCGGGTCCACCGCCTAGGACAAGCACCTCAGCATCCTGTGTGAATTCACCTACGACCACGTTGAAGACTCCGGTTCAGCGTGTGCACTGTAACGCGCTGATTCATTGAATAACAGCGGGGACGTCCGTGGACGT
>PBAY01000032.1 GCA_002717655.1 Phycisphaerae bacterium | reverse complement strand
GTGCCAGTGGGATCTCCTCCCTGGATCACGAATGGACGACCCCCACGACCAGCCAGAATGATCCGGTGCATCATGGTCTGGTCGTAGAACTGATCTCGCACGAGTTGTTGAAAATTATTGACCGTGTTCGGTGCAGCATCTTCCCTCATGTCAATCAGAAGGTCACCCTTTGTTGTTTTCAAAGAGACATCAGCTTCTGGTCGGATCCACCATCCGCTTCGTACCACTGAATCGTCTCGGGCTGCTTCAGTGTCATAGGCCGTTCCGTCGTACTTGCCTGCATCAGGGGGCAGGTCCTCTGAATCTTCCGCTCCTTCATCCTGCCATCCGATGATTTTGGTCCAGGTTCCGCGATCTTCACTGGTCACTTCCTCCGTGATCGGCATGAGTCTGGAAAGGGCAGGGATGATCACCAGAGGTGATCCCATTGGCTTTGACTCGATCACAAGCTGGGCATAGATCGCATGATCGATTTCATCGAGTTGGGGGCAGGCTTCTGAGAGATTGGCGTCGGTATTGGAGAACTGCACTGGCTCACACAGAACGGTCCCGTCGTGTTTCATCAGGCTTATCTGACCAGTTGCATACCGTGGCCAGGTTGAAACAACGATGTCCTGACTGGCAGGCACCCAGGGTTTTTTGATCAGCAATGCAGGGGTTGGTATGCAGAGCGCAAGTGCAATCCATATCGTCATGTGTGTTTCTCTAGAAAGTCTGGTCCTGAGAGGGCAGTTTGTAGAACCCACGGCCTGTTGATTCGAGTTGTCCCTTCCGTGCCAGTACTTTCCAGACTTCTGCTGGATATTGATCGGGAGGTAGGATGGAATCAAATTGTGCATCTTTGCCTGAGGTCAACGGACTTCGGCCCAGCTTCGACTCATGGTCCAGCCGCATCAGCTTCAAGCGTTTTCGAAAGGCCTTCATGGCTTCCCGAAGGGTTTCACCGGGTACGTCGGGGAGATCTTCCTCTTCCTCTGGAGTTGCTTCGGATTCGAGACCACGAAGAACATTCAGGAGATGCTGGAGGGCTTGTGGGTCACGGCCCGCCACGGCGCTGGCAACCTGTGTGGGGTCAGCTTTGGCTTTGATGAACAGGCGTTGTATCTCTCCCCAGAGTGGACCTGAGTCTGGAGCTTCGAGCTCAGGCAGGCGTGCCTCAATATCCGCAAGGACCGCTTCCAGATTCAGGGCATCAGGCTGGTAGCCTGTTCCCGGCTTTCTCTTCTTTCGTTTGCCTTTGGCCATGGTCAAAGGCTACCAGATGTCCTGGGCTGGCAGGATTCACCCGTCCTGGCGGCTTTCTCTTACCTCGCGTATTCGCAGGGGCATGGCATCGATGCAATCAAAGAACTCACGAGGCTCGACCGGGCGTGTTCGACGTTCCTTGATTTCTCCGTCCTTGCCCAGAAGCAGGATTGTGAATTCCTTGCCATCAAGACCATACTTGGTCGCCAGCGTGTCTGTCGTGGTGGGTTGTGTCTCGTTTGAACCCCGGCAGCCGACTGCCAGCACAACCAGATCACGATCTACGACATCCTGATCATGCGAAAGAAAGAGCTGCCTTTGGGCGTACACCATCTCTTCCGGGCCAGCAATCAGGATCACTCGCAGTCGATTTCGATGTGCGGGCCAACGTTGCTCTTGTGACATTCGTGACATGGCTTTTCATCTTCCCATGACGTTCAGATTCGATCTCTAGGCGCTTGCCAGCGCCGGCGTAAAAAGAGCGGGGATCTTCGTATTGTCGTGCTCGTATTCAGTGCGAGCTGTCTTGAAGGCATCGATGGCCTGTTGCCGTGATCTTGACAGATCGACAATTGGTTCAAGTGATCCTGGTGCTCTGGGCAGCCAGGTCTCCAGATAAGCATGTTCCGAGTCCCAGTTCTCGGTCTGGCGTTCCGGATTGAAGATTCGGAAGTAGGGTGCGGCATCGGTGCCGGTGGAAGCGGCCCACTGCCAGCCACCGTTGTTGCTGGCGAAGTCGTAGTCGACCAGATGGCGGGCAAAGAAGCGTTCGCCCAGTCTCCAGTCGATCAGGAGATTCTTCGTCAGGAACATGGCGGCGATCATTCGTACGCGATTGTGCATCCATCCGGTCTGGAGCATCTGGTGGATGCCGGCATCGACGATATCGACTCCGGTTCTGCCCTCACACCAGGCGGTGAATGAATGAGGGTCATCGCGCCACGGAACCAGTTCGGTCCATTTCTGGAGTGGCTCATCTCTTGAGAGTGCCGGGAATGAGACCATGACATGACGATAGAACTCTCTCCAGATGATCTCATTGAGCCAGGTTCGAGGGCCTTGTGGCCAGCTGTCGAAATCAAGTCCATGTTTCTTTATGAGAGTTCGGATGCCGGTGCGTGAACTGAAGGTTCCTGATGCAAGCCATGGAGAAAGAGAGCTGGTTCCATCTATCGCTGGATAATCACGGTTGGTGTGGTAATCCTCAATGGGTTCTTCAAGAAACTGATTGAATCGTTTCTCAGCAGCCTTGCTTCCACCTTGCCACCGTGATCGATGTTCCCAGTCTGGGAACTCGGAAATCGTATGGGGCAGTGGTTCTCGCAAGGGTTTCAGCCTGGTGTGCACCTGAAGTGGTCTGGGATCAGGCAGGCCGGCTTCACGAAGATGCAGTTCCCATTTCTTGCGGAATGGGGTGTAGACGGAGAATGGGCCACCAGTTCCAGTTCGAATGAGCTTGGGGGGAAGGATGCTGTTGCCCTCGTGGCTCACCATTTTGATGTCATGTTGACTGAGAAACTCACTGACAAGCGTGTCTCGATTGGTCTCATCGATTCCGACATCCTGATTCACATGTACTTCATCGCACTGATAGCGTTCGGCAAGATGATGGATCACTCCGGATATATCCGAGAAGTGGGGGACGGATCGAACGATCAATGGGATCCCATGTGACTCGAGTTCATGATTGAGTGACTTCAGGCAGTCGAGCATGAAGGAGACCTTGGGGCTTCCCCAGCCGTGACGATTCCATTGGGCTGGTGTAATGAAGAAGACGCCAAGTGTTCCTTCGGTTCCTCTTCTTGCGGCTGCATGAACCGCCGGGTTGTCCTCGATTCTCAAGTCATTACGAAACCAGATCAGGGTGCGCATGTCGTCCCTTTCTGAGCGGAGAGAAGTTTTTCATCTTGATTTTTCTCGGCTTCACGTCTGATGCCCTCAAGCATGCCTGTGAACACGATTCCATGGAGTGGTTTGACGCTGTGCCAGTACAACAATCCCAAAAGCCCTCTAGGTCTGAATCTGGCGGTCTGCTTCAGGATTGATTTGCTGCTGTCTGCGGGATCAGGTGTGATCTCAAACTCAAGTGTGGCTGTGCCTGGCAGTTTCATCTCGGCGTAAAGCAGCAACTTTCGTCCAGGCTCGGCAATCAGGACTCTCCAGAAATCAAGCGCATCTCCGCAGCCGATTTCCCGGTTGTCACGCCGCCCGCGACGAAGCCCGGGGCCACCCAGGCACTTGTCCATCAATCCCCGAATACGCCAGAGCCAGTCTGCAGCGTAATAGCCATGTCCACCGCCGATGATCTTGATGGCTTGATAGAGCGAGTGTTGATTCGCTGCGACTGTAGTCTCTCGTGTATCCACATATACATGTCCGCCTGACCAGTCGGGATCACCGGGCACTGGTCCGGCATCAAGCCATGAAGTCTCGACCTCATTGTTTTTTTCATGCTGCAGTGCTGATCTGATCGCTTCCTGAGGAGACAGGCACGGACGAGGCAGAAGCTTCTGTGCCAGATCATTTCGGCATACGACCGTGTTGGAAAGGCCCTCTGCAAGAGGTATGGCAATTCTTGAATTGACTGGGGTGACCATGTGAATCCAGTAGGAACTCAGCTTGGGGCTGAGTACTGGAACTGGTATGACGAATCGGGTCTTCAGTCCGAGTTCGGTGGCCACCATCTTCATCAGCTCTCGGTAGGTGACCACTTCTGATCCGCCGATATCGATCCGTTTGTCTGCAGTAGACGGTTCATCGATGCAGGCAACCATGTATTCCAGGACATCGACGATTGATATTGGCTGACATCTTGTCTTGACCCATCGCGGAGTGATCATGATGGGCAATCTCTCGACCAGATACCTGAGGATCTCGAATGAAGTCGAGCCTGATCCGATGATCATGGCTGCACGCAGCACGGTTAGCGAGATACCGCTACTTGCCAGTGCCTCTTCGACTTTGATTCTTGAAGAAAGATGCTCGCTCAGTCCTTGGCCGAGTTCGCCGAGGCCGCCGAGATAGATGATTCGCTCTACCCCGGCATCTTTGGCAGCCTTGGAGAAATTCTGGGCCAGAGTCTGGTCGACGTTATCGTAGTCGCGACCTGCTGCAGTCATGGAGTGGACCAGATAGAAGGCGATTCTGCAGCCTTTGAGAGATTCCGTCAGTTGATTGATGTCAGACAGATCTGATTCCAGAACTTCCAGATGCTCTGCCTTGGATGCCCATTTTCTTGCCTTCAACTTCTGGCTGCTTCTGACGAGGCACCGTACCTGGAGCCCTTTCTTGAGGAGCTTCGGTGTCAGTCGGCCACCGACGTATCCAGTGGCTCCTGTGACGGCAATTTTCAGTGGCTGATCACTCATCCGAATGGCATCCAAGTGGTGGTGTTCTGGAGATGGTTCAGGGAATGGTGGAACTGAGAGGCAAACGTTCCACCATTCCCTTTACCTGACATAAAGAATCACGCGATTGAAGGGGTAACGTTCCAGCGTGTCTGGATACCTTTGAGTCCGAGCACCTGATAGATGGCAGCGGCACCGACCAGCAGGTAAACGAAGCGTGCTGCGATGCTGCTTTCACTGCCGAATACCGTTGCAACCAGATCAATATCCATCAGTCCCCAGAGTCCCCAGTTGAGACCTCCGATGACGAGAAGTGATGCTGCGATGATGTCGATTACTTTCATGATTGAACTCCAAATGCTGTGTGTATGTGTGTAGATGTGTATTTGCCGTTTCCTGATGGGCGAGTGGCTGAAGGTGTCCTGGTTCTTCGAACCACTCGCCATCAGGAACTTCGGGGGAAAGAATCAGGGGTTGCAATTTCCGTAATTCATGATCACGGTCATTACATCGTCGATGTCGACCAGGCCGCTGCCATCCACATCTGCCCAGGGGTCGTTGGTTCCCCAGTTGTCGAGCAGTGCAAGGATGTCATTGGTGCCGGTCTTGCCGTCTCCAACGATGTCAGTGGCACAGGCCTCTGCATCAAGCAGAGCGATGACGCCAAGTGCGGGTGTTGAGTTGAGGAAGCCGGTAGCGGCGACTGTAAAGGCACGGTTGCCGGTTACGTTGACGCCAGGCACATCAAGGGCCACCACGTCGGTTCCGGCTACTCGGGCTTCGAGGTCATAAATGCCGCCAGGCACGGTGATCACTCCGCCATCCTCGCCGAATGTGATGTCAGCAAAGAGGACAGGGCCTCCGTTGGCCAGCGCGATGTCCACGGCGGGAGCGTCCGGGGAAGCATGGATGAAGCTGATCTTCGCCAGATCTTCAACTTGATTGTCATCAACGACGACCAGAGGTTGGATGGCGATCAGATTGCCGATGGCCAATACGGAATAGTCTTGGGCCTCAAGATCAAGTGTCGCGTCGATGACAACAGGTGCATCCTGGCCACTTGGGACGACTTGAATGTTGTACGAGCCGGCAGGAAGCGAGTTGTAGCCGGTTGATTCATTGAAGCTCAGCGATTCGATCGCACGTGTGCCATTGATCTTGACATCAACCATTGGTGCATCAGGGCTGGCGTGAATCACGCGAACTTTTGAGGTTGGTTCCACATCGAGGGAAACGGCAACGCCAAGTGGGGGAGACCCTTTGAGTAGGCCGTTGGCCCAGACAGTTACGCCTGTGCCACCCGTGAGTGCAACACCAGGAAGTGAGAGTGCGACGATGTCGGTTCCTGCAACTCGTGCTTCGAGATCATAGGTGCCGGCGGGAACAGTGATGTATCCACCGGACTCGCCGTATGAAACGTCAGGGAACAGAATCGCGCCGCCATCGGCAAGAGCGATGTCCACCGCGGGTGTTCCGGGTGAGGTGTGGACAAATCGAACTCTGGTCGAGCCGGGGATGCGAATGTTCTCATCTTCAAACACTGATGCCGTGATGTCAGCCAGTTCATTGATGGCGGCAACGGTGAACTCGCCTTTTGAAGGAAGCTCAAGTGTCGTCTCGATGACGACGGGTTCGGTGGCACCTGTCGGCACGACCTGAATCAGATATTCGCCTGCTTCAAGCTCGGCATAGTCGGTGATGTCGCCGAAGGCGGCATTGCTGAATGCCACGCTTCCATTGACGAGAACGTCAACGGCTGGTGCATCAGGGCTGAGGTGTGCGACTCGCACATCTGCGGCCATTGATGCGGTAGAGAGTGCTGCAACAGTGAGAATGGAGGGGATGTTGAGTTTCATTTTTCAAATGTTCCTGAGGAGGTTTGACTTTGGAGGGGAGGGGGTGAGGTGTCTTGCTGACACCCCACCCCCATGGGGGAAATGGTGTGTGATTCAGAGGTTTCCGGCTGATGCCGTAGCCTTGGGAGGAAGCATGACCGCGTCGATCACGTGAATCACACCATTGGATGTATCAAGATCCGCCATGATGACCTTGGCGTCGTTGACTTTCACGACTTGCTTGTCGCCACGGATTCGTGCTGTTGCACCCTGGAGGGTCTTGGCTGATCCTGCTTTGAGTGCGTCATTGCTGTAAACGCGACCGGGGACGACGTGGTAGGTCAGGATTGCAGCGAGTTGATCCTTGTTCTCGGGCTTGAGCAGCATTTCGATCGTGCCGGCAGGGAGCTTGCTGAAAGCTTCATCCGTCGGAGCAAAGACGGTGATGGGTCCCTTGGCCGAAAGTGCGTCAACCAGTCCTGCGGCCTTGGCAGCAGCAAGGAGCGTGTTGAACTTGCCGGCCTTCTGAGCGATCTGAGGGATCGTCATCGACTCTGGCAGAACAACGGTGTCGATGGCATGAATCGTGCCGTTGGAGGTATTGATGTCGGTCAGGATGATGTTGGCGTTGTCGATCATTGGACCATTGTTCGACATCTTCACGTCGAGTCGCTGGCCATTGGCGGTGACAAGGGCAGGAGTTCCGAGGACCGTCTTGGCTGGCATGTTGCCTGGGACCACGTGGTACAGCAGGACGCTCTTGAGCATCTCCTTGTTCTCGGGCTTGAGCAGCGTCTCAACCGTTCCGGCAGGAAGCTTGGCAAAGGCTGCATCAGTTGGTGCGAAGACGGTGAAGGGGCCTGGGCCCGAAAGCGTCTCAGCGAGATCAGCCGCGCCGACCGCGGCAACGAGGGTGTTGAATCGACCATCAGCGGCTGCTGTTTCAGCAATGTTGGGGGTGGAGCTGCTGCAGGTCTGGCCGAGGGCCATGGTGAGGGAGGCGATTACTGTGGTGAGTGAGATCATGGGGGTTCCTTCTCGAAATACGTTCAAATCAGTTAAATCGTCCAATACGTTCAAAGCACCCTACCCCCCTCGAATTCACTGTGCAAGGGGTTGGAATGCAAAATGGGAAAAAACATTCAAAACATCCAAATTGATCATTTCAACCGTTCTTCTGGCCAATAGCCGATATATTGAGTTCATGGATTCCATCCCTATAGACCGTCTTCTCTCCCCACGAGACCTTGCTGAAGCCATTGGAATGAGTGAATCGTCCCTCAAGAGATGGGCTGACCGTGGCCTTCTTGAGGTCACCAGAACTGCTGGTGGACACCGGCGGATCACCGTGAAGGACGCAATCAAGTTCATCCGCGAGAAGCATTTGCGAATACTGAATCCCACGGCAATTGGATTGCCCGGGATCTCTGCATCAGGTGTTGAGGACATTGATGATGAGACTCAGGCTCTTTTGGACCATCTTGTAAATGGCCAGATTGCAGAAGCCTGGCATTTCCTGATGGGCAGATATCTGGCGGGGGCTTCCATTGCTGAATTGGGAGATGGTCCGATTCGTTCAGTGCTGAAGGAACTGGGTGACCGCTGGGATCATGACTCAGATGGCATCTTCATCGAACATCGTGCGACAGATCTGTGTGTGCAGGTTGTTCAGCAGATGAGACACATCGCCTCTCCCAACGTTCCGGTCTTTCGTGCTACCGGCGGCGCAGTGAGCAACGATCCCTATCTGTTGCCCAGCATGCTTGTTGCTTCTGTTATCGCTGAGAATGGTGGCGATGCAACCAATCTTGGGCCTAATACGCCAGTAGATGTACTTCGAATCGACAGCGTCAACCGTCCTGAATCAGAGCGTCCCGATCTGGTCTGGATCTCGACAAGTATTGTTGAGGATCCTGAGTTGATTTCGCGTCAAATTACGCAGTTTGCTGATGAATGCCATGAATATGGCATTCTTCTGGCTGTTGGTGGTCGTGATGTTGACAAGCTGAAACTGGCCGCAAGGCCTGGATTGAGCATCCATGAATCTCTTGCCGGATTCGGCAAAGTTGCGAGGATGATTGCAGCGTCACGGAGCAAATGATTTGCTTCAACGACGTTCCACGCCATGCTGCATCATCAATCTCGTGAATGACTGCTCGAATATCTGGAATTTCTCGTAGCGATTGGAATCTTCCATCGCTTCCCTGATGATCAGTGGCGTTCGTTCAAATTGTGTCCACACTCTCAATTCCACGGCAATGGGTCGGCCATGTGCATGGATCGGGGCAATCTGAAATCGCACAAGATCGTCCCAGGTCATCTTTCGAGCCACGCCTCGACTCAGATTTGCCCATCTCAGTCCGTCAGACTGAGCTTCGACTTTCATTCTGACAACATGCCGCTTCAGGGTCTGAATCATTCCAGCGACAATGATCAGTACAACGACCAGTGAAAGCATGAATCCCAGCTGCTCATAACGCGTATTGTGGGTCATGGCAGTCGCAATCAACAGGCTGCCAAGAATCAGAAAGCCTGAGGTCGTCACGATTCCAATGACCAGCCATGGTGGGCGTGGAGGGGACCAGGTCCAGCTGACAGGCTCTGATTGCATTACTTGAGGATATCTCCTCAGGCCAGAAGATGGGGGAGTGCATGTTCATATCCGATCAGGGATACTGCGAGGATGATCAAGGCACTATTGGCAATTCTCATCATGTCTTTCGCAACTCCTGCAATTGCTCAGAAGCAGGACTCTGTTTTGACTGAGGCGCAGGCCTGGCAGGATCTTCAGTCCCAACTTCAGGTAGAGCGTCGTTCCTATCTGATCCTGTGGCCTGGAAATGATGAAGGCTTGCTTGCGCTTGAGAAGCATCTTTCGCAATATCCTGATTCACCTCATCGTTGCGAAGTTCTCTACATGCAGGCGATCGGACTATGGAATCTCTATCGCTACAAGGAGGCGGCAGAGGCCTATGATCGCTTCATCAAGGCTTGTCCGGATGAGCAGTTGGCCATTCTGGCCATGACCCGGCATGTGCAGTCACTGGTGCGATCGGATCAGCCTGACCGGGCCATCGAGCTGTATGCTCGCTACCGTGCGAAACCTGCCGTTGACCAGCGTACCCCCGCCTTTCTTGATGCCATGCTCTTGCAGGGCAAGGTGGCTGATGTCAGATTGATTCTGGAGGAAATGATCAAGGCGTCTGACTCAGGTGTGGCTCCGAGCCGTTCGATCGACATGCTGGAATCGAAGCTGCGGCAGCTCGAGATGGTCGGAAAGCCATTGCCAGGCTTCGAGGTCCAGGCCTTGAATGGCAATAGCTCTATTTCTCCCGAGTCGTTTCGAGGGCAGATTCTGCTCATCGAGTTCTGGGCGAGTTGGTGCAAGCCCTGCGTAAGTCAAATGCATTTCTTGACCAGGGCCTACGACGAGTTTCATCATCAAGGGTTTGAAATTCTGGGTGTCAATCTTGACGAAGAGCTGGCTATTGTTGAGCCAGTCATGGGGCAGTTGGGCATGAAGTGGCCACAATTCGCAGATGGATTGAAGTGGGGTAACAAGCTTGCCGTTCAGTTCGAGGTGCGCCGGATTCCCTATTCAATGCTTGTCGACCGGCAAGGCATCGTCAGGTATGTGAATGTGCCACCTGCTGCCGTGGCTCGGCTGGTCGAGGAATTACTGGGTTCCGCAGAAGAAATGACCAGCCCCTGAATTCATCAGGATTCGTTCAGTCGAGCCTTGAGTTCCGCAATCTCTTCCTTGGCCTTGACAAGCTGTTCCGTAAGCATGAGCTGGACATTCGTTGCGATATGAGTGGGCTTCGCCAGCATTCTTCCGGCCAGTGCGGATACTCGTTCCCGCAGCGCTTCTGTTTCCGGACTTGGTGGAATTGACTCCAGCATGATTCTGGCTGCTCCGATGTTCTTGCTTTCAATCATGCGATTGATCATGACGATCGAACAGTGTTGATGGAGTTGATTGATTTCATCTAGATCAGGAAGCTGTACCCGCAACGCTTCCAGCATGGCTCGACAGGTCTGGCCAAGATCCTCGATCCGATCATGATCGGCATTGGCCTCGACCATTTCATCCAGTCGGGCGATATGATCTCGAACACGATCAAGCATGCCGATTGACTGATGGCGTTCCATGTAGAGTCTGATTTCAGTCAGGAGACTGTGTACGGTCTGGAATCGATCATCTGGATCTGCTGCCAGTGCCTTGCGGCAGATGTCCGCCAGTTCAGCTGGAATCCAACTCGGAAACTTCAGCTCTTCATGAAGATCAATCCTCTCGAAGACTTCCTTGATGGAGTCGCCGGAATGTGGTGGTTCGCCTGTGATGATCTCATAGAGGGTGCTGCCCAGCAGATAGATGTCGGTGCGAATATCCAGAACGGCACCACGATGAATCATCTCAGGTGCTGCATAGGCAGGTGTTCCAGTGAAGCCCGGAGGGGCGAACTTGCCGTTCTCGTCAAGTTCTGCCGCCAGTCCCCAGTCAACCAGATAGACCTCACCGAACTTACCAAGCATGACATTGCCTGGTTTGATATCACGATGAATGACGCCTCGATCATGCGCAAATGCAATGGCTTCGCAGATACGTGCCAGCAACTGGAGGTGTTGGAGCAACGGAGTCTCGAGACCCGAGTCGAGTTGCTTGCCGTCTCGAATCAATGTGTCGGTCCAGCATTCTCCCTGAACCAACTGCATTCCGAGAACAGGGTTACCTCTGCTGTCTGCGCCGATGATGTGGACAGGAGGTATGCCGGGGTGATTCAGGCCGGCTTGGATTCTGGCTTCATAGATCAGTTGAGAGCGTGCGCTTGTGGAATCCCGATCGGCCCGAAGGCTCTTGATGGCAATATCTCTGTTGAGACTGATCTGTTCCGCTGAACTGACGATGCCTACGCCTCCGCGTCCGATTTCATGTTGCAGAACAAGATCGGATTCAGCGTCCGCTTGAGCGGCGTCTTCTGCGATTTCAAGTTTCTTCAGTGAATCTCTTTGTTTGTCGGATTCAGAAACATTCTTGAGGATGTCCGAGGCGCCGCCCAGAGGATAGCGATAGGTCTGCGTTGGCAGTGTTTCCGCATCTCTGGTACTGGCGAATGGATCACGTCCTGCTTCCCAGGGATGATACGTACTCGCCAGTTCATCACTCATCAGCCGGTCTCCGCAGGAGCTGCCAGCGCTGGAAGGCCGTTGGAGATCAGGAAATCATTGGTTGATGAGACTGTTGCGTACATCGGGAAGATCGCATCGCAATACATGTCCTGCTCGCTCAGAGTTCTTGAGATCGTGCAGTCATCCAGAATGAGGATGTCATATCCCATTTCGTATCCGGTGCGAGCGGTCGAGTCGATGCATACTGCAGTTGAAGCGCCTACCAGAACAAGTTGCTGGACACCTCGTTCCGTCAGGAAGTCATTGAGGCTGGTATCGACAAAGGCATTGAAGCCCGTTCGGCCTGAAAGGGTTGGCACCCGTTCAGACCAGCTGTCCAGTTCTTCGATGACGCGGCCACCTTTGGTTCCCTCGACGAAGAGGGAGGCCTGCTTGATGGTGGCAAGAATCCCGACCTGCTGGGTGATCTCTGGATGCCCTTCACGGAATAGAATTGGAAGGTTCAGAATGGTGACATCGGTCTCGGAAAGCGTCTGGATCAGCTCGAGAATACGATTCTTGACCATATCGATCCGTTCTGGATTTTCAATGGCACTGCGAAGCATGCAGTCATCGCCGAAGTGGTCATTCTGCATTCCGATCAGCAATACGGCAGTGTTCTTGAGCGTGCTCATTCTGGTCGAATCTCCGTTGGTTTGAAATGCAATTGTAACGTCAGAATCCCGACAGGAGTCTCCAACGCAGGGGTCTGTGAGCATGATTCAACGGGGTTTGATTGAATCCCGCAGGCGGGATTTGGAGCTGATCGCTAGACTCGCTTTCATGAGCATTTTGACCCTTATTGTCGCATTGACCGCTTCAGCAGCCTTGTTTGATTCCGAGCTTCAGCAGGCGTTGGAGACAGCGGGCCCGAATCGAATCGTGCTAGAGGATGCCCTTGAGCGAGTCCCAGCCAGCCAGCGTGATGGTTTGGTCTGGCTGATCACGCACATGCCGGAGCAGGACCGCCGTCAGTTGACCGCGGACTATCTCCTGGAGAACGCAGCCGTTGCCTATGAAGCATGGCAATCGGCGCCCTGGCATGAGGATGTTCCCGAAGAGATCTTTCTCGACAGCATCCTTCCCTATGCCAGCATCAATGAGCGTCGAGATGAGTGGCGACGTTCCTTCAGAGAGCAGTTTGCGCCTTTGGTGGCAGAGGCCAGGACCACCTCGGAGGCAGCCGCCATTCTCAACAACAAGGTGTTTCCGATGGTTGGCGTGAAATACTCCACGCAACGACCCAAGGCGGATCAATCGGCATTGGAATCAATCGAAGCGGGGATGGCTTCCTGTACGGGGCTCAGTATTCTTCTCATCGATGCCTGTCGAAGTGTGGGTGTTCCAGCTCGATTCGTAGGCACACCATTGTGGTCCGATGGCAGTGGAAATCATTCCTGGGTTGAGATCTACGATGGTGGCCAATGGCATTTCACCGGAGCAGCCGAACCCAGCGGCATGGAGTTGAACAAGGGGTGGTTCACTGGCAGGGCAGCGGGTGCATTGGAAGGCGATCCAAGGCGTGCCATCTTTGCCGTGACCTGGAGAAAGGTGCCGCTGCACTTTCCTCTGGTCTGGAAGCCGGATGACACCTCGGTCGGTGCTGTTGATGTGAGCCGCCGTTATGTTTCCGGGACTCCCTCGATCAAACCGGGTGAAGCACGAGTTCGCTTCAGGGCGATGGGGCAGGACAGTCGTCGAGTGGCGACTCCAATCAGCGTTCATGACAGTCAGGATCAAGTGTTGTTCGAAGGTCTTACGCGTGATGAACGCTTTGATGCAAATGATCATCTTGAAGTGGTTCTTCCAATTGGATCGCGTATCAACATCAAGACTGAGGCAGGTCTGCAGTCGGTCGTGGTGACTCAGGATGAACAGCTGGTGTCTCTCGACATGGTGCCTCGAGGGTCATTTCCGCCACCTGACCAGTCCTTGTCACGTACTCAGACCCAGACCATGAAGGCCAGATTGATACAGGCCTGGCGTGCCCGTGAAGAGGCGTCGCGTCGACGTGAACTGGCTTCTGGAGTTCTGGAACATGGTGATGTCAGCATGCCCATCTTCTACTCCATTCATGGAGAGAAGCCTGAAGGAGGAAGAAGTCTCTACATCTCGATGCATGGTGGTGGCGGTGCTCCTCCTGAGGTCAATGATCGCCAATGGAAGAATCAGCAGCGGCTGTACAGGATTGACGAGGGGGTCTATGTGGCGCCTCGGGCGCCCAGTGACACCTGGAACCTCTGGCATCAGGGACATGTCGATCCACTCTTCGACCGGCTGATCACCAGCATGATTCTGGTGGAAGGTGTCAATCCAGATCGTGTCTACCTGACCGGATACAGCGCAGGTGGAGACGGTGTCTATCAATTGGCGCCACGCATGGCCGATCGTTTTGCCGCCGCCGCCATGATGGCGGGGCATCCAAATGAAACCAGTCACGAAGGACTTCGAAATCTGCCCATGGCCATTCATGTCGGCGAAAATGATTCCCCCTATGGTCGGAACCGTGTGGCCGGTGAATGGAAGGACCGTCTGGCCAAGGCCCGTGCCGAGGATGAAGGCGGATACGAGCATGTGGTTGAACTGCATGCCGGCAAGGGCCATTGGATGGATGGTGATGATGCCAAGGCCCTGCCGTGGATGGCTCAATTCAATCGAGTGAACCGACCGGAACGCATTGTCTGGAAACAGGATGATGTGACGCACGATCGGTTCTACTGGCTGAAGGTCGATGAGCCGGTTGCTCGTGATCGCATGGTCGTTGAACGTAGGGGTCAGACGATCACCATCTCAGAACCTGGTGGCGCCAAGAAGTTGACGATTCGTCTGGATGATTCCATGTTGGATCTTGATCAGCCCGTGATCGTCAAGGGGCCGGCGGGGGAGACTCTGTTCGAAGGTACTGTTCCCAGAACCAGATCGGTGCTGGAACAGACCCTTGCGGAACGAGAAGATCCAAATGGCGTGTATTCAGCGGAAATAACAGTAACGATTGGCGGTTGAATCGGAGCCGGCATGCTGAGGCGAGTTGTTCTATCCTCATGGCATGAACATTACTCGAACACTTGTCTTGATCACATGTCTGGCAACCTGTCTGGGTCTGTCTGCCGCGAATTCCAATTCTGAAACACAGCGGATGAATCCGGTTCTCGGGCCGGAAATGAAAATCTTCAATGGCATCAATCTTGATGGCTGGCGAGGGTTCTTCCGTGATGGTTCCACGGATCTTGCTCAGGCTTTTTCCGTCGAGGATGGCGTTCTTGTCTGCACTGGTCAGCCGATCGGCTACATCCAGACGAACCGTCTCTACGAGAATTTCGAATTGATCATCGAATGGCGATTTGATCCTGAGAAAGGGGCGGGCAACAGTGGGGTGTTGATGCGCATCATCGGTGAAGACAAGGTGTGGCCGAACTGTATTGAAGCGCAGTTGCATTCCACCCATGCAGGTGACATCTGGAATATCGGTGAGTTTCCAATGACGCCGGTTGCCTCCCGCACCAATGGCCGGCATACACGCAAGGCGAATCCATCAAGTGAAAATCCCCTTGGAGAATGGAATCGTTACCGGATTCTTCTGGATCGTGGCCATCTGGTTCTGGAAGTCAACGGGGTGAAGCAGAACGTGGCTCAGGATTGTCGTCAGGTGCCGGGCCGAATTGGACTACAGAGTGAAGGCGCTCATATCGAGTTTCGCAAGGTCTCACTTCGCCCGATCATCGCTTGGGAAGCAGCCACGGGTTCCTGATTGATTCAGTCGAGTGCCTTGATTTCCACACGTCGGAAATCAATCGGATGACTCTCGCCCTGAAGTGAGATCCACCCTTTGCCCAGTGACAGGTCATCGCTTGTGATGAGCTTTGCGGCATCGCCGTCATTGCGATCGTACTGCGGGTTGTTGTAATGCATCACGAGTGTTCCGTTCACGTAATGTTTCACGCTCTTGTCGCCATCGACCTCGAATTCGGCGATAACCCATTGGTCACCGTGGCAGGTCGTCGAGTTGGAATTGATGCAGTGTCTGGTGTCGAGTTTCTGATTGATGACCACGTTGGTGCCAGGGGTGCACAGGTTCATCGTGGGGCGAGGATTGGTGCCATCGCCTCCAAGGAATTGTCCCTCGATGCTGACTGGGAATGACTGTCCGAGTGTCATGGATCGAGGATTCTGGCAGTGGAGCATCGCTCCGCTGTTCCGCCAGGCCCATCCCGGTCCACCCTGTGCTTGATCACCCTGAAATCGATATTCGACCCGAAGTCTGTAGCGGTCCTGGGGTTCCTGATGGAACAGGTGGAGGAATCGACCATTGAAGTCGCCTTCATAGTTGTCGTAGTTGATGCGGATCATTCCATCTTCGACGGAAATCGTATCGTAGGGATCTTCACCAAGGGCATGCCCTGCGATCTTGGGAGTCCACCCGGTCAGGTCCTTGCCATTGAACAGTGGTTTCCAGTCGGTGCTGTTTCTGTTGGCCGCAGGTTGGTCAGTTGCAGCGGAATCAACAGCAACGTCCGGGGTGGCGGTCAGGCTCAGGCAGGCGATCATGATGCAGAAGATGAAGGGCGGCAGGGGCATGATCATGATCCTTCCCGAAATGGGTTGTGTTGATCTTGAAGTTGGTCAGGCCAGGATGTCATTGAGCACATGGCCGTGGACATCAGTAAGTCGGTAGTCTCGACCCTGGTGGCGGTAGGTGTTCTGGACATGGTCAAGTCCCAGCAGGTGCTGCATCGTGGCGTGCAGATCGTGTACCGCAACGGGATTCTCCACCACGTTGTAGGAGTAGTCATCCGTTCTGCCGTAGCTGATGCCGGGTTTGATTCCACCTCCGGCAAGCCAGATGGAGAAACAGCGGGGGTGATGATCCCTGCCGTAGTTGGTCTGTGAAAGAGGTCCCTGGCAATACACGGTACGGCCGAACTCTCCCGCCCAGAGTACAAGCGTTTCATCAAGCATGCCTCGCTGCCGGAGATCCTTGATCAAGGCTGCCTGCGCCTCATCGACCGCCTTGCATTGTGCACGGATTTCACCCGGGAGATTTCCGTGTTGATCCCACCCTCGCATGTAGAGTTGGATGAATCTGACTCCACGTTCGGCCAGTCTTCTTGCCTGAAGACAGTTGGCTGCGAACGTACCGGGCGTCTTGACATCATCACCATACATCTCGAGGGTTTCGGGTCGTTCCTTGGAGATGTCGGTGAGTTCCGGTACCGACATCTGCATGCGGTAGGCCATCTCGTACTGAGCGATTCGGGCGGTTACTTCCGGATCAAGACTCTTCTCATATTCTTCTTCATTGATCTTGGCGGCAAGATCGAGCATGCGTCTTCGATCTTCACGTGAAACGCCATCGGGGTCACGCAGATGCAGGACCGCGTCTCGTCCGGCTCGAAGCTTGCATCCCTGATGTTCACTTGGAAGGAAGCCACTGCCCCAGAATCGGGCGCTGAGGGCCTGCATGTTTCCATAGCCTTGCGTGATCATCACCACGAATGCAGGCAGATCCTTGCTTTCGCTTCCCAGTCCATAGCTCATCCAGGATCCGAAGCAGGGTCTTCCGGGTTGTTCATGTCCAGTCTGGAAGAAGGTGATGCCCGGTTCATGATTGATCGATGGGGTGTTCATCGAATGGATGAAGCACAACTCATGGGCCACGCTGCCTGTGTAGGGCAGGAGTTCCGAAAGCATGACGCCATCCTGATTGTTGGCATGGCGTTGGAACTTGAACATTGAAGGCGCAACCGGGAATCTGGCCTGACCGCTGGTCATGGTCGTGATTCGCTGGCCGTTGCGGATGGAATTGGGAAGATCCTGATCGAATCGCTCGTGAAGATTCGGTTTGTAGTCGAAGAGGTCGAGCTGACTTGGTGCACCTTCCATGTGCATGTAGATGACACGACGGGCCTTGGGTGCATAGTGGGGAAGATTAGAGAGGATTTCCCGTGCTCCGTCAGTCGTCGTGATGGCTGCTTGTGCACCATCCGACATCAGGCCACTGAGTGCACTCATTCCCATTCCTGCGCCCACGGTCGTGGCCATGGATCCAAAGAAACGGCGACGAGTCAGATTGCACAGATATTCCTCGAGTGGATCAGCAGGTTTGTCTGAAATGGGACGTTTCGCCATCAGTCAATCCTTCACGATTGCCGCATCACTGGAGAGTACGGCATTGGTGAGCATGGTCCAGGACGCCAGTTCCGCTACGGGAAGATCTGCTGCAGCAGTGGAGTCTCCAACCCCGATCAGTTGCCCTGCACCCTCCGAGTCTACCTCGAATCTGATCCGATATTCACCCAGCGTCTGCTTGGCTGCCTGCATGATGCCGGGGCTTGGGGGGGTGCCCGTGCAGCGTATGAAGAGGTCTGTGATTCGCTCCTCATCATCAAGGCTTCCCTTGATGATCAATTCGGCGGTGGCCCTGGCGGCTTCCACGAACTGTTCGTCATTCCAGAGCACCAGAGCCTGCAGTGGTGTATTGGTGGTCATTCTTTTGGTCAGGCAGTATTCGCGGGTGGGCGCATCGAGTGCCACCATCGAAGGTGGTGGGGCGGCTCGTTTCCAGTAGGTGTACAGGCTTCTTCGCCAGAGATCATCGCCCATGCCACGTTCGAAGATCCGAGTATTGGATTGCTGCATGGCCACTTCCTGCCAAAGCCCCTCGGGTTGATAGGGTTTGACGCTTGGACCACCAAGTTTCTCGACCAGCAGTCCCGAGACGAAGAGTGCCTGATCTCTGATTTGTTCAGCAGTCAGTCGTTGTCGCGGGTAGTGGTGATAGAGTTCGTTGCCACTGTCACCACTGTTTTCTGGATTGAATCCAGAATCCTGGCGGTAGGTGGAACTCATCACGATGGTCTTGATGAGATCCTGAAGGTCCCATCCATTGTCGCGGAAGTCGGCAGCAAGCCAGTCCAGCAGCTCCGGATGGGTTGGCCAGCTTCCCTGATAGCCGAAGTCTTCGACGGTCTCGACAAGACCTCTTCCAAACAACATCTCCCAGAGGCGATTGACCGTTACTCGTGCCGTGATCGGATTCTCGTCACCCATGATCCATTCAGCCAGGTCGGCACGATCCGCGGTGCCTTCGGTTTCGAGTGCACCAAGGATCGCGGGGACGCCGCGGGTGACTTGGCGATCCATGTCTGGCTGATCGTAGGCTCCACGCATCATCACGTACGTCGGTCGTACTTCAGTGCGTTCCTTCATGACCATCGTCTTGGGAATACCTTCTCGTATTCCCGCAAGCTCTGTTTCCGTCTGTCGTACCTGTTCTTCGGCTTCAAGATAGCCGGGTGAATAGGTTCTTCTCCAGGCGGCCGAGGCGCGAGTCCGGGTTCCCTCTGCGATGGCCTCATCGGGGAGCACGAATGCCAGCGTATCACGCGGGATCTGGTTCTCAGGGATGAGTTCCCGGTGATAGATCGCACCCTGACCACCGGTGTTGATGACCTTGAATACCAGGGTGTTTCGGCCAGGCTGCATCGGGATCTGAACCATGTTCTGATCCGCGGCCACGCCACGAGACACTCGTTCGTCCAGAATGATCTCGCCTTCGCGGTACACCATGATGCCATCGTCACTGCCCAGCGAGACATTCATGTTTCGCGCGGTCGGGACGTAGACTTCACAGCCCAGATATTCGGCACCTTTGCCAGCGGCAAGGGTCACGTTCTGTGCTTCGAGTACCCCCGGCGCATATCGCCATGCTTGCCGGTGGTACTTCTTGTCAAAGCGAAGTGGGCCTGACTCTTCAGGTCCATAGGCGGTGTTGTAGTGAGTTTCACTGTCACCTTCGGTGTACGGCCCCACGATGTACCAGTTGGTACGTGCCGTTGGAAGCTGAGCCAGAGCCTCGGCATTGGGTTGTCCCAATTGAAGCCTCACACGCCCCGGTGAGTGCTTGACATAGATCGATTGGAAGTTGAGTGTGACAATGACGTCACTGCCTCCTTCGAATCCAAATGGTTCACGTGTCGTGAAGATCGCAACTCGATCGCCGGGGGATTCATGTCCGCCAAGAGCCCAGACACGTCCATCATCAGGTCGCAGGGTATTGGTTACCTTGAAATCACCGTTGGGTTGTTCAACATCGGCCCAGGCCCAGGTGAAGTTCAGCGTCTCTTTCCTGTCTGGATCCTGCTTTGAAACGACCTCGGCGCTGATGCCACTCATGATGGCATTGCCGTTGGGGGGTCGGCCGATACGTCCCAGAGGCAGGGAGGGATCCTGCATGATCTCGAGCATGATGGCGGTCAGGCCTGTCGCATTGGTTGAGAGCGTGATGGTGTAGTCGTCAACATCGGGGATGTCGCCTGATGCAAGCAACGATCCATCGGGTTGAAGTGTCAGGATCGACCCGTTGCTGCTGTTGGTGTGACCAATCGTGCCCTGTCTCCAATTCCAGTTTCCATCACTGCGAAGTTGTTCTGCAAAGGATGCGATTCCTTGAGCCTCATCTTCTGAAGGTGTGTCACGTTCCACGATCAGATTTTCGAGATACAGATTGAGCTCATCCATCCGGCTTCGATCCTCAGGGCTGATGATCTCGTAGGCGGGTTCCATGGCTCGATACGGATCGGGAACCTGGCTGTAGACGCCTGGTTCTTCATTGTTGTTGAAGAACGCAAGGAGACTGTAGTACTCCTCCATGGAGACTGGATCGAACTTGTGGTCATGGCATTGAGCGCAGCCGACAGTGAGTCCGAGGAATACCGAACCGACCGTATTGGTCCGATCGATGGCATACATCATCAGATATTCTTCGTTGATCGCACCACCCTCGTCACTGGTGACGTGGTTTCGATTGAAGCCACTGGCAATGATCTGTTCAGGCGTGGGATCTTCGAGCAAATCGCCTGCGAGTTGCTCGATGACGAATTCATCAAATGGCTTGTTCTGGCGATACGCTTCCAGAACCCAGTCCCGCCAGGGCCAGATGGAGCGTCCCGCATCCATGTGGATGCCTGAGGTATCTCCATACCGAGCCAGATCCATCCATGGAGTCGCCATGCGTTCCGCGTAACGAGTGCGATAGGGTTCTTCAGTGAAGATTCGGTCAATCAGGCGCTCGTACGCATCCGGTCTCTCATCCTGCAGGAAGGAGTCGAGTTCGTCCGCAGTTGGTGGAAGACCGGTGAGATCGAGAAAGAGACGTCGAGCAAGTGTGGCTCGATCAGCTTCCATATTCGGAGCAAGATCACGGCGAGTGGCCACGTCAAAGATGAACTGATCGATTTCATTTCGCGACCAGTCATCATCGGCATGTACCGGGGGGATCGGCGAGGCGAGTGGCTCGAAAGCCCAGTGATCTTCGTAGGCCGCTCCGGATTCGATCCAGCGTTTGATGAGTTCCTTCTGCTCATCATCCAGTTGATGCTTTCCGCTTTCGGGCGGTGGCATTACGTCGTTCGGATCATTCGTATTGATACGTTGCCACAGCAGGGAATTCTGGAGATCACCTGGCACGATGGCGGCTCGACCATTTCGATCAGCTGTGGCAAAGCTGAAGTCATCAAGTCGCAGATTTGCTTCTCTGGCATTTTCATCAGGTCCATGGCAGAGGAAGCAACGGTCCGAAAGAATGCCTCGGATATCACGGCCGTATCGAATCTCCGATTCCGCCAACGGGCCGGGGGCCGTACCGATCATCGCCAGGGACTGGGCAAGCACAAGAAGCATGTCTTTGATAGTACCAGCCGGCATCCGTGATGAAACCCACCTGAGTGCCAGATGGGGATGATCATCATGTTGTCCGGCTCTCAGGTCGGATTACGGGCAGGTGCCCCAGTTGTTGATGATTGAGAGCAGGTCATTGATGTCGACCGAACCATCATTGTTCACATCTTCCGGGCAGGATGGGCAATTCACCTGATGGCACATCGCATAAGCAGTCCAGGTGCCTCCGCCCTTGATGCAGGTACGTTCGATTGTCCAGACGCATGAGTTGCCGATGCAGCAGGCGCCGAAGGGTTGACAGCAGTCAAGACCGGGATCACTGCAACTCGTACCCACGCCATTCCAGACCGGCATCGGGTAGTTGCCTGATTCCCGGCAATCTTCTTCGGTGGTGTAGATGCATTCCGGGCACCCGGTCTTCTGATCGATGTAGCAGCATGCACCATATCCGGGCTTGGTCTGCTCACAATCGATTTCCGGGTTGCTGCAATTCATCCCGGCATAGAACGTCCCGTTGATTTCTTCGCTGAGGCAGTAGCACTCCGAGGTCTCGAAGCAGTAGAGGCCGTTGGGGCTCTCAACACAGCAGGCACCAATGGGAGACACATCGCCTTCACATGGAACGCCGTCGCCTGCGTAGATTCCGCCGAGCATTTCGCACTGCCCGGAAGTGGTCTGTGTCAGATACCAGATGCCGCTGGCTGGATCCTCATAGCAGCAGCAGCCTTCTTCATTTGGCGGTGGTTCGCACTGGACCTTGTTGCATGGGGTACCGGGATAGAACGTGCCACCCTGATAATCACATTCGCAGTCAGCGGTGTACTCGCACACCCACCATCCTCCTGCCGCCTGAATGCAGCAGGCGCCCATGACGGGAGTTTCCCCTTCGCATGGGATGCCGTCTCCCTGGTAATAGCCCATGACGTCTGCGCATTTGTCGGAAGTCATCTCCGCATGCAGCCAGTTGCCGTCAGGGTCCCGGAAGCAGCAGCACCCTTCAGGTTCGACCAATGGGGTGATCCCGATCTCAACATAGTCATAGGCCACAAATGGTTCATCTGGAATCTGGAATTCAACTTCGAGATATCCGACTGGACTCGTGGGCCAGTTGGTGAAAACGGAAGCAAAGGGAACGGCCGCAGTAGCCATCTGGATCATTCCATCCTGGCCGCCGGCATTGTTCTGCGTCGTGATGGCGATGTTCTGGGTCTGTCCATTGGCTGTTCTGATGAGAACCGTATCTGCCGCCGAGTCGACGTCATAGTCTCCGAACACGGCGTTGATATAGACGGGTTGATTCGGATCGGCATTCGCGACGGTGAAATCGAAGATGAAGATCGGTTGGTTCTGTCCGCAGATATAGCTGCCGGCAACAGGTGCATCGAAGCAGTTGTTCCACCCGAGACCGGTTCCAGAGACGGCTACATCCGTCCATCCCGAACCTTCCGAGGCGGTATTGTTCGCACCGCTCAATTCCAGGTAGTTGCCGTAGGTCAGGCCATTGACTTCAATGGCCTCGCGATTGTCGAATTCATCCGAGTTGTAATGGGTGCCGTAGTTCCCGTAATCACATCCTGGAACGGAGCAGTCCAGATCCGGAAGGAAGTCGCCCTGTGTGAGTATGCCAACACCATCGACGTTGATGGGCTGTCCCGCGGCATTCAGCAGAACGTAGTTGGAGCAACTGCCATCAAGCGGACAGGCGGGTGGTTGATCAAATGGAGAATTGAATGGCCAGCACAATTCAGTACCGCATGGATCGGTACCGGTCCTGAATCCCATGCCATCGATATCACCCAGTCGGATGTAGTTGAAGTTGCTTTGTCCCATTGAACATGAGGCGATCATCACCAGGCTGGCGGTAAGCATGTCTTTCTCCCTCGAATCTGATTTCAGGATAAGTCCTCGAGGCATCAGATACCGCATGAATTCCGTGCAATTGGCTCTTGCGGGGCGTTCAGGGGATCTCTTCCTGGCAATCATTCCGAATCGTGGTGCTATGGTGTGACCATGAACATCCTCACGATTCTGCTGTCAGCTGTGTTGTCGTTCGATCCTGCTCCCATCATTCAATGGGGTGGTGCCCATTCAGGCGCCGACCAGACACATGTTCAATTGATCACCGATGCACAGGGACTTGAGGAGGCCTGGAAACGGGTGCATTCAGGTTCCATTGAGGGGCAGCCACAGGTCAACTTCGATCAATGTCGTCTGGTTCTGACCTTGCGTGGTACTGCCATGAATATTCAGCGTGTCGTGGCAACGGCTGTCGAGACCACGGATGATGAGATCATTCTGACCCTTGACCCCATCTCCACCGATGGTGGGCAGAATGAAGAAACCACGGCCTGGGGCTTGTACGTCATTCCTGCCTCGCCGGAGATCGTTCGTGTCGGTTACTACGATTCGGTCGAAGAAGATCGGGAGTGGCAGACCATCACGGTACTTGGCCCCGATGCCAGATCCTCGATGTTCGATGGTCGCCATTCGGGATCCCATCAGGATGCGGATCGTCCGCCTCGATTTGTTCCGGATCTGAATCTGCTTCAGCCCCGGCGAGCCTCGGATCGTGATGAAGACGTCAAAGGTTCTCCGCATGCCATGCTCTTTCGCCATGGAAACAAGCAACTGCTCTTCATCGGTGCCGTTCATCAGAGAGATATCGAGAATGCACCGACCCACCGGATGGTACGGAAGGCGATCGAAGGATTCAGGCCTCAGGTCGTGATCGTGGAAGGGCTCAATACCAGCGAAGGGACACAGCCGGAACGATTCATGAACAATGCCAGGCGTCGTCTCAAGAGCGGGCAGATGGGGGAATCCCCCTATGCCGCCGTTCTGGGCGATGAGATCGGAGCACTGATCATCGGCGGTGAGCCGGATCCTCAGGCCACGACCGACATGGTGCGTGAAGCGGGATATTCGGATGATGATCTCATGGGATTTCTCGTTGCTCGCAACGTGACCTCCATGGTTCGAAATGACCGCAACGCTGAGAACTACGACCGGCGGATCACCCGGGCCATCGAAAATCTCAAACGCAGATTCGCTGTCGACTCGGACATGGATGTCGATGATTTCAAAGCCTGGTATCAGGACCGGATCGGGAAGCCCTTCACTCCGCGTTGGGTCAGGCGTGAAGTATCCCCGCAGCTGGTGGATGAACCGAGCATTCTCCGAAGTATCTCCATCCTGTCCATGAAGGCACGGGAATACAACCTGGTCGAACTGGAAGCCCGCATGCTCGAGGAGCATGACCGTGTGATGGTGGTCTATGGCAGTGGGCATCTCCGCTGGGAACGAGCCTTGTTGGAGGACATGCTCGGGGAACCGGTGCTGGTGACGACTGATCTTTCAATCGACATGTTCGACAACATGGATGAACATCTTGAGCGTATTCGTGCGCCCTGGACCAGCAAGCTTGATGCTCCTCCGAACTACTTCATCAGTCATGGCTATGACCCACGATGGTCGGATGATGTAAAGGCCGGCATCGAGGTCACTCGTGACTATCTCGGGAACTACGGGCCGCTTCAGATCTATATTCTGGGTCAGGAAGAGGATGAACTTGAAGACCCTGAGCATCAGGATGAGATTGCCCGAGTCTATTGCGACATTCACAACGCCGGTAGTGATCGACCCATGGAGGATTGTCTTTCAGGCGAGGGTCGTGAGTTGGCTCAGAAGGCGCTTGATGGGGCTACTGAAGCCTACATGACCATGGCCATGGATTCGGATCCTCCTTGTGCCGAGCTTGTGTTCATCAATGCTCACAAGTTCGGCGGAGACGACATGCCTACCCGTGGCATTCATGAATACACCCATGTCTATCAGAAGGCATTTGATTTCACGCCGACCTGGATGATGGAAGGTGGCGCAGAACTGCTGGCTTGTCATCTCGGCGAAAAACATGGTTGGGGGGAGCGGGATCAGACCATGGAGTGGTATGCCCGCCATCTGGAGGAGATCGGTGAGATTCGGTACACCATCCGTGACATGGAGGAGATCGAGACTGCCGGGCCGGCGATCGCGGCTTACCACCGGCAACTGGGCTATGACGCCGGGGCCTGGGCGGTGGCGTATCTCATCTCGCGTACCCCTTCCAGGAGCATCGGGACGTACTTCCGCGAGTACTTTCCGATGGTTGATCGTCTGGGCTGGAAAGAAGCACTGTGTGAATCAACCGACGTTTCGAACATCGATGAGTTCTATGAAGGCTATGAGATCTTCATGGATAAGCCGCTCCGGGAGCGGTTGGATGTTCTGCGGAGTCTGAATGATTGAGGCCAAGAAGAAAGCCACACCAGCAGGACTGGTGTGGCTTTCATGTTGATCATGGCTTGAGATCTACTTGGCGTTGGCAAGCATCTCGGATTTACCGTTGTCGTCAGCTGCTTCGAAACGGTTCTTGCATCCGCCACAGCAGAAGCCGACGGACTGGCCATTCCAGCTGGCACTCGGTGACTCATTGTTGACTGGTCGACCTGACATGGGGCAGGTGTCATTCATGATGCCCAGGCTTGCCTGTGTAGAAGTACATGGGCATGGTGTGCTGCAGGTACATGGATCACATTTGCAGCTTGCAACCTTGGATCCTGACTGGCATCCGCCAAAGGCGGCGAGGGCAGCGATGATGAATGTTGAAGCGATGATTCGCATGATGTAATCCTCCTGAAGTAGGCCGGATTGTAGCAATTCCTTGCCAGAGACAAAGCCCCCCCGTGCGGAGCACTGGGGGGGCTTTGCGGATCAAATTCTCGATGTGAATCAGCCTTGGGTGCTGTTGGCCTGATTCTCGCGGTAGTCAAGGAGCTTCTGAAGCTGGTCGTAGACTGGGATGTCGGTGTCTGCGATGTTCTCTTCGCCGTTCCAGATGATGTATTCGTTGACGCCGAGGCTTTCGAGGACATCGATCTGTCGGCTGACATCCTGGACGCGGGCTGGTTCACGGTCGTGGTTGGAGTCGCCGTTGAAGACGGTGAGGCTCATCATGGGCATGATTTCCAGTGGGGTGCCGTCCATGCGGGTCAGGCTGCGGGTCGCTTCGATGCCGAGGCGGGTGACAGCGTCGCTGCGGGAGAAGCCGTAGTCGGTCTCGCCCCAGACCTGGTAGAGCACTGGGCAGGCGTAGTCGAGCTCTTCGAAGAGGCCGTAGGAAGCGGCATACTCGTAGCCACGCTGGCGGCGGATCATGGGTGCGAGGTCTGCTTCACCGAAGCCGTGGGGAGTGATGGTGTCGTAGAGACCGAGCTTGGCGTTGGGGAAGACGTCGCGAGCAACGCTGATTCGGAGCTTGTAGGCGTCCAGGATGCGATCGAGCATGGCAGGGTTGTAGTAGGAGATGCTCTCATCGATGTAGTTGCCGAAGAACATGGGGCTGAAGCGGTAGCCTTCGATGTCGAGGATGACGATGTCGGTGGTGTTGCGAGCAATACCGTAGTGGTTGGCGTAGGTGATGAGGTAGTCGCGAACTTCTTCAGCGGTGTGGTTGAGGCAGCGTTCCAGAGCACCTTCTTCGGAGAGGCCGTCGACCAGAAGGCCATAGCTGGAGATGCAGACTGACTTGTTGCTGACACCAAGGCTGTTGAGCGTGCTTTGTTCCTTGGCGTACCAGTTCTGAAGACTGAGCGTTGCACCGTTCAGTGCGGTCTCTGCCATTTCACTTGTGGAGGGTGCCATCGAACCGAAGTTTGCGATCACGAACATGAGGTCGGTGACATTGGTTCGTCCGTCTCGGTTGATGTCGGTGGAGCAGTGATCACGATTGCACTTGTCGCCCATGGCTGGGAGCAGTGCCATGATGTCATCGACATCGACGACCTGGTTGCCGCTGAGATCACAGTCCGAAGCGGTTGGCTTGTAGGCCTGTGCTGGCTTTGCGATGCTGGCGATACCAGCTTGGTTCTGCTTGCTGGACTGACGCTTGTTGTTCTTGGTGACGGACTTGGTGTTGCTGAAGGAGGGCTTGGCAGCGAAGGTGGTGTTGGCGGAGGCAGGCAGAAGGATGGCGCCGGCCGCGATCATGGCGGTCATTGAGCATTTCATGGTGATTTGATCCGTTGTCTGAGGGGTTTGAGAGTGAGCAGGTTTGGTTAGGGCGGTTCGATAGCGTTGCCTGGGCAGTCATGGCTTCAGGCGGGAGTCGTTCGGTTGTCTTATTGAGGGTTTCGGTCGGTCGGACTGGTCTTGGTCTTGTCGTGCCCTCGTCGGTCATGGAGGAGGGCGGAAGTCGGTCGAAGGGGTTGGTGTCAGCGACTGGTTTCGCTTGTCCCTTCACTACCAGATACGGGGTTCACCCTCGTTTGTGAGGCGTAACCGTGATATAGACATCGATTGAAGTTGAATGGACCTTTGATTGAATCGTTTCAGAGGGTAAAGAGGGGGTCCATAAACAACAGTCTGTATGGGCTGAAGTGGACATAAGGGCCTAAAGAACAATGATTTATGGGATCGTGACGAGCCCGGGCACTCCGTTTGGCTGGCTTCAGAGCCAGATCGACTACCTCTTTAAATTGTGTTCATGGCAAGCTTGATGGGCCTCGGTGTGGGGTCAGGCTCAGGGTTGACTTTCCTCAGACCAATTCAGCAGGTAGTGCTGTTTAAAGGCCTTCCAAGCTTGATTCGTGTCTGAGGGGGGGAAATCAGCCGAAATTTCTGAGGAATCCACACACACATTCAGACTCACTGCGTATTCAAGGTGCTGCCAACAAGTGGTGTTGTTGGCCAGGGGCTTCTGAGAGGGCCCCGTGAGCAGGTTTGGCACTCGAACTGGTATCCGGTTGGTCCCGGAATTGGTCTGAACAGGACACTTGTATAAATAGAAGGCTGAGCTGCCATGAGGGAAGGGCAGCTTGGCCTTCTACCTTTACAGCCTCTACACATCTCAAATCAGCTGCGATCCGCCTCTGGAGGCCTGCCGGGCCGTCGGAGGCGGTTTCTGCTGCCTGTAGTCGTACCGTGGTTGCCTGCTAGAATTGGGGGCTCGGCCCATTGTGGGGCCTTCATCTCATCTAACCGCTGACCAGCAAGGCATCTGAGATCCATGTCCGACACTCATACCATCATCTATACCCATACCGACGAGGCTCCGGCCTTGGCGACCTACTCGTTTCTGCCCATCATCCGTGCGTACACCGCTGGAATGGGCATTTCAATTGAGACGCGGGATATCTCTCTCGCCGGTCGAATTCTCTGTCATTTCCCAGACTTGCTGACTCCTGATCAGCAGGTTCCTGATGCCTTGGCTGAACTTGGTGAAATGGCTGAGACTCCTGAAGCCAACATCATCAAGCTTCCCAACATCAGTGCTTCAGTACCTCAGTTGAAGGATGCGATCGCAGAATTGCAGAGTCAGGGTTATCCGCTTCCTGATTATCCAGAGGAGCCCAAGACTGATGAAGAGCATGCGTTGAAGGCTCGTTATGACGGCGTCAAGGGCAGCGCTGTGAATCCTGTTCTGAGGCAGGGCAACTCTGATCGACGTGCGCCTCAGGCAGTCAAGGCTTATGCCAAAGCTCACCCTCATTCAATGGGCGCCTGGTCGGCCGACAGTGCCTCACATGTTTCAACGATGTCGGGTGGAGATTTCCGGAACAATGAGAAGTCGATCACCATGGGTGAGGCGACCACTGCTCGTATCGAACACGTCGGCGCCGATGGCCAGACGACCGTACTCAAGGATGGTGTCGATCTGCTCAAAGGCGAGGTGCTTGATGCCACCTTCATGAGTCGCAAGGCCTTGATGGCCTTCCTGGAGGCAGAGATCGCAGATGCTCGAGACAAGGGCATCCTCTTCTCCCTGCACATGAAGGCCACGATGATGAAGGTCTCCGATCCGATCATCTTCGGTTATGCGGTCAAGGCGTACTTCAGTGATCTCTATGCCAAGCACGGTGAACTATTCGAGTCCCTGGGCGTGGATGTACGGAACGGATTCGGCGATCTTGTCGGCCGTATCCAGTCATTGCCCGACGATCAGCGACAGGCGATCGAAGCCGATATTGAAGCGATCTACAAGCAGGGCCCGGACATGGCGATGGTCGATTCCGATCGTGGCATCACCAATCTGCATGTCCCCAGTGACATCATCATCGATGCCTCCATGCCTGCAATGCTGCGTCAGTCCGGTCAGATGTGGAATCCATCGGGCAAGACCCAGGATGCCAAGGCTGTCATTCCCGACAGCAGTTATGCCGGCTTGTATCAGGCCGTCATTGACGACTGCAAAGCCAATGGGGCCTATGACCCGACCACGATGGGCAGTGTTTCCAATGTCGGACTGATGGCACAGAAGGCGGAGGAATACGGTTCACACGACAAGACCTTCGAAGCACCCTCGGCAGGTGTCATGCGTATCGTCGCCGCCAATGGCGATGTGCTCATGGAACATGAAGTCGAAGAAGGTGATATCTGGCGAGCCTGTCAGGTCAAGGACGCACCGATTCGCGACTGGGTCAAGCTGGCTGTCAGTCGAGCTCGCGCAACCGGAGCACCGGCAGTCTTCTGGCTGGACAAGACACGCGCCCATGATTCGCAGTTGATTGCCAAGCTTGAGGCCTATCTTCCCGAACACGACACCGAGGGACTCGAGTTCCATGTCCTCTCGCCTGTGGAAGCAACTCGCTTCTCGCTGGAACGAATCCGCAAGGGTCAGGACACCATCTCCGTCACCGGCAATGTCCTGCGTGACTACCTGACGGATCTGTTCCCGATCCTCGAGGTCGGCACCAGTGCCAAGATGCTCTCAATCGTTCCACTGATGAACGGCGGGGGACTGTTCGAGACCGGTGCTGGTGGTTCCGCCCCGAAGCATGTGCAGCAGTTCAACAAGGAGAACCATCTGCGATGGGATTCACTTGGTGAATTTCTGGCGTTGGCGGCATCCTTCGAGCATCTGGCGAATCAGTTCGACAATGCGGATGCCAAGGTTCTCTCCGAGACGCTTGATGAAGCCAGTACGGCCTATCTCATGAACAACAAGTCGCCTTCACGCAAGTGTGGTGAGCGTGACAACCGTGGAACCCACTTCTACGTGGCCATGTACTGGGCCCAGGCTCTGGCCTCACGGTCCGATGATCTGGCGGCTCGTTTCCAGCCCATCGCCGAAGCGTTGGCAGCCAATGAAGACACCATCATGGCTGAGCTCAATGCGGTTCAGGGCGACTCGATGGATGTTGGCGGCTACTATCAGCCGGTCCCAGCCAAGGCAGAGTCCGCCATGCGACCAAGTCAGACCTTGAATTCAATCGTTGATGGAATGCTCGTACCGGCCTGAGCAACTCGAGCACATGAAGCGGGTATCTGCATGAGCAGGCCCGGGAGAAGATCATGATCAATGCTGTCGTCGCCCTTGCGCTGCTGTTGCTTGCTCCGTCGCCGCATCATCGATTCGGTCTTACCGAGCCGATGCCACGTCAGGATGGCACCATCCGGGTCGCGACCTACAACATGCTCAACTTCTTCGATCAGAAGAATGATCGATCGCTGGAAGGGGAGTATGACGACTTCGGGGACAATCCAGGGCCCACTTCCTCGGCGCGTTGTGAAGAGCTTGCCAAGGTCATCCGTGCCATCGATGCGGATGTGTTGGCCTTGCAGGAAGTCGAGTCGGAGGAGGCGCTCGAGTGGTTCAGGGACACGTATCTGGCAGACATGGGTTATGACCATGTCGCCTCCGAGGAGGTCGGGTATTACCGTGGAATCGAGCAGAGCTTCCTGAGTCGATTCCCGATCACGGAAGTGAATACCTGGCCCAAAGCCAATTTGGACAAGGTGAAACGCACCGGTGGCGGTTGGGATGAGATCCCGGCAGGCACCAGAAACCTTCGTTTCCAGCGCAGTCCGATCTGCGTCACGGTAAAAACTCCTGAGGGGTATGAACTGACCGTCTTCAGTGTTCATCACAAATCAGGTCGAAACCGGTGGCATCGTGAGGCCGAGGCCCTGCAGATCATGGATTATGTCCAGGAGATGTCCGAGCGTGATCCGGCTCGCAACATCATCATTGCAGGTGACTTCAACGCCCAGCCCTGGGATCGTTCCATGCAGGTCTACTTCCGTCGTGGCATGACAGATGCCATGACGACTCGTACGCACAACATCGAACATGACGATGCCTCCCCTGTGGTCAAGATCCACACGTCTGATCGTGTGATTGATTTCGTCCTGCTTAATCAGGCGGCCATGGGTGAACTGGTCGGTGGCAGTGGATTCGTCATGGGTACCTCTGGAGAAGAATACGACTGGATGAAGGTTGATCCGCCTGCGGGTTATGCCTCCGATCATTATCCAGTAGTGATTGATATGGTTCCCATCGAAGGGCAAGGCGACACCGTTGAAGCCCCAGCTTGGCCGCGTTCAGCTATGCGGACCGCGCTATCGGCAAATCCAATCAAGCAAGTTGATGCTCGAGCCACTGGTGGTTCATCCAAGGGGTCCACCAGCAAGCCTGATGCAGGCGTAAATGGTTACATGGCTTCTGCTCGTAGTCAGGTCTTTCATGATGCGAATTGTTCCAATGCGCAGAAGATCTCTGAGAAGAACCGTGTTCAGTACGCCTCGATTGCTGATGCTAAGAAGGACGGTAAGCGGCCTGCAAAATGCTGCAACCCAGGTTCCTGATTCCATCCATCATCAAGTTCAAATGAAAGAGGGCGACCCCTGCGGGTCGCCCTCATTGTTTGGTTCAAATTAGTGTTGGTCAGAACCCGACATCATTCTTGGTTCCCTGTTTCGTTATTTCGGAATAGTCGGTCCAGACTTCCCGACCGGTGTTCATGTTGAACAGGGTGAGTCGGAAGGTGTAGGTCGATTGGCGGACATTGCCGGCTCGACGTTTCAGCTGGCTGATCTTGCCCGTCAGGGTGAAGTCTTCCTTGAAGACATCGCCGCCGGACTTGCCTTCAAGGAAGGCCTTGCGTTTCATCTCATCCTGAGCAACCTGTGTTTCTGGATTGCTGCCATAGGCACCCTGGATCTGAGCTTGACCGGAGTTCACCAGTTGGGCTCGCATGCGATACAGGAGTTCACCGGTATCGAATCGACTGCTGGTGTCGTTGACCACGCGGTCGACCACGACTCGTGCAGGCTGATGAGGAGCCGTGCGGAGAACCCCATTGGCAATCATCGAATCGAGCATGTCTGAAGCAGCTCGCTGGATGTCCTGGATATCGACTTCACCGACGCTGACAACCGATTCATTCCCGCCGGTTTCGATGTACTTCACCTTCTTCTGGCATCCGGCGAATGCAAGAACAATCGCGGCTGAAGCTGAAAGTGTGATGAGTTGCTTGAGCATGGACAATTCTCCAATGTGTTGACTTGATGTGCGTCAGTCACGCTGAGCGTGATACTAACGGATCAGCTGCCTCGTTGGACCTCGAGCTTGAAGTCGGTGGCGGCTTCAGTTGGACCGACGGAGCTGATGGTCATGGAACCCCGGCTGGTGACCGTCGCAGGCTTCCAGGTTGTCATCTGGTTGCGAATACGGTTGCCTCGCTCATCGAACCACTCGAAGCGGTAGACGAAGCGATTAGGGCCAGATTTGGTATTGACGATATCGACCTGAGCTTCAAGTGGTCCGCCTCGAGTCGGGAACATTCGGACTTCGCTGCAGGAAAGTGAGAGGCCTCGCAGAACACCATTGAGCTGCTGTGGACTTATCCGGTCGGCACCGGGCTGGCCCATCGTACTGATGGTGTTGCGTGGAGCGGCCATGATGGCTCGCATGAACTGCTTGCTCAGCATGAACTGGTCTTCCCAGACCGTATATTTCTGCTGAAGATCAATCAGCTCGCACTTGATGACATAGTCATACTGGGTCACCTGTCCTTCGCTGAATTCGATTCGATTGATCTGCATGTACAGACCAAGCGATGGGGCCGTTGCTCGACCGGGAACGGTTGTGGTCGAAGGATCGTATTCAGTGGAATTACGAAGATCACTGATGGAGCGTGTCAGACTCTCGGGCTTCGCGCCGGTGCCGCCGATATCGCGGTTGATCACGGCCTGGCCCGAATTCACAAGTGTCTTTCGTATGGCGTTCTCCATCACGACCTTGTCCTGATTGAAGACTCTCTGTCTGGTGTTGTTGTCCCAGTCGGCAATCGCGATGACGGCAGGCCCGCCGTCCGCTTGTCGGTATCTCGGGAGAACACCATTCTGGATCATGGAGTTCTTCATCCAGTTGGCGAACTGATCCCACTCGGTGGCAGTCAGTTTCTGGGCACTGTTGATTGGCTTCATCTGGCTACCGGTACGGGTCTGCTGGGCACAGCCCATTCCGATGGTTGCCAGAGTCAGCGCGATGATGGTGATACGAGTATGCATGTATGGAATCCTTCCTCGGAGGAGACGCTGGTTTCCCCCTCGGTTGCAGATGGAATCAGCTGGCGGGCGTTTCAGCCTGCTCAGGGGCCTTCAACTGTGGTTTAATGGGCTTTCCGGTGAGTTGAAGGGACATGGTTGATGGATTGGGTGCCATGGCTGATGGCAGCGTGACCACCACGATGTTGGATTCGCCGGGGGTCACGGAGGCGGTGCCGAGATTCCGTCCGCCTGGACCAGAGAGTTGGATCTGGCCTCCCTGAGGTGTCAGGACGCGTGCGACCTGGATCTCCTTGGGCATGCTTTGCCAGCATCTGAGATCAGCTTCTGCGGTGGCCTGTTGATAGACCGTCCCGATCAGGGTGCCCCAGTCTCCCATTCCTTCACTCATGCCATAGGTGGCAGCAGCCTTGGCTGCGGCACTCATGATTTCCTGACTGATGATGAGGGGGAGTCTGGTATTGAACTCGTTGGCAACGACGCTGTCCATGTCGACCAGTTGAACTGTCTTGATGGGTCCGTTTCCATCCTGAATGTCAACTTCCATGTAGCGAAGGTGATCATCATGGGTCTTGAGCATTGGAAATGCTGCTGCTGCCGTCGGAACCTGACTGGAGGGAATGGGAACTCGTATTTCAAGTTCTTCATAGTAGGGGGAACGGCCTGTCATGAAGTAGACCCAGGTGATGGGTGGAACCAGATGTCGCTGGGAACCTTCAAGCAGTTGCAGGTCATCTCTCAGTGCAGGTGCACAAGTCGGATTGTCCTGAATGGCCTGTCTGAGATCAAAGCGGGCGCGGTCACGGTCGCCATCATCTACCGCATTGGTGAGCATGTAGACGCCACGGAGGTGACTGGCGAACGGATTGCGGTAATCGGCGTAGCCACTCATGTTTTCCAGACCTGAATAGTAGGACTTCATGAAGTCGGGAATGTCCCGAGAGGTTGATCCTGCAACGCCCTCGTCCTCGGCTTCCTTTTCCAGCTTCTTCTGAGCAGCTTCGATTTCCTTCTGATACCGCTTGATCGCGTCCTGTTGCCAGTCCCATGCACGGTTCAGTTCGAGTCGAGCGGAATCCCGATCGCTGACCGCCAGATGATTGAGCGAATTCATGGAGCTGGCCATGATTCGTTCGCCTGGTGTGCCGCGATAGGTTCGCATCGCCTGATTGACCGCGGTGGTCGCGACTGCTTCGCTTACGGTGTATTGAGCCTCGGTATCAAGGTAGGGGCGAAGGTCCTCGTGAACGGCATCGTAGTGGGTGATGCTGCCGTAATAGTCTCCAGCCGCCTGAGCGGTGCGCGCAGCTTCAAGGTTGTAGATGACGCGTTCGGTTTCGTCATCAGCTCGCTTCGCAGCGCCTTCCTTTGCTGTTGCCGATGCGGTCTGGTAATCACCATTCTTGAACGAATTGGCGACTTCCTTTGCATGGTTCCGGTAGGCAGACTGGCATCCAGCCAGAGTCATGGCTGCGAGAACCAACATGCTGGTCTTCATTAGCTTCATTTCATATCCCCGTGGGTTGGAAGCAGTGGTCTGCTACTTGATCTTGTCCATGAGACGTTGCCAAAGCGATGGTTTCTCATCGAGATCGAGTCGTTGCACATTTGAAGTGTCGATGTTTACGCGGCTGTTTCGCATGAATTCAGCAGCGGCTTCAGCATCTTTCATCTGGGAGTCCCGAAGTACGGCACCATCCTTCAACTGCTCGAAGAACAGGGTCTGTTCCTGCCACTGTCTTCGACCTTCCGCTGAAAGTGACAAGGGGATATTCAGCGCCATGCCAGGTTTGACCACGACGAACTTCTCAAACGGTGTGACCATTGGTCGTTCGATTCGAATTCGATGTGGGCCAAGCGTCATGTTGATCACGCCAGGTGCCGAACCAGCCATCATCCCATCAACAATCACATTGCAGGCCAGTGGTTCCAGCTGATACCGGTTGGCCCCGATGATGTAGCTGCCGTCAGGCTGTTTTCGGATTTCAGGAACACTGAGGTCCGCAAGGGTGACTCTGATCTGTACAGGGACTTCGTCAGCTGCTGCGACCGGACGGCGAGTGCCGGGGCGAGCCATGGCTTGTTGGATGCCCTGGCCAATCTGTTTGGCGGTATCGCGAAGCAAGGGGTCGATGTTGAAGCTGATGGTCTGTGTCGAAGTCTGACGCATTCCCTCGCGTGCTTGCGCAATGTTGGAGGCAATTGTGCTTCCGCTGCTGCCGTCAAGCACATTCCAGGTGACATCAAGGGTGTAGAAGATGTTGTCGTAGTTGCCTCGCTGCGGATCTCTGACTTCGATTCGCTTTTCCTGCAGTGAAGTAATCGTCGCCATCACAAGTCCATCGGCACCAAGGTTGCGGGCGAGTGCAACGGCCGAGGTCTGATCCGAGAGCAGTCGTTCAGCTTCGGTGTTCATGGGGTCGCCGGTCCCCTTGTTTGGACCATCGTTGGCGAGGTTGCTGACTGCATTGAGAACTTCTGCTCGATTGATGATGGAAATACGATTGCTGGTCAGCCAGGCATTGATGTAATTCTCAAGCACCAGGACCTTCTGGTCAGGTACTTCTGGAGAGACGTCCCGAATGAAAAGTGCCAGGGTGATTGGTTCAGCCGGAGTCGAATTCGATGACTGTGTCGGTGGTGTCTGTACAGGGCTGCCGGCAGGAGGTGATGGAAGAGCCGAAGGTGGGGGAGATGATGGCACATTCTGCTGGGGTGCGGGCCGACCTGCAGGAGGGGCAGCTCCACCGGGTGTGGATGAGCCGCTGCAGCGAGCATTTGGATTGATGTGTCCTGGAAGACCATCGATCGAGACTCTCATGATGTTCCCACGATCGATACCGTAATCCTCAAGGCAACGTGCCTTGGAGAACTTTGGAAGTACATCAGTGATCTGTGCCCATCCGAGTGCGATTTCTTCGGCACCAAGAGACTCGCCGGTATCCGGATCGATCATCTCCTCACCGGGATGGAAGACTTGCCAGTATTGGCCTCTTTCAACACCAGTTCCTTCGCCTCGATTGAGGGTGATGTTGCCCATGGTGTAACCAATGACCTTGGCTGGTACCAGGCGATTCATGATGAGATTGGCAGCCTGATTCGCGAACAACTTGGTGATCTTGCCAATCAGCGCATTGGTCGCACGTCCTGTTTCGCGTGCGCCAGGGAGAATTTCATTGATATCAGCTTCCGCCAGCGTGATCGATGCAGATTCAAGCATGACGGCAGTAGTGGTATCGAAGATCTGCAAGGTGGCTTGCAGCTGGATTTCCCGGCGTTCGCCTGAGGTCTGGCCGAAGCCTCCCTCATACTGCATTCGTCCGGTGATATCTTGATAGTTGTCGACGGTGACGGTCGCAACGTATTTGGCACCGGCCATCAGGAAAGCTCTTGCAGTCTGGGGATCTGCAGGATTGACATCTCCAGAAGCAGCGATTTCCTGTTCTTTCAATACAGCCTTGATCTTGGAGCGAGCGACGATGTCAAACCGTTTGGTCTGGTTGATGGTGTTCATCAACTGGCTGTCTGACCCCTGAAGAATCTGTTCAAGAACGTTCAGTTGGCCATCCTGTCGGGCCTGCTGCATCACCGCGGGGGTTGCGGAAATGTCCTGGATCGCCAGGCGTGGTTTCATGGGTGCCTGAGCATGAGCTGATTGGCCGATGGCCAGCAGGGCAAGCAATGGCAGGATGTAGCCGAGTCGTTTGATTCGCATAAGTATCTCCCGATAGGAATCCGGTTTCCGGACCAGCAGGCCTTGAATGACGTGTTGGCAAGAGTGCCGAGTATAGATGGTACGACCATCATCTGCCCTTGCCACAGGTGGCATCAAAGGGGCTACGGGAAGGACGTTCCCTGCCATTGAAATTGCGGAATTCGAGGTGTTTATCGCTCCTGAAACTCAAAAAACAGGCATTTAACCTGTCCCCGCTGTGATTGTCAGCCGTTCAGGTGATGGAAGAATTTGCTGGATCGTGTCCGTGGTTGGAGGGATGATCATCTGGGGAGGATGAGTAGATGCCTTCGATACTTGCCTGGTCACATGTCGTACTCATTTCATCGCTTGCAGTTGCGGATCCGATCCCGATTCAGTGCCTTGTTGATGTGCATTGTGATCCCATGGGGGATTCGTATGTGGTCCAGGCGGCCCAATATGAAGAATGGGTTGATGGCGTCGATTGGGGCCTGACGCAGGCCGAAGCGGTAGGTGGAAAGCTCTCGTTTCTCTCGACCGGTCAGTTCATGGAGTGGGTGCTCGTCGAACCTTCGGTGGTTGAGGCGGTGAATCTGATTCCAAGGCTTGCAGCCAGTGGTGACAATTTCATTGGCACGCATTCGCACCAGAAGCGCAGAGAGTCAGCCCATGTCTGGCCAGAACTACCCCCGAATCCAACGGATGCACAGATCGAGTCACATTGGCTTGACCACAAGACCTATGTGGATCAGGTGATCCAGGCGCAGCTTGGTGTGACGGATCCACTTGAGATTGAGTCGATCAATTGCGTTCGTGGTGCCCATCTGCCGAATGAGGACAACGAGGAGTTCTTCCAGGAGCTTGCGGTCTCTCAGGTCTTTCCGATTCGTGAACAGGGGCCTGATGAAGCGCTCTACGGTCATTTCGAACACTATGTCTGGCATCCCTATCGCCCCTCAACGGACAACTTGCTGGTTCATGATTCTGATGGACCCATGATCATCTCGCCGTTTGGTCCGGTGCTGGGTGAGACAGGAATCCATCACGGTATCTATCAAGACATGACGCATCGTGCCGTGAAGGGACGTTTCCTGATGGAACTCCTGAATTGGCTTGATGAGGCTGCTTATGGAGATCAGCCACATGTCTGGACCACAGGTTGGAGTGCCCATTGTCATGATCTGTTGCCGGGGCATGATGCGCATGATCAATGGGCAGGCATGTTCCAGTGGATGCATCAGCATTTCATCAGTGAGCCGGTGTCCGGGATGCAGGCTGTGGAATTCAGCACAATGAAGGCATCGGCGGCCTTGCATGAGCAATGGGAAGATGACTATCCAGATGTGGTGCCTTTCAGTTACGAACTGGATCATGCAGACATGGACCACTATCCCTGGTCACAGGCCATCCATGCCTACATGACGAATCTGCACTGGGGCATGGCCATGCCGCCGTTGGGGCCGGTGCGATGGCATCATCTGTCAGAACCAGATGGGACACGAGGGGTCTATGTGCTCTGGACCCTTACAGGCAGCGATCTCGTCGTGGACCTTTCGGTTGATCTTTCTGGGGATGTTGACTGGGTGGCCGTCGAACCCCATGCGGGGCACTATCGACACGTGGAATTATCTGAAGTGCCGGTGCGATTTGCAGGCACGATGCTGGTGCCGGTTGATCAGGTTCAACAATTCGACTGGTTGTCGGATCTGGATGAAAGTGGTCAGGTCGAGGTGAGTGATCTGCTTGCCATCTTGGAAGCCTGGGGAGGCTGCGCGGATCTGCCATCAACCTGTCATGCGGATCTGACGGGAGATGGCCAGGTAGGAATCGATGATCTACTTCAGTTGCTGGAAGACTGGACTTGAATCTGGATGAGAATCCTGACGTGATCGATTTCACTTGATCATGGTGTCCATGATCTTCTGGATCACAGCATTTCCCGGTCCGAGTATGGCTCGCAGGTGTGGCTCGAATGCATCCGCATACTGCTGGAATCCAAAGTCCGTGGGATGTACCGCATCGACGGTCGTCTCCGTTGGATCACGAAGAAGTTCATCTCCGCGGATGTAGTGCAGATGCTCGACACCGAGGCTCTTGAGCTCCAGGGCGGCGCGCATGAGAGATTCTCTGTTCTGACGATTCTTCAGGTGATGCACATCGTTGATCCAGGCATCGCCATAGGTGCGATCTTCCACCAGGATGATGGGTGTGTTTGGTTGAAGTGCCCGTAATCGCAGGACGAACATCACAGCTCTCTCGTCGATCATCCATCCGTTCATGTTTGGTGAACAGTCGATCACGAAGGCCGCGGCATTGAGTTCGCCCATGATGTCCGCAACGTACCAGTCCATGACTCCATTGCCAGCGAATCCAAGGTTGACGATGGGATAGTCCAATCGCCTTCCAAGAATCGAGGTGTGGCAGTTGCCAGGTCTGCTGGCGCACATGCCCTGCGTGATGGAAGTGCCATAGAAGACAATGGGCTTTCGTACATCTTCCTGTACGGGTTCGATTTCAAAACCGAGGTCAGGTATTCCGATTTCGCATTCGGTGACACCATTCATCAGAGGAAGGTAGAGCCTGTACTCGCGAGTGACGTAGGGATCGAGGAACTCAATCATGGTTTCCTCATTCACCATCCCACTGGTCCCTTTGCAGCTGGCCCATCTCCAGCCGGTCTTGTCCTTGACATAGAGATCCACGCCTGAATGGCCTGTGGAAGGCATGTGGCGACTTTGGAACACGTTGCCCTTGAGTGTCCATCTGACTGTGATGCTGGGGGAGTCGCTGGTGAATCGGATGCTCATGCCCGCGTTCTGTTGTCCGATCCAGGTGAGTGTCGCTGGGAGCATCTGGTCTGCGTAGTCCGGGAGCCGGCTCCAGCCACTTGTTTGATCATTCCAGCCGCGGCCCTCGATCGTCAGATCAAGCGCATTGGTCCAGTTCAGATCAGCAGCCATGGCAGGCATGCAGATGAACGGGCCCATCAGCAGAATCAAGGCTGTTGGAATGACATGAACCATGTCGCAGCTCCCCTCACAAGCCAACATTCAAGTCTAGCACGTGCCTTATCGCAATCAATCCGAATATCGTGGACGGACGAGTTTCTGGCTAAGGGTGCTCGCAAGCTTCGTTGTTGGAGGAGAAATCAGCGATTGCAGTCTTGGAGATCGAACTTGAATTCTTGATTCAGAGTTCCTTCACAGCCTTCAGAACTTCTTCAGCGTGTCCAGCAACCTTGACCTTGTCCCATCGTTGCTTGACCTTTCCATCGGCGCCGATGAGGTAGGTGGTTCGAACGACACCCATGTATTTTTTTCCGTACATCGACTTTTCCTGCCAAACACCATACTTCTCGCACACCTTCGATCCATCATCAGCGAGAACTGGGAAGTTCAGATCGTGCTTGTCTGCAAACTTCGCCTTGCTCTTCACATCCTGTGGTGAAACACCGAGTACGACGGTCTCGTTACGTTTGAATTTGGGGAGGTCGTCTCTGAACTCACAGGCCTGTTTGGTGCAGCCAGAGGTGTCATCCTTGGGATAGAAGTACAGCACGACCGGCTGGCCGGCATAGTTGCTCAATCGATGAGCGGTTTCATCCTGATCCTTGAGATTGAAAGCAGGTGCTTTCTTGCCGATTTCGATCACGCTGATTCTCCTTCTGCATTTTGAGAAGTCGTATCATAGGAACCATGGAAGACGGTCAGTTCCGTTTTTTCATTTCATGACCGGATTTCAGCAACTCAGGAGAGACATGATGACTCTGGGAGAAAAGGTAGCCGTGCTTGAGACGCGTCTTCGCCGTCAGCGCATCGGGATGATCGGGATGGCACTCGGTCTGGCAGGTACTTTGTTCATTGGCATGGCCCAGAAGGCGCCCACGGAGATGTCTCTGGAAGGTCTGACCATCATGAAGGATGGCAAGCCACGCATTGCGTTGGGAACCAACCCAGCTGATGGGAATATCGGCATTGGCATCATGGATGCCGAAGGCAAGGTCCGCCTCGGAATGGGCACGGATCAGGCCGGTGGTATCGGCATCGCCATCATGGACAGCATGGGGGCCCCCAGAGTCGTCATTGGTGAGAGTGCTCAGGGTGCCGGGATCATGCTCATGGGCGCAACGCTGACTGAATTGCCAGCCATGCCAGCGCAGCCCGCGCAGCCAGACCAGAAGTGATGATTCCTGAACGCAAGACCGGCCTTGTTGCAGCATTTCTGGTGGTAGGCCTGTGCCTCATCAATGGTTGTTGTGCACAGGAGCCCCCTGGGCTCGCATCAACCATGAAGCTGGACCCTGTGGTTGTTTCAACACCTGAGGATCCTCAATGGGATCTGTCGAACCGCGAGCGAGTCGCGCTGAAGAACGTGGGTTTTACTCAGGTGTCGATGCCATTTGGCGTTCTGATCGCCGCCGATCAGGAGATGCCTCGGGCGCATGTGAGACAGGCGGCTGCGATTCTGGCGGAGATGATGGATCAGGACATGGATGGCGTCGTGGACGATTCGGTAGTTGCAGATCTGCTTCGACAACGGGAGGTCTGCTGGTTGGCCATGCCCATGGATCCAGATCACTGGGAGCGTCAGCAGTTGCCTCAGCTGGAACGGGTGCTGGGATATGACATCATCATCCCCGAGTGGTGGATGGAAATTCGAGGCGATCAGCCGGACGAACGAGCAAGGGCCGTCATGGTCGAAGAAGTTCACCACTTCATCACCCAGTTTGGTCTCAGTGAAGCCTACCCGGAGATCTTCGGGGTCAATGACTGGGAATCAGTCATTGCTCGTGAAACTCAGCGGGCGCAATGTGACTTCTGGCAACATCCCGAGAATGACTGTCCGGGAAGCCCTGCTGAAATCGGAGGCGATTGCAGTGATGCCAATTGTGATGTGGTCGAGTTCTATCAGCAGGTGGTCGTGATGCGAGCAGGCATGCAGCCTGGCTGGCTGGGGATTGGATTCCCCGAAGATCGTGATCAACTGGAAGCCCTGCTTGGTGAGGAGATCAGACAGGCGATGGATGATCCTCGCTATCACCAGTTGAGAACACCATTGACCTTCCAGTATCCGATGCAATGAGGCAAAGGCGTATCGAGTTGCCTGCTTTGTTTCTGGTATTGTGATAATCAGTTGAATCCATGAACTGCCTGATCAACCCGGGCCGAGGAAACCAGCCGTGAATGAAACAGAACAATTCAACAACGACGATGTGAAAGTCCAGATCCAGCACGAGCCGGCTTGGCCTACCGTTCTTGGAGTCATTGGGATTGTCTGGGCCTCCATTGGCATTCTTGCCAGCGGATGTGCGTTCTTCCTCACGCCGGAAATGGTTGCCAGTTGGATGCCTGAAGAGGAACAGGAGAAGATGCTGGCCGAGTTCGGGCAGTCATCAGGTTTTGACATCGGACTTCAGATCGTCGATCTGATCCTCGCGGCTCTTCTGCTCTGGGGTTCAATCTGTCTGATTCGTCGTCTCTCAGGTTCTCGTCGACTGCTGAATATCTGGGCCATGGTCTCAGTGTTGCTCACGGTGATCTTTACCCCTGTGGCAATCATGGAGCAGTTGGAGGCTCACAAGGCAGCAGAGTCACAAGCGGCAGAAGTGCAACCGGATGAAAGTGCTGAAGCTGAAACGGAAGAAGTTGCAGAAGCAAATGGTGGAACCAGTCAGATGCCGGAAATCAGTGATGAGGCTACCACGGCGATAACGGTAGTCAGTGGTGCCTGCAGTGGGGTGGTGGGACTCATCTTGCCGATCATCATTCTTTGCTTCATCAACTCAAGCAGTGGCCGACGGACGATCGACAGTTGGCAGTGATAGGCGTTTTGCTGGAGTAGCTCCATGCATCTTGGTCTTGTCCTGATCAGTTTGTTGCTGGTTGCACCAGTTCCTCCGCCTCTCAAGAGGCCAAGCGGTCCCAATATCATCGTGATCGTTACTGATGACGCGGGGTATGCAGACTTCGGCTTCACGGGAAGCAAGGAATTCAAGACACCCAACATCGATGCCCTGGCTCGCTCTGGTGCCATCTGTACACAGGGCTATGTCACGGCTTCCGTATGCAGCCCATCCCGTGCGGGCCTGATCACCGGTCGCTATCAACAGCGATTCGGGTATGAGATGAACCTCCTGGCAGGGCGGCCCGACTACACGAAGCTTGGATTGCCTGTCGAGGAGCAGACGCTTGCTGAGGATCTCAAGCCAGCAGGGTATCGAACGGTTGCGCTGGGCAAATGGCACCTTGGTGGCGGCAAGCCACAGCACCCGATGTCCCGTGGCTTTGAGTATTTCCATGGGTATCTCGCTGGTTCACGTTCCTATTGGGCCTATCCCGAGCCCAGAAAGTTGTACAGCACGCTTCGTGGTCATGAGCTGATCGAGGAGTCCGAGGATCTCTACGTGACAGAGGACCTCGCTCAGGAGGCGACGAAGGTCATCCTCCATAAATCAATGCGTCCCTTCTTCATGTATCTGTGTTTCACTGCAGTTCATACTCCGATGCATGCAAGGGAGCAGGATCTGGCGAGATTCCCAGACATCAAACCGGCCAGACGTCAGAAGCTCGCTGCGATGACCTGGGCATTGGATGAGGCGGTCGGTCAGATCATCACGGCGCTGGATCAGACCGGCAGGCGAGACAACACCCTGATCTTCTTCATGAATGACAACGGTGGGGCAACCAACAACGCTTCGGATAATGGCATCTTCCGTGGGATGAAGGGCTCCAAGTGGGAGGGTGGCATACGTGTTCCCTTCCTGGTGTCCTGGCCAGCGGAGATACCGGCCGGGACAACCTATGACCGCCCGGTGAGTGCACTTGATATCACTCCGACGGCGCTTGCTGCTGCAGGCGTCAAGTCTGAACGGTCTCTTGATGGTGTTGATCTTCTTCCTTATCTGACTGGCAGCATCAAAGATGAACCGCACGAGTATCTCTTCTGGAGAAGGGGACCTGCAGCAGCTGTTCGCCATGGCAAGTGGAAGTTGATCCGCATCGATGATGGACGTGTTCTGCTTCTTGATGTTGAAGGTGATCCAGGCGAAACCACGGATCAGTCGGAAGCGCATCCGGAAATCGTGGCGAAGCTGAAGTCTGCATTGGAGCAATGGGAAGAGGGCACCATCGACATGGCCTGGACTGGCCATCCGAAATATGCCCAGAACCAGAGAGACAAGCATCAGATGGATGTGAAGGGCCGTGATGCCGAGCGTTCGCTGCCTTGATGGACAGGATCCTCCGGCTTGCTAGTCTGTCTTGATGAAGACATTCAATCCAATCGTCCTCGTGGTTCTGATGGTCATGCTACTGACGACCTTCACCTGGTCTGATTCCGACTCCAGCAAGGCAGTCGTTTCCGTTGACATCCTCGATTTCAACGGTGATGGGATCATCGATCCCTATGAAGCGATGGACGTTCTGCTTCTGATGGAAGAGGAACTGGAAGGCCAGCCTGTCACCATTGAAGCGATTGCGAAAATGGAAGCCCAGTGGGATCAGGATGCGATGGAAGATGTTGTTCGCATCCTTGAGGAACTGGACCAGAATGAAGATGGTCGTGTGTCACGCCGGGAAGGCGACTCGGATCTGAAGGAGTACTGGAAGCTCCTGGATCTCAATCGAGACAAGCATCTGGATCGTGAAGAGCTGCTCACAGCCCATGATTTCGAGCCTCCCTACATGAGTGGAATTGAAATCAAAGAAGAGCTAGATGATCTCTTCGAGTCGAGTGACCGGAACAGCGATGGCATCATCACACGGAAAGAAGGCAGACGTGACTGGGACTACTTGAAGGAGGCGGACCGCAATCGTGATCGTCAGGTCACGCGTGAAGAATTGCTGTATGTCCTGCAGGCGGAAAACATGGATGTCGAGTTCGATGTCGTCGGCGACAAGGCGCTCATGCGAGGCAACATCACAGGGGATACGCCGGGTGAGATGCTTCGTCTGATCTTCGAGCATCCGGATGTTCGAACCATTGAACTGGTCTATGTTCCAGGATCGCTTGATGATGAATCCTGCATGCGTGCAATCCGATACGCGAGATCACATGGATTTGATACCGAGATCGGATCCGGAGGCATGGTTGCTTCCGGGGGTACGGACTTTCTGCTTGCAGGTGTGAATCGTTCCTGTGCACCTGGCGGCATGGTCGGCGTTCACTCATGGTCCTGGATGGGGGATGACGGTAATGAGCTTCCTCGAGATCATGAGGAGCATCAGCCGTATCTGGAGTTCTATCGTGACATGGGTGTTGACGAGGAGTTCTACTGGTTCACGCTGGAAGCTGCGGATGCGGATGACATCCATTGGATGACTCAGAAGGAACTCAAGCAGTACGGATGCGTCACAGAAGATACGCAGGAAGCAGTTCCCTGAGGCAATCTGGATCCGTGATCAAGGCCAGGTTGTATCAGCAGATCTTGCCGAAGTTGTCCAGCATGATCAGAAGATCCATGATGTTCACCACGCCGTTCTGATCGACATCGGCCTGCGAGTTGTTGCTTCCCCATTCGCCGATCAGATCCAGAACATCAGCGGCATCCACGATGCGGTCGCCATTGATGTCGCTGGGGCAGGTAATCGGCCCTGGCTTGCGGTGATCGAGCATCCAGTCGAGCGCTCGTGTACCGAACAGATTTTCAGTCACAGGATCGCTGTTTCTCCGGAAATTGGGTACATGTTCCGACCCGGTCATTTTCCAGAGCTCGACCGTGACATTTTCAACGCAGTTCTGCTCGTAGATCGTGCTGGTGGTCTCATTGCCTCCAACACTCCAGTCCATGTTGAAGGCCGGGCCTCCACTTTCACTTGTTACATCGCATTCGTTGTATCCCACCCATTTCAGAACGGATTCTTCGGCGCCTGGATAGCAGTTGAAGAAGCAGCCGCCGCCATATTCAACCGTTGAATCCGCTGTGCCATGAATATGAAGGACATGGACCGGATCGCTGGGGGTGCAACTGGCATCATTCAGGAAGGTGACTCCTGCAATGGGTACGATCGATGCAATCAGATCGGAATGCTCGCAGGCCATGCGATAGGACATGAAGCCGCCATTGGACAGGCCTGTAATGTGGATGCTGCGGGCATCAACCGCATAATCAGCCTGGATCAGTTCGATGATTTCACGGAGATAGCCTGAGTCATCCACATTGCTGAAGAAGCCGCAGCAGGCATCCGTTGCGTTCCAGAATGGTGCGCCAGTGAAGTCATTCGTTCCTTCCGGGACGCAATAGAGGAATTCACGATCATCGACCTGGGCATCCAGATTCAGATAGGACTGTATTTCAGGTCCGGTCTGGGTGTAACCATGAAGCGAAATGACCAATGGAAGATCCTTCGACCCGTCATAGTCGGATGGGAGGTGAAGTGGCACTGATCCACGTCCATTGTTGATGTATTCGACAACGGAGCCCTGGGCTGCACATGAGACGAGAATGACGACGGCTGATGTTATGGTTGATGTGTTCATTATCTTGAGCATACGGTCAGTTTTTCAAATGTTTTGCTCTTCAACAAATTCATCCCATTTAGATGTGCGCTGAAAGAATACGAGTGATCCTGCTCATTCGAACCAGATGAAAAAAACAACCGATCGCTTTCGCCATCAAGTGTTTCATAATTTCATCGATGTTGAATCAATGAAACTGAATGGTTTCAGCTCTGTCCGATGATCACCCCGGCAAACAGCACGATTCCACCTCCGAGGATGACCTGTATCGTGGCACGCAGGAATGGCGTATCCATGTACTTCTTACGGATCCATGCAATCGAAACCAGTTCCAGTATTACAACGATGATCGCAATGGTCATGGCTGTTTGAAATTGTGGAATGAGGAAGGGGAGCGTATGGCCGATGCCCCCCAGAAAGGTCATGCCGCCACAGACAAGTCCGCGGAGGAGTGGCCTTCCGCGGCCAGTCAGTTTTCCGTCATCGGACAGTCCTTCGGCAAATGCCATCGAGATGCCGGCACCAACGGAAGCCGCAAGTCCTATCAGAAACGCCTTGTCCGTATCCTGGGTTGCATAGGCTGCGGCAACGATGGGAGCCAGCGTCGATACTGATCCATCCATCAATCCAGCAAGGCCGGGCTGGACCATTTCAAGAACAAATTTTGAATGCCGGGTGTCCGTCGAGGGGTCAGTCATGGCGGTTCTCCTGAGTGGATCCAGGCAGGCTTGAAACAAGTGGGATCAGATCAAGTCGTCTCATGGTCTGTTCGCGAGGAGTGTGTCTGGCTCATATGACGTGTTCAAGCCATTGTTTCAACAAGTATGACAGGATGGAAAGGGCAGGTGTTGAAAGGCCTTGTTTCCGATGCGGTGTGATGGCCAGCCTTCATTTGCCTGACTTTGACAGCGGATCTCCATCGGTTCATTCTGGGATTTGAATCGGGCCGATCTGGCGGGTCGCTGGATGCTGAAGGTCATGGATTCGTTGACGTGACTGAAGTTCTTGTTCCGGCTGGGCAGAACGGTGATTGCAACGGATGTTGAACTTTCTATCCTGTTGCACATGTATCCAACGAATCAAGGTGTAGTTCATCCATCGGCATCTGTCGCTTCCGGTGCCAGGCTGCTGTTGCCAGGGTTGGTTGCATGACGAGTAGCCACACCGTAATCGTCATCGGCGCCGGGTTGTCGGGTCTGAGTTGTGCCCGTCGACTCGCAGAGGCAGGTCGGTCCGTGCGAGTACTGGAGGCGACCGATCGAGTTGGAGGTCGACTTGGCAGCCGTACGATTGACGGTATCTGCTGTGATCTGGGCTTTCAGGTTTCGATGTCCAATTATTCTTCATTGGAATCATTGGTTCCCCGGTCAGCAGTTCGGCGTCATTCGTTCATTTCCGGAGCGGTAGTCTGGGATGGGGTGAGGCATCTGAAGGTGATTGATCCCAAGCGGCGACCATTTGCAGCTTTGGGTCCGTGGCGTCGCGGATTGATCGGCTGGCGCGATCTGCGTGCGGCCATGAGGTGCCGCCGCTGGGCAGGTAAAGTGGCTCAGGGTGAACATCGTGAAGGCTCGGGTATGGAGGTTCTGGAATCAGCAGGATTTCGCAGCCGTTTCATTGATTCATTCCTTCAACCGTTCTTCGCGGGTGTGTGTCTCGATGAATCGCTTTCTGTCAGTGCGGATCGATTCCTTCGCACCATGCATCGATTTGCACATGGTGTGGCGGAGTTGCCTGAAGGTGGCATGCAGGAACTTGCTGAAGCAATGGCGGCCCCAATCTATGATCGCATTAGATTTGGATGTTCAGTCGAGTCGGTGATTCCTGGTGAAGGTGTACGAGATTCAGATGGCAAGGTCCATGAGGCTCAGCAGATTGTTCTGGCTACCCCCTGGGATCAGACGGCGCGTCTTCTGGGTCGTGAGGAGCTGTTGTCCGAGGCTGCATGGTCAGGCACAGTGGCGGTTCATTTCTCTTCTCAAAAGGTGGTCACCAAGGCTCCCTTGATCCATCTGAATGGTTCCGGTCGTGGGGCACTGAATCTGGTCTGCAGTCCATCATCCGTGGCTCCTGGATATGCCTCGGAGGGTCGGCACACCATTCTGGCAAGTCTTCGTCCGTATCAGGGCCAGCCACCGGAGATTGATCCATCGCTCATTCAGCGAGAGGCCGGAGAGATCCTGGGTGTATCCTCAGCTGATTGGCAGTTCGTGGAGGCGGTCGGCGTTCCACGGAGCCTTCCCTCTGGCAACATGACAGCGCTCAAGGAGTCGCTTCCAGTTGGAATCTGGCTGGCGGGGGACTGGATGCAGGATCCCTCCATTGAGACAGCCGTACAGTCCGGGCTCGATGTGGCTCAGCTGATTGAACGATTTCTGGGCACCTCCTGACGCTTCACCCACGACAGCGATCAGTTCAGAATGCCTCCAAACAAATCGGCAACAGAGGGTGCATGGAGCCTAGTATGTGGTTCTAGCCAATGATCAAGGTGCCATCATGAGCCTCAATATGACTGCCGTTCGACCTATGAATCTTGCTGAACTTCAATCAACTGGCTGGACTTCGCGAGGAGTCAAGCACGAGCTGCGAAGCAATCTGATTCAAGCGATGCAATCTGGATCGCCTCTCTTTCCGGGTGTGGTTGGTTACGAGCACACGGTCATCCCGGAGGTCGTAAACGGCATCCTTGCTGGTCATGATCTACTGTTTCTCGGAGAGAAGGGGCAGGCCAAAAGCCGTCTCATGAGACTCATGGTCGGCTTTCTTGATGAATGGATTCCCTATATCGATCTTCCAGGCTGTCCGGTGCATGAGGATCCGATGGCACCCATCACCCGGGCAGGGCGTGAAATGGTGTCGCAGCGAAGTCCTGAGGAAGTGCCCATCGCCTGGTGGCATCGCGATGATCGCTATGCCGAGCGACTCGCACCGGGGACCAAGTTCGCGGACATCATCGGTGAGATCGATCCAGCCAAGATTCTTTCAGAAGGTGCAAGCCTGAACACGGAAGAGGCCTTGAGCTTCGGTCTGATTCCCCGGATGCATCGAGGTCTCTTCGCCATGAATGAACTGCCTGATCTGGATGATCTGGTCCAGGTTGGTCTGTTCAACATTCTTGAGGAACGTGATGTGCAGATCCGCGGCTATCCGGTCTCGTTCGATCTTGATGTCTGTGTTCTGTTCAGCGCCAACCCAGCCACCTACAACCGATCGGGGAAAGTGATTCCCCAGTTGAAGGATCGCATCGGGACGACGATCGTCACGCACTATCCTCAGGACCGTGATCTGGGAATACAGATCACCCGCGAACAGGCGATCGAAGATGGAGTGCTGGAAGCCGACCCGGAGTATCCGGTTCTGGTTCCACGGTTCATGGCGGAGATCGTGGAGCAGATGGCGATCGAAGCTCGTTCAAGCAAATGGGTGGATCAGGATTCGGGAGTTTCCGCCAGATTCAGCATCGCCAACTACAAGACGATGATCGCCAGTGCTCGTCGTCGAGCCATCATCCTTGCTTCAGAGGGCGAATCATCACCAGCTGTTCCACGCATCAGTGATCTGGCTCATTGTCATGGCTCTGCTCTGGGCAAACTGGAGCTGGACATGATGGGTACGCATCAGATGGATGAGCATCAGGTTCTGGATGCGATTCTGTCCAAAGCGATTGCCGTGGTGTTCGAGGAGTATGTCGACGAGCATGGGCTCGGCGAGATCTCCGAGCTGTTTGCCGAAGGTGTGCGGATCGAGGTAGGTGATCTGATGCCAAGCTCGCATTACATGGAGGCACTCAAGCGTGTTCCTCCGGCGTGGGAGAAGGCGTTCGAAGTCAATGCGGCGGATGATCCGGCAGTGCGGGCCAGTTGCGTCGAGTTCATCCTTGCCGGTCTCTGGGCTACCGACCGTATCAGTCGCGGGCAACGTCATGGGCGTCTGGAATATGTCATCTGATTCCAAGCCACCCATGAAGCCTGGCGGGATCATTCACAGCTATCTGGGATATGACCCAAAGCGATTTCCTCCGCCACATCAGGCGGGGGATTCCGATGGCGTGCTTGAATCTGCCATGGATCACCTGATGCATTACGGAAGCTATCGCCCGCTCACTGATGAGGAGCTTGCGGATGCCATCGAAATCGATCCGTCTCAGATCAAGGGACTCGGGCCCAGCATCGATGCCTTGATCGCGCTGCTCGAAGAACGGCGTCGTCGTATTCTCGAGACCTTCGACCCGATGCCTGCCTTTGATGATGCTGATACGGCCTATGGCGAAGCGGTGGATCAGATCGAGCCCCCGACTGAAATGATGCAGCATGTACTTCAGCGGGCGGTCGATGCCGAATCCATACCTGTATTGGAGCGTGTCTGGTACCAGGTGGGTGGTGAGAAGAGCGAATTGAGCGGTCCATTGATGCGGTTGATCGCCACACTTGGCTCCAAGCTTGAAATCGAACAACTGATCACGAACTATTCATTTACGGGGCGAACGAAACTTTCAATCGAGGAAGCCATTGATACAAAGGACATGCTTGAGCAGATCGATGAACTGCTTGAGCAGCTTCGTGAAGCCCGCAAGAACGCCAAGGTGGGAATCATCGATCTGGACAAGCTTCGTGAATTCGTCGATGAAGCGGATGTCGATGAGCTTCGTGGCATGCAGTCCCAGATCCAGGAAATGTTGCAGGAACGCGCAGAAGAAGCCGGTCTGGAACGGGGGCCGGAGGGCTACCAGCTTGGACCCGGAGCCCTGAGAACCATTCAGGGGAAGCTCCTTGATGAGATCTTCAGTGAACTGGAGGCGTCTCGTACCGGTCGTCACGATGGTCCCGTGGTGGGAGAAGGTCCGGTGGAGATGGCCAGAAGCCGTCCCTACGAGTTCGGTGATTCCGTAGCTCATCTCGATGTCTCCCAGACCATCACCAATGCTGCGATTCGCAGTGGGGCGGAAGCGCGTTCATTTGGTATCGGTGCCGAAGACATCGAGATTCATCTCACTCGCAATACGCCCAAGGCGGCCACCGCGGTCGTAATGGACATGTCCGGATCGATGCGATCCGGTGGACAGTATGTGGTCTGCAAGAAGATGGCGCTGGCCTTGGATGGTCTGATCCGACGGGAGTATCCGGGCGACTTTCTGTCCTTGATCGAAATGTACAGTTTCGCCAAGCTGAGACATGTTTCAGAGCTTCCCGAGATGATGCCCAAACCGGTCACCATCCGGGATCCCTTCGTCCGCCTTCGCGTGGACATGTCCAATCCGGATGTCTCGGAAATGATGGTGCATCCGCATTTCACGAACATTCAGGCATCACTGTCACTTGCACGCAAGATGCTGGCTTCCCAGGACACTCCGAATCGTCAGATCATGCTGATCACGGATGGACTTCCGACGGCGCATTATGAGGGTGAACAGCTCTATCTGCTGTACCCACCTGATCCACTTACGGAAGAGGCGACAATGCGTGAAGCTCATCGCTGTGCAAGGGATGGAATTACCATCAACATGTTCCTGGTGCCCAGTTGGAGTCAGGATTCTGAAGACATCGCCTTTGCGCATCGAATCGCGGAAGCCACCCGAGGTCGTGTCATCTTCACTGCAGGTCATGATCTGGATCGATTCGTGCTGTGGGACTATCTGCAGCAGAAGCGTCGGATCATCAGTTGATCATGGCTGTCTCAAAGCAAATGAAAACGCCCCTTCAGGAATTCCTGAAGGGGCGTCGAATATCTTCGAGGCTCAGTTAGGGCCAATTCAGCGCCCGCGTGAACGGCCAAGTTCCTTGCGGAAATCCATCAGCATTTTGTCGGCTTCTTCCTGAGTCAGGCGACCTGACTCGACGGCCATGTCAAGACGTTGCTTCATGCGGTCATACTGTGCTCGAGGAGTAGCTTCCTCTTTCTTTGGCTGAGCCTTGTCACGGCCGATGGCTTGACGCATTCTGCTGAGTCGTTGCTTCATCTGATCTTCAGTGATCTTGCCTTCATCAACCATCTTCTGCATGTCAGCCTGAGCCTTGGCGTAGTCTTGCCGTGTGTACGTCTTGGTCTTGGCCATAGCCTTCTTCATGCGATCAAGACGTTGTGTCATCTGCTCACGGGTGATCTCGCCGGTTGCAACCATGCCCTTCATCTTCTCAAAGGCCTCGTCATAGTCCTTCTGAGTGACGGTCCTGACTATGACCTTCTTCATGCGATCCAGACGCTGCTGCATCTGCTCGCGGGTGATTTCGCCGGCCTTGACCATCTCTGTCATCTTGGCAGCCGCTTCGTCGTATTCCTTCTGGGTATAGGTCTTGGACGGGGCCATCATCTTCTTCATGCGATCAAGACGCTGTCCCATCTGTTTGCGGGTGATCTCGCCCGTCTTGACCATCTCTGTCATCTTGGCAACGGCTTCGTCGTATTCCTTCTGGGTGATGGTCTTGGGCTGGGCCATCATCTTCTGCATGCGATCAAGACGTTGTCCCATCTGTTCACGGGTGATCTTGCCAGACTTGACCATCTCAGTCATTTTGGAAACGGCTTCGTCATATTCCTTCTGTGTGATGGTCTTGGGCTGGGCCATCATCTTCTGCATACGATCAAGACGTTGTGACATCTGCTCGCGGGTGATCTCGCCCGCCTGAACCATACCCTTCATCTTCTCGAAGGCTTCGTCATAGTCCTTCTTGGTGAGGGTTTCCCTGGCCTCGCTTTGGCTTGGGATATGTTCCTGCATTCTTCCATTCTGGTAGATGGAGATGGATTGCTCGCCGAGCATGCCGAGTGCTTTCGAGTTGCTGATCGCACCACTTTCGATCCCTTTCAGGAGTCGGGCGTGAACACGAAGAATCATGTCTGCCTGTTCCTGCGTCAGCATTCCTGCCTTCACTTCGGAATTCACGCCAGCCTTCATGCTTTCGGCGGTTGGGAACTGGGCGCCACGCACTTCTTGAGTTCGTTCCTGAGCCGTGGCAGGAGTAGACATGGCGATTGTGGTCAGCCCGAATCCGCAGGCGATGGCCGTACTGGCTGAAAGTGCTTTCCAGCCGGATGGGGCAGTGGTTGTTCTGACAAGTCGAGTGATGCGATTCATGAGCGAGCCTCCGGAATCAATTGACAAGATGTTCAAGATTGGTGGAGATCGTAGCAATTCAGCTTTGAGATGAGCCTCCTACAGTTGGTAATCCATGAAAAACGCCAGGCCGGCTGTTGGGACATCTTGATTTAGGGCATTTCAGGCCAGCCTATCCTCCGCATTATCCAGCCCAGTTCGAATCTTGTTCAGTTCAAGAAGAGGACAATTTGCCCTTGGTCCGTCCGTACAAGAGTGGATTTTGATGTGTTCACAAACCTGTGGATCAGGAATTCCTGCAATCATGTGCCAACTTGAATCTGGTGCATCAAGCTCCAGACTTCAAGGTTGAGAGGTGTGCCTCAGGTCGGGGTGCCATGATGATGTCATTTCTTTGGAATCAGGTCCATGGAACAACCGAGTATTCAACCAGTCGATGTCCAGCTTCAGAAGCTGCTTGATGACTTCTATGGATCAGGGCACAAGGGGCTCATCGACATGACGCCTCAGGAGGCCCGGGACTGGGAAAAGGAATTGTTTCAGCCGGACCCATCGCCTGTGGCGGTTGATTCCATCAGGGATCATCATGTCCCGGTCGAAGGTGGTTCGATCTGTTGTCGGGCTTATGACCCCGATTCACTAACGCCGTTGCCGATCCTGGTGTACTTCCATGGTGGAGGATGGGTTCTTGGTGATCTTGAAAGTGCTGATTCAGGAATGAGGCGTCTTGCAACGGCATGCAACTGCGTGGTTCTTTCAGTTGAATACCGTCTTGCGCCGGAGTTCAAGTTTCCGATTCCAGTCGATGATTGTCTGGCCGCAGTTCGGTGGGCCGCTGACCATGCTGAAGAACTTGGTGGAACCAGTGGTGCACCGCTTGCCATTGGAGGAGATAGTGCTGGCGGGAATCTCGCCGCGGCCTGTGCCATCGTGTTTCGTGATGAAGGTGGCCCTTAGCTTTCCTGTCAGTATCTGGTCTATCCAGTCACCGACGCTGATTTTGAGCGAGGCAGCATGGTCGATCAGGGAGAAGGCAAGTTGCTTGAACGAAGCGGGATGGAATGGTTCTGGGATCACTACTGTCCGGATCATGCCATGCGATCCGATCCACTCGCCTGTCCGATCAAGGCGGAATCTCTGGAGAATTTGCCTCCTGCACTGATCACGCTTGCTTCGCATGACCCGCTATATGACGAAGGTCTGGCCTATGCCTTGAGGCTGCAGGACGCATCGGTTCCAGTACAGGTGCAGATCGCCCCCGACTTGATTCATGGTTATACCGGGCTGGTTGGTGTGAGTGATCGTTGCGCAGAAGAGGTGGACTGCATCCAGTCTATTCTTCGGAAGATGATCCATCTTCAATAGTCGCAATCACCCCATCGATCAAGAACACGAAGTAGATCAAGGATTCCGATGGCACCGTTGTCATCAAGATCGCCTGGGCAGTACCCGTCACAGACGCCCCAGTTCTCCATGATATGAAGAAGGTCGGCGATGTCGGTTGATCCGTAGAGGTCCAGATCAGAAGGGCATGAGTTCTGGGCTTGATTGAGCAGGAAGGTGAACACCTGATAGTGGTTGCTCACGGGCAGCCCGTCCCAGTCATCCGGGTAATCATCAGGGAGAACGGGATCGTATTCATTCTGTGGATTGATCTTGTAGACCGCTGCCCCTTGCGGTTTGGCCAGTGCATGGCAGTTGATGCAGTTCATTGCATTGCCAACCGTAGATGGTGCGATTCTTCCATTCCCGCTGTCGTAGTAGTTGCTGGGGAAGTTGATCTGGGTGTACGACTCCATGGTCGTATTGGTCATGTCACAGGTATTGCATTGCGTCGTTGCATTGTTGTTGAATGGGGGCACATAGCACTCTGAATCACCTGGCTGAAGGGTGTTCAGCTGTTCGTAATACTGCCATGGGGTGCCCGCCAGGGCCTGTTGGTATTCGGAATTGACCGCCTGAATCTCTGGGGTCAGTGAAGTCGTGCTCACTCTCGAGATGTTCGAGATATTGTCGGTCATGGCAACGCAGACACCGTCTTCATAGCTTTCAGTGGTGACCGGCTCTGGTGCGCAGCTGTCATCCTGAAGTCCTTCACCGGCATCTTCACAGGTTTCGACGCAGGTATAGCCACCAACATATGGAGGGGAGCAGGTCGAATCGGGGCCGGGATTGAACGAGGGGCCGTCAGGCTGGTCGGTGGTGACATTGTCGACTTGTTCGAACGAGGACCAGAACCAGGTATGTCCGGTTACCGGGGTGAGTCGAAGGATGTGCATGCCCACGAGTCCAACAGGAATCGGTGCCCCCGGGTCACTTTGGTTCGTGCAGATTGGTTCTTCAGTCTGGTTGTTGTCGTAATAGACCAGTTTGGTGAAGTATCGACCGCTGTTGTATTCATCAACGGTGAGTTGCCGCCAGGAAACCTTCACCGACATGGCGCCTTGCTGGGCATAATCAGGCAGTGGTTGTCCGAAAAGGCCCGGATTGTCGACCGCTCCAGTCTCCGGAAATCCAACGAAGTTGTCAGGGGCAGGCTTGGAGACGCCATTTTCGAACTTGCTCATCTGCACCTGTGCGTCGTAGTAGCCGGAAAGATGGGCATACTGCCAGAAGGACTGGTTGACGTAGATCTCAAAAAGTACGAGCCGCCCATTCTGATCAAGCAATGGATTGTCGACGAATGCTTCATCGAAGAGATCCTTGATTGAGGCGTCCAATGTCGAGGCCATCGCGGAGGCTCCGAATACTGGATAGTCAAGCCCTGCGTACGAGCGGGTGATCTTTGGAAAGTTGGGGTTGTTCCAATCGCCGGGATCCAAGGCGAACTTCTGGAACAGCTGTCTTTTGTTGTTGTAGGTGAACCAGACCGGGCTGATGCTCTGGTCAGTCCAGTCGTTTTCCTGAATTGAACTGTCCTTGTCAGGCTCACCGTTGAGACCGCCGACCTTGTGAGGCCAGTTCATCGCAATGAAGCTGTCCCAGCCGAATCGCAGCCAGTCTTCTTCACTGGCCTCCGGTGTGAGGTCCACGGGCATCTTCCAGCCATTTTCGCCCCAGGGTGGGGTTGGGGTGCCGGTATTGGCTCTGGCTTCAAGTTCCAGGGTGATCAAGCCAATACTGGCCAGCGTCATGGTGATGGCAATCATCCGGAGTGATGAAATCATGCGAACGTTCATCTTGTCTTCCCAGGAGGCGGCAGTGGTGGCGCCTCGATCACACCCTGTTTCGATCACACTATGGTCTCATGTTGTGATTTCCGGTCAAGGGTAAATCGGAGGGTTGAGTCGTTGAAATCGCGGATTAGATATGAGGCCGAAATCGCGTTGGAGGTGCTGCAACCTGCCGTTCTGGATGCCGAGTGCTACAGTATGTGCTTGGCAAGGCCTGATGGAGTGTTGCATTGCGTATCTGTCTGCTGACAACTCAGGATCTGGATGCGGTTCCCTTTCCGGAAGACGACTGGCCATGTGATCCACGGCCATTCATGCCCGAAGCACAGTGGCATGTCGCGGTCCTCGAAGGGAAGGATAATTCGGTCAAGCAGGTCGAAGCGCTGATTGATTCCGGCGAGTTCGATCTCTTCTTCAACCTCTGTGATGGTGCTGCTGATCAGGACATCCCGGGTATCGAGGTCATTCTCAAGATGGAAGAGCGAGGCGTGCCATTCGCCGGAGCCTGTTCCGAGTGCTATGAGCCGACTCGCGTGGAGATGAAGGAGGCGTGTCAGCGTCTTGGCATCGCTACGCCAAACTATGTCGTGGCCCAGAACGAGGAAGACGTGGAGCGTGCTGCTCAGGAACTCAAGTTTCCCTTGTTCGTAAAGCACTACAGCAGTTATGCCAGTGTCGATCTCAGTCGTCGTTCACGAGTTCGAACGCCAGAGGGGCTTCGTATTCAGGCAAAGAAGATCATGTCGCGACATGGTGCGGCGTTGATCGAGGAGTACATCGATGGCACGGAGTGCACGGTGCTCGTGGCTGAGAATCCCGATGATCCCATGAACCCCAAGACCTACACGCCGGCCCAGTACAAGTTCCCCGAGGGCGAGAGCTTCAAGCATTCCGATCTGAAATGGGTCGAGTACGAGGGGTTGTCATCCTTCCCGGTGGAGGATCCGGTTCTGGCGCAGCGTCTTCGTGATGAATGTGCGAGATTCTTCGTCGAGCTCAAGGCGGCCAGTTTCGGGCGATGTGATATCCGGGTCGACAAGACCGGGACGCCGTACATGCTGGAAATCAATGCCAACTGTGGTGTCTATTACCCACCCAAGGACTATGGCAGTGCGGATATCTGCCTGTCACTGGATCCGGAAGGGCATGAGGGGTTCACGCGTCAGTTGGTCGCGGCCGGTCTGGCACGTCACAGACGATTGCATGGTGGGGCGGAGTCGGCCCAGGTCGATGAATAGTCGAGCCAAGCAACTGGTTGAGGCGATCAAGGCTTTGGAACTGGAGGAAGATCAGTTCAAGTTCATCCATGAACTGCCCCGAAGCGATCAGTCCGAACTGCAGCGGGTGATGTCCCCGGAGTTCCGGGCGAGGTACAACCGCTATGCGGAACGAAGTGCGACACGATCCGCGGAACAGATTCGTGAGGAGCAGTTGGAGCAGGCGCGGCGGGGGCGTGCCGAAAATGAGGCCGACATGGTCGAGGTGCTGCTGGAGAATCGCGAGCGTCTGAAGCCCAATGATCTCAAGTGGATTCAGGATATCGATGCGACGGCAGCGGGGTTGGTTGGAATTACCTTCACCCCTCGTCAGCAGCAGGTGATCCGCGACATCTATCTGAAGTACTACGCCGGGGCGAGTTGATCAGTCGAATTGACGTTCAAGTTCAACGGTTGCGACGACCGGCTTCTCGCCAGTCTGGACGAGAAAGGCTCGAAGGCGATCCTTGGACAGCATGCGTCCATGCCACATGCCATTTTCACGGGTCTCGACGAGATAGAACTCACCGGTACTGGCATCGAATGCGCCCATGACTTCTTCTGCATCACTGGTGACCGGTTTGTCGTTGTGATTACCGCCGGGGCCTTCTACGAGGGTCCAGGTCGTCTCTCCGGTGATGAGTCCATCGCTGTCTACGTTGAGGGTGATCTGTTTCGTAGTGAGTGACTTGCCACGGGAGTTGATCGTGTGGTCCTGTCCGATCCATGTTCCGTCAAGGTCAGTGGGCTTGAACTGCGGGGAGCAGCCACCAAGGACGACGAGCAGGGCCGTGAAGAGTCCGGGAACGATGGAAGTTCGGATGGTCATGCGGTCCATGATAGGAACTTGTTCGGACTCAGGTAATCTGAATAAGCTCAGGCGCTGTTGTTGATCTTCGAGTTGCCTTTCTTCACGATGAAGTAGATCATCGCGATGAGGCTCATGCCAGTTCCGACCAGCACGCTGAACATGACCCCGGACTCGTCTGTTCGAAGGACCAGCGAGGAGCCGAACCCGAACAGCAGACTGAACCCGATGACTTTGGCCCACCGGCCGCCGCTGTAGACGTTGCGTCCCAGGCTGTCCTGATGGGGATGGTTCGAGTCGTTTGTATTGGGAGTGGTGTTCATGTGGAGAAGAATAGCGAAGCCGTCGAGCAGGTCGGTATCCCGTCCCACCCCCTCCTCCCGAAGGGGTGAGGCGCAACAGGACGTTATAGAAGCATGGCTCAATCGATCAGGATTTGTACTCGCCGCTGGCGAACTTCCTGGCACCCTCGAAGGCGTTGGGATATTGGGCATATTCCATTCCGATGTGTTCCTGGTGCGTAGTCAGTTCCCACCATTCATCGAAGAACTCATCCCAGTCAGGTGTGGATTGACCTGGTTGCTCTC
>PBAY01000031.1 GCA_002717655.1 Phycisphaerae bacterium | reverse complement strand
GAGGCACTTGGGTGCGCCTCTGAGCGTGTTTCTGGTCATCAAGCCAAGATGAATCCGGCTCTGAACGCCCCTGAGCGCACCAGAACGCGGGTACCAGGATTCGAACCTGGAACCTTCGGTTTCGTAGACCGATGCTCTATCCAATTGAGCTATACCCGCGAGGTATGGACGCCCGGGGCAAGCCCCGGCGTAGCGGAGCAGGGTATCAGGATTGGGGGTCAGTTCACAAGCCAAGGACCGCCTTGAATGGGCCAAAAGAGCCCGAAAGGACCCGTTGCCGAGGCTCCGAGGACCACTCCTGTAGGGACTGAAAAGGCCCCATAACCCGTCTGATGGAGGGGAAATCGGCTCAGGCCTTGATCCAGAGGCCGGATTCTGAGATACTGCCCGACTTGAGATTTCCGGGTGCCCAGAAGGCCCCGGCGTGGAGATGAGCTCGTGCCAAATACACAGGCCAGGAAAAAGCAGATTCGTCAGGATGAGAACCGCCGCGCACGCAACCGCTGGCGCAAGCGAATCATCAAGACGCAGGTAGATACCTTCCTGGAAGCCATCCAGTCCGAGGATGTGCCCGCAGCTGAAGCAGCCTTCAAGGAATGCCAGAAGCAGTACGACCGTATCTCCACCACCAGCACGATGCATCGCAACAAGGCCGCTCGCTGCAAGAGCCGTCTCTCGCGTCGACTTCGTGATCTGAAGCAGAAGGCCTGAGGCCGACTGACCTGCAACTGAATGACTGCTCCACACACGACCCCCTCCCCCAGTGTCTGGAGCATCAGCTCGGCGGACACCGGGTGGCCACTTCCCCCCTTTTTTGTGGTCATCGATTCGTCGAATCAACAGGGCTGTTCGCAGCCCTGTTTTTTTGTGGCCGGCACCTGATCCGGATCCAATGGCATAATCACGATCAACCATGACACCCGATTCCACAACCAGACTTCGTCCCCCCATGGGACAACCCGCGCGAGGACGACACGAGTCGTACTGGGAGGAATCGCATCGACCCTGGATCATCCTGCTGGCACTGCTGCCACTGATCATCGCCTGCGAGATCGGACTGGCGATGTGGCCCGAGTCGGTCCCGATGGTTCAGGTCACGGCGCATCGACGACTGCTGGATGTCTTCAGTTCATTGGCGCTTCCCCCACCCGTGCTGCTGTCACTGGGCGGCATCCTCACCGTCGTCGTGCTGCTGGTGTGGCAGTCTTTTTCACGAGCCTCCTGGAAGACCAGACCCCAGACCATTGCCTGGATGTATGTCGAAGGCATCGCGATGGCCCTGCCACTGTTCGTGATGAGCCGCTTCCTGCTGGCGTCACCACTGGCGGCCGGCGCTGTGAACGAAGTGGTCCAGACCCTGCCCTGGATGCAGCGGATCGTGCTGAGCATCGCCGCGGGACTCTATGAGGAACTCGTCTTCAGGATGATCCTCATCGCCTTCATCCATACGGTGCTGGTGGATATCGCCGGCCTGAAACATCACGTCGGTCTGCTGATCGCGGTGGTGCTTTCCGCGGCCGCCTTCGCCTGGTATCACGACCCGGCCAACATGAGTACGCAGGCGATCGTCTTCACGGCGCTGGCGGGACTGTTCCTGGGATTCGTCTACGTCGCCCGGGGATTCGGCATCGTCGTGATCGCGCACGTCGTCTACGACGTGATCGTCATGCTCAGGACCTGAAGCGGATCAGTCCGCAACCAGAGCGGTGGAACCGGAATCGACCGAGGCATACATCGCCGTCAACACGGACTGCACATCCCGACCATTCTCGGCGGAAGCCGTCGGGGCCGTGCTGGACGTGCAGTTGGAGGCGAAGTTCTCATGCTCCCGCTGGAAGGCGGTGCCCCAACCTTCACCCTCGGGAACCGTGTGCTTCACATCAACCAGTTCGCCATCCATCTCGGTACCGATCATGAGGTGATCACCCCACATGTCGAAATGCATCGCACCCTTTTCACCGAAGAGCGTCACGCCGTCAGGCAAGGTGCCATCAGGAAGATGAGAGGCCCAGGCCATCTCCAGCGAGATGGACAGACCATCGGCACAACGAAGCTGAACCGATGCGCCATCCTCGACGTCGAACTTGCCATCAGGATTGGGCGGACCCGCCCACATGTTGGTGAACCGGTATTCATACAGCGGTGAACCGAAGATGCTGGTGGCCACGGCATTGGCGGACACGACCTGAGGTCGTCCCGTCAGATGCAAAGCCAGATCCACGAGGTGTGGACCCAGATCGATCATCACCCCGCCACCGGACTGTTCTCTGGTGGTGAACCAACGGCCCAGACCGGGAATACCACGCCGACGATACATCGCGGCACGGACGTGATAGATCCGACCCAGACGACCGGAATCGATGAACTGCTGGGCCGCCTGAACCGGGGCCGCGAATCGACACACGAAACCGACCTGCAGCAGACGATCCGCTGCATCACGCGCCTTGATCACGTCTTGGCATTCGGCGACGTTCATCGCCATGGGCTTCTCCAGCAGAACATGCTTGCCAGCCTCCAGGGCGCGGCAGGCCATCGGTGCATGTAGACAGTTGGGCAAGGCCACGACGATCGCATCCAGATCATCTCTGGCGAGCATCGCATCCACATCGGTCATGGCTTCGGCGCCCCACGGCTTGGCCGCTTCCTCGGCACGGGCCTGATCCAGATCGCACAGCACCTTCGCGGGATGACCCGCGTCGCTGGCTGCCTGGGCATGAACCTGCCCGATACCCCCTGCACCAATGATGCCCAATCGAATGCTCATGGCTGATCTCCCTTGGAACTGATGCACCTTAACAGGCCCCGGGAGGTGTAGCATGCTCCCACGGAAACTGACGTGAACGATCACATCATCATCATCGGCGGAGGCATCATCGGGCTGCTCAGCGGCCGGGAACTGCTGCGTCGTGGCCATGGCGTCACGATTCTGGAAGCCGGCGACCTGAGCAACTCCGCCTCCACCGGCAACGCCGGCGTGATCTCGCCCGGCCACGCACCGATCCCCACGCCCGAGGTCGCCTCCAAGGCGATCCGCATGATGGTCGATCGCCGCAGTCCTTTATATATACCCCCGCGACCGAGCCTCTCCCTGATGAAGTGGCTGCTGTCCTTCCGCCGCGCCTGTCGACCGGCCCATTACGCCATGACCAGCGACGTACTGGACCGCTTCTCGCGACAGAGCCGCGACTGCTTCGGACCACTGCTCGAGGAATGCCCGCAGGCACTTGATCCGGTGGGCTTCGCCGAAGTCGTGCGAACCGAAGCCGGACGGGAACATCTGCTTGAGGAAGAAGCCCGGCTGACCAAGGCCGGATTCGAAGTCGAGATGAAGACCGGTGACCAGCTTCGACAGGATGATCCAAGCTGGAACGACAGCGTTCTGGGTGGATTGTTCCATCATGAAGGCATCGTCGCCAGACCCGATGATCTCCTGCTGCATCTGGCGGACCGAATCAAGGATGAAGGCGGACACCTGCGAACCGGCGTACGTGTCAAACACCTGCATCATTCCGCCGCACGGTTCCAGTCCATTGAACTCGAGGATGGCGAACGAATCGAAGGTGACACCCTGCTGGTCACCGCCGGAATCTGGAGCAGCGGTCTGGCCCGTGATCTGAACATTCGCGTTCCGATGCAGGCCGCCAAGGGCTATCACCTCATGGTCGAGATGAAGCAACCGCCGAAGATCGCCTCGGTTCTCAGTGAAGCCTGTGTGGTGGTGAATCCGATGGGCGATCTGGTGCGGCTCGCCGGAACCCTTGAACTCTCGGGCATCAACGATCGCATGGTGCAGCGACGACTGGACATGCTCCCCGAAGCATCCTGTCGCTACCTTCCTGAAATCGAACACGCCAAACGCCACTCGGAATGGAACGGACTGCGACCCTGTACCGCCGATGGTCTCCCCGTCATCGGACCCGTGCCCGGTCTGGAGCAGGCGTATCTTGCCACCGGCCATGCCATGATGGGCGTCACCCTCGGTCCGGGTACCGCCAAACTGGTTGGCCAGTACATCGATGGCGAAGCCGTACCGGACTGGGTCGACAAGATGGATGTCAGACGCTTCGCCTGATCAGTCCCGGTTCAGGACAGTGGTTCCTGCGTATGGCGGTAGATCACGCCACGATCCTGCAGACCCTTCAACAGTTCCTGCAGCACCTCATCACGATCGGCCAGTCGCTCCGGTGCATACACGCCCGGCTCATTGATGACACCCGACTCGATCATGCGGGCGCAGATCGTGCACGGGAACGCGGTGGTCCGAGCCATGCTGGTCTGATCCTGCTTCGGATCGTAGTAGTCCAGAAGATCCCACGTCAGACGGGTTGGCTGGCCGTCGAGATCACCATCACCGGTGACACGCATCACGGTCAGATCCGCTTCACCCTGTTCATAGGTCCAGGCCTTGAACAACTGATGACAGGTGACGTCCCGTGGAACGACGCGCACACCATTGACTTCGACTGGTTCTTCATCCAGCAGACCCGCTTCACGCATGGCCAGCGCCAGCTCACGATGGCCCGGCCAACGCATGGTGCGTTCACGCATGTTGGGAACCTTCACGGTTTCCGCAAGACTGCGAAGTCCATCGGTGTTGAAGGCTTCGAGTGTTCCCAGTTCCTCGAACTCCAGCAGCTCCGGTTCACTCAAGGCTTCCTTGATTACCATCTGACCGTCTTCGACGATGCGCGATGGACGGAGGTATTCCTCGATGACGTCGTACGGACTGAAACCGGCCTTGTAGTTCCACGGCGGCTTGGGATCACGCGGAATGCCACCCACTGCGATGTCGATGTTGTGGCATGGCGAAAGCAGATGCGCGGCGAGTCCTGCCAGCAGATTGCTCATGCCGGGTGCCACGCCACAGTCGACCAGCGCCACGACACCGGCATCAACCGCCAACTGATCGAGTTCCCAGGCATCCTCCGGCATGAAGGAAATGTCGCAGTAGGGTTTGCCGGCCTTGATGACCCGCTCCAGCGCCTTGAACCCGAAACGACTGGGCAGCGCACCGATGATCATGTCGAACTCGTCGGTCAACGACTTGATGACGGAGGCTTCGCCACAATTGCCGTGAATCGTCTCGACGTTGTCGGGTGTCCGGGCATCGACATGAGCCAGACGATCCTTCGAGACATCGACGATCGCAACCCGGCGACCTTCGTCGGCCCCAAGGTCCTCTGCCATGACTGATCCAACCATGCCTGCGCCAAGAATGGCCATTGAATACATCGCGTGTGCTCCTGCGATCTAAGGTGTATCGGGGCGTCAGTATGACAATTCAAACGAAGATCGGGGCGGGAAAATCCAGTTCTCAGAGTTCCGGGGCCAGCAGACGAACCATGGATTCCCAGGCACGGCCTCGCATGGTCACGGGTCGAGCCCCTTCTTCGCATGGTGACATCAATCGCTCGTTCCATTCGGCGATGGCCTGGACATCCTCGCGACGATAGACCCCCAGCATCACTTCGAAGTTCAGGAACAGACTGCGACGGTCCGTGTTCATGGAACCCACCAGGGCCCAGGAGTCGTCCGCGACCACGGTCTTGGTATGGAACATGCCACCGGTATAGCGGATGATCCGACCACCCCACTCGGCGATCTCACGGACACTTGATCCTCGACCAAGATCAGCCAGGTGCTGATTGGAGACATCCGGAATGATGATGCGGAGATCGATCCCCCGACGTGCCGCCAGTGCCAACGCACGGGTGAGTGGTTCATCTGGCACGAAGTAGGGCGTGGTGATCCACAGCCGCTCGCGAGCTTCGTAGACCGCGGTCACCAATGCGTTGTACAGCACGTCACCAGGCACATCGACACCCGAAGGAAGGACATGAGCCAGAGAATCACCCACGGCTTCCGTAGTCGGTTCCGGCGGCGTGTTGATCTTCCTGCCGCTGGCAAAGGCCCAGTCACTTCGAAAGACGTCGAAATAGCTCTGGACGGCCGGGCCCTGCAGCTCGAAGTTCAGATCGAGCCAGCGATCCTTGACCTCGACAGGCCCGATGTATTCCTCTCCGATGTTGCTGCCGCCGGCAATCACATGCGTCCGGTCGAAGAGTGCGATCTTGCGATGGTTTCTGGTATCGCCTGAAGCTTTCCAGGGATTATGAATGACCGGAATGAACCAGGACACTTCACCACCGGCGTCGACCAGCGGTTGCATGAACCGCTTCTTGGTGGAATGGGATCCCAGAGAATCAATGAGAACCCGCACCTCGACACCGGCCTTCGCTTGCTCTACCAGTGCATCGCGAATCGCACGGCCTGTGTCATCCATCTTGAAGACATAGGTTTCGATTTCAATGGTTTTCTGAGCCTGCTGGATCCGGTTGATCCAGGCTTCATAGGTCGTGATGCCATCGGGCAGCAACTTGAACTGATGACCAGTGGTCAACCGAGGCATGTCCATGCCACGCAGCAGTTGGCCAACAGAACGTCCCACGCCGTGGACCTCATGATCAGGATGCTCCATGGTCGTGAGCTTGATGAGACCCTTGGCGCGGATCGTCTTGCTGATCCGGCGAGTCCCGATCATGAGATAGAGCGGAATTCCGATGTACGGCGCGAGAATGATGACAATCGCCCATTTGAGGGTATGGGTCCTTCGGCGAGGATCTCGAATCAGAAGCAGCAGCCCGAGACCGCCCAGAAGGCCCCCTGCCACCAACAATAAATGCAACCAGAGAAATTCAAGCATCGACTCGCCAAGCCCTTTAAATGGCACTTCTGCACGAAGTGATCGGATCTTTCAGAAGAATTACCGAGAATTTCATCTATCGGCACACACGCCCCGGGAAGACCCATAGTGGGGGGTGGAGGAACGCTTGTTGTGATCCTCCTGAAACCTGGAGCCCTCCGTGCCCGAATGTTACCTATATCACCCAGTTCTCAGATTATCTGAAAACCATTGCTCGCCAGGGAATTATCTCCCTTGGCCCGACCTCAGGATCCCCCCGGTCGGGTTGCCAACAGTGGATACAGATGATCCTGAAGGGTGATGTTCGGCCCAGCAGGACTCAACTTTTCGTCCACCTGCGGCCCTGTGGGTGGACTGTCTGTCCCTCGCCATTGCTATGAAAGCGATGGCGTCCTCAACCCTGAAGCTCACTGCAACCACGACCTGTTGCATGAGTACACCCCTGAGGAGTCCGGTCGTGTCGCCACAAGAATCCCGTGCAACCATCGTCCTTGACCTCTTTGAACAGTATTACCACCGGGTCTACTGCTTCTCTCGTCGATCGCTTTCAGCTGATGCAGCTGAAGACATCGCCCAGGAAGTCTTCACCCGACTGCTCAAGCTCGAACGTCTTCCACAGATCCAGGTCAATGTCTCATACCTGATCAAGATCGCCGACAATCTCATCAAGCGACGCTACAACAAGAACCAGCGTTTCAATCGCTTCCTCGAGTCAGCTGAAGATCTGGCTCCAACGACCGCTCGAAGGCCCGAAGCTCCGGTCATCGAAATCGATCGAGGCGAATTGGAACGACATCTGGCCCATCTCACTCCAAGAGAAGCCGATGCCGTACGCCTTGTGATCTGCGAAGGTCTCAGCTACCAGGAAGCTGCCGAATCGATGGGTGTTCCCGTCTCCACGGTCAACAACTGGAAGTATCGAGGCCTGCAGAAACTCAAGGACAAGTACACCGATCCGCCGAGTGAGCCACGACAACTCGCCGCATCCTGAAACGAGATCCCCCCTCTTCGGAATCCTCGCTTTGGGGACCGTCAGTGACCGGAACTCCCTCTCCTCTTCTTCCTGCGGTCAATGTGCTGTCAGCCATGAGTGGCAAAATCCCCACCTTGCGGTGGAATCCGAACATGTCTCGACCGAGGCCCACACCAGGGCCTCGGTCGTGGCTTTTTTGCTATTTCAAGCCCTTCGGGGATATGACCCCCATTACAAAGCCTCTTAAGGCCCCCAGTTGTGAACTATTGTGGAAATAGCAACCTCATCCAGTGCCCCGGGAGGATCAACCGGTACACTCGGTGAGGGGTCATTCCATGACGCCTCCGGTCGTCTGACCGAGGGAAAGAAGAAAGAGTTCGAAGAGGAGCCTTCAAGATGCGTACTGCACCCGCTTGCGTGGCCGTATTGGGCCTCGCAACTGCCGCCTTCGCCGGCAGTAACCCACTTATGGATCAGATCGGTCTGGACGATGGTTCCAGCATCGATCCTGCCAACATCCTTGCCAACCAGTATTTCGAGGCGGCGTTCTCCGTCTACGACATCGGTGTAGTGGATGACTTTGACAACCCTGATGGTCTGGCCGCGACTTCCATGCAGATGGTGATCAGCGGCTGGAATGGATATACCGGCATCGACCGGATCTCCGGACTCCAGGCCAATTTCTACAGCGACTACAACAATGCGGGCACCAGCCTTGCAGGCGATCTGGGATCCGAGGATTTCCCCGGCGTACCGACCGCAGATCCCAACTGGAGCCTGGCGGGTTACGACCTGCTCGGGGTTCAGGCAACCGCACCCTGGAACATAGGTGTCGGCACTGTCTGGGCAAGCATGATTCCCACCAACGAGTTCGGTGCCAACGGCCAGACCGGCTGCGCCATCTCCACGATCGGCGATCTCCAGTGCTGGCAGGCCAATCCCAATGGCGGCTTCGGCTTCGGTTCCATTCAGACCGTCGCCAGCAATGCTGCCTACCGCGTACTCGGTGGCTCAGGCGATCCATGTGATCTGCCTCTTCCACCAGCATGTCAAGCTGACGTCAATGGACCCAACGGCGTACCCGACGGAATTGTCGGCGTTGATGACGTGCTCATGATCATTGAAACATATGGCCAGACTGGCAACGGCGATTCCCGCCCACAAGGCGATTGCGCCCCATTGCCAAATGGTGACTGCACCGTTGACGTGAATGACCTCCTGCTCTGCATCGAGCAGTATGGATCAGACTGTGCCCCAAGTGGCGCCTGCTGCTTCGGTGTGGATGGCTGCACCGAAGATCAGACTGAAGCTGACTGCAGCGATCTTGCCGGCCAATGGCTTGGCCAGGGTTCCTCCTGTGCAACATGCGTCTCCGGCGCCTGCTGCCTCGGAGACTCCAGTTGCATCCAGGCTGTACCTGAAGACTGCTTCAATGCCGGTGGCGCCTATCAGGGCGACAGCAGCACCTGTGGCAACTGCCCACCCGTGCCTGACAACAATGAGTGCAGTGGTGCATTGGATATCGGCAACGGCGGCCTCGTCGCCTTTGACAACACCGGTGCCACGACTTCAGGCGACATCATCGATCCATGCGACGCTGATACGCCTGCACGTCAGATCTATCAGGATCTCTGGTACAGCGTGACAGCAGATGTCGATGGCAACCTGATTGTCAGCAGCTGCGATGCCACCACACTGGATACGGTCATCGCCGTCTATGACAGCTGTGGCGGAACGGTACTGGCCTGTAATGACGATGGTGCCGAGTGTGCCGACTTCACGTCATTGCTGTCCATTCCAGCATCCGCTGGTGACACCTTCATCGTCCGCTTCGGTTCCTATGCCTGGAACGACACCGCTTCATTCGAAGCAACGATCGAAGTGACTCCAGAAACTCCCGGTGCCTGCTGCATCGGCAACATCGACTGCTATGACGGTCTGGTTCCAACCGACTGTGATGCCTTCGGCGGCGTCTACCAAGGCGCTGACACGACCTGCGGCAGCATCAGCTGTGGCTGGGCAGGCTGTGAGTCAACGGATACCCCTGAGGGCGTCCCTTGTCAGGAAGATACCGATGCGGCTGGCGCCAATGCCGACCCCAACGGTGGTCTGAATGTCGACCCACCTGTATACGGCAATATTTCCGACGGTGAGACCATCTGTGGTTCTGCATCAACCTTCCTCTGTGCTGGTTGCAGTGCTGATGGCACAGATGCCACATACCGTGATACCGACTGGTATCTGTTCTCCAACCCAGAGGGTGGTGAATACACGGTCGAAGCCGGTGGTCAGGGTCCACTTCTCGTGGGCATCGTCGACCTGAATGCCGTTGCATTCGTCGCCACCTTCACGACCGAAGCCAATTCCGAGGGTTCACTTCTCGTGACCCTGCCTGCAGGTGACAACTACTGCGTCTGGGTCGCCCATGACTTCAACGCAGGCTTCGAAACGCCATGTGGCACCAACCAGGATGAGTACTCCGTTTCACTGAGCTATGCACCAGCCGATCCCGCAGCCTGCTGCGTCGACGGTGTCTGCATCGGCGACTTCGCTCCATCAGCATGTGCTGCTCAGGGTGGCGAGTACATCGCAGGTGAATCCTGCGATTCCGGTTACCAGTGTGCTGTTCCTTACGAGGGCTGCACGGCGACTGGTCAGGAACCACTGGATCCATCAGAAGCCTGGACCGCTGGTTCAGCTGATGCCACCTATGGTTATCTCCGCTATGCCTCCACTTCCGTTACCAGCATGTCAAGCATGCGTGTCTGGGGCCTGACCCTGGCCTACAACGGTGGTTGGGCAACCTGCGAAGATCCTGACATGACGCTGGCAATCGGCGCCTATGAAGACAGTGCAGGCCTTCCAGGTGCTGCACTGGCTGAAAGCTCCGCGACACCGGTTCAGGCCATCGTGGACGTCGTCTATGCAGGCGTCTATCCGCTGCATCGCTTCGATGTGGACCTGAGTGCCAATGGCAACATTGCCTGGGTCAAGGCTGCATCAGAAAGTGATGGACTCGGCGACTGCTGGTTCCTGTGGATCAGTTCCACTCTGGCTGGAGAAGGCACGTCCGTCTTCGACAACCTGGGAACCATCACGGTCGAGGATTACGGCCTCGCTCATTGCATCTATGAATGATGCAGATCGCGTGATCTGATTCTTCAGACCCCCCGGCTTCGGCCGGGGGGTTTTTTCATGCGCTCTCAGTCAAGATCCAGATCCCGATCATCATCTCCGCAATGGGAATCGATCACTTCCAGAAAGACCGGCGCATAGGACTGCAGCTTGGCATCACCTATTCCGTGCAGCATCCGCATGGTCCGGAGGGCTGACGGACGATGCTTCGCCATGGCCTTGAGCGTGCGATCGGAGAACACGACATAAGCTGGAACCTCCTGTTCATTCGCGACCGCTTTTCGTTTCAGCTTGAGCTTCTCAAGCAGTTCTGCATCAACCCCTTCATCCAGTTCCGCCTGCGTGACGGATCGCCCGGCACGTCTGGGCTTCGGCGGGCGCATCAACTGGATCTCCAGTTCACCTCTCATCACCGCCGAAGACTGCTCACTGAAGACGACGACCGGGCGATCATCCCGGGTTCGATGCAGATAACCATGGTCGATCATCTGATGAATCAGATGTACGACTTCCTTCTTGTGAAATCTCTTCAACAGACCCCAGGTCGACAGCTCGTGATGCCGCCATCTGAGCACGCTCTGTGCTTCACTGCCGCAGAGGACTTCCGACAGATGACCCACGCCGAAGTTCTGATCAACACGCGCAACACAGGACAGGATCATCCGGGCGACGTCCTGACCATCGGGGAGCATCTCGATCTCATCAAGACAGACATCACACGCCTTGCAGGATCCACGATCCCACTGACCACCGAAATACGTCACGATTGACTGATGGCGACATCTCATGCCGGAAGCCATCCGGTTCATGTCTTCAAGCAGTTCATCCTTGGCTCGATAATCCTCACGAAGAGAATCGATCTCTCCACCTTCGGCCACCGCCTCCTCGAAGGAACGAGTTGCCAGACGACGCCAACGGTCGACGTCGGCATAGGAATGGAACATCACACAGTCAGCAGGCTCTCCATCCCGTCCCGCCCGGCCGGTCTCCTGCTGATAATGTTCGATTGAACGGGGCATGGAGGCATGAATGACTGCACGGATGTTGCTGCGGTCGATGCCCATCCCGAACGCCACCGTTGCGACGACGATGTTCACCTCTTCACGGGCGAAGCGGGTCTGCACCCGTTCACGCTGGCGTGGTGAAAGACCGGCGTGATAGTGCTCGGCCTTCAGCCCCTCCTTGCAGAGTCGTGAAGCAATCTGCTCCGTATCCTTTCTGCTCAAGGCATAGACGATCACGCCTTCCCCATCGTGCCGCCTGACCTCCTCGACCAACTGATCACGTCCGCCCTCACGACGTCTGATTCGAAGGGTGAGATTGGGACGATCGAAATCCCCCACCAGAACCGCAGGATCGGAAAGACGAAGCGCTTCGAGAATGTCCTGTCGCACCTGAGGCGTTGCCGTCGCCGTGCAGGCATGGAAGGACGCCTGAGGAAAGACGTCGCGAAGATCCGCCAGCCGTCGATACTCCGGCCGGAAATCGTGGCCCCAGTGACTGATGCAGTGGGCCTCGTCGATTGCGAAGGCACGCACCCCTACGGTACGAAGCAGACCATTCAGCGAACCACCAACCAGCAATTCCGGCGAGACATAGAGCAACTTCGACTCGCCTGTCTGAATCTGCTGGCGATTCTGATGCCGTGTCTTTTCATCCTGACCACTGTGCAAGGAGACGGCCTTGACACCATTGATCAGGAGCCCATCCACCTGATCCTTCATCAGTGAAATCAGGGGACAGGCCACCACTGTCAAACCATCGACCAGCAGCGAAGGCAGTTGATAGGTCAGACTCTTCCCGCCTCCGGTCGGCATGACGAGGAGTGAATCACGAGCTGAGAGATTCGCCTGAATCGCATCCTCCTGCAATGGACGCAGTGCATCGAAGCCCCAGGTCTCCCTGAGAACATCTGCGATCCGGGGAGACCACTCCTGCTGCGAGTGTCGATGTTGCATTCCGGGATTCACTGCTGCTGTTGCTGCTGCTGTTCAGACCCCGCATCACGACTGGACAGATCGGTTGCAAAGGTACGATCAGGCGCTTCGCTGTAGACCGGAAGATCCATGAGCAATTCTTCCGCTGGCTGCCTGCGATCAGGCTTGCGACCAGGTTCCGTGATCACTTCCGCCACCAGGGTCTCGGAAGCCCCACCCTGATAGATGCCGCGGTTGGGCGGAACATCTCGATAGGACCGCCCATAGGCGACGATGACATGACTTTCACCCGGGAAGATGCCATGCGTCGGATCAAAACCGATCCAGCCATGGGACGGGGTCCAGTACTCGATCCAGGCATGGCTCTGCGATGGCGAATCATCTTCACGCTCCACATGCAGATAACCATTGACGTAACGAGCTGGAATTCCGCTCAATCGAAGCAACCCCAACGCAGCATGAGCAAAGTCCTGACAGACTCCACCGCCACCGGCCAGCAGTGCGTCGGTGGTTGAATGGGCATCCGTCACATTGGGTCGATACTCGAACTTCTCGCGAAGACCCAGGCCAACTCGTTCCATGATCTGACCGGTTGTCTTCGCTTCAGGCAGACCAAGCTCCGCATGCAGTGCACGCAGGGCCGGCCCATCGATGATCGGCTCCTCGATCTGCACGAAGTCCCACAGATCCATGGGAAGCGGGCCTTCGGGAATCGGATCATTCACCTGTTCGGGAAGAATGATTTCCGGCGTGGTATCAACAAGTGAACGTGCCATGACCTCGATGCGATCGTGATAATCGGTGATCGAGAACCAATGCGCCGCATTGCCGAGCCAGTCTTCATGTCTGGTCACGCGGGTTGAAGGACCCACCAGCAGCGAGAAATCCAGCAGCACCTGCCCGCTCTTCGTGCGAGGTTCGACGCGGATGTCCATGTGGGATTCACGGATGAAGCCGCTGTATCGAAAGTGCAGACGATGTTCAATCTGGAGCAGCACGGTCGATCCTCAGGTCGTGAAATACTGATGCGACAGGACATCGTTGACCTCGGTCACCGATGCAACGAGTTCAGCACAGACGGTTTCCAGATCGCCCAGTGCCATGAGTTCATTTTCTTCGTAGCGGAGTCGACTCGACATTCGACCGATCAAGCGGGCCGCTTCGGACATCCCGGTTCCCGCCTCGAGAATGTTGATGGCCTGTTCCATCCGGCCCAGACAGACCCGCACCGAGTGAGGCGTGTGCTCGTCGAACAACAGGAACCGGGCCACGCGATGAGGATCAAGATCCGCACCATGCACACGTCGATAGTTCTCGAGTGAAGCAAGCGAACGCAGCACGCCTCGAACACGGGCGTGATGCAGAGGAATATCAAGATCGGCCGGGTTCTCCAGCAGAATCGGAAGTCGATACTGCATCACGAGCAGGCCGCGGTACATCCGCTCGAACATCATGCCCATGGTCAGGAACAACCACGCTTCATCGCGGATGAAGGTTCGATCGATCGCACCACTGATCCCGTAGACCTCACGCATCACCCGCTGCACGACTTCGTCGGCCTCGGCATGACGCTGGCCGGCTGAACGGACATCGACATCCAGCTTCAACCAGCACTGATTGATCAACTCGAAGACTTCCCGAGTGAGATACTCACGAACAGCTCGGGCATTCTCACGGGCACGACGAATGGATGACGCAACGGAAAGATCATTGCCCGGACCCACGAGATAGGCCCACAGGTAGGACAGACTGACCTCATCGACATTGTTGCCTTCCACATGTGGCGCCATTGATCCGGGGTAGATCTCGTCCAGTTGTCGCCAGAACTGACAGGCCATCTCGGGCGACAGCCCGCGAAGTTCCACCGTCAACTGTTCGCCGACGTTGAGCATCCGACAGATCTCGGCGGAACGCTCGACATAGCGGCCCATCCAGTAGATGTTCTCAGCTGCTCGGGAAAGCATGCCTCTCATGACGCGGATCCCTCCACGACATCAGCCTCTCGCTGCTCAGCCAGTACCCAGGTGTCCTTGCTGCCCCCACCCTGAGATGAGTTGACCACGTAGGAACCTTCCTCAAGTGCGACACGAGTCAGGCCACCTGGAAGCACCCGAATGCCGTCACCACAGAGCGCAAACGGTCGCAGATCGACTCGCCGCGGCTGGAACTTGCCATCGAAATATGTCGGATGCGAGGAGAACTCCACCAGCGGCTGGGCAATGTAGGCCTCAGGAGAATCATCGAAGGCCTTGCTGAATTCCTCGATCTCACTGGAACTGGCCGTGGGACCAACCAGCATGCCATACCCGCCTGCACCACCCGCCAGTTTCACAACCAGTTCAGAGAGATGCTCGCGGATGTACTTCGCTTCATCTGGACGACGACCGACGTAGGTCTTGATCTGCGGAAGCAGGATCTCTTCATCCAGGTAGTACTTGACCAGATCCGGCACCCATGGATAGATGGCCTTGTCATCCGCCACGCCGGCGCCGGGTGCATTGGCCAGCGTCACATTCCCCGCCTGCCAGGCATGGATCAGGCCCGGTACACCAAGCATGCTGCTTGGATCAAAGACGACTGGATCGATGTATTCATCATCGATTCTGCGATAGATGACATCCACACGCTGCTTCCCTCGGGTCGTACGCATGAAGACCTGGTCGTCTTCGACGATCAGATCACGTCCTTCAACCAGTGGAACACCCATCTCGCGTGCGAGGAATGAATGCTCGAAGTACGCCGAGTTGTAGACACCGGGAGTCAGTACCGCAACCGTCGGATTCTCCCGACCACGCGGTGCCGTGAACTTCAACGTCTCAAGCAGCAGTTGAGGATACTGATCAACTGCGCGGACCCCGTACTGACTGAAGAGTTCCGGGAAGACCCGCGAAAGCAGGTTTCGATTCTCCAGAACATAGGAGACACCGCTGGGACATCGACAGTTGTCCTCCAGTACCAGGAACTCACCCTCGTCACCTCGAAGCAGATCAGTACCGACGATATGGGTATAGATTCCATGCCGCGGCCGCGTGCCGATCAACTCACGACGGAAATCACCTCGCTCGAAGACCAGGTCATGAGGAATGACCCCGTCACGGAGACACTTCTGGTCGGAATAGAGATCGGCAAGAAAGAGGTTGATCGCTTCAAGCCGCTGCGTGAGTCCCGCTTCGACCCCCCGCCACTCCTGGGCGGTGATCACCCGAGGCACGAAGTCGAAGGGAAAGACCCGCTCCACTCCTTCATCCCGGCCATAGACCGTGAAGGTGATGCCCTGATTGACGAGTGAAACCTGCTGAAGCTGTTCACGTCTTGCGATTTCCTCCGGATCGAAGCCCTCGAGCGTACGAACCAGATCGTCATAGGATGGACGAGGATCACCGTTTCGGGCGAGTGCTTCGTCAAAGCCTTTTTTTGCTGCAATCCATTCCATGTGGACTGCGAGTGTAACGAGGTATCAAGGCCTCATGTGGCTGGTTCATTCGACCGTGGAATCAGGAGATGGGTCAGCTTCGCCGCCCGAGTCTGGAATCGGCTTCCCATGCGGATCCACCTCGGTTGCCTCGGTCTCCGCTGCCAGCTGATCCCGCATGCCGGCATCCGTGACATGCTCGAGCCTCATCGCTGAACCATGAACGTGATCCGCCGGCAGTTTGATGTTGCGCCACAGCCAGGCTTCCCAGAGGCGGTGGGAGCGAACAACCTCAGTTGCAAGTACCCGGCCCTCATCACTGAGATGACAACTCGTCGTTCCAAGTTCGGCCCATCCTTGTCGTCGAATTCTGGCCATGGCCAATCGTGCCGTGACTCCACCGATCGATGCCGCCTTCATGAGTGCCTGCCGTACCTGAGCCGCGGTCAACTGTTCCTGTCGTTCTTCACAACGATACAGCAGACCCAGCACATCTTCGGCCGCAATACGAACCCGCAGCCGCAGCCGATGAACCGCTCGCATGACCAGACCATGACGTGGCGAAAGAACCCAGGCCAGTACGAAGAGGAAACCAGCCATGACCGCCATCATGCCTGATGTGGAAACATCTTCAATGTCTGCAAGAAACCAGCCCGGAACCGAACCTGATGCAAAATGGCCGAGGAAGGCCATCACAATGCCGATGAGGCAAGCCAGAACCAGAACAACCGGCAGGCGATCACTCAGCAGACGTGCCGTTGCAGGAGGAACGACCAGCAAGGCGACCACGAGAATGCTGCCGACCACCTCGAAGCAGGCCACGCACGTCGCCGCAGTGATGATCATGAGAACCTGATTCATGATGCGGGCATCAATACCTGAAGCTCGAGCCATGTCAGGATCGAAGGCCGCGATCTTCATTTCTTTGTAGCAGGCGATGACAACCGTGAGATTGACCAGGAGCATGATCACGAGCACCGGCACGGCACGCGGAACCGTCAACCAACCCCAGAACACATCAACCATGTCAAGTGGTGCCCACTCGATCGCCCCTTCAAGGACACAGTGTGGGTCGAGTTCCACCCGCCCGGCGGCCTGAACGATCAGAATCAGTCCGAGGGCAAACAGCGAGGTGAACACCACGCCCATTGCGGCGCCATGTTCCAACCTGCCCATGCGATGAAGCGCCTGGGAAAGCACGGCGGCAAGCAGTCCCGCCACCAGCGCCCCGAGAAACATCCAGATACTGTCACGCGTACCGGAGACCAGGAATCCCAAGGCGATGCCTGGAAGAACAGCATGGGAGATCGCGTCCCCCATCATGCTCATGCCTCGCAGAAGCAGAAACGTACCCGGCAACGCACAGGCAAATGCCGCCAGTGCGCCGATGGCGATGACCCATCCGTCATAACTCGCCTCCCAGCCCATCAGTTTCCGCCTCCGGTTCCGAGGACATGTGGACTTGAAGGAACTGTTTCATCCTGCGCGAGGATGGATTCCAGTTCACCGACCAGTTCGACGCCGAGGACATGTTCGATCTCATCAGCTGCACGATCCACATGACTGGGGGCGATATCAGCATGTCGAATGAGAAACAGTTCCCACAATCGGTGATTGCGGACAACACGTGCCGCAGCTTCTTCCCCTGCAGGTGTCAGTTCGACCGTCTGATCGGAATGGATCTGCAGCTCTCCGCGACGCGCAGACCTGGCGATAAGCCGCTGGACCTGCAGGGGGCTCCATGACCGCCGTGCAAGCAGCTGCTCCAGTTGAACCGGCGATTGCGTCTCGCGACATTCCCAGATTGCACGAAGCAGATGCTGACGATGGATCCGTACACGCAGTGCAAGAGAAAGTCTGAAACTCACGAGGAGTCCTCGACAGCGTCCGAAGAGAAGACTCAGCAGAAAGAACGCAGCCGCGACCAGAACGATGATGGCACCGGCAGGCATGCGAGGCACCATCGCACTGATCGTCACTCCCATCCAGGCGCTGGCCGCGCCGATTCCTGAAGCGATGAACATCATCAACCGCAGTTGATCAGTCCAGTAACGTGCTGCGGCAGCTGGAATGATCAGAAATGCCAGAACCAGAATGAGACCGACCGCCTGGAGTCCGATCACGGTGACTGCGGCGCCAAGCAGAAGCAGCACGACATCAAGCAGTGTCGTGGGCCATCCCTGACTCCCTGCAAAGTGTTCATCAAAGCAGAGCAGCCGGAATTCCTTGTACAGACAGGCACAGATGATGATCACGATGACGGCTGCAATCCCGATGCCGATGGCATCACCACGCACCATCGAAGCAGTCTTTCCATAGATGATCGACTCCAGACCCGCCTGATTACCCGTTGGAAGATCCTGAATGATGCTCAGCAGAACGATGCCGAGTCCGAAGGTGGTACTCATCACCAGGGCCATCGCGGCATCATCCCGAAGCAACGTCGTCCGACGAATCAACATCACCAGACCTGCGGCCAGAAGTCCCGCAGCCAGCGCTCCAAGCAGCAGCCCCACTGACCAACGACCCGTACCCCCCATCGCGATCATGACCAGAAAGGCGATCCCGACTCCAGGAAGCGTTGCATGGCTGATGACATCACCGATCAGCGCACGCCTGCGAAGCAGCAGCAGACTTCCAACGGCTCCTGCGGCAATGCCCAGACACACTGTACCAATCACGACCAGTCTCGTGTTGTAGTCCTCCAACAACAGAACACGCAGGAAGGAGTCCATGAGTCAGCTACCCTGCAGCGAACGAGTGGCCTGGCCAAGCGCCGTAGCGGCCTGGTCCAGCAGCGTCAGACGACCACCGTAGGTGCGACGTAGATTCTCCATGGTGAAGACCTCATCGACCGGTCCGGCCGCCACGACTCGCATGTTGAGCATGACCACCCAGTCGAATGACTCACGCACCGTCTGCAGGTCATGATGGATGCAGACCACCGTACGACCGTTCTGACGGAGTTCCCGCAGGACATCCATGATGGCTTCCTCGGTTGAAGCATCGACCGAGGCGAATGGCTCATCCATCAGATAGAGATCAGCGTTCTGTACCAGGGCACGGGCCAGAAAGACACGCTGCTGCTGGCCTCCGGAAAGCTGGCTGATCTGTCGGCTGGCGAACTCCGTCAAGCCAACGCGCTCCAGCGCTTCCAGGGCCTGCGTGCGTTGCCGACGACCGACTGGTCGCAGCCATCCCAACTTTCGATAGGTTCCCATGGCGACGACATCAAGTGCACTGACCGGAAAATCCCAATCCACCGATTCACGCTGAGGCACATAGGCCACACGCTGTCGCTGAATGGGCCTCCCCCAGAACCGGACATCACCAGAAACACAGGGCAACAAGCCGAGGCAGGCCTTCAACAACGTACTCTTGCCGGCACCATTGGGACCGACGATGCACACCAGTTGGCCTTCGGGGATATCAAGATCGACATCCCACAGCACAGGCTTGCGGTCATACGCAACCGTCATGTCATGAATGGACAGCGGCGCACGATCGTCATGCTCACTTCGATCCGTCGCACCTGGCCGTTGGCTCGTCATGACGGATCAGGAACCCGCTTCGGGTTCACCCTCGCTTGAGGCCGTCGATCCACCCAGCGCCTTGCAGACGGTTTCGGCGTTATGCCGCATCATCCCGACGTAGGTTCCCTCAGGCGTACCCGGCTTACCCATGGCATCCGAGTACAGCTCGCCACCAATGACGATCTCATGACCACGTGCCCGGGTACCTTCGATCAACGCCTGAACGTTCTTTCTGGACACGCTGGATTCCACAAAGGTCGCTGGAATTTGATGCTCAACCAGATAGGCAACCAGTTCATTGAGGTCCGCCAATCCTGCCTCGGACTCGGTTGAGATTCCCTGAATGCCATGCACCTTGATTCCATAGGCACGCCCGAAGTAACCGAAGGCATCATGTGCCGTGACCAGAACCCGCTGGGGTTCTGGAATGGTCTCCACCATGGTCTTGATTCGTTGATGCAACGCCTTCAGCGAAGCTTGATAGGCAGCCGCATTCAATCGATAGGTTTCACACCCTTCCGGATCCTTCTCACACAGGACTTTCACGACTTCATCCAATGTGCTGGCCCACAACTGGACATCCATCCAGACATGAGGATCGGGATGCGCTTCATCCTCGGGATCAACCAGCAACTGCTCCTTGGGAAGACCTGCAGTGATCGGTTGCACCGGAAGACCGCGTTCTCTGGCTCGTTTGAAGGTGTCACCCATGCGGCCTTCAAGCTTCAGACCGGTATAGAACACAAGGTCAGCGGCAAGAATGCGACGAATATCCGAAGCCTTGGGTTTGTACAGGTGTGGGTCCACACCCTCCCCCATGATGCTGACGACTTCAACTCGGTCGCCACCGACATGCTTGACGGCATCGGCCACCATGGCCGTGGTCGTGACAACCGAAAGCCTGGGGGGCTGATCTTGAGCCGCTTGAACATGAGAATTCATCAGGGCACCGAAGATCAGGACCATGACGAGCCGACTTAATTTGTAACATGTGCTACATTTCATGTAGCGTATGCTACAATCTGGGGAGGACACGGTCAATACCCTCATGAACAGACTCCAGAATCAATTCGCCAAGACCCGAACGGATCATGCCTCGGAAACTGCTGAGGACTATGTGGAGGCGATTGCGGACATTCTGAAATCGCAGGATTCCTGCCGGGTGAAGGATCTGGCCCAGCGAATGGGCGTCAGCCACGTGACCGTCACCAGAATTCTGCAACGGCTCGTCCATGAAGGTCTGATCACCAAGGAACCCTATGGCCCCGTGAGCCTGACCAGTGTTGGACGACGAATGGCGGCCGCATCCCGTTCAAGACACGAGTTGCTGCTGCAGTTCCTGCTGGCGCTGGGCGTCCCTGAGCAGGATGCGATCAGAGACACCGAGGGCATGGAACATCATGTGTCCAAGGCCACCCTGAACTGCATGAAATCCTTTCTGAATCAGGACTGACCCCCCTTCTGCACCCCGAGAATGGATCTGTCAGGAAATCCTGGGAATTGGTGCGAGATCACCATTCCGGGGTACGCAGATCAACTGGCACGGGAGCGAAACGGGAATCCGGATGAATGCTCATCCAGCTCCTGCCAACTACCAGATCTCCGGATCTTGAATTGAAGAAAGGAGCCAGACATGTATATCAAGACAAAGGCTGTCCTGCGCGCTCTGGCAATCACGAGCCTTGCAACCATCACTGCTGACACGCTTGCGTATCAATGCCCTCCAGGTGAACTGGAGGATTGCTTCGGAAACTGCGCACCGGCAAATTGGATCAACGACACCTACTGTGACGACGGGTCATATTCCTACAACGGAAATCCCATCTATCTCAATTGCCTTCCATACGGATTTGATTGTGGCGATTGCGCTGAAGCACCACCTGTCTCGGGAATGCCGGTCCCCTCCATGGCGGCACTGGATATCGCCGTACTGAACCTCATGCAGGATGAAGACATCTCTGCTGCAGCTGTCGGCGTCATGAAGGATGGCGTTGTGGTCTACCAGCGATTCTTCGGCTGGCAGGATCAAGCTCGAACCCAGCCACTCTCCCCGGGAACGATGATGAGAGTCGCCTCCATCACCAAGCCCCAGACTGCAGCCTGCATTCAGGCGTTGATTGCCGATGGCGAGATCAACCTCAATGACAACGTCTTCGATCTGGCCCAACCCGGCGGCGGTCTGCTCAAGATCGGACCATTCGGTGGTCGACTCGGAGACCCGCGACTGGCTGCGGTCACCGTCAGCGACTGTCTGCTGCATCGAGGCGGATGGAACCGGAATTCAACCTTCGGTGTAGGCGATCTCACCTATCGCGAAATAGAAATCAAGACGGCCTATGGACAGGATGCGCCAGCCTCACGGGAACAGACGGTCAGCTGGATTCTCAGCCAGCCACTGCAGCATGCACCAGGCACCCAGACCGCCTACTCCAACATCGGCTACCTCGTCCTTGGAATGATCGTCGAGAAGTATGCCGGCAAGGATCCGGTCGAGTTCCTCCATGAACGGATACTGGCACCGACAGGCGTTCTGTCAACTGAGGTGGAACTTGGCCGGACCTTCCCGGCAGACCGCAATCCGATGGAACCCTGGTACGACGGTCAGGGTGCAACCTGGCCCAATGTCTTCGCCTCACTGGAAGATCTTGCCAATGATCCCGATGGACAGGAAGTCCCCCGTCCGGATGGTGGCTGGAATCAGGAAGCCAGAGTTGGACAAGGTGGACTCATCATGACGCCACGATCACTGCTGAAGTTTCTCGATACCTACACCATTGCAGGTTCGAACATCGGACTCCCCAGAAACAAGTCGACCGAAAGCAATACCTGGGGTCTCTTCCATACCGGTGCACTCAGCCGGGGAACCAATGCCATTGCCCAGCAATGGGGTGATGGATACAACTTCGTGGCAATGTTCAATCGACGAGAAATGAACAGTGACGAGAACAGCTATGTCTCGATCGTCCGGGACGCCTTCCGCAACATGCTGGCCAATGGCCAGATCACCGTTCCGGACTGCCCTCCCAACTACGTCGCGGACTGCAATGGCAATTGCGTCCCCGCCGTCTGGCTGGGCAATGGAATCTGCGACACGTCGACTGCGTTCGGCGGCATCCAGGTGAACTTCGACTGTGCAGCCTTGAACTGGGACGAAGGCGACTGCAATACCTGTCCTGCAGATGTGGATGGGAACGGCTCCGTCAACATCTCGGATCTGCTTGATGCCATCGCCAACTTCGGCATGTGCAACGATCCGAGCAACTGCCCCAGCGATCTGGACGGCAATGGCTTCGTCGACATCAATGACCTGCTGGCGATGATTGATGCCTTCGGAAGCTGCAACTGATCCAATTGTTTCTCCCGCCGAGATCTCCTGTGTGATCTCGAATCCAGGAAGCCCCTGCCAGACATGGCAGGGGCTTCTTTCTTTCGATTTTTCAGGCCTTGAAACCAGCATTTAAAGGGCTCTCAGAGGCGATATGAAAAATAATGCAAAGACCGCGCGCAGCAGCCCCCTCTGGAATCTATCTCAGGTGTCGCGGCCTGAAAGACTCCCTGAAGGGCCAAGACGAGTTCTCCTCCAAACTCTCTCCATCTCTCCATGCACCGAAACCCGGACGACGCCTGAAAAGGCCTCGTCCGGGTTTCGTTTTAGGCTTGTTTGAACATACCCATGGGCTGACAATGGGTTCTGGTACACCAACAGGAGATATCCGATGCCACGTTGCGCCATTGCAGTCATGATCCTCTTCACACTGAATCTGGCAACCGATGCCATGGGACAGATTCCAAATCTGAATACCAGGGTTGTACCTGTTGATGTCCAGAGCAACCTGCTCACCAACAACACGCAACAGACCCAGACGTTGTTCCAGCAACTGGTCCGCGTTGATCAAGCAAGTTCAATCCAGATCCGATTTGGCCAGACACTGCTTCCAGAAGGTTGCCTGATCCGGATGACCTCGATGGAGGACGGCGCCGTGCAGCATCACCGCCGCAGGACCCTCGCTCAGTGGCGAAATGGATCCGCCTGGTTCAATGGGACAACAGTGCTTGTTGAACTCATCGCTGAACCAGGAGCAGGACCTGCACGGCTTGACATCGCGCATGCACGATTTCTTCAACAACTCGGTGGTGAACGAACCATCTGCGGACCCAATGACGATCGGACACTCAGCAATGATCCACGAACTGGACGCGTCTTCCCCATCGGATGCACCGGGTGGATCATCGATGATCCCAATCATTGCTTCCTCAGTGCCGGCCATTGCACCGATGACCCCGGCGATGCGGAGATCATGCAGTTCAATGTTCCATTGAGTGACCCCAACGGCGATTGGAATCACCCTGGACCTGAAGACCAATATGCCGTGGACCCGATCTCCCTGCAGTCAGAGATCACCCAACTCGGAAATGACTGGGCCTACTACGGCTGCTTCCCGAATACCGAAACCGATCTGACACCGTATGAAGCCCAGGGCGCCTGTTTCAATCTTGCCGATGTCGTGCCCGCAGTTGACGGCCGTGACATCACCATTACCGGCTACGGAACTGTTTCCTCTCCAGTGGATGGAACCTGGAATCTGGCACAGAAGACCCACACTGGTCCCTATGCCGCCAAGGATGGAACTGCCATCGGCTATACCACTGATACCACCGGTGGCAACAGTGGCTCGGCTGTACTTGATGAACAGACCGGACTGGCCATCGGTATCCATACCAATGGTGGATGCGGCAGCGGCGGCGGCAACAACTGGGGCTGCTCGATCGAGAACGCTGGTCTTCAGAATGCGCTGGCCAACCCCAAAGGCGTGTGCATCCCGAACATCCTGAACTTCGACTTCCCCGACGGACGACCTGACTCGGTACTTCCAGGCACACCATTTCAACTGGTCTTCGAAGTCATTGCAGCGGAACAAACGCCGGTGATCGAGACGATCACCGTTGTCCTGAGCATTGATGGTGCAGATGAAGATCTCCTTGTGACGTCACTCGGCGACCAGCGATATGCCGCAACCATTCCTGCATTGGAATGCGAGCAGGACGTCAGCTACTACCTTCAGGCTCAAGGAGATGAGGGTGGTGTCGCAACCTATCCGTTTGGAGCCCCTGATGACCGATTCAGCCTGCCTGTTGGCATCCTCACGGAAACCATCGCGATGACAGAGTCCTTTGAGTCGGGACTGCCCATCGGGTGGACGGCGACGGGAATGTGGCATGCCGCTACGCCAGCCTGCGGGCCCGCAAGCGAATGTGATGGAAGCGGCGTGTTCTATTACGGACAGGATGACACCTGCAATTACGACAATGGAGCGGAACACAGTGGCCTGCTGTCCAGTGATCCGATTCCCGTGATTGCAGGCGGCGGTGATTTGATTCTCAGCTACTGCTCTTCACTGATCACGGAAAACAAGTCCGGCTGGGACGAAGCGGTGGTCCTGGTGAATGGCGTGGTCGTGGATGAACCGAGTCAATCATCTGGCTGGGAAACCCGGACCGTGACCATTCCAGCTCCTGGAACCGACACCGTCGTGGTGAGCTTCTCATTCGATACCATCGACGCACTCTTCAATGAATTCACGGGCTGGCATGTCGACAACATCCAACTGGTCGCCCCGGGTGTCGAGTGCGACCCCACCACTCCCTGCCTCGGTGATACCGATGGCAACGGTTCGGTTGATACCAATGACCTTCTGTTGATCATTGCCGAATGGGGCAATCAAGGTGGGCCTGCCGACGTCAACAATGACGGCAGTGTCAATACCACTGACATTCTGATCGTGCTTGAACGCTGGGGCCCATGCGAAGGCTGATCAGTCTTCGGTGGCCGTTTCATCAACGGAAGAACGACGAAGAAGATCCGATTCGAATCCCGAGGTCCCTCGCCGCAGCAGACGATACTTCACATTGGTCATGCGTTCATAGATCGCGATGAGTCGTGCATACATGAGCCCTGCACGTCCTTCGAGTATGCCACCCTGCAGAATCAACAGCTGGATCACACGCAGCTTGTCACGCATGGGCAGGCGGAAGCTCATTCGCTTCAAAGCTCGACGGCGGCGGATGCGATCACTGCTGAACAGGTCGCCAAGCCCGACATGCGTACCAGCCTGAATCGCCTGATTCGCTTCTTCAGTTGAATATCGGTTGTGCTTGCCAAGCCAGTCGGACACACCCTTGCTGAAGGCGTAGTGAAGATAGGGTTCGTTGATCGTTCCGATCTCGCCATCGGTCAACTCACGCTGGCCGTGGCCGTAATCCTGAAATCGCATGCGATCTCGGTGAAAGAGACGCATCTGATAGGTCGGGTATCCACCACATCGCTTCAACCAACGCCCCATCAGCATCAACTTGTTGGGCAGATAGAAGCCCGCCTCCGTGGGATCCGACTTGAACAACTCACGCAGCGCCTTCACCAGTTCGGGCGTGACCCGTTCATCCGCATCCAGATGCAGGATCCAGTCATGATCAACCGTGATGTTGTCGATGGCCCAGTTTCGCTGAGCACCGAAGCTCTCGAACGGATTGTTCCAGACGGTTGCACCATGAGCTTCACCGAGTTCACGAGTCCGGTCGGTTGAACCACTGTCAAGCACATGGACGTCGCCAAGTTCACTGCAACTGTCAATGCAGTCGGCGACGTTGATCTCCTCGTTCAAGGTGAGGATGACGACGGAAACCGGGATGGAGTGTTGCTCACTCATGAATGGTCAGGAAATACAGGGTCAGTTTCTCACATGGATCGATCAAAATGCCCGATGATCGCGGGCAGCATGGCTCAAGCCCCATGAAACGGGTCATGACTGGCTGGCTGATATAGTAATCGACCATTTCAAGACTGAGGAGCACAGGCAAATGCGAGTTCTCGTTACCGGCGGAGCAGGCTATATCGGATCCCATGCCTCGCTGCGGCTGCTTCAGGATGGCCATGATGTCATCAGCATCGACAACGTCTCTCGAGGACACGCTCAGGCCGAAGCCGTTCTGGCGAAGATCGGCGGGGACCGCTATTCACCCTACCGCTGCGACCTGCACGAAACTGAACGTCTGGCCGAGATCCTCACCAGCCACGACATCGACGTGCTGATGCACTTCGCCGCCTTCGCCGAAGTCGGCGAATCAGTCGATCACCCGCTTCGATATCACCACAACAATATTGCCGGCACCGTATCGGTCCTGCGTGCGATTGATCAGGCTGGCACATCGCGGGTCGTCTTCTCCTCCTCCCGTTCAACCTATGGCGAACCAGCAGAAGATCAGATCCCAATCAACGAAGATACCCCCCAGAGTCCGATCAACCCCTATGGCGCTTCCAAACTCCAGTGCGAACGGATGCTTCGAGATCTGGCTGAAGCCTACCGCCGAGCTGATCGACCCTTCTCGTATGCCGCCCTGCGTTATTTCAACGTCGCTGGCTGCGACCGGCAGACGCGACTGGGAGAAGACCATCGACCTGAATCCCATCTGATTCCCATCTGCCTGCACACTGCATTGGGCAAGCGGGAGAAGATGGCCATCTTCGGGACCGACTACCCCACTCCGGACGGCACCTGTATCCGCGACTATGTCCATGTGGAGGATCTGGCCGATGCTCATGTCCGGGTGATGGGTGTTCTGGAACCTGGTGACGAACGTCGCTACAACGTCGGAATCGGCAAGGGATTCTCCGTGCGGGAATGCATTGAATCCTCGAAGCGAGTCACCGGCGTTGATTTTCAGGTCGATGAGGCGGAGCGACGCCCAGGTGACCCGCCCGAACTCTACGCCGATGTCTCCAAGATCAAGCGGGAACTCGGCTGGGAAGCTTCGATCACCGACATCGACGAAACCGTCGAATCAGCATGGAAGTGGTTCAAGTCACATCCAGATGGCTGGCCCGAAGGCTGATCACAGGATCGACATCGAACTTGGCATGACGTTCAGCGGCGAGTGCATGCCGCGCACGATATCCACGTAGCCAGGCTCTTCAGGAGTAATTCGACCTGTGCGGATCAGATGATCAATCACGGCAACGGCCGAGTTGTATTTGAATTCACAGGTTTCACGTACCAGACGATCCACTTCCTTGATCGACATCAATTCGAATGAATCGACTTCTCCGTCAACGGCTTCAGGCTGGAAGTCAGGCGGCACTTCCAGATCCATCAGATACATCGCATGTCGCCGCAGACCACCATTGACTTCCATGACATAGGTCATGACACCGACAGGGCGGGCGGTCCGAGCCAGATCAACTGGAATGTTCGCCTCTTCTGCGCATTCCTTGACGACGTTGTCCATGAAGCCGATGCCACGAGGCCATCCCCCAGCCACCATGTTGTCCAGTTCACCCGGAAACATGGGCTTGTCCCAGGAACGCCTGGCGATCCACATCCGATCACCGACTGCCCCGTTGAGATGGAACCCCGCACTGATGATGCCGAAGGCTTCCACTGCGCTTCGGTCCACCGCCATCAACGGACGTCCACCCAGTGTCCTGGCCACTTCAAACTGCTCATGCACCGCAGCACGCACGAAGCCTGCATCACGCAGACTCGGAAGAATGGAATCAAAGGCCCGGGTTCTCGACTCGTAATCGGCGAGTGAATCCTGAAATGAAAGTCCTGATTCGGTGATCTGAAAAACTTCTGGCAGATCAGCCAGCACTTCAGCTAGTTCAAGATGCACATAGCCCACGATCGCACCCTCCAGTTCGACGGGGGCATAGCTGGAGAGGTCGTATCGGGTCGCGAACAGCACGCGTTCAAGGTAGGTCATGGTCCGTCATCCTAGCCCTCTGCTTCTTTGGCGACCGCATTACAATCAAAAACATGTCGTTAATCAGGTCACGCGTGATGACATTGATTCTGGTCCTGTTGATTCTGGCCTTCAGTCTGGTGATGGCCAGTGACCGGCTTGCCAGATCACCATCACAGACCTCCGTCCAACAGAATCCCGGTATCGAACGCATCATGGCCTTCGACGACTCGATCTGGTGCGGGGCGGCCCCCACCTCGGAAGGCCTCGAACATCTGCGTTCAATGGGCGTGAAGACCGTGATCAGCGTGGATGGTGCGGTACCTGATCATGAACAGGCGGCTGCACTTGGAATCAGGTACATCCACCTGCCACTTTCCTACGGACGTATTCCCGAAGAGATGGTTCGTTCACTGGCTGCCGCGGTCCATGACCTCAAACGCGAGCCGGTCTACCTGCACTGCCACCACGGTCGCCATCGATGCGCTGCAGCAGCTGCAGTTGCGTGCGTGGCCTTGAATCGACTGACTCCGGAGGAGGCCAGAGATCGCATGAAGATCTGCGGTACGTCGTCCGGCTACGACGGCCTGTGGTCAAGCGTTTCCTCCACCAAGGTGATTGAACGCGATGAACTGGAAGCGATTGATCTGAACTTCCCACGCGCCGTCGAGCCACAGGGCATGATCGCGTTGATGGTCGACGCTCAGGACGCCATGGATCGACTCAAAGCCGATCTGCGCTCGGACACCGCTGCTTCCGATGCGGCTGTGATCGCCGAAGCCATGCGCGCGATGCAACGCAATGCAGCCGTTGAACAATACGACGTCGACTTCGCCCGACAGCTCGATGACTCCTGGCAGTTGGCCAATGCACTGGAACAAGCCCTGGCGACTCCGGGATCGGATCAGTCAAATGGCCACCAAGCCCTGCTGGGCAGGCTCTCAACCTCCTGCACCGCCTGTCATCGTGCTCATCGTCGATGACTGCTCTTCAATCACAAAAGCCCCCTGAGGGGGCTTAAGTTGCTTTCGATACGAAAGTTGTGAATGGGCGCGGGAGGATTCGAACCTCCGAAGGCGTACGCCAACAGGTTTACAGCCTGTCCCCTTTGGCCACTTGGGTACACGCCCTGCGATACAGGAACGGTGGAGGGTACCCAACCCGGGGCATGGGATCAAGGGAGCAGGGTGCTCAAACCCCTGTCCAGCCCGTGAAATGGGGTTCTGGCAACCTTGCCCATGGTCACTGCAAAGGACTCGTCATGACCGACCTCTGATCAAACCGGGAGCAGGATTCTTCTCCCGGGCCATGATGGAGATCAAACCCGATGAAATCTGAAACTCCACAAAAAAAATGTCGTCGATCCACAGTCCCCTTCAATGGTTCGAGAAGGCGGAATTGGCGCAATTTCTGCCTATTCAGGTGCTAAATCGACTGCATTCTGCCTTTTGAATAGTGATCTCAAACCGGACCTTCGTCCGATGGTTTCAACTGCTTCGAGGGCCATCGTGACCCTCGATTTACTGGCGTAGGCCTCCACCATGGAAGGTGGCGGCGAGCATCAGACCTCATCGAGGAGACATGGACGTTATGAACAGTATCAATGTAGTCAAGGGATGGATCCGTGAGTTTGTCGACCTGGCACTTCTCTTCATCGCCGTAGGCGTTGTTGTGCAGATCATCTTCGGCCCTGAAACCCCCTACTTCGCTGGCATCACCGAGAACCTGATGAACTTCATCAGCTCACTTGGTAACGGCGGATTCGTCGGACTGATCGCTCTGTTCGTCATCGTCTGGGTATTCACCAAGGGTGGACAGACTCAGAACGGCTGATTGCAGCAGTAATTGAATAATGCAACCCGCCCATGCCTGGCATGGGCGGGTTGTCTTTTCTAAGCAGCAACAGCTTTGACTGATTATTCCAATGAATATCAGAGTCCAGGAAATAACAGAGTCCATGCAGCTTTGCACAAGCTGATTCGTATCTTCTTGCAGAGAGACGCTAGATCGTGTGGGGATGTGGATGGCATCTCCAATCTCAGGACATCCTGCCCCATGAACCAGCGCCACT
>PBAY01000030.1 GCA_002717655.1 Phycisphaerae bacterium | reverse complement strand
TTCACGATCACTGGTGGTGATGGTGGTGTATTCCTTTCACGGGGCGCATCACCATCGATTGTCAATTGCGTGATCAGCGACAATGTTTATCAGGCGGGATATGACGATGGTGGTGCGGCAATCAAGATTGATACGGCTGCTTCGGAAAGTACCGTTCAAATCTTTGATTGCATCATTTCAGGGAATCAATCTGAAGAGGGATATGGTGGCGGTCTGCTTATTCATACAGACTATGAAACTCAAGTTGATGGCAAATACATCCAGGGAAACCCTGCGCTTGAACTGAACATCACCAATACCGATATCGTCAACAACAGCGCGCCATATGGCGGAGGTGGGATTTACTGCGGAAATGATCCATTTGTGTGTTGTGCATTTGAATATTCGAGCACTGTCGTCATTACCAATACGAACGGTACGATTGCTGGCAATGCAGGCGGTGGGATATTTGCACGACACACGAATGATAATTTTCCCACATCCACCACCATCAACAACTACAACTGTAATATTTCCGCCAACACCAATAATGGGTACGGTTCAGGTTGGATTCTCGATGCATATGGTGATGCACCATCAACGATGATGTTGATGAATGATAATTGTGTGATTTCATCCAACACAGGCGTTAATTCTCCACTTTATTCACGCTTCTCCAATTCAGATAAACACCTGGGGACGATCATCAACAAGGACTGTGTGATCAGTGATCACGGTAGTGATGATGATTATTTCTTCAATTCAACTTTGTATGTGCGGTCTACCCATGTCGACAATACGGGTACGGTCTTCACAGGCAACCGTGGTGGATCTGTACTTCAGCTTGAAGACAGCTTGGTAACTGGCGGCCAGATCATCAACAACCAATGTGTTGGTGTTTATTTTAATTCAGGAAGTACACTTGAATCTTGCTTGATTCAAGACAATGAGACTGGTGTTGTTGCAGGTAGCTACGAATCCATTCTTCGAAACTGTCAGGTTCAGTACAACCAGAACACCGGTGTCGATAATGGTCCTTACAACAACGACTATTCAATCCAACTGGAAAACACCACGGTGTGCAGCAATGCACCTCTGAATGTTCATCCCCAGGTCGAAGTCATCGACGGTGGTGGCAACACCATCATCGACAACTGCGACGGTCCGTCCACCATCACGGTGGCCCAGGACGGGTCCGGTGACCATGTCGATCTCGTGTCGGCGCTGCTCGATGCCTACCGTGGTGATACGGTCAGCATCGCCCCGGGTACCTATGTCTCCGCTGAACCAGTGGTGATCACCCGCCCCATCACCCTGACGGGTGATCCAACCAGCGAGACGGTCCTGACCAATGCCGATGGTTCAGGCTATGTCCTCACGGTTGATCCTGATGTGCTCTTCGAAAGCTTTGATGCAGTCATCGAGAATCTGACATTGGCAGAATCCGGGGGTGGTCTGACGTCAGCCGCCGGTCCAGATGATTTCGATCTGTTGATTCGTGACTGTGTCATCCGTGATCACACCGGTCCCGGTCTTCAACTGCAGGCATCAGGTGAACAACAGGTGACGGTTGACCACTGCATCGTCGAGAACAACACGGCTCAGAATGGTGCCGGTGGTTCTCTCACCGTGTATGGCGGTGGGCAGATGCAGGTTCTCAACAGTGTCTTCATCGGCAATCAGGCTGTTCAGGATGGGGGTGGTCTGACGCTGTTGAACGATTACGGCAGCGGACAGATGATCATCGATGGCGGCTCCATCATCGAATTCAACATGGCGGGTGGTTCCGGCGGTGGCATCCATGCCGAAGGCGAGAACCTCTTCCTGCTCGATGCCACCGTGGCGTCCAATGATGCGCCGTATGGCGGTGGCATCTTCGGTTCCATCGATCTGCAGGGCACGCGAGTCGAAGGCAACTCGGCCGACTTCGGCGGTGGTCTGTGTCTGCTCGACTTCGCTGAATCGAACATCCAGTCCGGTCGACTGGTCGGCAACATGGCGGCCTATGGCGGCGGTATCTACAACTCACGCAGCAGCCTGAACATGAACGGCAGCCTCCTGGCGGACAACAATGCCTGGCAGGGTGGCGGACTCTTCCACTTCGAGACGGTTTCAACCGTTTCCAATTCGATCTTCGCCAGCAACAGTGCCGGCGATACGGCTGCCGACGGAGGGGCCGGTGTCCATGGCCTGGTCGCCCTGCTTGAACTTGATGACAGCGACTTCTGCGGCAACACGCCGCTTGATCTGGTCGGGGCCTGGCTCGGTCAGGGCAATACCTTCGAAACGGATTGTCTCGACTGCAACGGCAACGGTCTGCCCGACAGCATCGATCTGCAGGAAGGCACCAGCCTCGACTGCAACGGCAACGCCCTTCCGGATGAATGTGATCTGGAACAGGGCCTGTCCTTCGACTGCAACGGCAACGGCATTCTCGACGAATGCGATATCGACAACGGCACCTCGCTGGACTGCAACGGCAATGGTGTCCCCGATGTCTGTGACATCAACGATTCGACCTCCAACGACTGTGATGTCGATGGCATCCCGGATGAATGTCAGATCGCCGATGACCCTGAGCTGGATTGCGACAGCAATGGACTCCTCGACGCCTGTGAGCTTGCTGAGGGTGACAATGACAATGACGGCATTCTGGATGTCTGTCAGTGCCCCTGGGACGTCAACAACGACGGCATCACCAATGTGGATGATGTCCTGGTCGTGCTGGCCCAGTTCGGAAACAAGGCTGAGCCAGGCGAGCTTCTGGGCGATGTCAATGTCGATGGGATCATCAACGTCGATGACCTGCTGATTCTGCTCAGCAACTTTGGTGAACCCTGCTGATCCTCTTTCAATACCGTGTTCTTCCGCCCCGGCTCCTGACCAGGAGCCGGGGCTTTCTCTGAGTCCCCGTTCCGGCGGTCCGGGACCCCCCGCCGTACAATCTGGATCGCATGACCGGCACTGACCCTGCACCCGTGAAGGAGACCCAGTCGAGCGGCCCAGTCACCGAACTGGCCCGTGACATGCGGCTCTTCGACATCACCATGGTCGGCGTCGGCGCCATGATCGGTGCGGGCATCTTCGCCCTCACCGGCATCGCCGCTGGACATGCTGGACCCGCACTCATCCTGGCCTTCTGCCTCAACGGGGTCCTGACCCTGATGACCGCGATGGTCTACGCGGAACTGGGCAGCGCCATTCCAGCCGCCGGTGGCGGCTATCTGTGGGTTCGGTTCGGACTGCCCGGACCATCCGCGTTTCTCGCTGGTTGGATGGATTGGCTGGCGCATGCCGTGGCTGGTTCACTCTACGCCGTCATCTTCGGTACCTACATCGTGTGGGGACTGCAGGTCATCTTCGGTCTGGGAGAAGCACCTACTGGCGCCGGAGGCCATGGTGGCGGCGGCACACTCTTCGGCATGCCGGCATGGCCCTTCGAGAAGGGCCTGACGTTGATGATCTGCATTGTCTTCCTGTGGATCAACTACCGCGGCTCCAAGGAAACCGGCAAGGCAGGCAACATCATCACGGTGGCCAAGATCATCGTGATCGCGATCTTCATCGGCGCTGGACTGGTCGCCATGCTCAGAGCAAGCGGCAACGTCACCGTTGCGGAAACCTACATCCCCTTCATGCCCAACGGTTTCAGTGGTGTACTGGTCGCCATGGGACTGACCTTCATCGCCTTTGAAGGCTACGAGATCATCGTGCAGGCCGGCGAAGAAGTGCAGAACCCCAGACGCAACATTCCTCGTGCCGTCTTCTTCTCACTGTTGATCGTCATCCCGATCTACATCCTCGTGGCCATCGTCTGCATCGGTGCGTTGCGCATCCCGGAAGAAGTCATTGCGGAAACCGGATGGGGTGCATCGGAGACCTGGCGTTATCTGGCTGGGCTCGGTGAGACCGGTGTCGCTGTGGCGGCCAATGATTTTCTGCCCTGGGGACTTGGTGGCATTCTGCTCGTGATCGGTGCCGTACTTTCAACCATGAGTGCCTTGAACGCGACGACGTTCTCCTCGACCCGGGTGTCCTTCGCGATGGGTCGTGATCACTATCTTCCGGAGGGCATGGCACGCATCTCCTCCAAGACACGCACCCCCACCGTGGCCCTGATGGCCAGTGGCGTGATCATCATCACCGTCGCACTCCTGCTTGATGCCGAGCGGGTTGCTGGTGCGACCTGTGCGATGTTCCTGCTTGTCTTTGCCGCGGTGAACATCTCCTCCATCACCATCCGACGTAAATACGGTGACAAGCTTCGTTATGGCTACGTCGTACCGGGCTACCCGATCGTGCCACTCGTGGCAGCGGTTGGACAGGTCGGCATTGCCGCATGGCTTCTGGCATCACAACCGATGACGCTTGCGCTCACCGCTGGTTGGATCACTGCAGGCATGATCGTGTACTACCTGTACTCCCGTGGCCAGGAACACGAGTTCCGTGCATCGGCGATCGCTTTCGAGCAACCACCACGAACCGTCAAGGACGCCAAGTACCGTGTTCTGGTTCCAGTCGCCAACCCCGAGACGGCGCAGCCTCTTGTTGATCTGGCTGCTCGACTCGTTGCTCCTGAGTCAGGAGTCGTCGTGGTACTCAACGTGGTATCCGTTCCGGAACAGACCCCCTACTGGTCGACCCGGCGATTCGTCGAGGAAGGTCGAAAGGTCGTGGAAGCTGCGACCAGTCACGCGACGGAAGCAGGACATGATGTTCATGGTCTGGTGCGGCTGAGCCGTGATCCTGGTCGTTCCATCGTCGACACGATTCAGGATCGCAAGATCAATGCGCTGGTCATGGGTTGGGCAGGACCTCGACGTGGACCACGTGGCAAGGTTCTTGGGACTGAACTTGATACGGTTCTGCACAAAGCTGATGCCGACACGGTCGTACTTCGCGGCAAGGTGCCGGAATCTCCTGAACGTATTCTGATTCCGGCCGCCAACCCAAGACAGGCTCAATTTGCAATTCATGTCGCCGAAGCACTGGCCGGATCATCGACCTGGATTGAACTGCTTCGTGTCCTTCGACCTGACGAAGATGAAGACGAAGTCCGTGCTGAACTTCGTTCAGGCGTATTCGGGATTGACGATTCAGACAGTCCGGTTCGAACGCCAGTTCTCGGTCTGCCGGTCGATCTTCGTCTGGAACAGTCCGCTGATGTCGTCGGAACCATCGTCGAAGCAGCCAAGGCCTCCGATCTGGTGATCGTTGGAGCCGCCGGGGACAGCTGGCGTCACCGCCGGTCATTCACCGCTATTCATCGCAGTGTCGCAGCCAATTGGGACGGACCACTTGTTCTGGTCAAACTTCATACCGGTCGGGCCATGTTCGCAGCCCAGCAGGTGATCGACTTCATGACATCCCGGGAGCCTGAGGAATGAGCCTTTCAGATCTGCAGAAGATGAAACTGCTCCGGCCCGAATCAGAGTGGTCCGGCGAACCAGCTCGGTCGTCTGTTCATTCCATTCTCGCCTTCCTGACAGCTATGATCGGGATTGCCGGATGCGTCCTGATGATTGTCGGGGATGGTCATTTTCTCACCTGGATCGGACTGTTGATGTTCTCTATCGCACTTGGCAGTTTCACCTGGGTGAATCTCAAGGGAATCTGGTCATCTTCCTGATGTCTGTTGTTCACATCCATCATTGAAAGGCAGCAGTTGAAATGAGTGAATCAGAATCATCAACCGGACCCGGCGGCTTCTGGATCTGGATGGGCCTTCTTCTGGCCTTCATCGGCGCAGGCATCGCGATCTACTTCGTAGGACCCTTGTTGCAGGGTGAAGTAGATGACGTATCAGGACAGGATGCTGGTACACCGACCAGAGAGATCTCGGGTGACTGATCAGTCGACCGGATCACGCTCGAGAATCTTCACATCCCAAAGATCCGAAAGATCGCCAGCTGACTCGATGGTGTTGCATCGCTCGATGATGCCACTTGCATCATCCATCGCGATCGCACCAAGCAAACCAGCCTTGTGGGTGAGGATGTCATCCAGATCGGCGGCCGTATTGCGGGCATGACCTGAGGGATACATCACCAGACCGCTGTCCAGTTTCGTTCCATCGGCCAGCTCGATCACCATCGAGGTCGGGATGCCGTCTGGGTAACGATCGTCATACTCCTTGCCACCATGTTCGAACTTGATCTTGTCCATCAGGCTTCGGGTCAAGGTGTGCACGATCGCATCACGTCCGTAATCAACCGGTGCAAGCATCAGCAGCTTCCACCAGGCGTCATTGCCATCCGCGAGAGATCCATCACCCTTCTCCCCTGCCATCTCGATGGCTTTGCGGAGCATGGTTGAGACGATGTAGACCATCGAGTGATCAGCACTCTGACGGGTCTTGGGATCACGCTTGGCTGGATCACCGATGATTCCATACGCAGGCTCATAGGCCACGATGGTGATACTGGAGATGCTGTCCGGATTCACGAGCATGTCGGGATTGGCGGAGATCAAATCGATCAGACCCTGCAGGGCGCCCGCGGACTGATGCTCGTACAACCCAAGCTTGAAGTGCATGCCCATCACGGCGAAGTCATCACCACCCATCGAGAGCACCAGATCAAACGGACTGTCACCATCGGTTGGCTCGAACTGTCGCCAGATGGCTTCGGGATTACGGAAGATGTCCTTGGGGCCGATGAAGCCTTTCATGGATCGTTTCATGGACATGATGGCGACCTCGGTACTGATCGCTGCAGAGGCACCCTTGGAATCGGAGAGCTGCTTGCCGGCACGAATCGCTCGCCATGGAATGTAATGCGCGACGACCATGCCGATCGCGGACTCGATCTGCGCCGGTGTTGCACCGAGCATCGCACCGTAGACAGCAGCGGATCCGATCGCACCATGAACGACGTGATCGATCTTGTAGCTCTTGAGGCTGAATACTTCAGCCAGACGTCCACGGATTTCATCAAGACAGATCATGCCACGGAGTGCAGCCGCGCCATCGAGACCTGCGATCTGTGCGGCGGCAACGGGAACCGCGTAGAAGTCGTTGTGTCCGAACTCGCCGGCCGTGTGTCCCAGGTCCGGGTTGTAGCCGAAGTTGGTTCCGTTGCTGTCCCATTCACGAACAGCGCTGGCGTTGGCCAGAACGGCCTTCTCGGGTGCGACGGTGACCGAGGAACCGAATACGGTCGCACCGGTTGAGGCTGGGTAGTCGAGTGCTTCTTCCTTCAAGACGCATGGCGCATTGGTCTTCAAGGCCAGCGCTGACAGACCGCAGAGCACGCTGTCCGTGAAGAACTGGATGGTTCGATGCTTGACGCGATCCGAAGGATCACCATTCTTCATGAAGTCGCAGGCGAACTGGCCTATTCCAAGGGCCTGATTCTCGTTGCGAGGAAGCGTGACGGTACTGGCGGTTGCGGTGCTCATTGCGGGAAGACTCTCTGGCGGTATCAAACCCGCCGGCGGGGACAGAAAGGTCCGGACTACGATTGGTTTCAGGACTCGGACAGGAATCGGTTGACGTGTTCCACTTCGTCGGTTGAACCCATCACGACGGGTATTCGTTGGTGCAGGGTGGTTGGATCGACATCAAGAAGTCGAGTATCCGCGGCACTGATTGAACGGCCACCCGCCTGTTCAATCAGCATGCTCATGGGCATTGCTTCGTAGAGGTAACGCAGCTTGCCTTCCATATGGTCGCCAGTCGGGGGATAGATGAATACCCCACCCTTGAGCAACGTACGATGAATGTCCGCGACCATGGAACCGATGTAACGGCTGGAGTAACCGTTGTCATGGGCCCAGTTGAGATAGTTGCGATAGGCATCCGGGAACCGATCAACATAGGCTTCGTTGATCGAGTAGATCTTCTTCGCTGGTGGAATCCGCAGATTCGACTTCACCAGAACAAAGGCTCCGATTGATTGATCCAGCACGAACATGTTCACCCCACGTCCGGTCGTGAGCACGAAGACGGTGGATGATCCATAGAGGACATAGCCGGCGGCGACCTGAAGCGATCTCGGATCAAGAATCCTCGCTTCACCTGTTCCCTTCACCTCGTCACTGAGGCGGACGATGCTGAAGATTGTTCCGACACCCACGGAGACATCGAGGTTCGAGGAACCATCAAGCGGGTCGAAGAGGACGGCATACCGGCCACCATCCTCATGGGTCCGAAGCACGGTGGGTGTTTCATCCTCTTCGGAGACCAGCGCGCCGATGTTGGCTCGGCTACCGAGACAGGATTTGATGATCTCGTTGGCGATCACATCCAGCTTCTGCTGTTGCTCTCCCTGAACGTTCTCATCTCCAAGCGCACCGATCACATCCTCGATCCGGGCCTTGCGAACCTTGTTTCCGATGGATTTGGCCGCCAAAGCGACAGCCGAGAGGATCCATGTGAAATCACCCGTTGCTGAGGGGTGTTCACGCTCCTCGGCGAGCACGTGGGTCTGAAGTGACGTCAGGTTGTCGTCGGTCCATGCCATGGTGCAGAGTCGGGTAGAATCCCCCGCTCACCGGCTGGGCCATCCAACCGGGGAGCAGACAGCGGCGATTGTAACGACCCGCGATGAAGACCAATCAAGATTGCCCAGGAGGCCCGATCATGAGCCATTCCGTCATCCTCTCCGCTCGACGTACCCCCATCGGACGATTTCTGGGTGGTTTGAGCCGGGTGCCATCCCCTCAGCTGGGTGCGGTCGCCATCCAGGCCGCACTTGAAGATGCTTCTGGTTCAGCCAATCGCATCGATGAGTGCATCATGGGTTGTGTGCTTCAGGCCGGGCTGGGTCAGAATCCTGCTCGTCAGGCTGGCCTCAAGGCTGGCCTGTCCCATGAACTGAGTGCCCAGACCATCAACAAGGTCTGCGGTTCAGGTCTTCAGAGCGTCATGCTTGCCGATCAGTCCATCCGTGCCGGCGACAACTCAGTCGTCGTTGCAGGTGGTTTCGAGAACATGTCGGCGGCACCCCACCTTGCCCATGTCCGATCGGGACTCAAGTTCGGCGACGGCACCCTGATCGATCATATGGCGCATGACGGTCTTACCTGCGCCTTTGAGGAATGGGGCATGGGCTTCGCTGCTGAACACACCGCGGAGAAGGTCGGTGTCTCCAGAGAAGACATGGATGCCTTTTCAGCTCGTTCACATCAGCGTGCCGCAGAGGCGACGGAACAAGGTTGGTTCGCCAGTGAGATCATTCCGATGGAAGCCAAGTCCATCAAACAGAAGGCTGATGTCACGCAGGATGAAGGAATCCGAGGTGATTCAACGGCCGAGGGTCTCGGGAAACTCCGTCCAGCCTTCAAGAAGGATGGCACGGTGACCGCAGGCAATGCCTCACAGATCAGTGATGGTGCAGCAGCCATCGTCGTTGCCAGTGCCGAAGCAGCCGGCGAGCTGGGCGTCACGCCCATGGCACGAATCGTCGGGACGCATACTCAGGGTGTCGAACCCAAGAATCTGTTCGAAGCTCCGGGTCTTGGTATCGAAGCGTTGCTTTCACGTCATGGTCTTTCACCGAGTGATGTCGATCTCTATGAGATCAACGAAGCATTTGCGGCACAGGCCATCGCCAATATCCGGCATCTGGGTCTGGATGAAGACAAGGTCAACATCTGTGGCGGCGGGATCGCATTGGGCCATCCGATCGGTGGATCCGGCGCACGTGTTCTTACGACACTTCTGCATCAGATGCAGAGAGTGGATGCAAAGCGAGGCATCGCCAGTCTCTGCCTTGGCGGCGGCAATGCGGTGTCCATGCTTGTTGAACGCGACTGAGGTCGGTTCATCCAACCGGAATTGTCAGGATCGGTGAGGTGCTTCCACCATCATCGGAACTCATCTGAAGATTGAGCAGTTCGACGACCAGCGTAAAGGTGCGCTTGGACGCGAGCTCACGGTCATCGATGTAGAACCAGTAGCCGCGACATCGCACCGCCACCCAGGCATTCTCGGGTGGTGAGGGCGCATCATGGACATGCATGGCGACATCAAGAAACTCGTGGACCGTCAGTGGATGTGTTCCAGGTGGCAGTACCGGCAAGGCACGCTTTTCTTCGGCATCCACTCTTGGCAGTTCGACGGCGAGACTCAGTAGATTCATCACGCCATAGACGGATCGCATCCGTACGCGAATACTGTCCGTCGGTTCCGTCGGGGTTTCCTGGAACTTCAGACTTGAAAGCCAGAAATACGGTTCATCGGTATCCAGATTCAGAAGACGAATCACCGTCTTACCTTCAGGTGTTTCCTGGCCTTCGGGTGAAATCCAGATGATGGGCTCCAGGTCGTAGGTATGGAGTGCCCAGGATTCCGTATTTCCATCAACAGGACGCCAGCGTTTTCCACTCTGGATTGCAGCAAGAAAATCCGAAGGTTGCAGACTGGAACGGTCAACTGCCCCGTCGTAGTCATCGTAGGCCTTCAGGAATCCACACATTATTTCATTGCGTTCCTGAAGCACGCGAATGGCTTCCAGAAACTCACCATATTCCGCATCACCACCTCGAGCGGGCAAGGTGCCTGCCGCGGTGTAGCTGCGAAGACCATTGGTGTTCTCGACCAGCAGCGCGAAGATATGGTCGAGTCGATAACCGGCACCAGCCAGATACGCGATCGTGGCGGGCGCGATGGATCCAAGCAGTTGCTTGGCGACTTCCTCACCCTGTCGTGGTGTGATGGAGATGGTCGGGTTGTCACGGAACGTCAAGGAGCCATCGACTCCCCAGCTTGCCGGACCCGAGACACCATTGCCCCATCCGACGTTGGCGCCACCGCCCGATGAGGTTTCAAAGCTGGTGTTGATGCTCGAGACGGACACCATCTGAGGCGCCTCGGCATAACGCATGCGAACGATGTTGAGCAGAAGCTCTTCGTTCATGACCTGCCTGACGGCCTTGTTGTAGTCGATATGGGAATTGGCGATCAGCTTGGGCCCATTGGTGCATCCCAATGGAATCAGCGGAAGAAGTCCTGCAAGTGTGGCACTGATCAATCTGGTCACGCGCATGGCTGTATCACCTCGCGGGCATGGTAGCCGCTCAAGCACTTCTACCTGTTGATTTCCATCGAGCATCCGTCGTGAGCAGCCTGGAGGCTGTACCTTCTTGGCATGTCGAATCGTCGTGGCGGGTTGTTGCTGGTCATTGGTCCGGGTCTGCTTGTCGCAGCCACGGGTGTCGGCGCTGGTGATCTGGCCACCGCAGGGTTTACCGGAGCCATGCTGGGCCCGACGGTCGTCTGGGCAGTTGTTCTGGGTGCTCTGCTCAAGTTCTTCCTCACCGAAGGTCTGGCGAGATGGCAACTGGCTACCGGTCAGACGCTTCTGGATGGCGTTGGACGCCACATCGGCCGATGGGCATTGGTTCTGTTTCTGCTCTATCTCATTCCCTTCACCTATGTGGTCGGGGGTGCCTTGATCTCGGCCTGTGGGATCACGACCAATTCCATCATTCCATTGACCGATGATCCGCAGGCAGGCAAGCTTGTCTACGGTTCAATCATCAGTTTGATCGGCCTGTTGATCGCCTGGGTGGGTGGATTCGCGATCTTTGAACGAATCATGGCGGTCTGTATCGCCATCATGTTCACGGCTGTATTGATCACTGCTGTGCTTCTGCAACCGGACTGGTCGGGTGTTCTGCATGGCATGTTTGTTCCATCGATCCCGGAAGCCAGTACGGAAGAATTCAGCTGGACGCTTTCATTGCTTGGGGGTGTCGGCGGAACGGTGACCTTGCTGTGTTATGGATATTGGATTCGTCAACAGGGACGTGAAGGGACGAAGTGGCTGAGTACCTGTCGTCTGGATCTGATCGTCGCCTATGTCTTCACGGGTATCTTCGGCATCGCCATGTTGTTGATCGCATCAGGTACCGATGTAAGCGGTCGTGGCGCCAATCTGATCATCGAACTGGCTGCACGATTGGAAGAGCCGCTTGGTGCATGGGCGAGATGGGTCTTTCTGATCGGCGCCTGGGCGGCAGTCACAAGCAGTCTGCTGGGGGTATGGCAGGCGATTCCGATGCTGTTTACCGATGCCTTCCGTGGTGTTCTGGGTCTGCCTCGTCTTGATGCAGATGCACTGGTACGCACGACGACTTCCAGAATCTTTCTGATTGCACTGGCAACGCTTCCAGTCATCCAGGCCTGGCAGTCATTCAAGGAGGCCCAGAAGGTCTATGCCATTCTCGGGGCGTTCTTTCTACCGCTGCTTGCTGTCGTTCTTCTGCTGCTCAATGGCAGAGGCAGGCTGGTTGGACGTAACTTCCGCAATGACCCGGTGACGATCCTCGTGCTGATCTTCACACTGGTGATCTTCGTGTTCTACGGCTGGATGAAGCTCTCCTGAGTCCGGCCACGGGTCTATTCGCCGATGTCTTCAGCCCAGAGTTCAGGCTTTTCAGCCTGCAGACGTTCCATCAAGGCGACACAACGATCGCAGTCTGCCTGAATGATTTCGATGCCGGCTTCCCTGAGCCAGTGCTCGGCGCCCTGAAAGGTGCGTGATTCGCCGATGATGATCCGTGGAATGCCATACAGAACCGAGGTCCCGGTACACATTGGACAGGGGCTCAAGGTCGTCACGAGCGTCAGTTCGGTCCAGTCACGTCGTCGTCCAGCATTGCGAAAGCAGGACATTTCACCATGTGCGGTTGGATCTCCCGACTGAACTCTTTCGTTGTGCCCTTCGGCCACGATCCTTCCATCAGGGTCAACCAGTACGGCACCGATTGGAATACCACCCTCTGACCAGGACTTCTCGGCCTGAGCAATGGCGGCATCAAGCCATCGACGTTGTTCAGTGTCCAGTGTGCTGGTCACGAGCCGGAATCAGCATCGACACTGGCCTGACGAAGTTCAACATGGTTCCGTTGCAGCTGTTCTTCATTGAATCGCCAGCGATTCGCAGCAATGACCTGCCAGTTCTGGAAGGGGTAGCTCTGAAGCTCAAGGGTCACGAGTTGTCGTGGTCCGATTCCTCGAGGTACGGAAAGATCAACCATGGCCTTCAATCCAAAGAGTCGTACGGAACGAATTTCGATGGAGTTGTCATTTGATTCCGAATTGGTATTCCATCCGGATTTCTCCAACCAATGGACTACTTCTTCATGCGTATCGGGATCCATGCCAGCAGGAAGCTGGAATTCAATCGGCATTTCCTGCTGCGTGTAGTCCTCTCGAGCAACACACCATTCAATGGCGGTGGCGATGACCTCCGGAACCGGAGCATTGGAGGCCTCCGCGATCTGGCTGTCACCTTCCAGAGGTGGGAAGCTGGCGTAGTTGCTGCAGCCACCTGCAGCGGTGAACACGGCCAGTGACAGAATCAGGGTCATGGATTGATATCGAAACATGCTCGGAACTCCCTCATTTGGATGGAAAGAGTGTATCACCCGGCGAGATGCCGGCTCCATGCCTATACTTGACCACTACTTATGCACCACCGCGTAGTCATCGGCATTTCCGGCGCCTCAGGCGCCGCCTACTCCGTCCGCCTGCTCAAACTGCTGGCGGAGGCGGGGGTCGAGTGCCATGTGGCGGTTACCGCCCTTGGGCGGCGAATGCTGTTCGAGGAGCTGGAAATCAAAAAGGCCAATCCAGAGGCATTGGTGGGCGGTGACCTTGCTGGCCGGGTGGTCATCCATGGGGACAACGACTTCGGAGCCCTGATTGCTTCAGGGACCTTCCAGCACGATGGCATGATCATCGTCCCCTGCTCCAGCAACACCTTGAACTCGATTGCTTCAGGTCTGACCAATACTCTGGTACAGCGTGCAGCGGCAGTCAGCCTCAAGGAACGACGTAAGCTCATCATTGCTCACCGGGAGTCACCACTCAGTGAGATCGATATTCAAAGCATGGCCAAACTCAATCAGGCTGGAGCCATCATTGCTCCGCTCTCTCCTGGTTTCTACATGCTGCCCAAGACGGTTGAAGACATCGTCGACTTCATGGCCGGCAGGTTGATGGATCAATTGGGTTATGACCATGACCTGCCTGTTCGATGGACGGGCAGTGTCAACACTGAAGCCTAGGCTTCTGATCCATCATCAATTCGTTCGACGACGGTGCCGGCCGGTGGATCAACCAGAAGAATCTGATCACCGACCTCCAGTCCATTGGTGATCTCGGCATAGAGTTCCGAGTTGCGATTGATGGTGACGGGGTGTTCCGCATATCCCCCATCAACCGCCTTGTATACGAAGGTGTAACGACCTCGTCGGTGGATGGACTGGACAGGCACGTAGAGGACATCCACAACGGTTGCGACATGGATATTGGCCTTGACCCGCATGGAAGGCTTCAGTGGAAGGTCATGACCATCATCGATCTTGATCTCCACGCGATAGTCGCGTCGGTTGGGATCACGCCAGCCACCGTCTTCAGCCAGAACACTGACTCCCATAACCGTGCCATTGATGACGGCATCGGGAATGGCATCTGTTCGGAGCAGAACACTCTGTCCTGCCAGGATCAGACCTGAAAGCGCTTCGTTGACCTTCACATTCGCAGCCATATGGTCCACGTTGGGTAGAACAATCACGAGTTCATTACGGTAGAGCTTCTTGCCGACCTGAAGAGGTGTTTCCTCACCACGTCGATCACGATTGATCGTTGAACCATAGATCACCATTCCCGCCGAAGGGGCATGGACGACACATCGCTCAAGCTGCTCTTGCCACTTGTCGAGTCTTTCCTGCTTGGATTCCAGAGTCTTCTTCGCGGCTTCCACATCATCCTGACGACTGCGGACCGACGCATCATTGCGCTTGCCGGTTCTGATTTTTTCAGCCAGTGCCTGATCCCGATCGGATTCCTTCTGCAGCTTCTCTTTCTTGTAGGTGTACTTCTCGTACATCTCCTTGACGAGACGTGTCTTGTTGAGGTTAGCTGCAGCACGGATCATGTCGATCTCGTCCTTCTCCAGATCATCCTTGGAGATGAACTTCTTTCCGAAGAGTTCGACGGACTTCTCGTACTTCTCCTGAAGCCGGTTGTAGTCCTTCTGAGCTGTCGTCACTTCAAGTTCGTTCTGTTCGAGCGTCGTCCGGACTTCACCTTCACGCCAGGCCAGCAGGGCCAGCTCAGCCTGATCAACCTTGACCTGAGCCTTCTGAAGCTCTGAATCACGTGTTTCACGTGCAATCTCGAGCTGAGCTTCACGGTTTCTCAGCGTGTTCTGAGCTGAGACAAGATCCTCTTCGATGTTCTGAATGCGTTCGAGCACACCCTGATCATCGAGTTTGAACAGCAGATCACCCTCGGCGACCGTAACACCTTCCTCGATGATCTCGGTAATGGCGGCCTGATCATCCAGCTGGCAGCGGATATCCACTCGTTCCAAGGCTGAAAGTTCACCTGAAGCAGGAATGGTGATATCAAAGTCGCCGCGAATGATTTTAAAGAGATCGGTTTCACCGATATCCTCGATTTCACCGCCACCACCACTGACCATCCAGGTGGTTCCAATGACGAACACAGCAGCTGCGGCAACCACCAGCATGCTGGAGGAGGTGAGACCGCGGCGAATTTGGTTGTATCTCAAGAAACGAATCATGGGTTCAGGACCATTCAAGCAGGATTATCGCCATAAGACAAGTCTTCAGTCGGTTTCATTTGCATTCCCGGAAGCTGTTCCATCATGCCATCCGGCTGAACCCGAAGCTGGCCACTGCCAAGCAGGTACTGAAGAATTGAAATCTGAAGGTTGCGGAAGGCCTGAGCACGCCCATCCTCGGCACTTCGAAGCGAGCGGATGGCCTCGAGCTGGTTCAGTACTGAGACACTGTCGGGATTCGCATTGATCGCATCAATGTTGAGTTGAGCGATCTCTACATTTCGCTTCTGGATGTCCAATGAGAACAGGCTGGCGTCGATATCCCGGACCGCGGCACGAATCTCAACCGCCGCGGTGTCCAATGCCTGTGAAAGCTCAAGACGATTTCGTTCAAGCAGGATCTGTGCCTCCCGAACGGTCAGTTTCTCGATTTCACGATCAAGAGGAATACCAAGTGTCACCCCGGCATTGAAATCCGTATCCCCGATCTCCGGCATGAAGCTACTGGAACCATCTTCTTCTTCCCGAGAGGGAATGGTGACACCGGCTGAAAGGTTCAGATCCGGCAGCAGCTGGTTCTTGGCATTGCGGAGTGTTCGCTCACGGTCAACCATGCGATCACGAAGGGTCTGCAGATCCAATCGGCGTGCCAGTCCGTCAGAGATCGCCGTTTCCATATCTACGACCGGAGGATCAATGGCAAAGGCCACATTATGAATACGAACAGGCTTTTCAACCGGCCAGTTCAGCTTCACTTTGAACCGATCAAGATTGACCCGGTACTGCTCCCAACGATTGGCCTGGCGGGACTGCTCCTGAAGCGCATTGTTCTCCGCTTCCGCTGCGGCATAGAGTGGAACCCGGCCTGCTTCGTACAAGGCCTTCTGCCGTTCTGAAAGCTTTTCATAAAGCTCCACACTGGTTTCACCATTGGCGATCGTCTGGCGTGCAACCAGTAGATCAAGGTAGTCACGGACGACCTGAAAGAAGAATGTACGGCGAAAGTCCTCGAAATCCCGGGCTGCATAGGTGAGATCCCGTTCAGCCTGAATCAGATTTTCCTGAGCAATCGGGCCGGCATTACGCAGCAATGGAATGTTCGCACCCAGAACAATCGTGCCTGATGACAAGGAATCCAGACTTCCATCAGTCACCGAGTCATGCAGGGTCTTGGCGAATGAAGCGAGGTATTGAACCGATACTTCGCCACCATAGGGAAGCCTCTGACTCACACCAAAATCATTCACGATGTCCATTGATGTTTCATACAGTCCGCTCGAACCAGCCCCGTTGACATCGAATCTGACCGTATCGAAGAACTGAGGTCCCCAGAGGTGCCGCTGGATCAACAGCTGAAGACACTCGATGACATAGGTCTCCATCGCATACTGGTATTCGCGACTGAACTGGACTGAATAGAGAAGCGCATCCTTCAAAGTCAGCAGCTCACCTTCTCCATTCTTTGTAATCAGATCATTCAACCTGCCAATGGCTGAATTGATGTCATCATTCGCTGCTGACTCGAACATGAGATCGCCAGCGGGTGGGTTGTAGGTTGGTGGATCAGGTGCATCCAGGGTTCCATCAGAGAGCGTATTCTCCGCCCATGATTCCGGCACAGGAGCGGCCACCGCATTCATTTCGCCGGAACTCTCATCCAGCAGGCGGGAAACGCGGTCATCAATCTGGCTGAATGACGCGTAGCAGCCGGCAAGCCCGGTACAGATACCCACGCCCACGAGGGTGTTTGTCAGATGGCGTACAGCGGATTTCAGCATGGAAGGCTTGTAGGTCATGGATTCAGGAACATCAAGGTTGGGCAGCTACCCATTCTATGCCTCGCAAGGCAAGGGTTACATGGCCATGCGGGCTTCCCGGGTCAAATCTTCTCTGATCTGCTGGTTGACGGATCGTTGATTGGTTCTGAGCCGTGAAATCCGGGCGAAGTGTGCTATACAAGGGGTCAGGAGTCTCCATGGCTGAACAGAAGAATACGTTGTTTGATCGTCCAGGCGGCTATGCCATGCCTGCTGGAGCAGGCCCGGCCAATCGTCAGGACGCGACGTCCGGCGAGACCATCGTTCTTGGTGGGGACAGCGAACCGGTCCATCAGGCAAAACCGGGTGTTCTTGTTCCATCATTCGAGGCTGCAGATCCCGACACCCGGGTCTACACAGGGGATTGCCGGGATGTACTGGCCAATCTGCCGGATCGAGGAGAGGTTGATCTGATCTTTGCTGACCCACCATTCAACTGGGATGTTCCCTATGACGAATGGCAGGACAACATGTCCAGATCCCAGTACGAGCGATTCACCTATGACTGGTTGGATGGCTGCATCGAAGCCCTTTCACCGACCGGAAGTCTCTGGGTCAACATTCCGGATGACACGGCAGCGGAAATCGTTCTGCATCTGAAACGACGTGGATTGACCATGATCAACTGGTGCATCTGGCATTTCCGGTTCGGGCAATGCCGTCACTCCTCATTCATCATGAGCAAGGTCCATGTGCTGTACTTCGCGAAGGATCCCGACAACCGGACCTGGAATCCAGACGAGATACTCGAACAGTCTGATCGTGCCAGTATCTACAACGATGCCCGAACGATGGCCAAGGATTCCAACAAGGGTATGAGAGTTCCGATGGATGTCTGGTATGGGCCTTATCTGGGTCGAATTCAAGGCAACAACAAGGAAAGACGACATGGCCATCACAACCAGATTCCCGAGGCCTATCTCGAGCGTGTGATCCGTTCATGTTCGAATGAAGGCGATCTGGTTCTGGACCCCTTCCTTGGAAGTGGAACAACCGTGACCGTGGCCAGAGCATTGTCCCGCCGCGGGATCGGGATTGAATACGCAGAGGCTACGGCTGCAAGCGCCTGGGAAAGGATCAACGAGATTGGAATGGTCCGCACGGGAACGACTGGTGGATCATCCGCCATTCATCCCACTCGAGGCAGGAAGAAAGCCAAGTCGTGAGTGTCGATCTACAGAATCCAGATGACACCATCGATCTGTTTCGTCAGGCTGCTGAAGTCATGCGTGCGGATCCAAAGCGTGAAGGATCGTTGATCCGCCTTCCTGCAAAGGGACATCTCGTCATCAGTGGTGATCTGCATGACCATGTCGTGCATCTCGAGAAGATCCGCCAACTGGCTGACCTGGGCAGCAGTCCTGATCGACATGTTCTTCTGCAGGAGTTGATTCACGGTCCGACGCTTACGCATGGCTGTGATGTGTCCTATCGCATGCTTGGGAAAGTGGCTCAGGACATCCTGGCCTATCCAGGTCAGGTCCATGTCGTACTCGGCAACCATGAACTTGCTCAGCAGACCCGAAGTGGCGTCAGCAAGGGTGGTGGAAACAATGTTGAATTGTTCAATGATGGACTGGGGATGGTCTTCGGTGATCGCTGGTCTGATCTTGCAGAGGCCATTGATCTCTTCATTCAGGCGCTGCCACTGGCCATCATCACTGAAACGGGACTCCTCTGCAGTCATTCTCTTCCTGCATTGAACATGATGAAGCGATTCGATCCAGAGATCCTGCATCGTCCGATCGAGAAGGAAGATCGTCATGGTCCATTTGGTTCGGCTTATCTGATGGTGTGGGGTCGAATGTTCTCCGAAGAACATCTCGAGTCGCTTTGTGAAGCCTGGGGTGTTTCCCACTTCTGCGTCGGGCATGCCTGGGTTGAAATGGGCATCGAACCTGCATGGTCGAGACTGGTGGCGATCAACAGTGATCACGAGCGTGGTGCGGTGATCCCATGGGATCTCTCACGAGAGCCACTGGTCGAAGAACTGGTCTCTTCAGCTCGGTATCTCCAGGCAATCGGGAGCCATGTGACGTGATCAGTGAAGCGGCACCCGTGCTGGCCATGGAAGTCTCTCAACGCAATGGCGGCGTCGCGCTTCGATGTCTAGATGGAAGCGTGGTGGTTCATCGTCTGACCTCCACGGCTCGTGGTGGCGATGCCTTGATGCCTGCGATTGAAGAACTCATGCAGAAGGCGGATGTGGCACCAGCCCAGCTGACGGGAATCGGTGTCTCAATTGGACCCGGGGGGTTTACCGGTCTGCGTATTGGAATTGCTGCCGCCAAGATGCTGAGTTGGTCACTGGGGATCCCGTTGGTTGCCGTCCCTTCTGCGTTGCTGGCTGCATCGGCTGATCGTGAAGCAGGTACGCCGATGGCCGTCGCCGTTTCGGGGAAGGGTGAAACCTGCTGGCTGAGTCTTGTGGAGGGCGAGCCAGGTGATCGCCGTCTCATGTCAGGAGACGCTGGTGGTCAACTGGTCGACTCGACCGGGTTTCGTTCGATGATCCAGCATGCCGCCTGCCTGCTTGCGGATGAACACCTGCCTGAATCCATGGCAGACCACGGCCTTCCTACAAGAACGCCGGATTTTGATCCTTCAGCGCTGCTGATCCTGACGGAGAAGCATTTGGCCAGAGGTGAAGTGGTGGATCCACTCAATCTCACCCCCCTGTATCCCCGCCTTCCGGAGGCTGTGTTGCTCTGGGATGCACGAGAATCGGGTTAATCGGGCCTTCTTTCAGCTTTTTTTGGTTCTGGTCAGGAATGCCCTATCTCACTGAGGGATCGGCGTTTCGGGGCGTTTATGGGTTCCAAATGGCTTGTTCAGGGCAAATACATGCCACGAGTTCTCGTGTCCGGGTGAATTGACCCTCCGTTCTATCCGATTCAAGAAGCGGCCAGGCGATCGTGAGAGACGCCCTGCCGCCGAGTGTGACCCTTCGGGGAGACGAAGAAAGGATTGAGACTGATGGAACCAATGGAACGAATGCTTCAAGATGCTTTCAAGAACGGGACTCAGGCCGACCGGAGCTGCATGCTCATTCTGGGTCGTGACGGGAACTGTCGAACAGCGCTTACCGATCGCATCGAAGCCATGGGACACATCTGTCTCGTGACCGACTCGATCCATGATGCCCGTGAGATGCTCGAATCCTACGATGCGATCGACGTCATTCTGATTGACGGACAGATCAGGAATCGAGAAGCCATCGGCCTGATTCGTGAGAGTCAGAACATGCGATCCTGGATCCGCGGCGTTGTCTGGTCGGATGTTCTCGATCCTCAGTTGACGGTTTCCGCCATTCGCGATGGTGCATCGGATTATCTGGTGTTGCCAGCTGATTATGAACGACTGGAATCGCGTCTTGACCAGTTGCTCGAACGTGTTTCCTCTGCTCGTGATGCAGAACAGAAGATGTCGAATCTTCTTGATACCTGCCGAGAGCTCAGTGCTTCACGTGATGAAATGTCAGAACAGGTCGATGTTCTCTGCGGCGACCTTGCTTCGGCCTATCGTTCCATGAGAGATCAGATGTCCGATGCGGTCATGGTGAGTGAGTTCAATACACTCATCAGTCAGGAGCTGGATGTCGAAGACATGCTTCGTACGGCCCTTGAATACATGCTGCGTCGGCTTGGTCCTACCAATGCAGTCGTTTATCTTCCGGAATCACCGGGACGTTTCGGCATCGGTGCCTATGTCAACTATGACATGACGGACCGCGATCCAATGCCGCTCTACAAGGCACTTGGCAACAGCATCTGCGATTCACTTCGTGATGAGCATTCACTCGTTCGCTATGAAGACGGTGGTGCCTGGGCTCGTGCCAATCAGATTGAAACAGAATTACTGGACAACTCACAGATCATCGCCTTCGCCTGCCGTTCACGCGGCGAGACTCTGGCGGTTCTGACCTTCTTCCGTGATGCCTCATCACCATTCGAAGACTCGATCGCAGGCATGCTTGACAGCCTGCGGGATGCGCTGGGGGCGCAGCTGGGTCGAATTGTTCGGATCCATCGTCGTGGACGCGATGAATGGCCGAGTGAGAATGCTGGCGAGACTGGACTGGAATTCGGGCAGGATGCGCAGGCAGATGATCACGATGGAACAGAGTGGGGTGATATGGCAGCGTAATCCGTGCTGCCGGGGCTATTCCATGAATTGGAGGGGATGACCGCTCGAACGAAAGTTCGGGCGGTCTTTTCATGTCCGCCCTATCGCTTGCCGTATCGACGCTTTCGTGGCGGCAATACGGTGGTTGGGGACATCGCATTGATTCGAATTCTATTTTCGCCCCCAAGTGTTACAGCAAGTTGATCGATCAGATCCCTGCGGAAGATGACCTTGAGATTCGTCTGAAGACGAACCACGCCTTCAGGTCGGAACAGGCGTACATAGACCGAAGCTGGACTGGCCCCATCGGAAGTCCGGGCTCCCCCAGCCTGTTTGAGCTGGCCGGTTACATCGCGAATGCGCTGTTCGATTGAAAGCTGATCATCGTCATGGATATCCAGCTCCACGGACTCGGCAAGAAAGGCCGAAGCTTCGTCAGGCTTCAGCAACCGTTCAATGATGACCTGGGTTTCACCACGTCGATCATCGACTCTCCCGATGGCGACAACTACTTCATTGGGTTGCACCAGATCGCCATATTTCGCAAATGACTCTGCGAAGATCACGGCTTCCACTCGGCTCAGTCGATCCTGCAGTTCGATCATCGCCATGCGACTGCCTGCAGAACGTCCTTTGGTCATGGTGTGGTATCGAAGCGAGGAAATCATTCCAGCGACGATTACAGGTGTCTCTGATCGATGCAGACTCAGTTCGCCAAGCGTTGCCGAGGCCAATGGTCTGACCAGTCGCGCAAACTCGTCAATGGGATGGCCTGAAACATGGAATCCCAGAACTTCACGTTCATACCCGAGCGTTTCCAGCTTCGACCAGGGCGGTGTTGAAGGCAACGGTGTTGGCTCGAGTTCCTCCACGGCTGCCGGAGTATCTCCCCCACCGAAGAGATTGCCTTGGCCCTGTTCACGGTCACGTGCTTCACGTTGTCCGAATTTAAGGGCTGCTTCCAGCGCAGCAATCATCGGCGCTCGCTGGTGACCTCCATGCAGAGAGTCCAGAGCGCCACTCTTCACGAGTGATTCCAGCGTTGCACGGTTCACCGCCTTGGGTGGCACCATGCAGCACAGATCATGCAGGGAACTGAAGGGATGCTCCTTGCGTACCTCGATGATGGCATCAATGGCGGCACGTCCAACACCTTTGATGGCGGAGAGTCCAAAGCGAATTCGTCCATGCCTGGCATCATGAGGCTCATCGGATTCATAGACGACGGTGAAGGTCGCATCCGATTCGTTGATATCCGGTGGCCAGACATCGATTCCCACATGTGGATCTGCTTCGGTGTCATCGGGATATCGCGTCTGCCGGCATTCCTCGAGATAAGGCGCCCAGTCCTCGGTCTTCTTGGCCTGCGACTCGAAAGTCAGCACGGCAGCCATGTACTGCACGGGGAAATAGGTCTTGAGATAGGCCGTCTGGTACGCAATGATCGCGTATCCAGTTGAATGCGATTTGTTGAAGCCATACCCCGCGAACTTCAGGATCAGATCGAAGAGGTTCTTCGCCTCAGCTTCATTCATTCCCTTCTTCACGGCACCTTCCATGAATACCGCACGATTGGCATCGATGACCTTGACCTTCTTCTTGCTGATGGCCTTGATCAGCGTGTAGGCATCACGAAGCGGAACGTCACCGAGCTGGTGGACGATCTGCATCACCTGTTCCTGATACACCATGATTCCATAGGTTTCAGCTGTCAGTGCATCGACGATCGGCTGGACTTCAGGTACCGGCGAGGTGCCGTGCTTGCGGGCACAGTATTCATCAATCAGTTCCATCGGACCAGGTCTGTACAGCGCATTGGCAGCAATGAGATCCTCAAGACGGTCGGGTTTCATCTGCTGCAGCAGCTGTCGCATGCCACCGGATTCAAACTGGAAGACACCCGCGGTCTCGCCCCGTCGGAAAAGGTTGAAGACCTGATTGTCATCGAAGACAAGACGATCAAGATCAAGTGGATGCGGCCCTGACCCCGGAGTCTTTCCGACTGTTTCCCAGATCACATCATCATCAAGTGTTGCGCGGATGTGCTGCTTGGCCAACTCAAGTGTCGAAAGTGTCCTGAGCCCGAGGAAATCCATCTTGAGAAGGCCGACCTCTTCGCAGGTCGGGCCATCCCATTGTGTGACGATGTCATCCGAGCCGGAGGCCTTGCAAAGAGGAACGATCGTATCAAGTGGTTGAGTTGCGACGACGACTCCGGCTGCATGTACGCCACTGTGTCGAGCATGGTCTTCAAGTTGCTCGGCTGCATCAATGACTGCACGGGATGCGGCATTGCGCTCGTACTCTGTCCGGAATTCATCTGATTTCTGTTTCGCATCATCAATCGTGATATTCAATTCATTCGGGACCAGATTGGCGAGCCGTTGTCCTTCCTGAGGCAGCAGACCGTGTACTCGTGCAACATCCTTGATGGCAGCACGGGCTTTCAATCGGCCAAACGTGATGATCTGGGCGACATGTCCATATTTCTCACGTACATATCGAATGACTTCCCCTCGACCATCCTGACAGATGTCGATGTCGATATCCGGGTATTCACTTCGATCAGGATCCGTGAATCGTTCGAAGAGAAGTCCGTAGCGTTCCGGACATGCATTGGAAAGACCCAGCACATACCCCACCATGGTTCCCACACCGCTGCCACGGGCACAGGCTGGGATGCCCCGTTGACGCGCCCAGTTCACGAAGTCCCACACGATCAGGAAGTAGGCACTGATCAGCTTGTCCGAAAGAATCTTCAGTTCACGATCGCATCTTGCCCTGATTTCAGGTGTGATGCCATCGGGACCGTATCGCCAGATCAGACCAGCTTCACAAAGATTTCGAAGTGCGAGATCACAATCCGCCTGCAGTTTCGCCTCATCGAGATCTCCTTCATCCTGAGCATCCCATGGATGCAGCTCGAACTGATCACACCAGGCATTGAACCACTCGGTGAGATCCCCATCCTTGTACTTGGGCTTCTTCCTTGGTCCTGTGACACGGACGACGGGCGCATGATTGGCTTCAAAATCCAGATCGACTTCACAACGGTCTGCGATTCGAACCGTGTTGTCCACGGCTTCAGGCAGATCTTCAAACAATGCCCGCATGTCTTCGGGCGGCTTGACATAGATTTCTCTTGGGTATTGAAGACGATTGGCATCATCCCGGTTCTTGCCCATGGAAATGCAGCAGAGCGTGTCGTGAATCTCATGATCCTCACGTCTGAGGAAGTGCGCATCGTTGTCGCAGACCAGAGGAATATCCAGTTCCTTCGCCATGCGAATCAGATGCGGGTTGATGGCATCCTGATCCGAGACACTGTTGCGCTGCAGTTCAATGAAGAAACATGGATCGCCGGATTCATTGGTTCCGAAGGTCTTCTTGTGCCATTTCGCTTCCTTGACCGCTTCATTCCAATGCCCTTCATTCCCGGTCTGTTCAAACTGCACCAGATGGTGGGCCAGTGAACTGCCAAGGTGACCATTGATGGCGATCAAACCATCACCCCAGGACTCGAGGGTTTCCGCATCCATGCGAGGCTTGTGATAGAAGCCGTTCAGATAGGCATCCGAGTTGAGCTTCATGAGATTGGCCCAACCCTCCTGATTTTCAGCAAGCAGCACCAGGTGATATCCACCATCCTTGCCACCGGTCTTGACACGATTTCGTCGGTCACCAGGGGCGACATAGGCCTCGATACCGAGAATCGGCTTGATGCCTGCCGCCTTGGCTTCTCGATAGAACTCGACACAGCCGAACAGGTTGCCATGGTCGGTAATGGCGACGGCATCCATCCCCAATTCGGCAACCTGCTTCATGAGGGGGCGAATACGGTTGCCGCCATCAAGAAGGGAGTATTCCGTATGAAGGTGGAGATGAACGAATCCCTGAATCGCGTCGTTGCTCATGGTCTCTTTCAGCATCCTGCTCCTGTTCCCCGATCATACCTCAGCCCAATGTGAATGAAATACCGATCTCCTGACTGGAGAGAATGCGGGACTCGATGGGTATGATCTGTGGATGGAGAATGGAAACCAGTCTGGTGCCGGCACTGGAGGTCCTCAACCTCGGGGACCCCGGGTGCAGTTCATCAATTTCGGCAGTGACCGGATGGCCGAGGCCTTTCAGGCGGCAAGAAGACAACCCAATTGGGCAACCAGAGCCGCTGTTCTGACCTTCCTGATCATCATCGGCATCCCCATCCTGCTTCTGCTTCTTCTGGCTACGGTGGCAGCGGCAGTGGTCTTCTCGGTGCTCATGAGCATCAATTGGGTTGTCAGCCGGTTCTCAACCAGTAAATCTCCGGAGCATGGACGACGGAATGTCCGTGTCATCAATCGAGATTGAAGCCACTTCTACCGGTCTGCTGGCAGATCGCGGGTTTCTTGATCGATCAGGTCCAGAAGATCACGTCGAAGTTGACCGGCTACCGGCCCTACGGCTCCGTCTCCGATGGGATGTGATTGCATGGCCGGCTCTCCATCTTCTCCACGAACCTGAAGCCTGAGCCCCTTCACCGGCAGCAGCTGCCAGCTGGAGTTTGTGAGAAAGACCTCCTGCGAGGCAAGCAACTCATCAACGCTGATCGAAGCAGTCTCACATTCAATGCCAGCCGCTTCGGCACATTCCATCGTGACAGCTCGGGTGATCCCTGGTCGCACTGGTGATGGTCCCGATCCTTCAGGCTCCTCACCCCGAGCTGGCGGTGTAATCAGCTTTCCATCACGGACAATGAAGATATTGCTGACACAACCACAGGTCAGATTAGCAGCAGGATCAAGCCAAAGTGCCTCACTGGTGCCGACCATGCCAGCCATCTGGAGTGCATGAATACGAGGCCAGTAGTTCAGCGTCTTGTGCCCCGCCATGGGCGTCCATGGGTTTTCACGTCCGGCGGCAATCGAAACCTCGACACCTTGAGAAAAGAACATGGCTGGATAATCAGTCGGAGGTTGTGCCACGATCAAGATGGTTGGATCAACATGTCCATCACCCGAATTGTTGAGCATGTTCATGTTTCCGCCAGTCACCGTGAGCCTGACTCTGGCTTCCGACATGGCATTGTGAGCCAGAAGCTGCTCACATGCTTCAGCAAGGGGCCCCGCCTGCAGTCGGTTCGACATCAACAGTGATCTGGCTGAATCAACAAGCAGCTGTGTGTGTTCCTGGACACGGAACACACGTGCATGTTGTGCGGTCATCGTCTCGAACAGTCCGACAGCATGTTGAATACCACTGTCGAAGACCGAGATCTGGGCCTCGGTTTCAGGAACGATCTCTCCGTTGAGCCAGACATCCATGGGGTGCACATCCTCTTGTTCTTGCAGGGAAGTCGGGAAAGAAGGACAGATTACTCGCTGGACCAACCTTTGACGATGATTGCACTGGAGCTCACGTACTCGATCTGGAGCGTCATCATGATCACGCCTGCGTTACCCACTCTTGCCTCAAGCATGTTCTCGGTCTCAAGCTCGAACACGCCAACTGAGATCGATTCCGAGGCCGCTTCACAAAGTGTGTCCAATGAGCTCATGAAGGCGTCCTTGACCATCGGGTTGGCCCAGCGGATCGCAGCTGGTGGCGGCTTCCCCTGACAGACATTCATGACCATCGTTTCGAGATTCCGTGCAACATTCAATTTCGCCTGTCGATTGGACCAGATGGACCAGATCAAGATCAGTACCGCCACGACGATGATGATGACCGGCATCAACGATCGTGGACGTTCTCCAGCGGAACGACTGTGCTGTCGTGAGCGAGGGTCGGGATTACCGAGTTGTGGCTGTTCGAGGTTCAGGGTGTTGCCGCCACATCTGCGTAGAGCACATAAGTCGAATGCGAAGCAAATGGTCTGTTCAGCGCCATGTCGATCTTCTTGGTGAACGGATATGGAACATTTGGTCTGGCATTCTGAATCTCGACGATCTCTGCGCCGACCTGATTTCCATTTTCATCGAAGAAGGTGTAGGCGACACCGATTGACCTGATTGCTTTGCTTCCATTAAGAACGCTGCCCGAAATGGTCATCATCGAATAATCGAGTTCCGACTGGTTCGAAACGGTGACCGGTGTGAGTCGACCGAATCTGTCCGGACGGTACTGGATGGTCTTTCCATCTTCACCGGTTCTTGGACCATAGAAGAACGCGGCACGGGAAGAATAGACATCCTGCCCGATCGGAGCGAAACCACGATCGTCATAGAGCTTCTCAAGTTGCTTGCGTCCCTTTGCCGCATCAAGTCGTTTTCGGTTCTCTTCCCGTCTCTTGCGTTCAGCCGCTTCCTTCTCACGCTGCGCCTTGGCTGCCGCAGCTCTTCTTTGGCGACGGGTTTCTTCAAGCATCTTGGCATACGAGGAGAAATCGGAGCCATAGGTGTCATGATCAAGAATGAACTGTCTGAGATCGGCAAGTTCCCGTTTGATTCCCGAGAGTTCAAGCCTGGTTTGGGCCAACTCCTGTTGTTGAGCGATCAGTGCGGCTGTGGTCTTGAGCAATTGGTCCCAGAGTGCAGCAGGTTCACTCTTTTCCGAAAGTCCTTCGCCTTGAAGACTCTGACGGGCGTCAGCCGTGCTGCGCTGCGTAGTGGATTCAACGGATTCCGGTACTGTTTCTTTAGATGGCGCAAGCGTATCGGGCTGCTCCTGAGGGATTTCCTCTTGAACAGCAAGAGCCAGCGACAAGACCAGACAACTCGTCATCAACATGGCGGGAACTCACAAAATCGGGGTAATCAGGCGAAGCAATGACCAACTCATGCCACAGTATGCACTCAAGGGCTGGCTGGATTCTCTGATCCGGCTGAATTGTCCGATGATTCCTGCGAAGGCGACCCCGATTCGATCACAGGGGCTGAATCAGGGTCCATTTTGACCACTTCTGCATCTTCGGGTGTTTCAGTATTGGATTCGATTCCGGATGCTTCCGTTCGAAATGCTCTCGCTCGCTTGACCAAGGCTGGCAGTGACTCGTCACGCGGCTCCAGATCAAAATGCCATTCAAGTTGACTGTTCGCCTGAAACGGGAGCACCTCAACTACAAGATCCGGCCCAGGCATGTCCCATACCGGTGCGGCGGCTTTGCGGCTTGTGAGGACCGGTTCCATTCCTTCTCGTTCGATGCGTACATCGTAGGTTCCATAATGCGTGAACTCGACGACGACGGGGGTACGTCCCACTTCACGATGGTTGACCCAGACCAACGCATCGGATGGTGTACTTGTGATGGAAAGTGTTCTGCGGATGCAGCCTGATGCAAGCACCGGCAGACAGACCATCACGATGAGAAGACTCCTGTGACTCATGTAGGGAGTTTACAGAAGGCACGCCGTTCATGTCCGAAGTTGATCAGGAACCTCTGAATTCGACTGCCAAATGGCTCAGTCGAACTCATCACCTCTGAAGGTGGAGGCCAGATAGGCTTCACGAACCGCCGGATCATTGATGATCGACTTGGGATCACCTTCTCGAAGGTTGCGACCTTGATGCAGGATGTATGCACGATCGCATATTCGAAGTGTCTGCTGCACATTGTGATCCGTCACCAGGATGGCGATTCCCTCACTTGCAAGCTTCTTCACTTCCGACTGCAGTTCCTCGACCGTATGCGGATCAACAGCTGCGAATGGTTCATCAAGCAGCAGCAACTTGGGTTCAGTGATCATGGCTCGTGCAATTTCAAGCCGCCGGCGCTCACCACCGGAACAGGTTCTGGCCAGGTCATGCTGCTTTCCGGTCAGCCCGAATTGTTCAAGCAATCCATCGCAACGTTCTCGACGGGCCGCAGCATCCAGAGAAGTGGTCTCGAGAATCGCCATGAGATTGTTTCGCACCGAAAGCCGCTGGAAGACACTGGGCTCCTGGCTGAGATATCCCATCCCACGTCTGGCATGTTTATACATGGGCAGATAGGTCACGTCTTCGCCGAGGAAGGAAACAGCACCAGCTTCAGGAGTGATCATCCCGATCACCATTCTGAATGATGTGGTCTTTCCTGCACCATTGCGACCAAGCAGGCCGACAATTTCACCTTCTTCGACACGAAAGGAGACCTCGTCGACGACTCGCCGCCCGTTGTAGCTCTTCACGAGATTGTCTGCGAGCAGCATCGACATGAGGATCAGTTCACTTCGGAGTCTTCGGAGCCATCGGAGACGGAGACATTCTTCTCATCCGTCTTGTTCTTGACTGGTCTTGCATCGATGTTCCAGGCCTCAGGATGCAGCCTGTGTGCGATGATACCGATGATCACATCAAGCTTCTTGTAGACATATGCATCCAGTTTGATACGTTCACCATCCTTGCCGATTACCCAGCAGATCGACTTGGCCATCCAACGGTTCATGTCGATCTCGACCAGTTCATCCGATGTCCATGTTGCTTCAGGCATATGCAGTGTTCCGTCGGCATCAAGTTCATATCGTCGAGATCTGGTCGTGAAGAATGCCCAGGCGTAGTACGGGACGAAGGGAAGACACAGAATGAACAGCCACTGCACTGGCCGGTCATACTTGGAAGGCTCCGTGATACCCGCATAGGGAACGAGTTGTACGTCCGCAAGATCCATGGCTTCTTTGCGAAGCTGTGGAACATCTGTTGGCGACAAGGTGTTCGGTGGTTCGATTGCATCTCGAAATGTCCCAAGCACATCCTGCCAGGAAGTCGTGCCTCCATCTTCAGGAAGTTCGAGGGGCGAGGCGAGGCTCTCATCAATCAGAATGATTGTCGGGGTCGTCAATTCCTCATCACCATTGGCGATTCCATCAAGGCTCGCGCGGACATTGCGACAGATTTCCGCGCGGAGATAGCCCTCTTCCGTCGCAGGGATTGCCCATACATAGTCATAGATTCCCCAGACTCCGAGGACCAGACACATGAGACCAGTCAACACGACCCTGAGCGTATAGCTCGGAGCAACTGCTGCTTGAAGTGTTGGGGTGAGTTCAGTGGTGTTGCTGGTATCAGTCATCGATGATCATCTTCCAGCCACATGGTAACCCGGCACAGCTGAAATCCGCCTGTCGGGCTGTCAAACAGCGTTTCGTGCGGCTTCTTCACAGGTTTCGGCGAGTTTGACGTGCAGAGCGTCGTTATCAGGGATCGCGTCCAGACATCCGATGATGCGGTCGACACGTCGGGTGACCTCTTCCGCTGGGTCAATCGTCTCCAGCGCGGCCTCTCCAATGGCTTCCAATGCGCCCTTGAACCAGGCAACCGTGGGCCTGGCTTCATTGGTTGGAGGCTCGATCTGATCGCGAATGGTGGTTCCCGGGGCAATGGCCACGATGGGGATCAAACCAGCTCGTGTACGTGGCTCCCGGCACACCACGGCGACCGGAATGCTTCGTTCCCGGGTGAATTGAATCAGTCTTCTTGCATCAGCACCGACCAACGGAGGCTGAACCAGATATCGACCGGGGGAGAATTCCATTGTTTCGGTGATGGATTCATCGAGAATCCGGACGGATCCTCGAACCAGTGCCTTGCGGCGAATACCACGGCGGGCGATTCGAAGGCCCTCCACGATTTCCACCATGCCCTCCCAGTCATTGCGACCTCGACTGGCGGCCATGGCTTTCAGAAAATTCACCTCGGCTACGAACCATGACTCTTCACGGGTCGCCTCCAGTGCGCGATCAATCTGACTTTGGATCTGCTTGGTCCGAGTCACATTCTCACCTCGTGCCGTGACATGTTCAGTGGTCCTTTCTCGTCGACTCGATTCGATCCGTCACACCATCAAGCAGTCGACTCCAGTGACTGGCTGATTGCATCAGATCGTCTCGGAGTGACTGTCGAATGGTATCGGCCGAACCGGTCCCCATGGCCCGACGAAAATCCAGTAATCGCTTCGACAGGATCCGTTCCGCGTCCTTGAGTTCATCCATGAGCGGCGGCTGCATCTGATCAATGAGTTCGCTGGCCACATCGGAAATGATCCGGGCTGCCTCCAGCAGATTTCGCATGGCGGTTGCCAGCGATGGCTGCACCTCATCCAGATCTTCTTCAGAGATCGCCTCCAGGACCTCTTCAAGGGTATTGGGAACCATGGCGAGACCTGATCGAGCAACCTGAAGCAGTTCCAGCGGAGCAGATTCCGATCCTTGGGGCTCGGGTTGGTTTACAGGGCGGATCATCTGGTGCAGACAGGTGTTGTCGTTGGTTTCCGTGAGCAGCGGGATCAGGTCGTGATCGCCTCGGAAATTTCTTCAGCAACCGCTTCGTTGCCGAACGAGAGACGCACCCCGCCATTTGGAACGATTTCCATCACCAATGGAAGACCAGCCGTGATCAGAATCAAACCCTGATCAGGTGATTCCGAGTCATGGAACAACGCCTTGACCAGATCACAGACAAGATGAAGGTCGCCAGCTTCGGAAAGCAGTGGATCACGAGTGTTGAGTTCGACTGTTGCCGCCGCGTCTACCTGCTGCCATTCTTCGTTTCCAGCCAGTGAGAAAGCTACAACATCAAAGATACTGCGCCATCGCCCGACCGGGAAGAGGATGATCTGGTTGTGGTGCAGCTTGTGCAGAATGTCATCAATGACTTCCGGCATGCGCTCAGCACTGATCTCGATCACTTCAGCGCCGGCAAGTGGTTCGGTTTCTCCGTTGGGTACGGAAAGATGCCGTTGCGGAAGTGATTCATCCACCATCCTCAGGAAGGTGTGATCGTCATCAGGTGATTGTCGTTCGATTCCATGCTGCGAAAGCAGCTCGTTGGCTTCGTCGACTTTTATGAACTCCACCTCAGGTTCTCCATTGAACAGATCAATTCAGTGGGATTATCTAAACGGATGATTCCCATTAACGCAAGCAGCCGGTCAAAATCGCTGCTGTCTCCGGATCTCCGGTTCGGCTACTATCGGCAGTTGTGACCCGTGGTCCACAAACCAATGAGCAGGGGCTGATCGTGCGTACCGTCCTATTTGTCTGTACCGGAAATACCTGTCGAAGCCCGATGGCTGAGGCCATTGCTCGATCACTTGTGGATGATTCCGAGGTTTTTGTGGCTTCTGCCGGGGTTTCGGCCTTTGATGGTGCCCCGACCTCAAGCGAATCGATTACTGCCCTGGAGTCCATGGGAATCGAATATGACGGTCGATCAACACGACTGACGCCGGAGATGGTCCGAGGAGCTGACTTGATCCTCTGCATGACCGCCCAGCACCGAGATGCCGCGAGACGTCTGGTCTCTGATGACCCTGAATTGGCTGAGAAGATTCAGGTGCTTGATCTTGATGGGGACATCCCTGATCCAATTGGTCAGGGTCAGGATCGATATGACGCGGTTGCCGAGCGGATGAAGCAGGTTATTCCAGAACGAATTGAATCAATCGTCACCCAGAAGTGAGGTGCGCTCAGCTTCCCGTTCGAGCGGCAACTTCAGCCAGAAGGCGTACCCCAAAGCCAGTTGGCCCGACGACATGAAGATCATCCGGCTTCTCGACCGCACTGACACCTGCAATGTCCAGATGTGTCCAGGGAATACCCTTGTCGACGAAATAGCTCAGGAACGCGGCACCCTGAATCGGGTGAGCGTTGCGGCTTGGCCCCGAGTTCCAGATGTCAGCATGTTTGGCCTGCATGAACTGTCGATGCTCTTCCCAGAGCGGCATCTGCCAGACACGTTCCCCGGTTGAAACAGCAGCGGCTTCCACTTGTTCACGCAGCCCATCGTCCTCACACCACATTCCAGCGCAGAAATGCCCGAGACCGACCACCACCCCGCCAGTCAGGGTGGCTACATCGATGATCGCCGTGGGTTTGAGTTTTCGACACGACCAGGACAAGGCATCGCCAAGGATCAATCGTCCTTCAGCATCGGTATTCGTCACTTCAACCGTGACGCCATTGTGCATCGTGATGATGTCGTCTGGCCGATAGGCTTCTCCACTGACCAGATTTTCAGCACAAGGCAGCACCGCGGTCACATTGACAGGCACCTTCAGCCGGGCAATGGCCAGGATGGCGCCAAGAACGGCGGATCCCCCGTTCATGTCGTATTTCATCCCCTTCATGCTGTTGTTGATCTTCAGGGAATAACCACCACTGTCGTAGGTCATGGTCTTGCCGACCAGCACCAGCCGATGTCCTGCTCTGGGTCTGGAAGGTCGATGTTCAAGAATGATCATGCACGGCTTGTGTGCAGATCCCTTTCCAACATTGACAAGGCCGCCCATTCCCTGTTTGACAGCTTCAGCAAATGAAATGACCTTGCATTGAAGCCCGGTCTTCTTTGCTGCCGCTCGTGCTTGTTGTGCGACCCAGGATGGGATGCAGATGTTGGGTGGCGTAGCCGAGATTCGTCGAGCCTCATTGGTTGACTCTGCAAGAATCAACCCCCTCCGCATTCCACCTCGCACCTCCTGATCAGAGGAGGTCAGTGTGAGTGAGCCGCTGGCAGCAGCGTTTTTCGAGGCCTTGCCATCAAAGAAATCGACACGCCAGTTTGACAATCCGATTCCCTCAGCCAAAGCCTGTCCAAGCGCATCCCCATCAGCCACCTGCTCCGGGACCGTGCGATGGAGCTGAACGTCCACGGCATGCAGATCCGCCTGATGGAGTCGACCTGCGAGTCGGCCTCCCAGTGATCTGATGGCATTCTGATCCAGCTGTTCCCGATCTCCAAGACCCACCAGAATCACGTCATCACCTTCGATGATCAGGTCACCAGCCTTTCCGTTGAACATTCGGGATCGTCTGGCTGCTGAAATCCGGCCTCCATGGGCCTCATCAAGCTCCTGAAGGGCTTTGGGCAGTCGTGAGATCTGGGTTGGAAGGCCCACCAGAATTGCGGGTTTACGAGGGGATCCAGTGCGAATGCTGCGATACACGGGCTGCTCCTGTCGCCATGAAGGGCGGGCGTGATTGCCTTGCCGCTGCTGATCATCGACACGGGCGGCGACTTGGCTGCAGTGCGAGCTAACATGGGCGGAATGTCCACCTCCGCAAGAATGGCTGATGCTGCTTTCAACCGAGCCCGTGAAGGTCTTCGAGTCCTTGAGGATCTGGCTCGTTTCATCCTTGATGATGCAGAAATCGCAGCTCATCTGAAGCAGTCACGACATCAACTCACTGGAATTGCCGCTCAATGGCCCGGTCCTCCGGTGGAGACCGCTCGAGATACGCAGGGAGATGTCGGGACTTCAATTTCAACTTCATCAGAAGAGGCTCGCCAGGATCTGCAGGCGATTGCGGCCGCGGCTGGTCATCGTGCCACGGAAGCGGTGCGTACGCTGGAGGAACTGGCCAAACTGGAGTCACCGCCACTGGCTTCTGATCTTCAGTCGATTCGATACGGGCTCTATGACCTGACGGCTTCGGTGCAACAGCGTCTGCCCGCACGACCGTGGCCGCAATGGAAACTGTGTGTTCTCCTGACGGAATCGCTGTGTCGTCATGGCTGGATGCAGGTCGCAGAAGCGGCGATCGCCGGAGGAGCCGACTGTCTTCAATTGCGGGAGAAGTCATTGAGTACCAGTGAGCTCGTTGCTCGCGCCACTCATCTGATTGAACTGGCCCGCCCCCGGGGCACGGCTGTTGTAGTCAATGACCGGGTGGATGTCGCACTTGCGGCTGATGCAGATGGTGTTCACGTTGGCCAGGAAGATCTCTCTGTTGCACAGGTTCGAGCAATGGCTGGAGATCGTCTGTTGGTTGGAGCAACCGTCCGCAGCATCAATGATGTTCAGGAAGTGCGGCGTGATGGCGCCACCTACTGTGGAATCGGACCCATGTATTCCTCGGCTACAAAGCCTGATCTTGCAGCAGCTGGATTGGATCGGCTTCGCGACCTCCTTCCTGCCGTTGGTTCACTGCCCCATCTGGCGATCGGTGGAATAGAACAAGCCAATGTCTCAGATGTGGTGTCTGCAGGAGGCCGTGGTATTGCAGTCTGCGGCGCAATCTGTGGATCAGAGGACCCCAAAGCGGCAACCCAAGCGATGGTCGAAGCGATGGATCGTGCAAACTCGATGGAACAGGTTGTTCAGGATGCGTGATCTTGAATTTCTGGTTCTTGGATCAGGTACATCAGCAGGTATTCCGACCATTGGATGTGATTGTGCCGTCTGCCGCAGTGATGATCCCCGTGACAAGCGATTACGGACTTCCGCCGCGATCAGATTCATCGATGCTCAGGATCAACCACGTACGATCCTGATTGACGCGTCACCCGATCTACGTCAACAGGTGCTTCGTTCTGGTATTGATCGATGTGATGCGATCCTCTTTACCCACAACCATGTTGACCACACGTTTGGACTGGATGAAGTCCGTCGTTTCAATGTCACCATGAAGGCTCCGATCGACATCTATGCCGAGCCACATACCCTGGACCATCTGAACCGGGTGTATCAACACATCTTTCAGCGAGAAAGAAATGTGAATGATTCATTCGTGGCTACCTTGATCCCTCATGAGATCCAGCCAGGTGTGACGCTGGATCTCTTCGGACTTCAAATCGAACCCATTCGCCTGCTTCACGGACGCCTGCCGATTCTGGGGTATCGGATCGAGGCGCCGGGTCTGGAAGTTCCCAATCCACTGCCTCTGGCCTGGTGTACGGATGTCTCATCCGTCCCTCCAGAGTCATGGGGCCGTCTGGAGAGCCTTCAGACCCTGTTTCTGGACATGCTGCGGGAGCGGCATCATCCAACCCACCTGAATCTGGATCAGGCACTGGATATGGCGGACCGGATCGCTGCCGCCCAATCCTGGTTCATCCATATGGCCCATGACATCAGCCATCAGGAGCTGGATTCACGCCTTCCAGCAGGTGTCGGGCTGGCGTGGGACGGGCAGCTGATTGGATCAGGGGGCCCTTCTCGGTCTTCCTCCAGTTCCAGCGAGGCGACGGAATCCCGCTCCTGATACACTCTGCGGTCCTATGGCCCAGATTCGAGAAATCAAGAAGCGTATCGGCGCCGTCCAGACGATTGCCCGCATCACCAAGACGATGCAGATGATCGCTACGGCGAAGTTCACCTCAGCCCTGCAACGGGCGGAGTCTTCCAAGCCTTATGCGGCATGCATTGATGACATGGTCCGTCAGGCGGCTTCGGCAGCAGAGGAATACGAGTCCCGCCTGATCACAGGTCCCGACCAGAAGGTCGGCAAGGAACTCGTATTGGTCATCTGCTCGGATCGTGGTCTGTGTGGTGCCTACAACGGAACGGTACTGCGCACCGCCTTGAACCACCTGCGTTCTCTCAGGGAACAGGGCATTGATTTCGATCTTGAAGTTGCTGGCAAGAAGGCCGTCGGGTTCTTCAAGTTCCAGAAGATGCCGGTTGATGTTCGTCATGACATCGGCGACAAGCCTTCATACGAGGAAGTCGGGGCCATCGCTGCCGATTACATCGAACGATTCATGTCCGGGAAGTATGACACGATCCGCATCATCTCCATGCGTTTCCTATCGACCTCACGTCAGATGCCAGAGAGCAAGCAGTTGCTTCCAATGACTCAGGCTCCAACCGAGTCCGATGCAGATGATGCAATTCAGGTCAAGCCGGTCTACGACTTCACACCTTCTTCAAGCGATCTGCTTGACGAACTGCTTCCACTGACCATCAAGACAGCCTTGCTTCAGGCTTTCAATGAAGCGGTTGTCAGTGAGCAGATCATGAGAATGGTGGCCATGAAAGCGGCTACGGAGAATGCCAAGGAGTTTGGCAGTACCTTGCGTCGCCTCTTCAACCGTGCTCGTCAGGGCCAGATCACCACGGAGCTGACTGAGATCGTTTCTGGTGCTGCGGCGCTTGAGTAGTACTGGGAACTTCACAGGAGTAGGCTCACGTGCGGCTCTATACCGGTCGAGGCGACGACGGCAATACCGATCTCTTTGGTGGCGATCGCGTACCCAAGCACCACTTGAGGGTGGATGCCTATGGTGCTGCAGATGAGATGAATGCATCACTTGGTCTGGCAGTGACGGCCTGCGGCCCGACTGATGAACGCCTTCATGAAATTCTGCTTCGACTTCAGGATCGCACCTTTGTATTGGGTGCTGATCTGGCGACCATTCCAGGTGGCCCCCATGAAGACAAGGTTGCTCGCATTCAGATGTCGGATGTGAAGGAACTCGAAGGTTTCATTGATGAGATTGATGGCGACAATGAAGCACTCAAGACCTTCATCCTTCCAGGTGGATGCGAACTGGCATCACGACTCCATCTTGCACGAGCTATTTCACGACGGTGTGAACGTCAGGTCACACGGATGCTCGAGTCCGAGGGCGGAGACATGGCCAAACTGCTCTGGATGAACCGGATCAGCGATCTACTCTTCGCCATGGCCAGAGCGGCCAATCGTCTTCAGGGATTGCCTGATGTGCCCTGGACACCTTCGGACTAGAAGGCCAGAAACGATGTGAAATTCATGTCACTCACAATGGCGCCACAGGCGACTTCGCATTGATGTGCCATTGCCGCTTCGGCTCTTCTTCGACCGATCCCAACACTTTCATCAAGAACCTGACTGGGATCGAATTCACGAATACTTTCGGGCAGAGCGGGAATGTCGAATTCCAGTCGCATCGCCAGTGACTCCAGTCGCATCTGGATGATGTCAATCTGTTCCTGCAAACCGGTCTGTTCGGCATAAAGTTCGACGGGATCTTCACCACGAAGCATCGCTTCGGAAGCGGCCTGGTCAGCTCTCAGTAGATCCTGTTGCAGCTGATCTCTTTCACGAAGCAGGGACTGGGCTCTTGAGGGAATTGGGGCAAGGCTCCAGGCCAGTGATCCACTGGCAAGCAGTGTCACAACTGAAATCAGAATCTGGCATCTGCGATGTTTCATGGGTTGACTCCTTCGCCAGCCTGACGATTGGACGTAAGCATCATCAGGTCGATGCCTTCTTCATGTGCCAGTCCTACCAGCTGGTTCTTCAATGAGCGATCCTGAATGGCAAGCCATGAACTGGCCGCCTCTCTGGGGCGTCCCGCATTGAGTGCTTCGGCGCCATGGCAGACCAGTCGCAGGTCGGCGACCTTCGCCGTCTGCTCATGTCCATTCGCCAGCGTACTGGCCTGACGGAGGTGCCCACGGGCAGCCTGGAAATCACTGGCCTTGATGGAGCGACAGGATTCAACCAATGCATTCCGGAAGCGATCGTGTCTTCCCGCTTCTACTTGCGTAACACTTGCGCATCCACATAGCGTGCCAGCGGCACACAGGGTCAGAACGATCCAATGGTGAAGCATGATGAGGTCTCCGTTGAGGCGGTTCCCGGACACCTCAAGTGCCAGGAATTCCTTCTGTATTCATGGAGACGCAGGATCTCTTCGCACTTGCGACTGATTCACGAAATCAATGAATCAACGGTTTACTGGCTTCTCAGGGGCCGCTTCGCGGGTCAGAAACTGGATTTCCGCACTGGTCCACTCGGAAGTGTTCAGCGGGCTGTCGCCCTCTCCGCCGATTCGTCCGGTCCGGACTAACTGAAGGAGATCCTTTCGATGATCATCAAATGATCCTGGAATCACCAATGGCTCATCAGTGATGAAGGCCTTGATTCTTGCCAGACCATGTGGCGGTTGGATGAGAAAGTAGAACCTCATCGCGAGTGTCGGAATACTCAAGGATTCCCCTGCTTCCAGATAGACCGAGCGGGCTTCTGGATTGGGCACGAGTGTCACGATCTTCCCATCAGCACCGATCATCAGCATCGTCAGATAGCCGGCTTTCTTGGTGTGTATCTGAAAGTGGACCGACTGACCTTCTTCATAGGCTGCCTGAACAGGATTCATTTGAAGTGTCAATGGATTTGGTCCACCTCGAGGCACGGCTCGCACCATTGACTCCACGGTTCCGGATTCGGCTGGTTCATGCAGTTCAACCGGTTCGGGCTTTTCACCTTCTGGAGATCGTAGACCCATTTCAAGGGCCAAGGCGCGAGTTCCATCCACCATCGACTGACCTGAACTGAAGATTGAAATAGCAGCGCGATGCCCTTCGACGATTTCACCAGTGGTGGTATCGATGATTCGCCCGGTCAGAATCCATTCGCCTGGCCCACCTCTGCCGATTGTTCCCATCAGGAGATAACGAGCATTCATCAGTCTTCCGATGAACATTCCTGTTCCATCTTCAGTTACATCGAGCTTGGAAAACTCACGGGCATCCAGAATTCGAGCAATCTCATCACGTTCAATAAGTGTGATATTTGGAGAATCAATGGCTGAGAGCATTGAAGCCGCGGCCAGTTTCCCAATTCCAGTCTGGGGATCAGGCCCGATTTCCTTGAACGGAAGAACGGCGAGTGTCAGCTTCTCCTGATCTTGAACCGCCTGATCGCCTTTGATCTTGACACGGTGAACCCGTGAAGGGATCGGGCAGCTCAGTGCAACCCACCGACGATCAAGACTCATGCCCCCACGCTGTTGAATCGTCGGTGAAATCCTCTCCAGAACCTGTTCTTCTTCGATGGTATGGCCCGGCATGGACATCGCGAGTTTCATGGCAACCTGAGTCACAAGTTTCCGTTCAGCCTTCAATCGCAGGCGCGACTCCCAGCCTTTCTGAGTAACGGTCTGATTGGAGATTGGTTCAGATGCCCATGCGATGGCTTCCTCTTCCTCGATCAAGGCTCCACTTGAGCCGATCAAACTGCTCGACGAAGCGCGTTCAACAGCCCGATCAATTGCCTCGGGCTGAAACATCGCCAGAATCGCCAGAATAATGGAGGAGATCATGTTCATTCCTTCTTGCGGGAATCCAGATAGTCCTGAAGGGAGTTCTGTATCGCTTCACTTGCGACGTTCATACCGAAAATCACAGACGGAAGCGCTCGATCTTCCTTGTCGCGACTGGCAAGTTCGATCGTGTCCCATGAGTTGCGGTAATGGTCGGTCCAGACGATTTCACCAGTTGAGACATTGACCAACTGCATCTGGATATTGACATTAAGCATTTCACGGGTTTCATAGCTGTCCCGGATCTTCACCAGCTGCCGCCATTTCTGGTTGTTCAGACTTTCAACAGTTCCCATGATGAGGTAATCAGCCGTCAATTCCTGTCCAAGCTTGAGGACTTCACGCATGTCCGCATTACCCTCGCGTACCTGATCCATGATCTGCTTCCGTTGCGCCTCGAGCTCCTGAACATATCGTTCGTCAAGAACCTTGAATTCATTGCGCCGTACAAGATCACGCGTGATGTTGTCGGTCAAATAGGTGCGGACCTCGGATGGAGTCATGGGATTCCGATCCGGAGGTTGCATGAAACTCACGATCTGCATCGGCAGTACGGCTATGGTCGGGCGTCCAGTGGGGCGGGGATTGTCAGGATCGAATACGGCGACTTCAGCCTGAATGGAAACCTGAAAGTTGTCACCGGCAGCACGTTCAGGCGCCTCTGGTGGAAGTTCGCCTTCATCAAGAATTCGATACCGAGTTACCAGACCATTTGACGTCGTCTCAATCGATTCACTGGAGATTGATTGCGAGGACACGTTCCGGCCAAGGCGGCCTTCAAATTCCTTGATGGCGGTTTCATAAATCTGCCTTGTCTCTGTCTGTCCCTCGACAAGCGCCCCATTCACCATGGAAATGGCTTCAAGCAGCGCACTTTTGATAGCTGCTTCACGTGTTGTGCCGGTACCGGCAGCCAGAATCTGAATACCTTCCGAATCAGATGAAACCTTGAATACATCAGCATCAGGCTTCTGTTGATCAGGAACTTGTTGAGGGGCAGATTCAGTTGGATCTGTCGGGGTCTGCCAGGATTGCGGTTCATAGGTCAACACGCAGTACTGCCAGATGCCCGCGGCACCTTGCATCTTGAAGCTGCGAAGCCCTGCCGGAAGTTGACCAGAGGCCACGGCGCTGCGTGTGGAACTGGTGGCCTGATCAGACAGTTTTTCAACATCAAGATCACTGGTACGCGTCAGGAGATCATCGGTCTGAGAGAGTATCTCCTGATAACGGGCATCCAGCACATCTTCTTCAACGAGCGATTCACCTCGCAGCAATGCCAACATCGCTCTTTCAGCACGGAGTCGAGCGGTACGTTGCGCGTTCTCAACAGCAAGTTGGCGAACGCGACCTGTTCTTGTTGGGTCAACAGGTTCGGCACCGAATGCCACCCAGGTCCATGCACCAGTTGAGGGGTTCTCAAGAAATCGACCACCGGTCGGTGGAACGACACCGGCACGTATTTCTGCGGTCAAGGCCTGGAGCCCCTGCTTGAGATCTCTGGCACCGCTTACACCACTTCCACGCACCTGCAGAAGTTGTTGACTGCCCGGTGTTGAAACAAGTGTGACTGAGACTGATCCAGCTTCAGTGTCCTCAACAAGTTCATACAGCATCGCGCCACGAAGAAATGCGCTGGTACTCGAAGTGATGTCTTCCTGAAGTTCACGCCGGGAATTGATCCGGCTCAGTGTGTCGGTGTCTCGAGTCGACAGTTCTTCATTGATTCGTTCCTTACTGGCCACCGATGCGCCTTGGATGAAGCGTGCCATGGCGGACTTGGCCCCCATTGCTGCCTGCATCCACGCAAGACGTTGTTCGATCAACTGCAGGTTTGGATTGGCAATGCTCGTATCCCATGATCCTGAACCAGAACTGACGACGGCCATCTGACCGTTGATTTCGATCCAGGAAGCACCATCATCACCTTCATTTCGAAGTCGCTGGGCGACGGAATTGATTGCATCCTGCGGAGTGCGTGCAACTGTTACATCATGAACAAATCCATCAGGTCGACTGGATCGAACCTCTTCAGGCTGTTGTACCTGAAGTGCATCCTGTTGTTCGTCGTCATCTGCCAGAACCGGCACCATGAACTCGATGCCCAGATCAGCATGTGTCATGGTGGCCGGAATGATCGCGAGAGGCGCCATCATCACAAGTGCGAGTATCGCGGGTCGTGGAGACATCAGAGCCACTCCTTCACCTCTACATGCGTATTAGCGGAGCGGTTTGATGCCAAATCTGAAGTCTTTTGCCACGGCACTCCCTGCCGTCCCAGTTATGGAACGGATTTCGCCGGCTTGAATGGTATAGGTGTTCCAGACGGTACTCGATTCATCTACCTGCATGCCTTCAGCAGAGAACCATTCAAATCGTGTTTGAATATCCTTTGCGGATGATGATCGGTTCTGCAGGGTGACCTGACCTTGAAGAACGCCATTGATGTCACGTGCCATCACACCTTCAACACGAATCTGGCTTTTCAATACGGGATTCATGTCGATCTTGGAATAGTCAACATTTGTTCGGCGCGGATCGTTCGTGGTGACTGTGTTGACACTGCCGCAAGCAGTGAGCATCAGGCAGACGAGTGTCATGAGAGGAAGAATTCTGTACATGTTCAAACTCCTGAGAAAGCTTCATTCCTGAATCAGTGCCTGAAGCGTTCATATGAACGGAGACGCTTGTCGGCGGGTTTCTTGCAGTCAATTGAGCCAGTATGGGCGAGCCAGATACTGGTCCTGTATTGTCCTCGACAGGGGTCGGATGTGTCCAAAGCAGGCGAATCTGCGGCTGACATCCTGTTTATTCGCGTCATAGGGCGGCAGAGGGACGTCGATTTCGACTGACAAGCCGACTGGCAATGACCAGAATGGCCAAGGAGCCGATTCCAGCCCAGAGTATCCATGACGAACGAGTTACCGAAACAATGAGCAGTTCTCTACAGGAAATCGGTTCTCCCTGACCGATTCGAATGCTCAACTCCTGCGCATTCAAGCTGCCATGAACCATCAGGCGAGGCGGCTCAGCGGGCAGACTTCTCATCACAGATTGCACACCTTCCACCCCGGCCAGTTGTTGCTGAATTTGATCCACACCAGCTGAACTGGCTGAGATACGGACTTGAACAAATCCGTCTCCTGATGCCATTCCATACCAGCTGGAAAGTATCGGTAATGCAGCCTCTTGAGCCAGTACGCCAACAACAGTCTCGATTGCTTGATCCAATGCACGTTCACGTGTCTGTTGTCGAGCAGCCTGTGTCGCAGTGATCGACTCGATTTCCTCTCCAGTGACAAGATCAACAAGTGTTGCATGAAGATCGACTTTTGCTTCCCAGGTCTCGACACCATAGATCTCCATGGGACCTTCCATGGCGACATCCATTGACCAGTTCAATTCATAGTCACCCGCGCGTGCCAGAAGAATTCGTGTAGCGGCAGCAGCATCATTGGATTGGGAATAGGCGAGATCCGCCTCCCTTTCCTGCTCCGCATTCACCCGTTCACCATCGAGACTGTTGATTCCAAGACTTGCAAGTGAATCACCAACGCGTGAAACAACCGTTTCCTGCAGCGGTTCACCCGGTCGTGGCGGGATGATGATGATCTGGGGCTGACCACAGGTGTCAATCAAATTTGTAATGGCTTCAACGGAAGTTCCATCAGCCAGAAGATCAGCGATTTCGGCAGCTATTGATGGCTTCTGATCACCAGCGACCTCAGCGGAAGCTGAACCGATCAACAGCCAGAAGACGGTGAGGCTGCCGAACAGAACATTCATCATGTACGAGAACTCCGCTGTGGCCAGAAGGAACAAGCCCCGAGTATGACGACCAGCAGGAACAGGCCGACGAAAATCGGATCATAGAAAAGGGCTGATGGAACCTGAGTGCCGGCGTTGCCGAGATCATTGAGGAATTCAGGACCCCCTGATTCAGCATCCAGTACTTCAATGGATCGTGTGTCAGTTCCCCGGGTGAGGCGAATCGACGTAAGGGTCAGCAGGCCAATGAGACAGGCGGCCCATGCCGTACGGATGATGGATCGTGTCGACATGAAACGCGGACGGGCGAGTGAATCTCTAAGATCTTCCTGAAGTTCCCGGATCAAGATCCCCAGATCGGGGTCGGAGGCGATTCGTCGCAGTAGATCAGTACGTTCCTGAGCAGGCAGCTCATCACCTCGACCCTGTGCCAGCGCGGCGATCGATTCGGGATTGAGCTCGCTCCAGTCACTTCCTGCATGTTCTTTCATTGCAGCCTGCAATGCTTCAGCAAGTTGTTCGTTACCAAGTTGATCAAGAGGTGCTGCGGTATTCATGCTGCGCCTTCCGAAAGAGAATCATCGCCTGAATGAAGGTGAGCCAGTTGCTTCCAGCAGTGACGCCACCCTTCATCCCATGCTGCCTTTGTTTCCGGACTCCACTGCCCGGGAATCGCATGTTGCACCTGGAGACGCAACTGATCCTCCGCCTTGCGAAGCTCTCTTGAAGTCTGCCAGGGCGAAAGGCCCGCGATCCGACCAGCATCCGCCTTGGCGTTGCCATCACGATAGATGGCTGCAAGAAGAAACTGGTGCTCTGCTTTTAATCCTCGGAATGCCTGCACAACAGCATTGGCAAGCGTGTCCGCTAGCTCATGCTGACCCGCAATCACTGCAGGATCATCTCCCTTGGCAAGTTCCAGCACAGCTTCGGAAGCCACTTCCTGTGGCCTCCGTGACTGACGGCGATGGCGATCAATGGCGATGGTTCGTGCGGCAGCCAGAAAATGCCATGGAAGTCGAGTGATGCCACGGTATCTCACAATGTGCATCAGGGGTTCACCTGATTCATTGGTTCCTGATTCAGGATCATCACGCATCATTCGAGCAAGAGATTCCGACCAGAGATCTTCTGCTTCCAGATCAGCTCTTGCTGATCGTTGCAGTCGCCGAATCACCATGATTCGATACGCCTCATCGATTGCAGCCCAGGCCTCGGACATTCGATGCCCTGCTGCACCTGCGACATAGAGATCTTCGACGTGGCTTGGCACATCCCGTCCCAGATGCGATTGAAACATCTCCAAAGGCCATGACACACCAGGCCATGCGGCTTGAGCGACATCCCAGAGTTGGCGGACTTGATCTGCGACCACGCGACATCATCTCCCGACACAGCACTGCCTGTGAACGAATACCAGTCTATGCTCTGGCACCGAATTGCAGGAGGACCGGTTTGGGTATGAATGCCGGCGTGATCGAGCTCAAGTCCGTTTTTCATGAGGCATTTCCATCGATATTCGATGCGTCTGGTTCTGATCGAGGCTTTGACCTGGTTCCTGGTTTCATGGTTCGATTCAGTCGTTCAAGTGCCCCGCTCACGCGTGCCAGACCGGCTGCCAGATTGTCGAAATTGACGGTTTGCCGTTCCACGGATTCGGGAATGACGACCGTCTCAGGAGCAGGAGTCTCTCTTGGCTCATTGAATTCCGCTACCGGATCAGAGATCGATTCACGTTGCTCTTCAAGCACGATTTCAATGGTCTCTGACTCCGCATGCTGATCATCATCTCGAGGATCAAGCTCATCGATCTGGATCACTTCCCTTGAGTTTCTTTCCTCCATCTGCTCAAGTCGTGCGACGACATCGTTCAGCATGTTCCGAACGTCACCCGCCTGATCAATCAGTGAATGGGCGCGTTCCGGCACCATCGTGACAATAGCGGCGACGATCAGGATTCCAGCCAGTGTTCCAAGAATGAATCTTTTCATGATGTTCTCCGTTCATATCCACTGATATCAAAGGCGACCGATCCACCATCAATTCGAAACCGGCCATAGAAAGCCAGAATTGCTGATGATTCGACGCCAGCTTCAGTGGCAACTCGAATTTGTTGGGTCCGTAATTTGTGTTCTAGAGTCAGTGGGAGCAGAACGGCAAGACGTTCGCCGTTTTTGCACAAGGATGATGCCTGGGAAAATGCTGTTGTGGAATCGACGATTCTCACACGATTCGAGTAGCCGGAAAGATCCGGCGCCTGACTGTCAATTCTCGTCCAGCCATGTTCAGTCGGTTGGATCTCACCTGCGATACCACCAGAAGAGGTAAGCATGACCAGACGCATGTCTCCAGCCTTGACGATAGACATGGCCTGATCAGGTTGTCCCCAGTCGATCCTGAGAACTGGCCGCTGATTTCCATTACGGTCGCCACTGAAATCACCACGGCGATCCAGTGAAGCGCGACGTGATTCAGCTGTTCTGCTCAGATTCGGAGCTGGAGGAACAGGTTTTTCAACCATCCTTTCCGGCTCCACAGCAGGCTGTTCAGCAGGAGGTTCAACAGGAGGAGGCGTTGGTTGAGCCTGAACGGGATCTTTCAGGGGAGTTTCCGCTGCCTCCTCACGCTCAGGTGTGGGCAGCATCTCTCTGGCAATCTCCCGCATGGCTACAGCAGCAGATTCAATCGGATTCTCCTGTGAAACATGTTTGATGGATGGTGACAGGAACATCCAGTGAGCCAGCGAAGCAACAAAGAGTCCAATGATCATGACTGTTCTAGACATCAGGATTTCCCTTCAGGCTGTACGCCAAGTTCAACTTCAAATCCTGCCTTCTGTGCTTCTCTCCAGACCTGCATGATCCGGTGATGCGTGATGGCCTCGCTGGAAGGAACGATGATGAGTGTGCCAGGCTTCTGGGGCCACTCAAGCTCTGCCAATGTTTCGCCAGTCCCGGCATCAGAAGCCACACCTGTTTCAGTGACGGATATCAATGCAAGCTCATCTCCGTGCAGTGCTCGTGTTCCACCAACTCCAGCTTCGGCTGGTTCTGCCAACAGCCCTCGAAGCGGAACCGATTGAGCCAGCAGAACAATGGTGCTGCACAGAAGAATGAACAGGAGATCAACGAAACCACGGCAGATCATGAGGCGACCACTCCAGCAGCAGGTGCTTCCTGATTTGTCAGCCAGTTCAGTACATGTCCTGCAACTGCTGCGACCACTGCAATACCGATCCCATAGATGGTCGTGGTACAGGCGACTGCCAGTCCGCTTCCAATTGCATCAGCATTGATTTTTCCGTCCAGCAGATGAAAGCTCTGAACGACACCAAGGACTGTTCCAAGCAACCCGAGGGCAGGTGGAACTTCAGCAAAGAAAGGCAGGACACGTTGATGCGCCTTGAGTTGCTCAGAAGTCATCTTCCATCCGATCAGCAGATGGAGTATGCCAATCGTCCAGAGTCGTTCAATCAGTACACCGGTCAGCAGGATTGAACAGACCAGTAGAGGCCACATCATTATTCCACCAGCTTCAAACCAGGGCCAGAGCATCTGCATGTCTCCTAATGGGAAGTGATCGATGAGAAGTCGAGACGAGCAAGCAGTCGCATCGTTCGTCTTGCAACGATTCGGTTGGTACGCTCTTCACCAGCTCGGAACATGGCTCTTGCTCTTGCTTCCGTACCCTTGTCTTCGATGTCGACATCCCCAGGTGCTACAACTGCCGGTAGCGCGAGATCATGTCGAATCGCCATGGATTCGAGTCGGAGCTGGATCAGATCCAGTTCATCCTGAGCTGCCGCCTGACTGGCGTTGATCTCGACTGGATCCTTACCGGCTGCAACTGCATCAGCTGCCTTGTTATCCAGTTTGGCAAGATCACGCACCAGACGGGTCCGCTGTGAAACAAGCTTCTTGAATTCAGCCTTGATAGCTGGAGATGGGCCTGTTTCCCCCGCCGTCGCGGATGGTGCAGGCACCACCGCGACGGCGAGAAAGAGACTTGAAATCAATGTTGTCATGAGGTTCTTCATGTGAGTACTCCTGTAGGAGGTTGAGTTCGGATCAGTTCTTTACCCGGCCGATTCGAGCAGCCAGTTCATCGTCGATACTGGTAGAGACGACACCCTGCATGTCATCACCTTCCACAGGCTGGATGGCATCGACATTGGCTTCAAGCTCGTACATGCTCTCATTGAGCGCTTCTTCGACAATGCCGTTGAAGCCGGCGAGTTGTTCCTGCAGTCCCTGCATGCCTTGTACGAAATTAGCCATGCCTGAAGAGTCGACTCCAGCGCCATTGACGGCTCCCAGAAGATCATTGACTCCATCAATGGTCTGCATCAGCGCGAGATATTCATTCAGCTGTCCAGCAGTTGATTCAAACTGGGCAAACAGAATTTCGGATCCCATCAGAACCTGTTGATGTGCCAGCGCAGCCTGCTCGAGCACGGTCAGAATATTTGTCCACAGCCGTCGCTGGTCCGGAGACATTCGTTCAGCCGCATGCTTGACCTTCGCAAGACTTCGAATCGTGCGGTAATGAGCAATCAGACGCTTCTTGCGGATTGGATCTTCTGTTTCCGAGATTCTGGCGGCTACACCATCAAGGAGACGTTCCGTAGTGGGTGAAAATCCTGCTTCTGATGCGGCTGGCTGATTGCCACTTCGTGCAATCGCTCGTGCCAGGCGTGAGCGGACATCGGCGATCTGTGCGGTCAGTTCGCTCTGTGCTTCCCACATCGGTTCAAGAACGATGTCACGTACTTCAAGAACCCCATCGATGGCGACCACGCTGGCCTCCACTGCTTCACGAGTTCTGCCTTCTTCCATGAGGACCACGGCTCGGTCCACCTCTTCGACGAATACGACGAAGCTGGCATTCATCTCATTGGCCAGAGGGTCAACAGAGGATTGAAGCGTATCGACGACATGTTCAAAGTCGTAGCCATCAAATGGCGAAGGCGTCTTCGATGGACGGGAAGTTGCCGATGCCGTTGTTGGCTTGACGGGTTGAATCACACCGCTTGAACCAGCGGGAATGATTTGGATATCGCTGTTGACAGAAGCGTCCTGTGCAAGAGCCGCGGCCGAGAAGGCAAGCGGAACAAGCATGGGGACACAACGTCGTGCGTGAGAGAGTTTGAATAAGTTCATCGTGCGTCCTCCTGATGGTTGGATTTCAAGTTGATTCCCATCACCTCGGCTTCATGTTCAATCTGTTGACGTAGACGTGAGTCCTTGACACTGGACCAGGCCGAAGCGGCGGCTTCGGGACGGCCATCGATCATGGCTTCAGCTCCATTGATCACTGCATTCAGGTCGGCGACCTTCTGATGTTCAACAGCGCCTGAAGCCAGCGAGTTGGCTTCATTCAGTGTCAAGCGGGCCGAATCGAGTCGACCATTTGAAATATCGTTACTAGCGCTTCGAAGTGAAGCCTGAAAAGCTTCATTGGACTGACAACCAGTCAAAACCATGACCAACGTCAGTGGTATCAGCGCACAGGACAAGCGTGGCATGAGATTCTCCTCATCCAAAGGGCCTGGGACAACACATCCCGTCAACTTTGATGACGTATGTCGGAATCCTTCTTGCAGGAATAAATTTTCTTTCCTGAGAATCCCTGTCGGATTCGAATCAGTCTTCAGATGCAGATGGCTCGGAGAACCTGATCAAGGCAGCCTTTGGATCAAGGCTGCTGATTTCGGGGAGGATCTGTCTGCCTGGTGATGGCTGCACGGCCATGACTGCGGTAACAAAGGCGGCGGCGGCGGAGGTTCCGTCAACCAGTTGTGGCTGATCTACTCGCGCTTCCACTTCGACGATCTCACCAGGCGCTGCGCAATCGACTGTATTGGGACCCCAGTTGGAGGCAGGGAGATAGTTGCCGGTTACCTCGTCTCTTCGAATCGCCAGTCGTCCCTCCGGACCGACACCCATCACCGCGATGACATTGGGTCGATCGATGCTGGCCGGGAACAACGGTTGTTCATCGATATTCCGGCCTTCGTTTCCAGCAGCGCAAACGACCGGAATACCATTTTCCTCGAGCACATTCCATACGGGATCAGCAGCTAGTTCGTTCAGTTCATCAGATGAGACATCCATGCCTGCACTGATGTTGATGATCTCCGCTCCTTGCTCAACTGCATGACGAAGTGCTTCAAGAATCATTGAAGGTGTTGCACGCGGCGTTCGCCATGACGGTCCATCTCCTCCAGCAGCGACGATGGGAATCAATTCAACATCACTGGGGCCGAGAACACCCATCGGGGATCGTTCACCTACAGGTCGATTGGCAATGATCGAAGCAACAAGATTCCCATGATGAAATCCGTTTCGATGAGCAGTCCAGAGCGGTGCCCCCGGGTGGAGTAGATTGACACCGGCGTCCTCATCGAAGGCATGTTTCAAGCCCAACGCATCAACATCGAAACTTTCATCAATGATTGCAATTCGAACGGGCTCGGCCTGGTCCACCAGATTCAGTTGCCATTGAATCGAAATTTCTGGCTGAAGCTGGTTGTGGAGGCCCCACTGGCTTCTGGTGGGTGTGTGCCTCAGCGGCTGCCCGATACCAACCGCAGTCGTTGTATTCGCCGGATGCATTGCGAGATTGGATCTGAATGTCTGTTCAATCTGACGTCTGATCTTGTCCGAGTAGATCTTTCTGGCAGGATCAGAATCGCTGTCTTCACACCCTGTATTGACAGCTAGACCGCACCAAACGGCCAATAGCATGCGGATCCAACCCAGATTGCTGCAGATCTTCACGTGGGCCCTCCTGACTGGGGCAAGAAGCCCCATTTGGGGCTGCTGGTTGAACCCCCGGCCTGAGAACCGTACCCTGCCCCGTTTCCTACGGGAAGTCCATCTTTCAGATCTTCTTACTGGGGTGCCAGGAGCACAGCATGACGATTCGAATCGGTATCAATGGCTTTGGACGTATTGGACGCTTGGCCTACCGGGAGGCAATCCGCCGCGGCGGATTCGAGATCGTGGCGATCAATGATCTGGTTCCAGCTGACAATCTGGCCTATCTACTCAATTATGACACCATGCATGGCCGCTTCGAGCATCACGTCGAGGCGCAGGATGGCGATCTCAGTTGTGGTGGATCGACTACCCGCTGCCTGAGCGAACGAGATCCCGCGGCTTTGGGTTGGGGTGATCTGGGCGTGGATTACGTGATTGAAGCCACTGGCCTCTTCACTTCCGCCGGAGATGCGGGCAAGCACCTTGCCGCAGGTGCCAAGCGTGTTCTGATCTCTGCTCCGACGAAGAGTCCGGACGAGATCCCCACCTTCGTGCACAAGGTCAACTGTGACGGATATGACCCTGCAAGACATACGATCATCTCCAATGCATCCTGCACCACGAATTGCCTGGCACCAATTACGAAGGTCATTCTGGATACCTGTGGTCTTGAAGATGGATTGATGACCACCATCCATGCCGCAACCGCAACTCAGCCAACTCAGGATGGACCCTCCAAGAAGGATATGCGCGGAGGCCGTAATGCCTACATGAACATCATTCCTGCAAGCACCGGTGCAGCGAAGGCTGTGGCGTTGTGTCTCCCGGAAGTGAAAGGCAAGCTCAGCGGCATGGCTTTCCGCGTTCCGACTGCGGATGTCTCAGCCGTAGACCTCACGTTCCGTTCGACACGTTCAACCACTCTTGCAGAAATCAATGCAGCCATGAAAGCGGCAGCCGAAGGACCCATGAGCGGCGTTCTGGGTTACACCGAAGATCCGGTCGTCTCCAGTGACTTTCTGGGAGATCCACATAGCAGCATCTTCGATGCCACCGCAGGCATGGAACTGAATGACAACTTCTTCAAGGTTGTCAGCTGGTATGACAATGAAGCTGGCTATGCAAACCGGTGCCTTGACATGCTTCAGATGATCGCAGCTCAGGACTGAATCTCAGGGATTGGCACAAGGGCCGAATGCATCGATTGCTTCGAGCAGGTCGGCAATGTCCACGGTTCCATCCATGTTGATGTCACCTTGTGGTCCATCAGTTCCCCATTGGGCCACGATCACGAGAATATCGTTGATGTCCACGGATTGATTGTCATTGATATCCGCTGGGCAGACGCACAGCGTATTGCCGCCATTATCGATGAATGGTCCCACGATCTGCTGAGGTTCATTGTCGCACAAGGTCGAATCAGTGAAGACGATCGGAGGTCTGCCGATCAGACTCTGAATTCCACCACCTGTATTCTTCGCATAGTTGTTGGTGATGGTGCATCCCGTCACCGGCAGCGAACTGCCTGCGGCAGCCTGATGCCAGTAGAAACCACCGGCATGGATCGAGCTGTTGTTGGTGATGTTGCAGTTGGTCAGAGAAGGTGAACCCTGGACGATGTGGAGTGCACCGCCCCAGAGTGTCGCGTGATTGTTGTCGAAGTCACAATTCTCAATGGTGACAGAACCATTGATGGCCAGGACCGCTCCTGCATTGGCAGAAGCCGAATTGTCACGGAAGACGCAGTTTCTGATCGTCGTCATCGCACCATCAGAATGAATCGCCCCACCATATCCAGAGTGGTTGTCTTCAAAGATGCAGTCCTCGATTGTTGGTCCACCACCCATGATGCAGATGGCCCCACCAATGATGCTCACAGGATCCTGTCCGACAGGAGTGCCGCCATTGGCGCCTCGCAGCGTGAATCCCTGCAGTCTGGTTGTCGCAGCAAGCTGCCAGGTGAGATTCACGATTGAAGACGTATGTCCAGACCCATCGAGAATCGTGCTTTCAGGCCCATCTGTTCCGATGATCTGCAGCACCTTGCCTTCATAGGAGATGGCTTCGTAGTAGACGCCGGGACCCACGTTGATGGTGTCATAGTTGCCTGCTGCATTGATGGCTTCTTGGATCGTTGCAAAATCACCTGGAACGTCCCAGGTATCAGCAGCGTCAACCACGGAGGTCGTGACAAGCATCAGCGTAATCATGGCAATGGTGCGAGTGAGCATGGTTTCCTTCTCCACAGGTTCGCCTTGTGACTTCCACAGTCAGACAGGCCATACCGATCAAGATGCCATCGTACCGCTTGCCGGTCATGGCTCAAGCATGATCCCCGACTGCGTGACAAGCACGGTTCAAAGACCTGATTAGGAGGCCTCAGGAGGGGTTTCATCCCGCAACTTTTTCAGCTCGTCTTCCAATGATCTCAGTCGATCCAGAATGGCTTTGTTCTGTTCATGCAGTGCGTCAAATCGCTCCTGCGGCGAAATCGGAGCAGGCGTATCAGCATGTTTTGGTTTTCGCATGAACATGCCTGCAAGGGCACCGGCAAATGTAGCGAACAATCCGATGCCGACCGACATGATCAGAACAGCCAGCAGACGACCTTCCGGTGTGATCGGATACATGTCTCCATATCCAACGGTCGAGGTCGTGACGACCGCCCACCAGGCTACATCTTGGGCAGTCTTGATGGTGGAGTCCGGTGCCTGTGATTCATACTGAAGCACACCGACACAGGAACCAATGATGATGAGGGTGCCGACCATCATCAACATGCTGACTGCGGATGCGAGCCTGTCGCGTACGAGTACCTGAGATAGGATTCGCAATGACCTGATCGCCCGAAGTACTCTGAAGATTCTTGCGAATCTCAGCACTCGGAATGGCCCTACCAACGGGATGGAAGACGCAAGGTCGAACAGGCCCCAGGTGAAGATGTATTTCCATTTGCGATCAGCAATGACGATCTGATGAATGTAGTCGATGAAGAAGAGCAGGCAGAAGACGTAATCAAAGATGATCAGCAGCTTCCGCAGTTCACCTTCAGGAGGCAGAAACAACTGCCACGCTGCAAGACCAAGTGCAACGATGGCAATGACAGCAAGAAAAAGGTCATAAGCCTTGGGTTGATGTCGAGAGATGAAATCGATTTCTTGCTTGGTTATGTTCATTGCGATTCCGCTCTGGCCGCAGAGGCCTTGATTTCATCACCAACACGAATCTCCCCACCCTGGAGAATTCGACAGTTCAATCCACTTCGACCCACCATGGCAGGAAGAACCGGCAGACCAGTACGTTTCTGAAGTGTGGCACAGGGCTCACAGAGCCTCAGCCCCTCCAGTTCGATGTTTCCAACCATGAGTCTTCGGCCGACCAGTTCATTCAGAGAGATCCCACTGGTGAGCAGATTTCGGCGGGTCTGAGAACTTGGAAATGCGATTCCCTGAGTCTCTTCAAACCAGATCAACTGCTCCTGTTCAATCAAGGTCAGTTCCTGATCAGGTTTGCCGCCTTGCTCAGACCAGCTTCCGGATTGTCGATATCGATCGCCTTCCAGACCTGATCCTGCAATGGCGTTCACAGAATCACAGGAGATCATTTCGGCTCCTGCTTCAGGAGCAATCCAGATTTCAAGAAGTCTGCCATCCGACATGTGAACAGCTTAACGGCTCTCTTGCAGTTCGCTGGGTTGCAGAATCTCGCATCAGAGGATCCAGAAGAGTCATGATGAAAACAGCCCCGATGGAACTCCATCGGGGCTGGGGAGATTTGATTGAGGGCAGGTCGACTAGACCAGTTCAGGGAAGGTCTCACGGACGACCCCGACGAGATCCTTGACGTGACTGACGGATTCATCCATCAGTCCCTGTTCCTCATTGTCCAGATCAATTTCGATGACCTGTTCCATACCGCCTGCGCCCAGAATGCAAGGAACGCCTACGAAGTAGCCACCGACACCGTACTCGGCATCGCAATAGGCGGCACAGGGGAGAATTCTCTTCTTGTCCTTGATGATGGCTTCTGCCATCTGTACGGAACCACTTGCAGGCGCGTAGTAGGCACTGGTGCCCATGAGCTTCACGATTTCTCCGCCACCTACCTTGGCACGTTCAACACAGGCGGTAATGGTTTCGTCGGAAAGAAGCTGTTGAACCGGAATGCCATGCACGCTGGTGTACCGTGGAAGTGGGACCATGTCGTCTCCATGGCCACCCATCAGCAATGCGGTGACATCTTCGACACTGCACCCGATTTCCATTGCGATGAAGGTCCGGAACCGAGCCACATCAAGACAGCCTGCTTGCCCAAGGATGCGATTGGTTGGGAACCCAGTGGTTTTCCAGGCGGTATAGACCATGGCATCCAGTGGATTCGCCACCACGATCACGACTGAATCCGGTGCATGCTTGGCAACCTGTTCGGAAACGCTCTTGACGATCTTGACATTTGTCGCAATGAGATCGTCTCGGCTCATGCCGGGTTTGCGAGGGAGGCCTGCAGTAATGATCACGACATCAGAGCCGGCAACATCCTCATAGTCACTGGTACCAGTGATCTTTGAATCAAATCTTTCAATAGGACCACAGCATGCAAGATCCAGTGCCTTGCCCTGTGCAACACCAACCTTGTCGGGGATATCAACCAGAACGATATCGCCGAGTTCCTTGGCTGCAGCCCAATGGGCACAGGTGGCTCCAACGTTTCCTGCTCCGATGACGCTGATCTTGGGGCGACTCATGAAGTGTCTCTCTTCCGTAATGCTCGAGGGTGTATTTTCAGCGGGAATTCCGCATGATAGCTGGACCGGAATCCGATGTGTCAGGCTGATTTGTCCTGATCAGGGAACTCATGCCAGATATGCATGCCGAATCGCATTCCGCCTGCGACCGCCAACAGCCCGACAGCCAGAGACAGGCCTACAGAAGCGATGGCTGTACCAATCATGCCGTCCTCGATCAGCTTGACGGTATCGAGGCTGAAGCTGCTGTAGGTCGTGAAGGCTCCAAGTCCGCCTGTGATCGCGATGGGGCTGAGCCAATGCCGGAATTCAGGCAATTCAGCAAGCTGGAGTTCGACATGATTCAATCGAGGGAACCTTGGATCCAACCAGGTGAAGAACAAGCCGATCATGAATGCCCCGATGATATTCACGATAAAGGTGGCGATCCAGGCCGATGCACCAAGGCCCTGAATGGCGATGGATTCAACACCCCATCGGGCCATGGCTCCAAGCCCTCCTCCTAAACCAGTCATGATGGTGGTCAGCAACAGCCCGACCTCCGGTCGCTTCTGGCTGGTCATGCTCCCCCTCCAATCCATAGACCGAAGGCTGCTGCGGGTATCCCGAACAATGGTGTTCCAAACAGTACGAGGAAGAAACCTCCAAGACTGCAGTTCAGTCGAAGAATCCAGGCATCAAGCATTGCGGTCGAGAAGGTGGTGAATCCACCCAGCAAACCAGTCAGGAGCAGTGCCGAGGCGGCGGGATGATCCTTGCCGAGTACCGCGGCAAGAATGCCTATGCCAAGGCAGCCGATGATGTTGACGCACATGATCCCGAACCAGGCCGGGAATCTCACCTGCATTTCCAGTGCACGCACCAGATGAAATCGGGCGATTGCCCCAGTAGCGCCGCCAGCAAAGATCAGCAACAGAATGAGAGCCAGATCCATCTTGTCAAAGGTTCCTCTGGGGCATCTGCAGCGTGCAAAAAAGAAGTGGCGGATACCACGAGGGTATCCGCCATCAAATGGGCCAGAGAGGACTCGAACCTCCGACCTCACCCTTATCAGGGGTGCGCTCTAGCCAGCTGAGCTACTAGCCCGGACGAACGTGACAGGATAACAGATCTTTGCACCTGCTCAACCCCTAGGGAAATTGGAAAGGTGCCAATAAACAAGGGATCGGAGCAGTCTGCTCCGATCCCTTGAGTGGGTATCTGGGACTTTGGCTATTCGCAGGGGGTTCCAAAGACGCTGATGATGTTGAGGATGTCATTGACATCGATGATGTTGTCATCATTCGTATCGCACTCATCGTCATTACCGAAGGCGGCGATCAGGGCAAGCAGATCGTTCACGTCTCGCGTGCCATTGCCATCACAGTCGCCCTCGCAATCCTCCTCGGCAGGAATCACACTGATCGTAAGCTGACCGATACCGGTATCGCCATCATCGTTTCCGATTCGGAAGTAGTAGGTCGTATTCTCGGATACTTCCCAGATGAATGATGACTCGGTGCAGATCACGGCCTGGTTGTTGCCCGTGGGGCAAGAGGTGTAGAGGCCGGTCATCGGCGTGAACAAGGTGCCTGTATTGGTGACGAGCATTGTTCCGTCATAGAGAGGTGTGAAACTCAGCCAGATGTCATTGCCGAATGCGCAGGTATCGCTGTAACTGGATTCAGTTGCATTCTCAGTGTCGTAGCTGGTGGGGCCCTCGCCGGCGACGGATGCAGAGGCACATTCATCGTTTTCTGGCGGCGTCAGACAAATGTCACTGTCGCATGGAACGGCGTCACCAAGATACTTGCCGCCGACTGCGGAACACTGTGCTGCAGTACTGGTGATGCACTGTTCGTTGAAGCAGCACGCTCCGGTTGGAGAATCAGGAATCAGCTTGAAGACTTCACCATTCAGATCACAGATGTAGAGTTCGCCGTAGTAGTCTTCGCCGAAGCTCGAGATGGCACCGATGGAGCCGGCATCCGGAGAAAGTTCCGAAGTGCGGTCCGTGTACTCGGTGACATTGGATCCGTCATAGCGGAAGGACCAGATGTTGTTGGAGCAGTAGTCGGCGAAGAAATAGGTTCCATCGAGCGATGGGATGGCATTGCCACGGTAGACATAACCACCGGTGATCGAGCAGCGGAAGGGTGAGCCACCATGGCTGTATTCCCAGATCGGGAATTCCATCGTCGCAGCACTGTCACATCCACTGGTGTTGTAGGAGTTGTCACCTTCATAACAACGCCAACCCCAGTTTTCACCACCAGGACTGTTGGCAGGCTGGAAGTCGATTTCCTCCCAGGCATTCTGTCCCACATCACCCATCCAGAGATCGCCGGTGTCCCGGTCGAAGGAACAACGCCATGCATTGCGGATGCCATACGACCAGATTTCGTCACCGAATGGATTGCTTGCGGGGTTGGTATAGGGCAGTGAGCTCACGTCGATACGGAGCATCTTGCCAAGTTGGTTGTTCAAGTTCTGGGCACGATTGCCAGGGTCACCGCCTGATCCCCCATCACCATTGCTGATGTAGAGGTAGCCGTCCGGTCCGAACTCGATCCAGCCACCATTGTGATTGGAATAGGGTTGGGAGATGAAGTAGACAACCTCGGCTGATGAGGGGTTTGCAACCTGTGGGTTGGAACTTGAACGGGTATAGCGTGTCACATAGGTGCGATTGTTCTGCGTGTAGTTCACATAGAAATGACCACTGGTTTCATAATCCGGTGCGAAGGCCAGACCAAGCAGGCCCTGCTCTGATCCAGTGTTGAGACTTGAGACGGAGAGGAAGGTCGAGATCAGTGAACCGTTTTCCCGGTTGTAGATCTTGATGCGACCAGTTGATCCAGAGCGTTGCTCGACCACGTAGATCCAGTCAGGATTCACACCATCATGGGTGACATACACAGGACGAGTCAGGCCGGTGATCAGCCGAGTCGTGGAAAGGTCAGTGGCACCAGATCGCATTTCACCAGGCATGGAATCGGTATCGAGGTTGACCTCGCTGGCCCGCTTCTGAGGAGGTGTGATCTGGCTGGTTGCTGCGATGCAAAGTCCTGCGATGGCAGCCCCGGCAATTACTCTCTTCAACATCTCGTTGATCCTCTCTTAAGGCTGTTCAATCCAGCCCATCATTCCTTCGGCTCTTGATTCGGAGCCAGTTTGCCCCGCTGTAGCGGGGGAATCTCCACAGCGTATTGTTCGTAAACAAGGCACTGATCTGTTCCTCCCAATCGGCAGGGACAGCCAGACCATTTACCGTAGGTCGATTTTGGGGCTATTACAACGGGTTTTGGCGGTCTTCCAACCACATTTGATCGCTTAAAGCCGAATTAAGCGGCAAATGTCACCCCTGAGCCGCTTTCTGGTCCAGATAACGTCTGACCCCCATCAGATTCATCCCCAGAAGGCCGGTCGAAACAAAGCCGTCAAACTGGCTTTCCTCGATCCCCGCGGCCTCGGCCGTCTTCAGGAGCCATGCTCGATAGGCCGCCTGTTGCTGGGTCGGATCCCCTTCTTGCTGGCAGATCATCTGAATCACCTCGACCTGTTGATCGAGCCCTTCTCGAAGTCTCTTCAGGTGATCCTCAATCTCATCCTCCGAGTCAAGAGAACCCCCATGCGTGAGACACATGCGATTCCAGTTGCCGGCTTCCAGTCGATCGATGGTCGCATGCCAGGCTTCAAGGTCGAATTCCGGAGGCGGCATCGGGATCGAGATCCAAGGCGTCTCTGGAATCAGCATGGCAGCCGCATCACCTGAGAAGCAGATGGCGGTTTCTTCATCTTCCAGACTCCAGGCATGATGATGAGCCGCATGTCCAGGTGTTTCTACAGCGCGAAGCTGCAATCCTGCAGCATTGATGACACAGCCATCGCCACAACCATGCACGAGTTCTCCATCACATGGATTGATCTGACCCCAGAGTCGCGACATGCTGTCGCCGTAGATGCGAGTGGCGCTGGCGACAAGTTTTGAGGGATCGATCAGATGACGTGCACCGAATTCATGCACATGCACCGGGACACCTCGCTCAGCCAGCCGCCAGGCTCCGCCAGCATGATCCAGATGGATATGTGTGAGAAGGAGCGCTTTCAGATCCTCAGGTTTGATACCAAGAGATTGAAGCCCTGATTCAAGGCGGGGCCAACAGCTTTCCGGTCCGGATTCAACGAGTACCCAGCCATCAGGACCATGGATCGCCCAGGAGGAAATTGCTCCGCGCAAGCCGAGGTAGTGAAGATCGATTTCGTGCAGGGTGATGGCGATGGGAACTCAATGCCTGATAGGACGTCTTCTTGGGGGTTTCTGATCTTCCAGTGATGGTGGTGCACCCTTGGCCAGTTCCTGACCTGCTTCCACCCAGGCCTCCAGTCCACCGCGAAGGGTGTAGATGTCCTTCAGTCCGTATTCCATCAGTGTCTTGCTCATGGCATCTGCCAGAGGATCGTTGTAGCCATTGCCATAGACGATCTTCGGCCCGTAGTTCTCAAGGTAGAACCAGTCGGAACTGACGTTGGCAAAGGGAATATTCACCGCTCCTGGGATATGGCCCAGAACATAGTCAGTCTCTCTGCGAGGATCGATCCACACCCCGCCTACAGGCGAATCGAAGATGGATGATGTCGGTGGGTTGAGACGGTATTCCTTGGCTTGGGCAACATCCAGTTTGACGATGTCTTTGTCACTGATCTGGGGCTTGCATCCGACGACCAGCATCAGGCTGCCTAACATGGCTATGCCAAGCCATTGCGGCCTGGTTCGGAATCCAATGGTCTTGCTTCGTCGTTTCATGTTGATGAGCAGTGTACGATGGTCGGCCCAATTGAGAGGAAATGTCCATGACGGGATGGTTACTGCTGCTGCTGCTGCCGTTTGCCAACCTGAGCGCCCCTGAAGAGGCCTCAAGCTCGCCTGATATCCGCCCTGAAGTCTCGATGAAGGTCCTCTCCTGCACTGAAGTCGTGGGCCCTGATACGTGGTTGGTTCTCGCCTGCACCTTCAACATTCCGGACAAGTGGCACATCTACTGGAAGAATCCAGGCATATCAGGTGTCCCCACGGAGATCAGGGTTGAAGGCCCTGATGGGTTCGTGATCAAGCCCGTGGTCTACCCAAGACCTCAGGTGATCCCCGATTCCGGTGGTATCACTTATGGCTACGAGAAAGAAGTCACCCTTCTTGTCCCGATCCATCCACCAGCGACCTGGCCTGATCAGCCTGAGGTTGAATTCAAGGTTTCAGCTGACTGGCTGGTCTGCCGTGGTGCCTGTTTCTTCGGCGAAGCAGAGACGACCATCAGGATTCCATGGTTGGTACCAGCCGAACAGGGGGCTGAACCTCCTCCTCTGAAACCATGGGCTACCACACTTCTGGCAGAGGCCTACTGGCCACGTCCGTTGAAACGACGTCCTGAAACAACGGCGAAAATCGTTGATTCGAGACTGATCATTGAAGGGCGTGTCTCACAGGTCGGCAAAGCCGGATTTTTACCTGATCCAACCCCTGGGGTGACGTTCGGCGAGCCTGTGCACACCATCAATGATGGCCGATTTGTACTTTCGGTGCCCTTTCGAGTTCGCCTTGCAGATACCTTGGGCCAACCACCATTGGCCCGGGGACTCCTGACCTTTGGTGACAAGGCTACGATGCCTGTCTTTGATGTATCCGTACCGATCAATGTTTCATCAACAAATGATTCATCCGTCATAAACGAGAAGGAATGAGAACCATGAAGATCAATACTCTGATTCTGAGTCTTGCGACCGCCGGTGTCCTGGCGCTTGGCAGTTCCGCCATGGCCTGCGACAAGTGTGGCTGTCAGACGAAGGCTGCTCCAGGCAGCACTGCACCAGCCAAGGATGCCGCCAAGGATGCTGCGAAGAAAGCTGCACCAACCAAGGCAACAGTCGGCATGAAGGCGCCTGCCTTCGAGCTGATGGATATCGATGGCAAGAAGCACAAGCTCGCTGATTACGCTGGAAAGATCGTCGTCCTCGAGTGGTACAACCCTGACTGCCCATTCTCCGGCAAGGCATCCGGACAGAGTGTCCACAAGCGTGGCACTGTTTCCCGCACGCATGATGCTGCCAAGAAGATGGACAAGGAAGTTGTCTACCTTCTGGTGAACAGCACCTCCAATGCCCCAAAGGAAGCTGTGATGAAGCGCTCCATCGAGTCACGCGATGAGTGGAAGCTCACCAGCCCGATTCTGGTGGATTACGGCGGAGCTGTCGGCCGCATGTACGCAGCCAAGACCACTCCGCACATGTTCGTCATCAATGGCGATGGCGTGCTGATCTACGAGGGCGCCTACACCGATGACCGTCGCGGTGGCAAAGGCGGCGAAGAAAAGAACTACGTCGTCAACGCCATGGCTGCTGCACAGAGTGGAGAAGCCTGCTCACCTGCAAGCACCCGTCCATGGGGCTGTGGCGTGAAGTACCCTCGCTGAACTGAATAGACGAGTCTGATTTCTGGACTCTTGAATACAGCAATACATAAGCGGCCGCCGGAATCCGGCGGCCGCTTCTTATTTGTCATGTTCGATTCATCTAGAGGTTCAATGGAACCAGTACATAGGTGAAATCACGACCGGTGCGAAGGACACCAGGTTTGTTTGATGACTTGAACTCGAGCAGTACCTGCTCGGTATCGATGACCTTCAAGGCATCTCCAAGCAGATTCGGGTTGAAGTTGATTTCAAGATCATCACCTTCCCAGTCGGCCAGCGGAAGCTCGATGACGGCTTCACCCATTTCAGGGACATGACTGGTCAAGGTCAATCGTTTTGAATCAGTTTCAAATCGCATGCGGACGCTTCGGGATTCCTCACTGGTAAGCAGGGCTGCTCGTCCAATGGCTGTTCGGAGGACTTCTCGATCAATCGTGCACCGCTTGTCCTGATCCTTCGGAATCACATCTTCGAAAGGCGGGAACTTGCCTTCGACAAGCGTGCTGGTCAGAGTCGAGGGACCTGAAGCTTCATCAACATGGAAGGTGACATGATTGTCATCAATGGCGATGGAGACGTTGGAATCTGCCGAACGAACCAGTTGCCGGACCAGTCCAAGCGCCTTGCTGGGGACGATGCACTGCTTCTCGCCAGTGCCACCGGAGCAATCTCCGGCCGCAACCGCCAGACGTCGTCCATCGGTAGCGACCATTCGAAGTTTCTTTTCATCCCGATCAAAGAGCACGCCATTGATGGCGTAGCGACTGTGTTCATCAGCTGCCGCAAACAGACTGCGGCTGATCAGGGAAGAAAGCGTGAAGCCATCAATCTTGCAGTCAATGGCATCAGTATTGAACTCAGGGATCTCTGGTGACTCGGCAGGGTCATACCCGTTGAGCTTGAACTGGGACCCCTTTGCCTTGATCTGGAGATGGTGGCCCTTGGCATTCAGAGTGACTGTTGGCGCATCGCAGGCTCGAATCACTTGAAGCAGTTTGGCTGCAGGGATGAGCAGGTCGCCATCCTTTTCAACCTCGACCTGATCCATGACATGGCGAAGCGAGGCTTCGGTGTCAGTTGCACTCATGGCCAGTTGGCCATTGGAGGCAGTCAATCGGACACAAGTCAGGACAGGTGTAGGCGTTCGCCTGGCCACCACGCCAACCACGATTCCCAATGCATCGGACAAAGCCGCTTGATCACAGATGACCTTCATACTTGTGCAATTCCTCTCACAGATGCAGATCTGCTGAGTGTAGCATCCGGCCCGGAATCAGGCCCTCTGGCCGCCTCACTGGAGCGGTCATGGAGCAGGTTGGGGCCTGGAAGCCAGTTCCTGTCCGGCTTCGGCGCGTATCATGTCCCCACTTCCTGCCCGAGGTGGCTGCTTGACGATGATGAACCTGACCAGAAACCTGATCCTCACCCTCTTGGCGGCCAACCTCTGGCTCATGAGCTGCGATCGCAATCGTGCGGAAGTGAACGCTTCAGAAGAGGTCATCCAGCTCGAGGAGCAGATGCTTGCTGAGGCGACGGCCAAGTCCGATGAAGGTGACTACAAGCAGGCGCTTGACCTGTTTCATCGGATTCTTGAGGACAATCCCACCTCAGGCGAAGCCTATCTGGGGATTGGCGACATCTATCTGGAACAGCAGGACTATCAGCGGGCTGAACCGGCATTGGGTCGGGCGGCCAAATTGGAGCCACGAAACTACAAGGCTCAATTCCAGCATGGGCTGGCGCTGCAGATGCTGGATCGATTTCTTGACGCCATTCAGGCGTATCACCGCGCCTTGACCATTGATCCAGACAGCGTGGAGGCGAATCGAAATCTCGCTGTTTCCTATCTTCGGCTCGAGGAACCCAAGAATGCATTGCCATTTGCAGAGCGTGCAACCCAGTTGGCGGCCGAATCGGGTCCTCCATGGGTCACTCTTGGGGCAGCTTATGAGGGCATTGAGAACTGGAAACTCGCGACCGATGCCTATGTGGCAGCTTCGGAGCGGATGGAACCGACACCGGAGTTGATGCGCAACATGCTTCGCATGCTGGTGAAACAGAAGCGATACCGAGAAGTGATATCAACCAGCCAGACTCTTCAGCGATTCGGGCCCGATGCGGATGCCTGGGAGCGAGCAGGCTGGGCCTGGTTCCGTCTGGGTGACTATGACAAATCACTGAACGCGTATCGTGAAGCCTGCAAGGTTCAACCTGAGTTCTGGCAGGCATGGAACGGAGTCGGGGTCAATCGTCTGAATGCCTGGTTGCTGAGTGAACAGCAGAATCAGGAAGCCTTTGCCGAATCAGGATCTGCCTTTCGCGAATCCCTGCGAGTGAATGGTGATCAACCCAAGGTTCTGGAACTCATGCTGAAGTATCGGCTCTAGGAGCCGACCCGGAGACAAGTCGTCATGCCTGATGCATCAATATTGGAGACCTTTGAGACTCCGAATTCCGACCCGTTCCTGATCGAACATGTCCATGAGGAATTCACTTCTGTGTGTCCGCTCACCGGACACCCTGACTTTGGTCGGGTCATCCTGCGGTATGAGCCGAATGAGCAATGCATTGAATTGAAGAGTCTCAAGCTCTATTACCAGTCGTTCCGCAACGAAGGCGCCTTCTACGAGGCGGTCACCAATCAGATCCGCGATGATCTGCGAGATTGCATGAAGCCTCGCTGGATGGAGATCGTGACCGAGTGGAAAGGTCGAGGCGGGATCTCAAGTCGAATTACGGCTACAGCTGGCGAAGAACTGTGAACATTCTGTTTGCGACATCCAACCCGCACAAGGTCGAGGAAGTCGTGGCCATTCTGGCTCCCGAAGGCATCAAGGTTCGTTCACTGGCTGATGTCGGTGATCTTCCGCCGGAGCCTGTCGAGGATGCAGACACCTTTGCCGGCAATGCGCGAATCAAGGCCAGAGCCTACGCCAAAGCCACGGGTGAACGTTGTCTTGCTGACGACTCTGGTCTCGAAGTCGATGCTTTGAATGGTGAACCTGGCGTTCACTCTGCACGTTATGCCGGTGCTCAGGGCGATCGTGCAGCAAGGGATGCCGCGAACAATGCGAAGCTGCTTGAAGCCATTGCCAGAGTTCCGGATGCAGACCGCGCGGCGAGGTTCGTCTGTGCAATGTGCCTGGCAGATCCTGATGGGACGATTGTGGCTGAAACCCGAGGTACCTTCGAGGGTTTGATCACGACGGATTACAGAGGAACCAACGGATTCGGCTATGACCCGCTCCTGTTCATTCCAGATCAGCAGTGCACGAGTGCCGAGTTGTCACCGGAGATGAAGAACGCCCGGTCGCATCGTGGACAGGCGGTTCGGCTTCTGGTCAGTTCGATAGCTTCGTTGGATCAATGACTAATCATGGCTTGCGCTGGCGGGCCCATGACGCATGGTGATGATCACCACCTCTGCAGGACAGTTCATTCTCAATGGGAACCAGGCCCCGACTCCTACGGTCACGAAGAGCCGGCAATCGTTGATCTCATAGAGTCCGGCACTTCGTTTATGGGCAAATGCCATGTTCGCATGAGGCTTGTTTCGTCTGGCAATCTGACCACCATGCGTATGCCCTGACAGAGTCAAGGGGATGCCGAGTGATGCGGCTTGATCAAACCCTTTTGGATTGTGACACAGAAGCAGGTCGGGTCTTCCATCACGGTTCATGGCGTTGATGCGATCCCTGCATTGACCTGGTGTTCGGGCCCAGTCCACGCCACCGATGCGCAGGGTCGATCCTTGGTGATCAATCGACATGGACTGGTCTCGCAGGACATGCAATCCAGCCTCCGAGGCGACACGTGCGACTTCTTCCGCGGAATCGAGTTCATCGTGATTGCCGAGAACCATGAAATTACCCAGTGGCGGTGCCAGTTCTGCAAAGGCCTGCACCAGGGGTTCAACACCGGACCATTCAAGATCTACAAGATCTCCGGTATTGCAGATGAGGTCCGGTGCCTCGTTCTTCAGCGCCTCCACGGTGAGCATGGCTTTGTCCAGCGACATCAGATCCCCGAAGTGGAAGTCGCTGACATGTCCGATTCGGAGTCCATCGTGTTCTTCCGGCCAGGCTGGCGTGGAGATTTCGATGTGTCTGGTCAGTGGTCGCTCATTCTGATGTCTTCGGCCCAGCCAGCCTCCAGTCAGCCGGTTGGCGCCTACCGTGAAGACGACATGACGCATCTTGGCCTTGCGAAACTTGAGACTTCGCCTCGGCTTGATTGGCTGATCGGAATCTGCAGGATTGTTGCTCATGCACCTTGAAGCGATGTTCAGAAACGTATGGTTCCACCCAGAAAGAGACCCTGAAAGTTCGGCGTCAGGTTCCAGTCACCATCTTCCAGGGTGTACTTCTCATACCGATACTCGATTGAGGCGGAGAAGTTCGGTGTGAAGAAGATCTGAGCACCTCCTCCGGCATGCCACATCAATCCTCCATCGATCGGCGTAGCGCCAAGCCCAGCCATGGCTTGAACACGGATCGAGTCGATCCAGGAGACGAACCGCTTCATGTCGAATTCAAACTCCAGATTCGCTCCACCCCAGATCGACCACCATGCACTTCCATTGCTCACCGTCTGAAGACCCGAAGTCAGGGTCTGATCAATGTCAATCCAGGAGATCCCGACGTGGGGCCCCATGCCGAGTCGCAGTGGATGCTCATCCGTCAGCGTCTTCTTCCCCAGTGGATTCCAGAGTTCCCATTGAAGTTCAGCAGCCATGAAGGACATGTCGAATGTGGAGGTGAAGTCATCGCCAGGCGAAAGCGCAATGTTCCCCCATTCCATGAACTCCTCAGCCGTGGTGGAACCAGAGGAATCAAATGTGGAACCTGCAATTCTGACGGACCAGTCACCCTTGCTGATGACCGCTTCACCACGAAAGGCCGTGATCAGATCAGTCAGACCCAATTGAGTGTCAAGGCGAAGATCAGGCTGATTGCCCGGGCCATTGGAAGCCTTGCCCCGGACACGAAGCAGCCAGACACCGGGTGTGAAGTCAAAGGTGAGTTCGGAATCGGATTCCGACAGAACAGGTCCCTGATCCACAGCGGATGCAGGTGTGGTGTCCTGTTGCAGTTGGGCATTGACACCCATCGCCAGAGTCAGGAAGCACTCGATCATGTGAAGTTGTCCTTTCAGCCTCGACTGGCACGAGTGCCTGTCGTGAGTTCGATCTGTCCGGAGCCAGCAACGATTTCACCGATGATCGTGGCTCGTTCGCCCAGCTTGCGCACCTGTTTGATTACCGAGTCGACAAAGGCGGGCCTGACGGCCATGACATAGCCGATGCCCATGTTGAATACCCGGTACATCTCACCAGTTTCCACAGCGCCATGATGCTGGAGGAATTCAAAAATCGGTGGAACGGTCCAGCTGTCAGTATCAACGATGGCATCAACATCATCTGGAAGGCCACGGCAGAGATTGCCTTCGATGCCGCCACCCGTGATATGGGCCATGGTCGAGACGACCTTCTTCACACGGTAGTGACGCAGCACGTTGACGATTGTCTGACTGTAGATTCTGGTTGGCTCAAGCAGCACTTCACCTAAAGACCGTCCTTCTGGATCATGAAGCTCGGGATAGCAGCGGGAAAGGTCAAGCCGTGCATGATCGATGATCCGACGCACGAGTGAGAAACCATTGCTGTGAACACCGCTGCTTGAGAGCCCGATGAGCACATCTTCCGGCTGGACTCGAAGTGGATCTGTTGCACGGTCGAGTTCAACGACTCCGACAGCGAATCCTGCGATATCAAAGTCGCCTTCGGCATAGATGTCGGGCATCTCGGCACATTCGCCACCAAGCAAGGCGCAACCAGCAATCTCGCAACCATGTGCAATGCCAGCCACGATTCTTGCTGTGGTTTCCGGATCCTGTCTGTGCAGACCAAGGTAATCAAGGAAGAAAAGTGGTTCAGCACCCTGGACCACAAGGTCATTGACGTTCATTGCAACACAGTCAATGCCCAGCCCATCAATCCGACCAAGATCGGCGCCGAGTTTCACCTTGGTGCCAACACCATCAGTACAACTCACCAGAACGGGATCGCGATAGTTTCGCTTGAAGATCTTTTCATTGAAGTCGAGCCTGAACATCCCCGCGAATCCACCGAGTTCTCCCATGACTCGAGGTCCATGGGTACGGCGGACGGCAGCTTGCATCATGGCAACTGCACGATCTCCAGCATCGATATCAACACCTGAGTCGGCGTAGGTGAGCCCGCGGGTTTCGGCGTTTTGTGCATCAGAATTCGAAGGCATCGAGCCAGTGTATTCGCTGGCAGCGAGCCTTGGATGCCTCCTGAGGCGGCTGTGACGCCCCTCTGGAAATATTCCTCTATCAGTTAGGGCGGGAAATCCTTGCTCTGAGCTGATTTTCGGGAGATTCTGAGGTTTGCGGAGAGATGGGTGGGGTGGCGACCGCACCTGGGATGAGACCCTTGATTTGTTCCTTGATTCAAGGGTCAAGAACTTAGGAGGCTGCAGACATGCTGCCAAAGATGATCCCTGGCGCAACAGTACGCGGTTGGTCGGCGTTTTCCCGTCGTTCCACCCTGATGGCTGCGGTGGTCGTGAACATGCTGATGTTCCAATCCACTGCTCTGGTCTTCTCGCAGACACCTCCAGGCGATTGTCCGGGTTTTCCTGACGTGGTCGAAGGGGAACCCTGTGGTGACCAGAACAATCTCGGTTGTCAGACGAATCCTCCCGCGTTCACCAACATCAATTGCGGCGATCTGGTCTGCTCGGCCACCTGGGCCAACAACGGCGGTCGTGACATCGATTGGTATCGCCTGGATGTCGAAGATCTGGACGGCAGCGGAACCGATGGGATCATCTTCCAGATTCGATCCTCCGTACCATTGCTGGCCGAGGTCTTTCAGGATTGCTTTGATCCCCCGGTTCATATTCAGGATTGTGAATTCGATCCTGCCACCGCCGAATGGCAGATGGACATCAAGGTCTGTGCCCCGAATCTGACGGAAGTTCTGCTTCGTCTTGGTCCGGGTTTCATGGGTTCAGGACCGATCAATGATGGCTTCCCCTGTGTCGGTGGAGGTCTCCCCTACTACATCAATGTTCTCTGTGAGCCGGAATGTGATGAATCACTGTGTCCTGAATGCATTCGAGCGCCGGAAGGACTGCTGGCCTGGTGGATGATGGACGAGTCGCCTGGCACGACAGCTGCTGTTGATGTGGTCAACAACAACAATGCATCCCATCGTGCTGGACTCACCGTCGGTGTTCCTGGAATCGTCAACAAGGCTGTTCAATGCGATGGCACGGAGTCCCATCTTGCTGTGCTGGATGATCCCGTGCTTGATTTTCGAGCTGATCAGGACTTTGGACTGATGGGCTGGATCAGGATCGATGGTGGTTCTGGGAACAGGATCATCTTCGGGAAGCCGGATGCCTACGTTCTGAACCGTGGTTGGGCGCTGGGGATTGATGACAGCAATGATCTGGTCCTTCTGATGCGTGATGAATTCGCGACAGATGTTTCCGTGGTTTCCAATTTCCCGATTCCAGCCCAGCGATGGGTCCATGTGGCTGCGATGGTCGACCGGGACTCTTCATCAGGTGTCAAGTTGTACATCAACGGCAACTTGGCAGGTACGGGCGATCCGACACCTGCAATGGGCAGCCTGGCCAATGACGAACCGTTGTTCCTTGGAGCATGGGATGAAGGTGCAGGGATTGCCAATGTGTTTGATGGCGGTCTTGATGAGCTCATGATGATTGATCATGTCCTGCCGTCAGATGTCATCCAGAGAATTGCTGCGGCAGGTTGTGGTGGCATCTGCAAGCAGCGTCTGCATGTGACTCGCTTTACACCCTTCTGTGATGGCGATGCCCAGACCACGGCGGCCATCACCATTTTCAACGACCGCCCTGAAACGATCGCCTTCGATCTGGAATTCGACGGAGTACCTGCAAATGGCAACGACTGCCAGATTGATGGCCCTGTTGTCTTCGATGCCGATACACCCAATCCAATCGTGATCGACGGCATGGGCCGTAGGGAAGTGATTGTCACGATCGATCGTCCACAAAGCATGAATGTGGATGGTGAAACCGGATGCTGGCGTGCCAAACTTGCGGATGCTGCTCGTGTCGAGCTGCTTCAGGTGCGGCGTGGATTCGTTGTTCAGAGTGACGCCATCTGTGTCGAACCTCTTGGTGTTCCAATCGGTGTGCAGCCGATTCCCATCGGTCAGGTCACTCCTTTCGAGTTTCTCGTACACAATCGAAGTTCCAGTCTCTACAGCCTGATGTGGAAGATCGGTGCCGTTGATGCGGTAACCGGGCAACCCAATGAACTGCTGCGATTGAATCAGGAGGAGCCGGGTGATCCCGTCCTGGGCCTGATCGACATCCCCGCGAACGATTCCAGTCTCGTGACGGTCGATGCAGCATGGACGTTCCAGCGTGCCGATGAATCCACCAAGGGCAAGTTGACGGACATCGTCATGTACGAGGATCCGGGCAAGATCGATCCAGATCAGGGCCTTGGCTCCAAGGGCGGCGAATCCACTTATGAAACCCAGGCCAGCGAGTGCCCACAGGGTGACGTCGACTGCGATGGCGATGTCGATGTCGACGACCTGCTGGCGCTGTTGGCGGCCTACGGCAACTGTGCTGGTGGCTGTGACGAGGATCTGGATGGCGACGGCGACGTTGATGTCGATGATCTGCTTCTGCTTCTGGCTGCCTATAACTCGTAGATCATCCCGGCTTGCCCGCGGCCTCCGCTCCTGCCCTGCTAGAATGCGAAATTGTCCACTTCGGACAGTTGCAGAGTCTAAGCAGGAGCACGCCATGTCCATCCTCGTCGATGGTTCGACCAAGGTTATCTGTCAGGGAATCACTGGCACGTCCGGCGCCTTTCACACCAAAGGTTGTCTGGATTACGGCACCAAGATCGTCGGCGGTACTACGCCCGGCAAAGGTGGGACGAAAGATGTAAACGGTCTGCCGATCTTTGACACCGTCAAGGAAGCAGTCGAGGCCACAGGTGCGACTGCGACCATGATCTTCGTTCCCCCACCGTTCGCGGCAGATGCAATTCTTGAAGCTGCTTACGCTGGTTTGAAGGTCGTGTGTTGCATCACTGAAGGTATTCCTGTCCAGGACATGGTCCGCACCAAGCACATCCTGCAGGAGATCCCTGATTGCTGCCTGATTGGACCCAACTGCCCCGGCATCATCACGCCTGGCGTGAAGATTTCCGGTGAAGGACCATCAGCGAAGTTCGAGAACGGTTGCAAGATCGGCATCATGCCCGGCTACATCAATGTTGCCCCTGAAGATGCCCCGACCGGCAAGTCAATCGGTGTGATCAGTCGAAGCGGCACCTTGACCTATGAAGCCGTGTGGCAGACTTCAGCCATGGGGCTGGGGCAGACCACCTGCATCGGCATCGGTGGTGACCCGATCCGCGGCATGGGCTTCATTGATCTGCTTGAGCATTTCGATGCGGATGAGGCGACTGATGGCGTCGTCATGATCGGTGAGATCGGCGGCACTGATGAAGCCGAAGCAGGCGAGTGGATCAAGGCCAACATGAGCAAGCCTGTCACAGCCTTCATTGCGGGCATGACGGCCCCCAAGGGTAAACGCATGGGACATGCGGGCGCCATCATTGGAGGTGCGGACGATACGGCTCAGGCCAAGATGGAAGCACTTCGTTCCTGTGGCATCACAGTCAGCGATTCACCAGCCAAGCTTGGCATCCATATGGCCCAGGCGCTTGGTCTGGAGCATTCTGAGGCCGTGGCATCATGATCCGGCTCTGTGGATGCCTATTGCTGCTGCCGCTGACGATTGCTGGTTGCGTCAAGTCGATACCGGGTTATGACGGTCCAGCTGTTGATGTCGTGGTTGCAGATGACACGGCAGATGTTTCATTCATGTTTCCCAGTTCAGGATGGTCTGCTTCAATCGATCGTTGGAAGATCGAAAATAACACGGCCATGGTCTGGATCAACGTGACTCATGATGGCGGTATGAGCAGTCAGGTCATGACGCCTGGCAAGGTCGTTTTCAACCAGCCAGGCAAGTCATTCGCCTGTTGTGAAGTATTCGTGAAAGCAGCCCGAAGTTCGCATCCGACTGACCATGTGCCAGCTGGCGAAGGATGCGAGTGAAACCCGCAATCCGATTCAGGGGTTCAACGCGGCAGCGGTCATGACGAATGGAATGATGGTTTCGGATTCAGCTCGAGACTGTTCATCACGAACTCGCACCTTCAATTGATATTTGCCTACCGACAGATTGGTAGGAAACTTCACCTTCTGCACGGTGAAGTAGTCATTGCGACGACTGTTTGACTGATCATTCGCGGTCTGCCATGGTTCACGCCACACGGGGATGCCATCTCGATCCGAGTAGATCGTCAACTGCTGGCTTGTGGACGTGGACCATTGCCCATCGCCATCCATTCGACTGTCGAATCCTTCAAGTTCCAGATACAGGATCACTTCCTGACTGGAGTGGGCGATGAAGTTGTAGTCATCCGCTTCACTGCGAAGTTTCCACTCATCAATATCACCATAGCCCCCTACTCGGGTGGCAAGAGAGGTGTTCATCAGTCCGAACTCAGGCGATTTTCTCAATGAAGCCTGAAATCCAATGGCGGCTTCAGAGAGATTGACCAGAACGGCCTGCTCATCATCAAGCCGTCCTTCCATGGCCAGAAACAGATTCTGAATGGACTCCAATGCGATCCGTTGTTCAGCACTCAGAGATTCCATGGCGCTGGCCTGCAGCGCTCGATCCCGGTCAAGGAGTGCCAACGCCGCAAGGACCGTCAGATCTCTCATCTGACCATTTCCCTGCTGACTTCTTTCATAGAGTGCTTGAGCGAGTTGGTTGCACAAGGTCTCGATATCCGGTGTTTCATTCTCCGGTTGCACTTCGGGTGTCAAGGTCCGGCTTGCTGCTGAGGGCGATGTGGGGACGTTGCGATCAGCCGTGTTGACACCCTCCCAAGTGATGATTTCCTCAACAGGACTTGCGATCAAGGATCGATTCCCTCGTTCCGCCGTCTCGGAGTCAAGTGAGATGCTTTCAAGAAGGTCGCGTCGTGCTCGTGCTGCTATCTCATCGGCGGAGTTGGTTGCTTCATCTGACTGAGCCACAGAGATGCCATCCTGCTGATTCATCACAGGAGGTGGCACGGTTGCCATGGAAGTTTCCATGGCGGTCTCATTGGATTGTGACTGGCATCCGCTTACCACAGCAAGAATGAGGGAAAGCGAGAGGGTGTTGGACAGGAATCTTCGGTCGAACATGTGTCCTCCTGACACTTCAAGGGCCATCCTTGGCCTCTATGTGGTCTTCCTGCGCCGTATCAGGCAGCACGAAGTGACTGAAGTCTATCGGCCAATACCACGGTCAAGCCTTCAAGAGCGTGGCGGGGATCTCCAATTCCTCGTCGGAGATTGGCTTGCAGTTCAAGCGCCTGTCGCAGCAGCAAGGCCGCTTCATCAGGATCAATGGCCTGTGCAAAGGCCATGATCTGTTGTGCTGTTTTCCGGTCGGAACGGCGGTCGAAGATGCCGGCAGCCTGTTGTGCATCCCATCCTCTGAGACCCTGTTTCAAGAGGCACGAGGCGGCATGGAGACCCCGGAGCAGATCGATGATCGCCCAGAAGGCAGGAACATCCTTGCGTGTCGAGGAGGACAGATCAAAGATCTCACGAATGGTCTGGAGGCTCTGTTCAGGACCGTCCAGAACAATGGCGGCCTTGATCGCCCAGGCTTCTTCTTCACGCGAGGCGCCCACGGCTTCCCGGACATCCTTTTCAGTGATGGAGTTGCGGTCGCCGACGATCGCCGCCAACTTGTTCAACTCACCATCCAGTCGGCCAAGGTCAAGCCCGACTCTTCGGACGAGCAGATCCGCGGCGGCCGGTTCAATTGGAACATCATAGGCCTTGGTAGCTCGTTGTTGACACCAGTTGGAAGCAGCATCTTCATGCTCGACACTGACCTTGAAGACATCGATCAGCTTGTCTAGCTTGCCTGCATGCCAGGTTTCTGCTCGCATCAGAAGCGTTGCGCCTTCTGAAGGGGCCTGTACGTACTTCTCAAGCAATTGACGAGCAGCACTGGGGCCTTTGCTCTGTGGCGACCCAGTCATGAAACGGTCAGCCTTGTCGACGATGATCAGTTTGTGGGTGTGCAACAGGCCAACAGCCTGAAGTTCTTCCAGAACGTCACCAGGCGAAGCATCCTCACCATCAAAGTCGAACCGATCGATCTCACCATGTATTGATTCGAGTTGCTGCACGACTTCATTCGTGTAGTGCGAACGAAGAAATGAATCCTTGCACACCAGCACCAGTGCCCGGGCTGATCCATCGAATTGGAACTTGGCGGGCTTCTTGGTACGAGTTGAGCGTGGCGGTGCCATGATTGAAGAATACCAGCACCACCTCATTCTGGATTGGCCCTCAGAGCCCGCAGAGCATCCAGCCCGACCTTGAATGCATGGGTATTCGCCGGGGCTGCCTTTCCCAGACTACCATCAGAGCATGCTGGTTCTCGAAGTCATTGACGGCGTTGATCAGGGGCAGGTTTTCCCCTTGCCCATGGGTGAACCACAGTTGATTGGTCGCTCATCGGAGTCTCTGCCGCTGAGTGATCAGTCGGTCAGTCGCCGTCATGCTGAGTTGACACCCGATGGAGATCGATGGTGGTTGCGTGATCTGCAGTCAGCCAATGGCACCTGGGTCAATGGCCGTCGCGTGGATGGGCGAGTTGAATTGCGTCAGGGTGATGAAGTCACCTGTGGCGAAACAACATTGCGACTGAACTGGGCCGACCGCCTCATCAGTGGCCCGTCGGCCGCCGCCGCACAGGCACCGGAAGTGCCACCTCTGGGCACGGTCGCCTTGTCTGATCGATCTTCAGAGGCGCCGGAAACCCTTGAGGCGGCACAGCAACGGCTGCGTATGCTGGAGACCTTGTCGTCGCTGGCTGTTTCCACAAGCAGTTCGACAGAATTGATGGAACACGCGATTGAACTTCTCGTGAAGGAGTTTTCCCCAAAGACAGCCGTGATGTTGATGACAAGTAAGGGAGATTCATCTCTGGACTGTGTTACTCGCCGAGGTGGAGTCAGAAGCTGGAATCAGGCGGTCGCTGATCGGGTTCAGAAGACCGCTCGACCTTTGCTTACCGTGGATGTCATGGCTGACCTCCGATTTGCGGATCGGGAGGATGTGGAGGAACTCGGAACAGGATCAGTCATGGGAGCCCCCCTGCAGATCGCTGGGCAGGTGTTCGGTGTGATACTTCTTGAGGATCAGGACCAGACTCATGCCTGGGATGAATCAGACATTCGATTGCTGAGTGCTGTTTCAAAGCAGGTTTCTCTGGCGATTGTCAATGCCAATGTCGCCGCCGATCAGTTGAGACAGACCCGTCTGGCCAGCATGGGAGAAACGGTTGCCACCATTTCACATGCCGTGAAGAACATCATGCAGGGGCTTCGCGGTGGTGCCGGAGCACTGGAGCTGGCGTTGAGTCGAGGAGATCTTGATCTGGCCAATGAAGCCTGGCCGATTCTGGCAAGGAATCTGGATCGTATTCATGACCTGACGTTCAACATGCTGGCCTGGTCAAGATCAGGCGCACTGGAACTGGAGATGATTCAGGTCGGCCCCATCGTTCAGGAAGCGATAGATCTGCTGGAAACTCAATGTCGTCACCGCAAGGTGAAAGTCATCCTTGAAGGAGAGGGCGACCTGCCACCTGTTCCGGTTGATTCTTCCGCTTTGCATCAGGCCATCATGAATCTGCTGACCAATGCGATTGAGGCGGTTCCTTCCAAGACAGGCCTGATCAAGGTCACCCTGAGCACGGACGAACACTGTCAGTGGCTGTCATGTTCGGTTGCTGACAATGGCGAGGGTGTCGATCCCTCCCGAAAATCCGAGATCTTCCAGCCGTTCACCTCCACGAAGGGGCAGCGAGGAACCGGACTGGGCCTTGCCGTGACACGCAAGATCGCCTTGGATCATGGAGGCACTCTGGAGCTCGACTCCGCCTCAGGCCCAGGTGCGACATTCCTGCTGCGTCTTCCAATGGCCCGTGACGGGGATCCTGGAGATACGGATACGCCCCGGGCCGCCTCATCTCCACGGACTGAACAGGAATTCGATGATTGATCCAGAGGTTCGCTGACCCCTTGATTGTGCGTTAATCGTCGAAGAGTCCTATGATGCGACCCGCCAAGGAGGACGTCGTCCGATGAGACGGCATGAGGACCATGATGGAATATGACGCACCGCAGCTCCCCTTCCCCCCCGGAATCGACATCAACATGGATTTGAATCCGGGTGAAATCTACAACAGTCGTGCTGCCAGTCCCTCGATGCAGCGCACACGTGAAATGACACTTGATGAGCTTCTCCTCGAGAATCGCATCATCTTTCTGATCGGCGAGATCAACTACTCGACGGCTTCCAGAGTGATGATGCAGATGCTCTACCTGGAAAACCAGAAGCGAGGACAGTCGATCAATCTGTACATCAATTCCCATGGTGGTGCAGTTGATGACACATTGGCGATCTATGACACGATGCAGTTCATCTCAAGTGATGTGACGACGACCTGCATTGGTCGCGCCTATTCAGGTGCAGCCATTCTTCTGGCAGCTGGAGACACTCGTCAGATGCTCCCCCATGCCAAGGTCATGATCCATCAGCCATATGGCGGTGTGACCGGTCAGGCCAGTGACGTCAAGATTCAGGCCGAACAGATCATCAAGTCCAAGACGGCGCTCAACGAGATTCTGGCAAGGCACACCGGCCAGCCAATCGAAACTGTTGCGCGTGACAGCGAGCGAGATAACTATTTCACAGCTACTGAAGCCAAGGCCTATGGTCTTGTTGATGAAGTCTGCGAGTATCCGGCCAAAGACGACAAGTAGACCAATCCATGTCCCAGCTTCAAGCAAACGAATCAAACAGCACTGAGAACGGCACGGCAATGTCCCATTTGATCCCAATCGTTATTGAGAAAGAAGGACGCGGTGAGCGGTCCTATGACATCTTCTCCCGTCTTCTTCGAGATCGAATCATCTTCGTATCGGGGCCTGTCTCCGATGAGATGGCCAATCTGGTTGTGGCACAGTTGCTGTTTCTTGCGAATGAGGATGGGGACGCGGACATCTCGATGTACGTGAATTCTCCCGGAGGCTCCGTGACAGCAGGCCTCGGCATCATTGACACGATGAATTATGTCAACTGCGACATTGCCACCTGCATCATCGGACAGGCTGCGTCGATGGGTTCCCTGATTGGATGCTCAGGTGCAAAAGGCAAGCGAGCCAGCCTTCCCAACGCGAAGAATCTGATGCATCAACCATTGCTTGGTGGTGTTCTTGAAGGTCAGGCGACTGATCTTGAAATCGAAGCAAGAGAGATGCTCCGCATACGCGACGTTCTGTATGGCATCTATTCCACACAGACCGGCCGTTCTCTTGAGCAGATTGGCGAAGACTGTGAACGCAATACATGGCTGGGTGCCGAGCAGATGGTCGAGTATGGCTTGATCGACAAAGTCATCCACGAATTGCCTAAGTCCAGTTGATGAAGAGCCCGCTTGCGAAGTGGGTTCGGAAAGATTGCCGCATGAGTGATGCTGCACGCCGACATCACCGGATGGCTGTTGCCGGGGTGCTGAGCCTCTCGTTCCTGCTGTTGGCTGGATGCAGCGATAGAAGCCGGGCCGTCAATGCCAAACTACGCGATCAGATTCATGTGTTGGAGCAGCAGAATGAATCCCTGCAACAGCAGTGTCTGGAGCTGGAGAAGAAGCTTGAAGCTTCTGTGAACACCTCCTCCAGTCAGATGACAGCGAGTTCGTATGAGCTGCATCCTGCTGTCCCCGTGGTTACCACGATTGCCATTGACCCACTCAGTGGTCGAAAAAGCGATGTGGAAACCGATGAGCAGAGCCTGGAGGTCTACATACAGTCTCGAGATGGTCGAGGCCGACCGGTTCAACTGGCCGGCAGCATGTTGGTGAAGGTCACGCGTATCGATGAAAATCAACCCCCTCGGGAACTGGCAGTGATCAACCTGAGCCCTGAGGAGGTTCGAGACTCCTGGCGAGCCGGGATCGTGGGCAGTCCAAGCTGGCTGGTCACCATCCCCTTGGCACAGGAGGACTTGCTGTCGGGAACCGAGTCGCTGGATGTTGATGTCTTCTACAAGGACCTTCGGACAGGCGCAGAATTTCAATGTGGAGCCAAGGTGGACATTCGTTGAAAGCTACCTTGGCCGTTCTCGGGGTAACATGCACACATGTTGAAGGTGAAATGGATCGCGATCTTGCTCGCAGTGACTCCGCTGACGGGCTGTTACCGCCCTTTGTTTGATGAAAACCTGCCTCGCAACCAGTTTGCGCAGCATGATCAGGCCAGAGGCGGTTCCACTCCCATGGAAGAGACCGATGCCTTCGGCACGCCGCAACCTGCCTTGCGTCAGCGGCTCATGAAGGAGTAACTGATGTGGCTGGCGGTCAGCCACCAGTCAATTCTCTGGTCGTCAGGATTGGATCAGTCCGGAACGTCCGATAGAGAAATTGATGGAAATGCCGCTCCTCAAGGGCTTTGCTCAAGTTGACCGGGGGGTGCGCACCGATAGAACCTTGCTGGCGTGGCAATCTGCCTCATGACCAGCAGACCTTGCACACGCCACCCACCCTACTCAGTGGAAACCATCCCCAAGTGACCGAGCACGGACGCGACATTCCCAGGGCTTCAATCTCTCGACGCACGCAGGTTGTGCTGGGCAGTTTCTTTGCGGCCATGACAGCTGTGATCGTGCTTCTGGACCTCAACACCCCGACTGAAGCCACAGGCTTCCCGTTGACCAATCTGGGAAATCTTCAGGAACGCCCTGCAGATGATCCAGTCTTCATGCTTGAGCGGGAAATTGATCGAGATCGTTGGACCGGGATCGTGATCCATCACCTCGGCGAGCCATTTGGTACCGCGGAATCCATTCACCGGCGACATCTGGGCTGGGGATATCAGGGATTGGGCTATCACTTCCTGCTGGGCAATGGGAATGGTCTGGGGGATGGTGAGGTACACGTCGGATATCGATGGAACCAGCAATTGCCAGGAGCTCATGTCGTTGGCTCGGCAGGGGCACACCACAACGAGCACTCCATCGGGATCTGTCTGGTGGGTAATGGTCAGCGTCGAGCCTTCACTGATCGGCAGATGAAGCATCTGGTGAGGCTTGTTCAGCGACTTCAGCAGGAACTCGACATACCTGCATCGCAGATTCATCTGCACAGTTCCGTGGCTTCTGGCCAACTCAGTCCCGGTCGACATTTCCCGGTTGCCGAGTTCCGTGAACAACTGCTTGATCTTGCACCTTAGATCGCTCTTCAGGACCTGATTAAGGCCGTTTTTGCCTCCATGGCTCATTTCATGGATGGTTCTAGGTGCCCTCAGATCATGTCATATGAACATTCTCGTTTGAGTGACTACACGTCGTGGGGTACGCTGTTCTATCTGTAGTCATCAAGCCTCAACCTGCACCCCATGAGGGGCCATATCTATCTCAGGTGCTGGCATTCCGATTGACCCGATAGTATTGATGTTCCACCGAAATTCGGTGCGATTCCTTCTGAAGTTGCAATGACCACTCCTCGAACAATCAGCAAATACAACGTTCTGGCTCATCTTGGTGATGGCGCGAGATCCAGTATCTATGCCGTTCAGGATCCCAAGACAAAGCAGGTCTGGGCGCTCAAGCATGTTCTTCGTGAGAGCGAAAAGGATGATCGCTTCATTGAGCAGACGGAACGGGAATATGCCATTGGATCCAAACTGGATCACCCGACGCTTCGTCGCGTGGGCAAGTTGATCCGGAATCGAAAGATGCTCCGGGTCACCTCGATATCCCTGTTGATGGAACTGGTTGATGGCACCACGCTGGATAAGCGGATTCCACGGGACTATGGCCAGATGGTTCATATCTTCCATCAGGTTGCCATGGGGCTGATGCACATGCACGGTCGCGGCTTTGTCCATGCTGACATGAAGCCAACCAATGTGCTGATTCTCGAGGATCAGACTGTTCGAATCATCGATCTGGGGCAAGCCTGCCCGATTGGAACGGTGAAACCCAGAATTCAGGGCACGCCAGGGTATATCGCACCTGAACAGGCGAATCGCCGCGAGATCACACCTCAGACCGATATCTACAATCTCGGCGCCATGATGTATTGGACGCTGGTCCGGGAAGTCATGCCAACGGCCCTCCCCCCTTCAGCAGGTGAGGCAGCCGATGCGGCGGCGGCACTTGAATCTCATGAGATCGAGCTTCCACCACCACCACACGAGACCAATCCTCGGATCCACCCACTTCTGTCACAACAGGTGATGGATTGCATTCAGGTCGAGCCCAGGAATCGACCGGAATCCATGGATATCGTGGCTAATCGTCTTGAGATGATTCATCAGGTCCTGACGTCAAAGTCACCTCGACAGGCGGCAGCGTCCTCCTAGGCCCTTGTGCAGGAATTTCGCATGTCAGCCTTGCTTCACGCCACAACCATTCTCTCTGTTCGTCGTGGTGATCAAGTGGCGATGGCAGGTGATGGTCAGGTCAGTCTTGGGGACACCATTGCCAAGGCCAACGCGACCAAGGTGCGGAAAATTCCGGATCTTGGGGCAGATGGTGCAGGAGTCCTGACTGGATTCGCTGGTGGTGCAGCCGATGCGTTCGCGCTTCTGGAACGCTTTGAAGCAACGTTGGAAGCAACCCCTACCAATCTGATGAAGGCAGCGATCGAGTTGGCCCGCCAGTGGCGTACTGATCGAGCCTTGAGGCGTCTGGAAGCGCTTCTGATCGTCGCAGATCGCTCCAGCACCTTGATGCTGTCGGGCCAGGGAGATGTGATTGAGCCGGTCGATGGGATCTGTTCGATCGGGTCTGGAGGCACGCCAGCCCTTGCAGCAGCCCGTGCCCTGATGGCCAAGACCGACCTCTCTGCCAAGGAGATCTGCCAGACCTCTCTGGAGGTTGCTGCTGGTATTTGCGTCTATACAAATGATTCAATCACGCTTGAGTCCCTCTGAGGGCTGCTGAAGCGGCGTCCGGCTCCCTTTCTGTAATGCAAGCGCTCAGGATGCCGATTGCATGGGTATGGCAATCTGGTTGAAGCAATTGGTTCGTGGCGGTCGTGGGATGCCTCCCGCTCCCACTGGTGCAGTTCTGAGAATTCTTCGTCAGGCAGTCCGGTCGGACATCCAGCTTGTTCGATGGAGAGACGATGGAGCTTCAGAGACCCTTCAAACGACACTCATGAGTGTCGAGCGTTCGGCTGTCGTGATTTCCCGGCCAGAGGCAAGTTTGATACGACCAGGTGACCCGCTTGAGATCGTTGTTCAAGGCGGTGGTGGTCGTTTCCGAGGACGAGTTCGATGTCTTGGTCAGGGCCAGTTTCCAAGCGGGGGCCTCCGGCCACTGCCAACACTCCGACTCAGTCTGCCTTCGCGTCTGGAAGGTGGCGAACGTCGCCAGAGCCATCGGGTACCTGTGGGCTTTGATCTGGCCCCCACCGCGGATCTCCGTGACCCGGAATCGGGACGGACCTGGCAGGCGGACATTCTTGATATCAGCGCAGAAGGCATGCAACTGCGAAGTCGTGAAGCCGACGCTGGAATTCTGGCTGGTGATCTGCTGTGGCTGGATGCTGATCTGCCACAACCTGCCGGCAGACTGGACCAGCCTGTTCGTGTCATGAATGTAAGGCGTGAAAGCCAGGGCGAACGTCACATGCTCGGTGTCGTGTTGTTGGAATCTGCTCCGGAACTCGCGGAATTCGTCCGGCGAGTGGAACTGCGTCGCGCAGCTCGTCGTCGGTCAGCCTAGTAAGTCAGGTACTGCCAGAATCAGGGAAATTGAACCATGGATCCAGATGACCATGTCTGCCTCTGCTTTCATGTATCGCTACGCAAGCTACGCGCGTATATCAAACGCGAAAAGCCCAAGGTTCCCTCACAGTTGACCGAATGCCTTGGAGCAGGAACAGGCTGCCAATGGTGCGTTCCATTTCTGAAGAAACTGCATCGGCAATGGGAGGCGGGAGAAGAACCAGAGCTGCCTGTTTCGCCGGAGTCCTACGCCAAGCGTCGAGCGGCATATCGCGAAAGGCAGGAGTCAACCGATCAACTCAAGGATGATTCTTCACAGTAGATTCGGCATGTAGGTGTCGATTCTGATTTCACTTCTTGAGGGACGATGCGGATGATCTGACGAGGGCCTGATTCCCAGTGGACAGTGATCCACCATTCATCCCCATCCGATGCCCAGTCCAGAATCTCTCCCACTGCAACTTGTGTGACCGATCCACGATTCCCGCTGACGGGGCCTTCGTAGTCGAGGTATTCACGTCGATGCCCACCAAGGCTGTCTGCATCCATGAAAGCCCCATTTAGAAGGTGATCGAGGCGGTCCGGCAGTCTGAAAGTGATCAAATCCGAATGCTGATCACGATCCAGCATCCAGTCGATATGCCAGGTCCCATCTGGTAGTTCATGCCGAAGTTGGACTGTAGGGGTCGGGGTCATGTCGTAATCCGGAACCAGCTCCTGTGTCCTGATGTCTACGAACGTTGCAGATCGTATGATGACCGGTATGAGTCGATTCAACATCATCTTCGTCAGCAGTCTTTTCGTATTTGTTCTTCTGGCTACGGCCTGTACCCAGCAGAAGGTCCCTACGGCACGAGTTGCCGAGGAGGCGCATTTTGCCTTCTGGTCCAGCCAATGGTCTGAAGCGAAAGAGGGATACGCCGAGTTGACCTATCGGTCACCTGACAACTGGAATTACCAGTATCGCCTCGGGGTTGCCTGTCTGAATCTCGATGATCTGGATACGGCACGCCGTGCTCTTGAGATTGCAGAGACTCTTCGTCCGCAGCAGCATGACATTGCCTTGCATCTGGCTGAGACGATGTACCGACAGGATGATCGCACCGCCTTGTTCACCTTCCTTGTGGATCGTGCCGAGTCGACCCAGCAGTCAGGTGACTGGCTTCTGCTTGCTCGTTACAGCCTTGATCTGGACGATCCTGACATGGCTCGTCTTGCGATTCAGGAAGCACTGGTTCTGGATACGACTGATTCACCCAAGCCGTACCTGATTGCTGCTGAATTGGCAGAACGTCTTGGCGACATCGACGGTGCACTGCAATCACTCAAGATCGCATGGACACTTGATCCAGACAACATTCAAGTACAGGCCATGATTCGTGGATTGGGCGAAGTTCCTGGTCCTACGATGCTTGGTCAGACCGAGATGGGCGGATGAGTTCGACTGCTCCTCCTCCACTGCTTCAGTGGATTGAGCCCCTCAATGATCTGGCCCGGTTGCGAGTGCTTCGTGTTCTGGGCACCTGTGAATTGGGCGTTGGTGAGCTTGCAAGCGTTCTTCAACTTCCACAATCAACTGTTTCAAGGCACTTGAAACGTCTTCTGGAGGCAGGCTGGATCGTCCGCCGTACTCAGGGAACCGCTGCCTTGTATCAGATGGCGACGGTCACACTTGATGACACGGCAAGAACACTCTGGGAACTTGCATCGGCTTCATTGGAGCTGATGCCATCCAGCGTGGAGGATGACCGTCGTGCCAGAGAGGTGATTGCTCGCCGCAGTGTTGATTCCAGACGGTTCTTCGGTGATATCGGCGGAGAATGGACGGAACTCAGGCATCAGCTGTTCGGGCATGCCATCGGGCTTCAGCCACTGCTTGGGCTGCTGGATCCTGATTGGACGGTTGGTGATCTGGGCTGTGGTACCGGCCAGCTGGCTGCGGAACTTGCTTCATGGGTGCATCGAGTGGAGGCCATTGATCGTGAGGCCGCCATGCTCAAAGCTGCTCGGAAGAGACTGTCCAATGTGAATAATGTCGGATTGCACAAGGCCGATGTCGGTGAACTTCCATTTGATGATGGTGCACTCGATGCATCCATCCTTTCACTCATTCTGCATCATCTGGAATCACCCGGCCTGGCCTTGAAGGAAGCAGGCAGAATTACTCGAGGGCCGATTCTGGTCATCGACATGATGTCCCATCAGCGGACGGATTATCGAGACACGATGGGACATCTGCATCTTGGATTTACAGCAGAAGAGCTTGAGACCCTTGCCGATGGTGCGGGCCTGACGATGCAGCGATACATTCCCTTGTCACCAGATCCGGAGGCAACAGGCCCTCCGTTGTTTGCCGCGAGACTGATCAACAGTTGATTCTGAATTCAGAATGAGCTTTCAGGATCAATCAGTGGTTCAAGTTCAACAGGTGCTGTGGCAGGGGCCTCATCAACTTTCTCATCCGCTGGCAGAAGTGGAACAGTTGCGTTGTCATTGGAAGCTGCTTCTTCTTCAACCACAGAGTCGAGTTCCATCAAATCAGGAAGCTCGATATCCATCTCTGGCAACCACACACTCCGCAACAGATCGGTCAAGACCAGATCCTGACTGGCCTCTTTCATGGCATCAAGCCCCTGTTTGATGAGCTCCGGGCGGTCGAGTTGATGGCCGATATAGGCCAGAAGGAACCCGTAATCATCAATGTTTTCATCCTGAGCCATTCGGCGTTGAAGATCGTTGATACATCTTTCGATATCCGCTTCTGCGGGAAGCAGTGTCGGGTCATAGACCACATCGATCATCTCAGGTTGAAAGCCAAGCAGACTCTTCAGAGTCAAGGCTGCGGTCAGGTTCAAGCCTGCGCCGATCTGACTGTGTGCCAGGCCAGCCGTCGCCAGCGGGTGCCCGGGGATGAATCGAAGGGCGCGAGCAAATCTCTTCTCCGCCCAGAAGTACTTGCCTTCATCCAGAAGCGTCTGTCCTGCTTTCATCAGTTCTTCGAATCGGGTGTTGTCTCCGGTTGACAGCGAGTTGACCCGTTGGCCATGTCGAAGCACCATGCCCATGTCCTGATAGTTGATCACTCTCTTGGTGTTGACCGAACCATCTTCATCAACATCTTCCGGTGTTGAAGGCTCCTGAGGATTCTGGATCAGAGAGTCCGGCCCTGATGAAGTCTGGTCATTCCTGTTGCCATCAAGATTGGGTCGCGAGGCGGCATCCATCTTCGCGATCTGGTCCAATCTGGATTGAACCTGAAACTGTGCGATGTCCTGCTGCATCTGAGAATAATCAAGCCTGAACTTATCTACGGGGTTCTGATCACGTACAGGATTCAACTCTTGATAACGTTTGGCCATCTGTTCCATGACCGTCTGGATCTGAGGCGAGCTGGTCCCGAATTCATCAGGAGTGATCCTTCGTGAGATCCGATCACTGGTCATCAAATCAGGGCTGATCTGCGTTTCATACGGGCGGCCTGGATTCATCTTCGTTCGGCCATATTTCCAGTCTTCCGTTGCCCGCATGATGTCGTACTGGGTCAATCCCATCTGTGAGTTGTCTTTTTCAGGGAAGACAAGTCCCAGTCCTCTGAGATTTGAAGCGGTGTAATGGATCATCTGCTGGTTGGGCGAGATCCCTGAACCGACCTTTCGAGGTTGTCCGATCATCTCTCGATTGGTCACGTTGTCTCTCATCAAGGTGTTTCGTTGCACATCTCTGAGAAATGGGCTCTGGCCACCAATGCTGTATTCCCATGGGGTACGAAAGTCCTCGGGGGTCGAACCACCAGGCGATTGCAGAACGTTGCCATCCTGACCGGGCGGGATATATGTGGCGGTTGGACGATTCAGCTGGGATATTGCTGACAATTCTCCGCCATATTGAACACGGGAAGAATTCCCAGCCATGGTGTCTTGCCAGAACGGTGTGCCGACGTTTTCGTCACCAGCAAAATAGACCGGCGAGATACCTCCCCCACCCATGCCCATGCCACCTGAACCCGCCATCATTTCTGCTTCGAGAGAGCCGGCATGAGCCCAGTACCAGGGGTTGTTGTAGAGGCTGCTTGAATCAATGAATGCTTGAGGTGTAGCCAGATTCTGTGCCCGGAAATCAGCGTTTGAAGTCAGGGTCAATGCGGTGTTTGGATTGGTCAATGCATCAACATTGGCCTGGCCTGGTCGAGTTGTACCGACTGCTGTGTTTCTGGATCCCATCACATTGAGTCCGCCATCAAGGGCATGGCCATCACCCAGGGCATCCTGAGCATGGACCGAAGTGACAGACTGGAGTCCGAGAATCAACACCGCCAGAGCCAACCGCTTCATGTCAAGACCTCCATTTGCCGCCAAGTCAGATCGGCTCAATGCCTTAATACTATCCCTCTCATCGGGTCCAGAAGCACGTTTACTGAGGAGAATCGAGGTTTCGAGGCTTATTGGAGAGCCTCCTTGTTACCATTCGCCCCCGTGACTACCTCAAAGCGATACATCACGACCCCCATTTACTACGTCAACGATCGTCCACACATCGGCCATGTGTACACCACGACGATCTGTGATGTCTGGGCCCGCTTCCAACGTCTGGCAGGCCATGACGTGTTCTTCCTGACCGGTACGGATGAACATGGCCAGAAGGTCGAACAATCTGCTGAAGCCCGTGGCGTAACACCGCAGGCGCTGGCCGACGAGAACTCAGCCGAGTTCCGCCGAATCATGGGCATGTTCAATCTCACGAATGATGAATTCATCCGGACCACTGATCCTCGACATGAACAGCAGGTGCAGTCCGTCGTCAAACGCCTGATGGATTCCGGCGATGTCTATCTGGGCACCTTCGAGGGTTGGTATGACGCAGGCCAGGAAGAGTACTACACCGAAAACAAGGCTCGGGAGGTCGAGTATCGCTCCCCCATCTCCGGCAAGCCGCTTGAGCGTGCAACGGAGGAGAACTACTACTTCAAGCTGAGCGCCTACGAGGATCGACTTAAGTCGATGTTTGATCAGAATCCGGATCTGGTGCGACCTGATGCCAGACGGAATGAGGTTCTCGGAAGACTGCGAGAGGGACTGATGGATGTCCCGATCAGCCGAACCAACTTCAAATGGGGCATTGGCGTTCCTGATGCACCAGAACATGTGATCTATGTCTGGATTGATGCGCTGCTGAATTACATCACGGCACTTGGTTTGGCAGACAAGGATTCTGACTGGTATGCCGAACGTCAGGAATACTGGCCAGCCAGTATTCAGGTTCTCGGTAAGGAAATTCTCTGGTTTCATGCGGTCATCTGGCCTGCCATTCTGATGGCACTGGAACTTCCCTTGCCATCATGCATCTATGCACACTCCTTCTGGATCAGCGAAGGCCAGAAGATGTCCAAGTCACTAGGGAACTTCATTGATCTTGAGCAGTTGCAGAACTACACCGATACCTATGGCAGTGATGCCTTGCGTTACTTCCTGTCTACTCAAGGACCTCTTGGCGCTACGGATTCCGACTTCTCCAAAAGCCAGTTCCATGAGACCTATACGACCGATCTGGTGAATACGCTGGGCAACTGTGCCAGCCGGACGTCCGCCATGATCGGCAAGTACTGCGATGGCCTTTGTCCCACTGATACAGGTGAGTGTGCAGGCGGTGGCGTTGAATGGGTTGAGTTCACAACCAGTCAGGTAGAGACTTCCATGGCCGCCATGGATCAGTTCGATCTTGCTGGATCAATCAACGCCGCGATGGCGATCGTGCGACGTGTGGACGCCTTCATCAATGACACCGAGCCTTTCAAGCTTGCGAAGGACCCCGCAGCATCGGCAACAGTCGGCAATATTCTGTATCGATGTGCTGAGGCGATTCGGATCGCAGCCTGTCTTCTTGAGGCGACCATGCCCCAGAAAATTCAGGAACTCCGTGATGCCTGGCATCTGGGTGAGGCGACCGGTGACCTTCGTACGGAATGTCACTGGGGCCGCCTGGAAGCGGGAACAGCCATTGACAAGGTGGCGTTGTTCCCCAGAGTCGACGTTTCCTAGAAATCTCGCTGGACCTGCGATCACGCCGATAGAACAACATGGGTTTGATGACAGGCTTCATTCAGGCGTCGGCTGTTCTGGCTTCTCAAGCTCAGCAGGTTGCCAGCCGCATCAGGAATCGCCAGCAGGCCACTCAGGATGACTCCGGAACGCCTCAGGAACAGCTTAGGGTCGATGGCGTTGAACTCTCAGAAGCGATTCAGGAGTTGCCTGACAATCGTTCAGAGCAATCTCGGCAGGAGAACCAGCGACGTCAGCCTGATGGTCGACCGCTGGGGGTTCGAAAGGTTGATCTCAAAGTTTGAGTCCAGCTGTCTGGCAATCAGCCAGCGGTCTTCTCATTCATTGGAAGTGTGGCCAGTACGGTTTCGCCACCTCGGACCCGCTGTCCGACTTCGACCTGAACACCGACCAGCTCCGGATCCGGAAGAATCAGTTCGGTGCTGGATCCGAATTTGATCATGCCGTAGATCTGCCCGGCCTCTGCCTGGTCGGCAATACTGACCGGGCACACGATTCGTCGAGCAATCAGACCAGCGATCTGTCGGACGCCGACCATCTTCTGATCAGATCGTCTGAGCATGACCAGATTGTGCTCGTTTTCCATGTGGCATCGATCCGAACGGGCATCGTGATGTTTCCCAGGCACATGTCTGTTGAGTGTGACCTCGCCATGGCAGGGCCATCGATTGACATGAACATCCAGCACGCTGAGGAAGATACGGATCACGATGCCAGGTGCATCGAGATCAGGATGACGTTCATGACTTTCAATACTGGAGATGACTCCATCAGCAGGGCTGATCATCTGGTCTTCAGTCCAATCCTTCGGAAGACTCCGTGAGGGACTTCGGAAGAAGGCGTAGACCGCCAGCAGGAGGATGCCAAGGGGAATCAGGATCGACAGTTTGACGACCAGAGGTGGGTCAATGAACAGCGTGATACCAACCGCAGCAGCAACAATGCCTGTTGCGGTTCCCCATTCGCGTATGCCGTGACCTGTGAGTTCGATGGCGAAGATCCCGAGTGGGTGGGGCTATTCAGAGGCTCGGCCGATGAAGAGCCCGATGCCACCGGCAATGATGGCTCCAGCGAGCAACCCACCAGTCCAGATCCAGAGGTTTCCAGCGATGGCCTGTGTCAGCACGGATGATGCGCCCTGGAATTCAGAGGCAAGAATCACCAGCAAGCTAATCATGGCGATCGTCGCACCAATCAGCAGTCCTACGCCCAAGCCGGAGGAGCCGCCGTCATAAGCCTCTTCCATCATCATGACCGGAGCACCGCCTGCAACTGGTGCAGCCGCAGCGGCTGGAGCATCAGCAGCTTCGGCGGGGCTTTCAAACAAACCAGAGGAATTCGGTGGAAGCTCGAATTCATCATCTCCGAAGACGGCCTCTTCCATCAGCTCTGCACCCAGAGAGGTGTCATCTGAATCTCGAGTCAGATCCAGTAGACCACTGCCGGAGCCTACGGATTCAAGGGTGAGGTCATCATCGAATTCCTCGCCCAGCTGTGTTTCGCCGGCATCTTCACTGCCCCCACCAAAGGCTGAAATACCGCTTGCTGATCCACTGAGATCAAAGGCCATGCCACTGTCGCTGGTGGGTGAGATTGGTGCAGAAGGCGAATCATGTGACATGCCAGTAGCTGAACCACTGAGCCCCATCATTCCGCCGTCAGATGCTTCGCCAAGGCTTGAAGCACCAAGGTCCAGTTCAAGATCAACTGCATTGGAGTCTTCTGGTTCAGAGATCATGTCGATGACACTCGCTTTGAAGACGAGATTTTCTCCATCCCGTATTTCATCGAGTTGCTTGGTAGCAATCATCTCTGTGATTTCATCAGGAGTCTTTCCGAGCTTCTGGCAGACTTCCTCAAGGGTGTAGAACATCTTGGACATGAACAGGCTCCTGTGGCTGCTGGCTGAACTGTGGGGTCCACAGAAGGCCTTGCCACCTCTTGGTTAATCTGAAAGGTTATCCGTTCCAGCAGACCCCGGCAACAGGCATCAAGGCCTGAAAGGGGTTCTGGTGTTCTCAGGCATCTGCAGACCGTGCCAGAAGGTAGACCATGGTGCCAATCAGCATCAATGGCACCAGCAGCCCTGCTACCAGACTGATCCAGGGTGAATCCGCCACGAATGGAGCTGCAAAGAGCCCCATTCGACTTGTTTCGCCAAGAGGGGTCGCCAGACTGGGTTCAAGCCAGATGGTCAGGATTGCCGCCCCATTGACGTCAACGCCCCACTGCGTCAAGGCCAGATTAAGACCAATGGCAGCTATGAGGAGAATCAGGAGCAGTATGGCTCGCTTGAGGGCGGTCATTGCTCCAAGTGTAACTGACCTCGCCTCTGACTTGAGTTACTCCATGGTGTCCAGCTGAGCGGCTGCATGTGGACAGGCAAATCTAGCTCGCAATCTCATCAGAATCGAATGTAGACGTTGTGAGACTCTGGACTCCGAGCAACCAAGGGCCAGACCGATTTCCCTCATGGTCATGTCCTCGTAGTAATACAGCACCACAATGAGCTGGTCACGTGTATCCAGTTCACGAGTCACCCATCGCCGCAGATCGTCTCGAGTGAGATCATGCAGGGGGCTGGAGCTGGGATTGTCATTCGCCAGCCCTGCCAGCTCCGACATCTCCTGAGCCTCTGGATCCGCCGTGGACGTAACAGTACTGAACGTCACCATTGCTGGCGGTCTTGCGGCAGAAAGGGTGATCAGTGCATCTTCAATGGGTAGATCAACGACTTCCAGAAGTTCCATGGCATCAGGAGCCCTTCCGAACATGACCTGAAACCGCTCAACCGCTGCACCAATAACCCTGGCACGCTGCCTGACCTGCCGGGGTATGTGATCCTGTTCTCGGAGCCAATCCCTCATGGCTCCGATGATTCGGAGTGAACTGAATGTTTCAAATCGGGTTCCACGATCCAGCTGGAAGCGATCGATGGATCTCAGCAGCCCAAGAAAGCCTTGTTGTGTGAGGTCGTCAACATCCACAGATGGCGGCAGGGTCGATCTGAAGCGTTCCGCGATCAGTCGTACATGCCTGTCCATGTAGTAGTTGACGAGTTGATCTCGCAACTGAGGCGTTGGTTCGGATTTGTATTGCTTCCAGGTCTCCGTAATGACTTCAGGCTCGGATCTTCGCGATCGTGGTGAAGAATCAATCCCGCGTCCATGTCGACTGGAATTATCGGTCGAAGCCGTTGGCTGAAGGCGATCGGAACCAGACACCCTGTGGTGTCGTGTCCCTCGAGTCGTAACCGTTTTCATGCGTACACCATCCCTGGCAAGGTTCTCTCTTCCAAAAACTGGGGCAGCGTGCCATCCATGGCAGTCCCCAACTCATACTCATCGGCAACCAGATCAAATTTCACCAATGCCGAAGAAAATTGCCTGCTGGCGGGTTAAACGCCATGGTTCAAGGCAATTACATCTTCATGGTGCCTCAAAGATCTAGTTTGAGAGCGCAGGAATTCCAAATTGGACAAAAAGTGCAACAAGAATTCCCAATCCCAGTACCCCCAACACGATCTGAGTGGTCATGAGACCAACCTGCCACCAATACCCCTTGAGGCTGTGTACACGGATCGCCTTGTAGGCCACCGAGATTCCGAAGGACAACGGAATCAGGAGGAGATACCACCAGCGATGAAACCAGTTGATGGGTTCCAGAAATGGGATCCATGCCAGCCAGTTCATGCGTCATTGCTCCGCCGATTTGGATGGTCAGATCGATTGATGGGATACAGGGCATCCAGAATGACAGCCAGATTGATGAGTCCGCCCAGTGCGATGAAGAGCGTCGCAATGGCATTGACATGTCCCAGACCAATCAAATGCAGCCGTTCTTCTTCTGGTCGATTCTGCACTAGCGCTTGATTCAGAAAGTCTGCCACGAATGCAATAGGCCCGTTGAAGGCTTGTGCGATGAACCACAGCCGGTCATTTTTGAGATCAATCGCATCCAGACCTCCGACCAGGAGCCCACTCATGAAGAGGAACAGGATGCCGAACATGATGAGCCAACCGCGTCTTCGCTGGCCGAGATAGAGGTGTCCCATACCCGGAAAGATCCATGCCATAAGCGCAGCAGCAGGTTTGCATGATCTCGGAGCCGCTTCAGCCTTTGGAGTCGTGGATGGGGTCATGCCGGTTGTATCAACTATACGGGCTTCTGGAGCGGTTCATCGATGGGTGATGATCGATGCTGGAGATATGGCTGGAGAAGCAGAAACCTCAAGCCGAAGTGCATCGTAGCGGGCATTGCAGCCATATGGATCACTTTGCCCCTACCCCAAAGTATGGAAAGGCAGTACAGGATGACAGACTCACGCGAGAACATGGACCAATTCTGCTCCTCTGAGGTTGTCGACAGGCGAAGCGGTATCGACCGCCGGGATCGAGCGACTCACTCCGCAGATACGAATCTGGAACGAAGGCGTGGGCCAGGCCGACGACGGAGCGATTTTCTTCGCTCAGCCGAGGAAGGTGAGATGACGAATGAGCAGTTTCTGTTTGTTCAGGCCATCGAGGCTTTCAAACGAGTCAACGGCAAGACCTTTCCAACCTGGACGGATGTTCTGGAAGTTGTCCGCAGACTTGGATATCGAAAGACGCAAACCAGTGAACTTCGTCTTGGCAGCAAGGCCGAGGATTGGACGGAAAGAAGTGATGCACCCAGCGGCGTGGATCATGCAGCTGAAGAAGCAGCTTGATCATCTGGTGGAATCAGCCGTTTTCGGCAAACCAGTCAGCATTGATCTGAATGTACTTCTGCCATTCTTCAGGGAGATCTTCTTCTGGGAAGATCGCCTGCACAGGACATTCATCAACACATAACCCGCAGTCAATGCAGGTTTCTGGATCGATATACAACATCTCGAACCCCTCGAAGGTGCCTTCATCCTTGGTGGGATGAATGCAATCAACAGGGCAGACATCCACGCAAGCAGTGTCCTTTGTCCCGATACAAGGTTCAGCAATGATGTGTGTCATGATCGTCTACTTAGATGAGTCATTGGCCGGCCGAATTGCCTTCCTGAATCATGATAAAGCGTTCAGCGAGTCGAAATGTTGTATTTCTCTGAGTTGCACGTGTGATCAGAGATTATGGGGCCGGTTTCCAGTGTTGCCAGGATTGTTTCATCGGCAAGCAAGGATCGGATTCGACATCCAGCCGTGGAGTCCAAAAAGGCTCGAAGGCCGACCCTGAGGCCGGCCTTCGAACATGTTCTGATGGACACTGTCAATTGCTCCTGAGCGTTCCACGGTCCTGGAGCTCGTGTCCTGAAGAGCGTTTGCTCAGCGACGTCGGGCCTTCTTACGAGTGGCCTTCTTACGAGTCGCCTTCTTACGAGTGGCTTTCTTGCGAGTGGCCTTCTTACGAGTGGCCTTCTTGCGAGTTGCCTTCTTACGAGTTGCCTTCTTGCGAGTCGCCTTCTTGCGAGTCGCCTTTTTCTTGGCGCGTTTCTTGGCCATTGGTTTGACCTCCTGTGTCCGCATGCGTGTCGGAGAATAGCGGGGGCGCACATACCCCCTGGCGGAACTCTCTCCGAGAGGTTGTACCCGTATCGGGCAACACGCAAAAGGCTCTTTACAGAAAAATTGTCCGATAAATCAGCGATCGTGAGTGCGCTGCGCGACGATGCAGATGATGAAGTGACCGCATCGTTCATTGTTCATAGTGTGTCGACTCGAACTTTCTTCACACAGACGTTGCGTCGTGTTGTGCTGCACAATGCAGATTGTCGTGGTTTACGGTATTAAAAACACGGTTTCATGTCATTTGCATCGTTTGAAGATGTCGCATGTCATTGCATGAAGCGCAAGACTCCGTGTTGGACATCACGTGTGGCGAATCGGTATCGTGCTGCTTCATCGCATCATCCGAATGAAGGTAGAAAAAGTGAAAAAAAGTATCCACACACACCAACTTTCCTGCGGCGCGCACCTGATTGTTGAACAAATCGATGGTGTTGCATCATGTGCATTGAAGTGGCTCGTGCCTGCAGGATCATCATGTGATCCATCAGATGCAGTGGGCGTATCGGCCATATTGGAGGAACTGTTGTTCCGTGGCGCTGGTGATCTGGATACGCGTTCGCTGAGCGATGCGATGGACCGCTGTGGATTGCAGCGACACACACATGTCGGCATGCATCACCTGCAGTTGGCGG
>PBAY01000029.1 GCA_002717655.1 Phycisphaerae bacterium | reverse complement strand
CTTGACAAAGGTCGGGCTCGTACCAATCAGCCTGCAGGCCAAGGAAGGTCTTGCCCTCATCAACGGCACACACATGATGGCGGCAATGGCCGCTCTGGAACTGCGAAGCGCGCATCGCGTACTGGATGCCGCCCTGTCCGCCGCCTCCATGGCACTTGATGCCTGCCGCGGATCAGAGGTCCCGCTTGATCCGCGTATCCACGATATTCGTGGACAGAATGGTCAACGGATTGTTGCCGAGAGGATGAGGCAGCTGCTTCATGGAAGCGAAATCATTCCGAGTCACAAGGATGATGATCCACGAGTTCAGGACCCCTACTGCCTTCGAGCAACGCCTCAGGTTCTCGGAGCAGCGTTTGACGCCATCTACTGGGCACATGGAATGGTTGAATGTGAACTGGGCGCCGTGACGGACAATCCGCTCGTCTTCCCTGATGAACATGGTGGTGGCGAAATTCTCAGCGGTGCCAACTTCCACGGCATGCCACTGGCTGTGACGCTGGACACGCTCTGCATCGCACTGTGCCATGTCGCCGGCATCGCGGAACGACGTATCTTCTGGGTTCTCTCCGGACATGACAGTGAAATCGGAGTCCCGGTGTATCTCAGTTCACAACCTGGGCTTCACAGTGGACTGATGATTGCGCAATACACGGCAGCAGCCTGCTGCAACGAAATGCAGACGCTTGCGGTCCCTGCAAGTGTGGCAAACATTCCCACTTCCGCTGGCATCGAGGACTACAACTCGATGGGTGCCACTTCAGCCCATCAACTCGCGGCCAGCCTTCGCCTCTGCAGAGACGTGGTTGCCATCGAACTACTGGTCATGAGTCACGGGCTGGAACATCAGCGACCCCTCAAGAGTGGCGAAGGGGTTGAATCGATTCATGAAATCATTCGAGCAACCATTCCACCTCTGACGGATGATCGCCCCCCTGGACCGGATATCGAAACGGTCGCAGCCATGATTCAGCGAGGCGACCTCTGCACCTGGGAGTGATCTCCTCGAAGCAGGTGCCCTGCACCCCTCTGATCCCTCTTTTTCTCAAAGATGGCTTGAGGCCGACTACCATGCAGAAACCCCGATTCTGTATTTGAGGACGAAATCATGACCATGACGCCCAGTACCCGCACCATTCGAGCTCCACGCGGAAGCGAGCTTTCCTGCCAGAGTTGGCAGGCCGAAGCCGCGATGCGAATGCTGATGAACAATCTTGATCCGGAAGTCGCTGAACTTCCTGACCAACTTGTCGTCTATGGAGGCCGAGGACAGGCTGCCCGATCTTGGGAAGCATTTGATGCCATCATCGAAAGCCTCAAGAACCTTGCTCCTGACCAGACACTGCTCGTTCAATCGGGCAAGCCTGTAGGAATTGTCGAAACTCATGTCGATGCCCCTCGCGTCATGATCGCCAATTCCAATCTGGTGCCCCATTGGGCAACTCAGGAACACTTTGATGATCTGGCCGCCAAGGGCCTGATCATGTACGGGCAGATGACCGCCGGATCATGGATCTACATTGGGACTCAGGGAATCCTGCAAGGCACCTACGAAACCTTCGCGGAATGTGCTCGACAGCACTTTGGCGGCACCTTGAAAGGAAGACTGTGCGTGACTGCCGGATGCGGAGGCATGGGCGGCGCCCAGCCTCTGTCGGTGACCATGAATGAAGGCGTCTGTCTGATTGCCGACGTCTGTATCGAGCGACTAGAAAAACGTGTCCATGACCGCTATCTGGATGAAATCATCGAGGATCTTGATGAGGCGATTGATCGATCACTGGCAGCCCGAGAAGCTGGCGAGGCAGTTTCCATTGGATGGCTTGGAAATGCCGTGACCATGCTGGAGCGGCTCATCCAGCGGTCGATTACTCCTGATGCACTCACGGACCAGACTTCGGCCCATGATTGCCTCGAAGGTTACTGGCCCCACACCATGGATCGAGCTCAGGCCGAAGCGTTGCGCACGAGTGATCCAGATGCCGCTGTCGCCGCTTCGATGGAATCCATGGCTCGGCATGTTGAACTGATGTGCGAACTGATGGATCGTGGCGCCAAGACATTCGATTACGGAAACAATATTCGGCAACGTGCCTATGACCACGGATTGAAACGCGCGTTTGATTTCCCTGGATTCGTTCCCGCCTACATTCGCCCACAATTCTGCCTGGGCAGAGGCCCCTTCCGATGGGTCGCACTCTCTGGCGACCCTGAAGACATCGCCGTTACGGACCGCGCCTTGATGGAGCTCTTCCCTGATGACAAAGCCCTGCATCGCTGGCTCAATCTTGCCGGCGAACGTGTTGCGTTCCAGGGGCTGCCTTCACGGATCTGCTGGTTCGGGCTTGGAGAGCGCGACCGAGCAGGACAGCTCTTCAATGAACTCGTCCGCGATGGCAAAGTGAAGGCCCCGATCGTGATCGGCCGCGATCATCTCGACTGTGGTTCCGTCGCCTCACCCAATCGTGAGACAGAGGGAATGCTGGATGGTACGGATGCGGTCAGTGACTGGCCACTGCTCAACTTCGGCGTCAACATCGCAAGTGGCGCAAGCTGGGTCTCCTTCCATCATGGCGGCGGCGTAGGAATCGGCTTCAGCCAGCACGCTGGCCAGGTGGTTGTTGCCGATGGCACCGATGAAGCTGCTGCAAGACTTCGCCGGGTGCTTCGAAACGATCCCATGATGGGCGTCTTCCGACATGCCGATGCGGGATACGAACTGGCTCGCACATGTGCCAAGGAACAGGATGTCCCTGTTCCCATGAAGGACTGGTGATGCCCGTTCGCTACCTCGTCAATGCACGCCTACTGACTATGGCTGGTCCGAACCGCCCCAGACGCGGAGAGGAGATGCGCGATCTTGGCGTCATCGAGAATGGTTGGCTCAGCATCGAAGGCGAGAAGATTTCGGGGATTGGATCAGGACCACTCACGGAGCCAGTCGAGGGAACGGTACTGGACCTCGGAGGAAGAGTGGTCCTGCCAACCTGGATCGACTGCCACACCCATGCGTGCTGGTCCGGCAGCCGACTTGAGGAATTCGAAGCCGGACTCAGAGGGGTCGAGTATCTCGAGATTCTCAAGCAAGGCGGAGGAATCATGTCCACCGTCCGAGCTGTCCGAGCAACCTCTCAGGAGGAGCTGACCGAACTCCTGCATGCGAGACTGGGCAGAATGCTGACCTTCGGCACAACCGCCATGGAGGTCAAATCCGGATATGGGCTTGATACCGAGAATGAACTGAAAATGCTTCGCGCCATCCATGCGGCCTCTCGCGAACAGGATGTTCTCATTCTCGGCACATTTCTCGGGGCACATGCCAAGGATCCAGAGGTGCCTGATTATGTTGACCGGCTCATCAGCGAAACACTTCCTGCGGTTGCAGAGGAGTTTCCCGGGATTTGCTGCGACGCGTACTGCGAAGAAGGCGCCTGGACGGTGGATGAAACATGTCGCCTGTTCCGCGCTGCTTCCGATCTTGGCTGCACGCTCCGTGTCCATGCTGATCAATTCAACTCCTTAGGCATGACTTCAGCTGCAATCGACATGGGTGCCACAAGTGTCGACCATCTCGAAGCGGTGAGCGAATCAGATGTGACAAGACTTGGCGAGTCATCCACGATCGCGGTTCTGCTGCCAGGCAGCGGATTCAGTCTTGACCAACGATATGCTCCAGGGCGAGATCTCATCGATGCGGGTGCATCAGTGGCCATTGCGACCAACTACAACCCTGGTTCTGCACCAAGCCCATCGATGCCCATGACCGTCGCACTGGCTTGCCGTCGATGCGGCTTGCTTCCATCGGAAGCGATTACCGCCGCGACTCACAATGCCGCACATGTTCTGGGAATTGGCGATCATCACGGACGGCTCGAAGCCGGCATGCGTGCCGACCTTCAGGTTCTCGACTGCCAGGATGAGCGAGAGCTGGCCTGGGAATTCGCCACGACACCCCCACCGCTGGTGCTCTGCAAGGGAGGAGTTGTCCAGTTTCTGGGTGATGCCGAATTCGAAGGTGGCGAGGATGATGGTGAACCATCATGATCAGGAGACCATCGTGCTTGTAAAGCGAACCAGAGACAAGGAAGCGGCGGCCAGGTCTGCAAAGTGCGTGGCTGATGTCCACTTTGCGCTGGTTGATTTCCTCGCCGCAGGCCAGACACTCTCTGAAATCGATGAGTTCATTGGAAGAACACTTGAGGGAATGGGCTGCAAAAGCGCCTTCCTTCGCTACCGCATTCCCGGACACCCCCCTTTCCCGAGTCACTCCTGCCTCTCGCCGAATGACTGCGTGGTTCATGGCACACACCTGATGACTGATAAGCCAATTGCACCCGGTGACCTGCTTTCAATAGACATCGGAGTCACCCACAAAGGCTGGATCGGCGATGCAGCATGGACCTACGGGATTGAAGGCGTTGAAGATGAAGCCATGCGACTGATGCGAGCAGGCCGCGAAAGCCTGAAGGCGGGAGTTGATGCGATGCAGCCTGGTCGCCCGCTTCTTGACTGGGCCCGCGCCGTGGAAAACTGCATCAATGAAGCTAGCTTCAGTCTGGTTCAAGGATTGGGTGGCCATGGCTATGGACGACGACTGCATGGTCCCCCATTCATTTCCAATGTGGTGCCCAAGCGTCAGGGCGAATGGCCTGACGCGTTCCGCACCTTTGAACCCGGGTTGCTGGTAGCCGTCGAACCGATGGTGAATGCCCGAACTCCCGACATCACCAATACGCCCTCCGACTGGCCCATCTTCACCTCAGATGGCGCTCTGAGCGTCCATTACGAAGCTGATGTTCTGATCACGGAACACGGTCGTGATGTACTGACTGAATCCATGTTCGATCTTCCCGACATCGTTGGCAACTAGACTCCACCGATCTTCCGTTTCTACTCCTGCACTCTGGAGCATCTCATGACATCTGCATTCCTGTTGACCTTCGCACTACTCACCGCCGAACCTTCAGGTTTGACGTATCCAGAAACCACTCGCCAGAACGTCGTGGATGATTACCACGGCACTCAGGTTGAAGATCCATATCGCTGGCTTGAAGACGATGTCCGCACCAGCGAGGCTGTGGCAGACTGGGTTGAAGAGCAGAACAAAGTGACCTTCGATTACATCGATAAGCTTCCACAACGCGATGAGATCAGAAGTCGAGTTCAGGAACTCTGGGATTACGAAAAGATCTCTACACCATTCAAGGCGGGCGGACGCTACTACTTCCTATCCAATGATGGGCTTCAGAATCAATCCGTGCTCAAGACCATGGATACGCTTGATGGCGAGCCTCGCGTACTCCTCGACCCCAACACCTGGACCGAGGATGGCACCAAGGCCCTGAGCGGCTACTCCTTCAGCAAGGACGGTCGTTACATGGCCTACGGTGTATCCACTGGTGGGTCGGACTGGAAGAGCTGGAAAGTCCGTGACCTGAAGACCGGAAAGGATCTTCCTGAAACGGTTGAATGGAGCAAGTTCTCCAGTGCGGCCTGGAGGCCGGATGGCAGCGGCTTCTTCTACGCTCGATATGACGCCCCGGATGAAGGCGAAGGCCTTGTTGACGCCAATAGAAATCAGCAACTCTGGTATCACGTTCCAGGCACCAGCCAATCGGAAGACAGGCTGGTCCATCGTGATCCCAACAATCCTGTCTGGGGATTCTCGCCATCCGTTACGGAAGATGGCCGCTATCTCGTTGTCAGTATCTGGCAGGGAGGCGAACCCAACCGCGTATCCGTCGCCGACCTTTCCAGTGATAACTGGGAACTCAAGCCGCTCATCGACAACTTCGAATCGGCCTGGTCGATTATCGGCAACAACGGCAGCATGCTGTATTTCATGACCGACAACGAAGCACCTCGCTCTCGACTTGTCGGAATCGACCTCAATGAACCGGAGGTCATCCATGAGATCATTCCGGAAAGCAAGGACACCCTGCGACGCATCTCGCACGTAGGCGGAGGATTCATTGGCCAATATCTTGCGGACGCCTCAAGCAAGGCGGTACGGTTTGATCTGGATGGAAATCGAATCGAATCCATCGAACTCCCAGGCATCGGCACGGCGGGTGGATTCGGCGGGCAGTCCGATGACACGGAGACCTTCTACTCCTTCTCGAGCTTCACGACTCCACCGACCAGCTATCACCTTGATCTCAAGACAGGCAGATCAACCATGCTCCGGCAGGCTGAGGTCGCCTTTGATCCAAACGATTATGTCGTCAATCAGGTCTGGTACCAAAGCGCCGACGAAACCATGGTCCCGATGTTCATCTGCTACAAAAAAGGCCTGGAAAGAAACGGCAACACGCCCACACTTCTCTATGGATACGGCGGATTCAACATCGCCTTGACCCCATACTTCACACCATCACGCATTGCCTGGATGGAACGTGGCAACATCTTCGCCTTGGCCAATCTTCGAGGCGGAGGCGAGTATGGGGAAGACTGGCATCAGGGCGGAATGCTGGACAACAAGCAGAATGTCTTCGATGACTTCATCGCTGCAGGGGAATGGCTCATTGCCAACGACTACACCAGCCCACGGAATCTTGGAATCCAGGGGCACAGTAATGGTGGCCTGCTGGTCGGGGCCTGCATGAACCAGCGTCCTGATCTCTATGGCGCCTGCCTTCCAGCCGTCGGTGTCATGGACATGGTTCGATTCCCCAAGTTCACGATCGGTCACGCCTGGACCAAGGAATATGGCGACCCATCCAACGCCGACGAGTTTCCCGCGATATGGGCCTACTCGCCTTACCACCGACTTGAAGAGGGAACGAAGTACCCCGCAACCATGGTCATGACTGCCGATACGGATGATCGAGTCGTTCCAGGCCATTCGTTCAAGTATGCCGCAGCCCTGCAGCATGCTCATGCGGGCGATACCCCTGTCCTGATCCGCATCGAACAATCGGCGGGGCATGGTGCAGGAAAACCAACATCGATGAAGATCGATGAGACGGCGGATATCTTCGCTTTCCTTGAGGAGAACCTCAGTACGCCAAAGAACTGAGTTCAGCGATCGACACCGAGTCGATGAGCCAGCCATCCCGCAGGAACTTCTTCGATACCGGGATCAGTTCCGGCGAATGCTCCAGCTGCGCGATAGCCACTTCGAACGGCACCCTCCATCGTCGCGGGCCATCCCGTATCACACCAGTCACCGGCGATGAAGAGCGACTCGACATCACCACCTTTCACTCCGATGGCGCCTGGACCGGCTCCAGGTCGATGAGGCTCGATTTCAGGTGTGGCGGAGAAGGTAGCCCGTTTCTCCTTGACTGCTCGAACGGTGATCGGTTCCAGGCCTTCGCTCATAGGCAGTGCCATGCGCACTTCATCCATGACACGCTCCAGGATCTCCCCCTCATCAAGCGACATCCATTCGTCAGCGGCACTGATCACGGCATGAAGATGCTGGCGCCCCTGTCCATCGACCCCCTTGTTGAAGATCCAGTGCACCGGCCGCCCCGCCAGAACCAGATGAGGCAGTTCCATGATCTGTTCGGCAAAGTGCAGATGTACGCCGAGAATGGGGCTGAACTGAAAGTCCTCGAGATGAGCCAGCCTTCGATCCTGTGCACGGACATCATCCCGCAACAACTTGGCCAGACGATCAGGGGGAACGGTTGAGATGACTGCGTCACCGCGTTCCATCGAGTCCGCCGTCATGACTCCAACGGCACGCTTCTGCTCAAGACAGATTTCACGGACTGAACAGCCAAGCCGCAGTGCGCCACCTGCCTCGAGAATGATTGATTCCGCGGGATCATAAAGATCCGCCAGCGGAACCATGGAGAGGCCCATCGTGCCAGCCCATCTGCCAGGAAGGAAGGCTTCCTGAAAGACCTGCATGCCATGTTCTGCCGCAACCTGATGACACGGGAGATTGCAGGCGCTGATGATGACGGTGTCCCAGAACAGCCGAATCGTTTCAGCTGACTGATTGAGATCAGACAGAAATTCGCCGAAGGTTCTCCCACGATAATCCTGTCGAAGGCGATGGCCGCCACGCAGCAATTTCCACATGGCCCGCCGAATCTCCGACTTGCCACTTCGGTCAAGCAGCTTCATGCGACCAAAGCTTCGTGCCGTATGAAGCGGAGCCGGAAGCATGCCGGGCTTCAGAAGATCTACGCCCCCATCCTCACGCTGCCAGTACAGAGATTCATGCCATTCGATCTGATCACTGACTCCGAGCCGGTCATAGAGTGAAAGCAGTGCCGTGCAGCATCCCATGAGAACATGTTGGCAGTTGTCCAGCGACTGACCGCTGCGGTGATCAGGAAAACTGGTGGCCCTACCACCGAGCTTCTTGCGTGTTTCCAGAACGATGGGATTCCAGCCCTCATCCGCCAGCCGGACCGCCGCTGCAATCCCTGCAAGCCCCCCACCGATCACAACAACGCGGCGGCTCATGAAATCTTCGCCTGCATGCGAGCCATGAGAGCGATTGAAAGCTTCTTCAGCTTTCCGAGCCTGACACGATTTGGACCCGCGATAAGACGGGGATTTCTATCCAACATCTGAAGAAGACCATGGTAGATCCTCGTCATGGCCTGCAAGGTCGGACGACAGCTCGGAGTAATCATTCCTTCAAGCGGCGAAGAAGATGCATAGTGGGCCTCAGCCGAATCGATGACTGAACGAATCAGCGACTCACATGCCGAATCGTCAGTCCATTCCAGCAACTGCCCGACATCCATCCCCGCCTGATTCAGCATCTCACCGGGCAGATAGATCCTTCCATTCAGATGATCTTCCCGTACATCACGGAGAATATTGGTCAACTGAAAGGCGATCCCACGCTCATCCGCCAGCTGCAAGGCATGAGGGTCGTCATACCCCCATATCTGGATGCAGACCCGACCGACGCTGGAAGCGACCTTGCGGCAGTAGTCAATCAGATCATCCATGGTGCGAGGCTGTGCGAAATCGAGATCGTCCTGCTGGCCTCTGATCATGTCATCAAATGGGGCAGGTTCCAGATTGAAGCGGTGGATCGTTGCGGCAAAGGCTCTCCACATCGGTTGTGACTGCTCATGTTCACCACTGCCAAGGAAGGCATCATTCGTCTTCTGCCGAAACTGCTCCAGCTCCTCAGCGGCCCCGGCTCGATTTGAATCATCATCCGCAAGATCATCGGCACGCCTCATCCATGCATAGATGCAGTACAAGGCGGAACGCTGGGGTTCAGGCAGAAGCCGGAGGCCGTAATAGAAATTCCTGGCTTCCCGCCTCGTCACATCTTCACAGTACCTGAGTGCTGCCGCATCTACTGGGAGGTCGATTGTGGCCATCATGCGCCTACCCCCTTGACGGAACGACGCGCAGACAACACCAGATTCAACTTCGTCAATGCCGTCAATCGTGGGCGAAACAGGACCGTCTCGTAATTGATCTGCTCGATACGACGGAGGATGTGGGATCCACCAGCAGCGAACAACCAGACCATTGGTCGCACATCAGGTGAGAGTCTGCCTAGCAGGAACTCGATACGCTCAAAGCCAGGCCAGGTACGCTTGACCAGGCCCTTCATCATGACCTGCCATTCTCCATAGAACTCGGTATCAGGTGCATGACCAAGAATGACGGTCTGCCGCATGCGTTGGTCAAAGTTATCGATCTCATGTACCTCGGAAGGAACATAGATCCGATCACGTTCCAGCAGATCTCGCTTCACATCCTGCCAATGATTCGTCAACTGCAAGGCCGTGCACACGGCATCGCTTGCCTCAAGCACCTCAGGATCATCGTCTTGACCAACCAATCTGAGTACCAGTCGTCCAACTGGATCCGCGCTTCGCCGACAATAATCAATCAGCTGCTCCCAGCTTTCATATCGAGTCACGGTCTGATCCTGAATGAACGCATCAATCAGATCAAGAAACGGCTCGGGATTGAATTGATAGCGCTCCATCAGATGGTCAAGTGCTACAAAGACAGGATGGCTGGCCTCACCTTGGAAGCAACGAAGCGTTTCTTCACGCCACCAGTCCAATAACTCCAGACTTCGATCACGGTCACCCACCTCATCACCGAGATCATCAGCCCATCTGCAGAATGCATAGACCGCAGAGGCACCATCTCGGACTGAATCCGGGACTAAACCGGATAAGACTGGAAAATTTTCATAGTGACCCAGCGTCAACTTCCGACAATAGGCCAGCGCATCAACAGCCTCCAGGCCAGGCTGGCTGCCCGGTCCCCAGCTTTCAAGGTGTTCCATGACTGATGTTGAGCTCATAAGCGGTTTGCCGGCAGCACATTCCTGCCACAGGGACACTGTAGCGGGTGAATCGACTGCTATCATGTCTTCAGAGGACCTCCATTGAAGATCATTCTCGCCAATCCCCGCGGCTTCTGCGCCGGTGTGTACATGGCCATCGATGTGGTGGACCAGCTGCTAGATGTCGTGGATGGCGACACCATCTACGTCTACCACGCAATCGTCCATAACAAGCATGTGGTCCAGCGATTTGAAGACCGTGGGGTCATCTTCATCGAATCGATCGAAGACGTGCCTACTGGATCAATCGTAGTCTTCAGCGCCCACGGGGTCAGCCCCATGGTCCGTAAGGAAGCCAAGGAGAGAAATCTCACCGCCATCGACGCCACCTGCCCCCTGGTGACCAAGGTTCATGCCGAGGCGATCCGCTATGCAAAGCGTGGATGGCAAATCGTTCTGATCGGTCATCGCGAGCATCAGGAGATCATCGGCACCTATGGTGAAGCGCCTGATTCGATCCAGATTCTCGAATCAGTAGCGGGCATTCCCGATCTCAAGATTGATGACCCCAGCAAGGTGGTCTATCTGACACAGACGACCCTGAGCCTTGATGACGCCAACCAGATCATCAACGCGCTCAAAGAGGCCTATCCGGAAGTCAACAGCCCTCCAAGCGAGGATGTCTGCTATGCCACGACGAATCGCCAATGGGCCGTTCGTCAACTTGCTCCCAACTGCGATCTCGTCCTCGTTGTCGGGAGCCAGAACAGCTCGAACTCACTCCGACTCACCGAGATCGCCATGGCCGCAGGGACCCACGCCGTCCTGATTGATGACGTAACCGAATTGACGGACGAGTTGATGAAGAACGTCAAACGTGTCTTGGTGACTGCCGGCGCCAGTGCACCGGAAGATCTTGTCCAGAACCTCGTGCTCCACCTTGTCAACAATCATCAAGGCGAAGTTGAACAGCATGATGTATTCCATGAAAGCGTGGAATTCGGACTGCCTGGCACACTCAAGAACTTCATGAGATCCCGTGACGTCGATCCCGCTGGTCGCCGAATCATGATGGACAATATCGCGTCTACCGCACGCTTCCTGGAATCACATGGGATTGATCAGCAAGTCGTTGATCTGACGATCTCAGCCGCCGGCTGACCTCATAAGACATGCAACACCTTCTTGACTACACGCTGGACGAGTTCCGCGAAATCTGCATTGAGCAAGGCCGTCGCGCCTTCCTTGCCGGCCAGGTCTATCAATGGATCTATCGACATGGCATCACTCGATTCCAGGACATGTCGAATGTGTCAAAGGCTGACCGCCAATGGCTTGATGAAAACTGGACCATCTTTCGCAGCAGAATCGACAAGGTCCAGTACGCCTCGGATGGAACACTCAAACTACTTCTGGGCTGGGACCCTCCTTCTGACCAGCAGAATGCACTTCAACTAGCTGATGCCAAATCCAAATTGAAGCAGACTGAAACCGTCATGATTCCTGCAGGCAAACGCAAGACTGCCTGCGTGTCTTCTCAGGTTGGATGCCCCGTCGGATGTCGATTCTGTGCCTCCGGCCTCGGTGGCCTTGAAGGCAACCTGACAGCCGGCCAGATCATGGAACAGGTACTTCGTCTTTCAATTGAGGAGGATGTTGATCGGATCACCAACATCGTGTTCATGGGGATGGGCGAGCCCTTGGCGAATGACAAGGCTGTCATGAAGGCCATCAGGATGATCAATGCCGCATGGGGACCTGCGATTGGCGCAAGGCACATTACCGTTTCGACCGTAGGCCTTCCCAAGGCGATTCGAAGATTCGCGAGATTCGACCTGCCGGTCACCCTTGCACTCAGTCTGCACGCCCCCAACGACGAACTCAGAAGATCTCTCATTCCATGGGCGGACTACGCCACGATCGATGAACTTCTCTCAGCATGTCAGGCATGGTTTGAGACCAGCGGTCGGGAAGTAACGCTGGAATATCTGCTACTCCGTGAGATCAATGATCGCGATGAGCACGCTCGACAACTTGCTCGGATCGCAAGCCAGATGAGAGCCCGTATCAATCTGATCAGATACAACGAAGTCAAAGGGCTCCCCTACGAACGACCATCAACGGTTGATGTACGAGAATTCCAACGGATCCTTCGCCGTCATGGGGTCAATGCAACGATTCGAGCAAGCCGTGGCAGAGACATCGCAGCAGCCTGCGGCCAGCTTCGTCATGAATCCCGAGGCAAGTCAGGCAATCGTGAATCTACTTCAAGGAACTGATGAAGATCACCAGCCACACGACCGTGCTGGCGATCCCCAGAACCATTGATACCACACCGCAGAATCCCCCCCACCGCTGAAGGGACCGACCTTCCAGACGAGCGTCATGATCCAGCTGAATCATGGATTGGCGAGAACGCAGATAGGCCATCCACCCCAGCAGGAAACCGACGATGGGGACAGCCGACAGAATCACACCCAGAATTCCATAGACGACACTGGGCGTAGCACCAGGCGCCAGACCTCGCGAACCATCGCCGGTGTGTTCAGGACTCATGGGCCCCACGCCTTTCCAGCATCTCACGAAGCCGATCGGGATGAATCCGACGCAGACGACCATCCAGTGCCAGCTCGTTCAATTCATTCATGACCTCGAGCCAACCGTCGTAGTCGATCGCTGCACCTGTTCCTGCACGCAGCAGCAGTTCCTGTACAAGCCGACGAACCTGTCGGTCACGACGCGTACCCCGCCATGCGGTCGGGAGCAGATGCCTCACCGCCGAGAGCCCACGAGCCATCCAATCACTGGTTCGAAGATCCAGACGAAATCGCCAGCGGATGAATGTCAGCTCAAGACGCGTAAGATATCTGACTTCAACTCGGTCTCCACGCGCTCGATGTACGTTGAGGCGATGCCTGGTCAAGAGCCTGTGCTCACTGCTGACTGCCATTGATGCGAGAAAGATCGAATCTCGAGTCAGGCTGGCTTCCGCAAGTGGAAGAATCGCCTTGCGAGTCAAGGCGTATCCACGTTCAGGCATGTCACACCGATACAACGCGACGATGGCATCTGCAAACCTTTCGGCATAATCAAATCCACCCCACGTGATACAACGTCTCAACGCAACCGTGAAATCTCGATAGGAATCCGCAGCTTCCTCATTCTGCGTCAGGCCAGGAAGATCATAGAAGACCCGTTGCGTGAGCCTTCGAAATCGATTGGCTCGTTCTCGTGAACCCAGACCGGTACGTCCGATGGGCAGACATTGCCTGCGTATGAAACGGTTTGCAGTCTCGGCATCCGGATCCTCACCGGGCCTGCGAAGGCGTCCTGGATTGCGAGCAAACTGCCGTCCAAGCTTGAACGCTTCAAGCGAACGCGCGAACCCCTGAGCTTCAAGCTCAAGCAAGGCTGATTCAATGGCATCGGTTGTAACTGGAACAGCACCCAGCTGAAAGGCCGTGCCCAGCTGCACAAGATCGGCCAGACGTTCATTCAGAAATCTCCAGCGGCACAGATCCGTGAAGTCTTCAATCACCTGTCCATCAGGATGCAGCAGATTGCGAAAATGTTCTGCTATCTCCTTCACATCCTGACTGGCGACTTCGCGATCCTGCTGATCTTCGAACAAGCCGACATTGACCACACCGTAGGTTCGGCGCGATCCCGCAACTCGCAGAAGTTCATCCGGACTCACGGAGAGCAACGCCTACACACGATCCAGCCCAAGTAGAAGATCTGCTTCACCCCAGGGTATGACTGGCGAGATACGACTCGCCTCAGCGTCAGAACGCGGTCGACTGAATGAGATCTGTGACCAGGCACGACGACCCGCACCGATCGGAGTAGGAACTGATCTGGCCTGCACGTGGTAATTCATGGCAGAACCAGCAAGCATCAACGCTCTTGCCGCAAGCCCAACGGAAGGGCCGCGGAGACCAGCAAGATGAACCGACCATGATGCGGACTCGGCATGAACAGGTGTGGGCACCTGCAGTCCACCGGAGTTGCCAGACAGCTCACGAATAGGTGGGCGATTCCGGTGAACTTCAACCTGTTCAACAAGAAGACGAATACGACCCCCGAGTCGAGGGGGCCATCTCAACTGAACATCTTCTCGGCTTGATCTCGTCTCCAGTGCGGCCGCATGCCGCACTGCTTCAACTTCACGTTCAGCAAGCATGGGTGGCTGACGGATGACACAGGCACGATCAGCAGGCCACACGATGCGCTGAACCGGTTGGAATCCCAACGCATCGATATCCGAAAGCTCCTTTTCAATGACGCCCACATCAAAGCGAACCGGCGGACCATCATCGATGATGAGCACGACCAGTCCCCGCTCCTGAACCGCTTCTCGGATCATGCGACGGAGACGACTGGTCTCGGCCAGAGTGCCTCGACGAATCTGAACATGCTCACTTCGTGAAGCTGGTATTGCAGCACGCGCCTGCCGTTCGAGATCTGGGCGAGTTGAACCATGAGGTTGTGCGACAAGAAAGATCCACGTGTCGGAGGATTCAGCTGCCTGCCTGACGGCCGAGGATCCATGCCGCAGGAACCCCGGGCCCGAGAAGGTCTCGACATAGACTGGGCGGCCATCCTGAGGACCATGAACTTCACCATCAATGCACAGCCTGACAGGCGTCTGATCCGTTGAAGGTACGTCTTCTTCTTCAACCGATTCATCCGCCGGCTCATCATCTTGAGGTGACTCAAGTAATTCAGGCAGAGATTGTGCAAGCCGACGGACCGCTTCATGCTGGCCCGCCGCACCGAACCGATCTTTCAAAACAGGAACGGGCAATGCTTCTGGATCTGCCTGCAGATCCGCATGGAGAACCTGACTGCCGACGACCTCACGAAGAACGTGAAGCAGTCTTCGCATCAGGCTTGATGGATGGAGTGTCTCTCGACCTTCAAGGACATAAGCATGGCCCTCATCATCAGGAGGCAACTGCTGACCCCAGATCAACGCCGGATTTCCACCTTCGATTCGAATCTTCTCGGAGATTCTCCGAATGCCATCCTCAACAGTCCCCGGTCGAGGCTCAAGAATGATGACATTGCGACATCGCTTCAGAATGCGGCCCACCGCTGCATGGTCCAATGGATGAAGAACACCCAACTGAAGCACCGGAAGACGACCGGTGATGCCGAGAATACTCGCCAGATGCTGAAGAATCCTGTCAGCTGGCCCTACCGTGATGAATCCCCAGGAAACAGCTTCACCGGGCGATGGCATGGACCGCCATGCATTGAGCTCCAGTCGACGGGTCATTCGAAGAGGACCACCCGACTCCTTCCACCTGGGACGCCTGCGGCGGCGGCTGCGCAGAGGATCATCCGCATCCATCTGATCTCCACGATTCGGACGAAGATGGACGGTCTCACTGCAACGAAGGATGCTGCGATCAACAACAATTCCGGCAATACCTTTGTATGAGCTGCTGATCCGCAGGCCATTCTCGATTGAATCCCTCAAATGCGGGACATCGTGCGCTTCAAGAACGGGTATGTCCTGCCTCGCCATCCGACCACGAATATCCATGGCCGCCCGATTCAGGCCCAGATCTTCAACGACCAACGCCAACGCTCCACCTGATGACAAGGGACGGGTGGAGGATTCAATCAATTCGATGGCACCTGCCAGGGTCGGACCGGTGAGGATGGCAACGACATGCTCTCCTTGACGAGCAGCCCAGCTTGCAAGAAGCATGGCTCTACTCGCGTCGGCGACACGTTCAAGCTGAAGCCTGTGCATTCGAAGCAGTTCAGCCGTTTCCGGATCGGATTTGATCTGATCAAGGTCGGCTGTTGCCTGAGATGCCACGTAGATGACTCGCTGAACATTTGGGAGCACCTCAAGAGATGCCTTGAGGATCGCTTCCGATGCCGAGAGGATGGCGGAGCCGGTGTGCCGCCACAATGGGTGTTCATGTTGGGAAGCTGGCGGTGTCACGCCCAACCTTTCAATAATCTCGCGACTGCGTGAGCGACTCCATCGTCCAGATGGCTTGCCGTTCTGGCATCCGCAATGGCAAGCACCGACTCATCCGCATTCGCCACTGCGATTCCAAAGCCGGCACCTGTCAGCATCTCAATATCGTTCAAGCCGTCACCAATGGCCGCAACTCGCTCCGGAGCAATTCCATTTTCACGACAGTAGCACTCGATCATGGCCCACTTGTCGACACCCGGACCAAAGACCTCAAGCATGTGGATCACTTCATCTTCTGGCCCAACCGCCGGCCAATGTCTCCAGTTCAAGGAATCGCCGATTCGATCTTTCAGATCCTGAGCAGCACTGGCCATCACCTCTGGCTCACCCAGACATGCCACACGGAGAACCGAATCTCGGTGCTGATGGCCATCAAAGGAATCGGCATACTCAGGCTCGATGCCATGCGAATCAAACCACCAGTGTGACACGGGGTGAATTCTGGCTTGATTCAGCACCAGATAGTCATAACCCGAGCAGCTGGCATCCATCAAGGCCAATGGTGCTCCTCCATGAGCCATCATGACTTCCATCACGATCCCAACCTGTTGAGCAGGAAGATACTCAGCAGACAACATTCGACCATCGGGCCAGTCCACCAAAGCCGCCCCACTGGCAATGACCAACGGGCCCTCATATTCAATTGATTCGAGAATCGAGCGACATTCCGCATGAATGCGACCAGTCGCGATCATGACCTGAATTCCTGAGGCTCGGGCATCCTGAATGGCCTCTTGATTGGCTGCCGAAACACGCCCTTGTGAACCCAGAAGGGTGCCATCAAGATCGATGATCAGGAGTTCTGGAGGCTCATTCATCGAGATGACCCTACGCCCTGAGCTCAGCCGGGGCAAGCCCTGCAGAGATCTTCCACCATCATTGCAATTCTCTGTGAGCCTGTTACGCTCCAGCTGGTGATTGCGAGCGACATCAAATGACGTTGGTACCCAGTGGACCTGGTACCCGCCAGTTGGCGGACACACTCCTTCCGCACCTCTATCGAGCCTGCAATGGACATCTTGGGGACGTCAATTGGTTCCGTACCGATTGGCAACGAGGCGGGGCTGCAACCGGCCGCGCCGTCTGGAAAACCGAGAGTGGTGAAGAACGTAAGGTGATGGTCAAGTTCCCGATCCGCGCCAGAGAACTGCTCTGGATGCGAAGATTGCAACAGCCTGGAGACACGCAGCCACCAGTCGTTCCTCACCTCTACGCTTCCGGCAGCAGCCTTGAATCCTATGACCTTGCCTGGATCGTCATCGAGTGGCTGCCGTATGGACCACTGGGCAAAAGATGGCACAAGGACCATGTTCGACGGACGGTCGATGCGGCGACCCGCCTGCACAAGGCCGCCGATCTCTTCCCAGTCGAGAGTGAAATGGCTCGCCGTGAAGATTGGAAGCAGCTGCTTGAATCATCCCTTGAAAGCATCAGCCGCAACCACATCGATCAGGAGGAGCACTGGATCACGCTGCTTCAGAAGCTCAAGAGCGCGTTGCCATCCATGGTTGAGACCTGGCGTTCCCGCGAAACCGACCATTGGATCCATGGCGACCTCCACCTTGCCAATGCGCTGAGCCGGGTTGGAGCCGAACAGGGCGAAGTCACGCTGATCGATCTTGCAGAAATCAGGCCCGGCCACTGGGTCGAGGATGCGGTCTTCCTCGAAAGAAGACTCTGGGCACGTCCGGAAAGGCTGGAAGATGCTCGACCTGTTGCCACCATGGCGGAATCCCGCAGAAGACTGGGCCTGCCAACAGAGTCCAAATACGAGGATCTGGCAGCAATCAGAAGAGCATTGATGGCGGCTACTGCTCCTGCGTTCATGAAGAGCGAGGGACACCCTCGCTACCTGAAGGCCTGCCGTGACCAGCTGGAGATTGCTGTTGATCGTTTCCCGAACGATTAAGACCGATATCAAGGCTCAAGACGCCCCTATGGCTGTTCCGGGCCTTCTTTCATTGCCCGAGTAACGAAGCTCCGATACCATGCCGGATTCGCATCCCCTGCTGCCTCTTTGCAGCAGTTGCCACCGGAGTCACCCCCATGGATCGTGAACGTCTGCAACAGGTTCAGCAATCGGATCTCTCTGAGAGCCGCGTCAATGAAGATTTCATTCTTTGGCTGAAGAACAGTGGCCCCTGGTATCTGCTTGCGGTACTCGTGGGTATTGCTGTCTACCTGTATCTGATCAACCTTCAGCGGGCAGAACTTCAGGCACGTGAGCAAGGCTGGTTTGAATACCAGGAAGCCGGGATGCCATCTTCGCTGGAAGATGTTGCCCAGCGCCATGCAGAGATTGACGGGCTTGGCACACTCGCCCGGCTCAAGGCTGCCAACACCTACATGCTTTCCCTGCAGACCAATCTCGCGGTTGGCTCAAATATCGAAGAAGGCACGACCCTCACCGATGAGGAGCGAGCCGCAAATCTGGACAATGCCCAGCGACTCTATGAGCAGATCGTCCAACGCGATGACGGACAGATCGGCACCGTGATCACGACCGTCTCAGCACTCAACGGCCTTGCTGCCATTGCCGAGTCCAGAGGCGATGTCGAACAAGCCAAGAGCTATTTCGAAAAAGCCGCTGCTCGAGCAGAGCCCTACTACCCAGCGCTGGCTGATGTGGCACGAACCCGAGCCGCCAATGCCGACCAATTCTCGGAAGACATTGAGCTGCCTCTTCCACCAGCCGCTTCACTCCCGCCTGAGCTGGCTCCGCCCACAGGCCTGGAAAGCCCCCTCGATGTCGACAACATCTTGAATCTTCCAACACCAGGCAGTGAAACGCCAGCAGCGGATGAAGGCAGCGAAACACCCCCTGCCGAAAACCCTTGATCGGTTGAAGCATGGCGGCTCCAGAGCAGCCAGATCAGGGCGATGAGGCCCTCTTGAACGCCGGAGGCAAGGTTGATCCTGCCAGGCTTCACGAACTCTACGAATCGCTTCAGGATGATGACGGCGCGATCGTTGTTCATTTCAAACTGACACGGGATCTCAACAAGAGACTTGATCGATACCTCGTTGATCGTGTGCCGTTTCTCAGCCGTACGTCTCTGCAACGACTGATCTCGGAAAATGCCGTTCTGGTCAACGATCGCACTCCCAAGGCATCCACTCGACTGCGACTGGGAGACCATGTTCAGGTTGCGATCCCTCCTCCACCCAGCTCCGAGCTTCCTGCGGATGAGATGGACCTCAACATCATCCATGAAGACCGACACATTCTCGTACTCAACAAGCATGATGATGTGATCGTTCACCCTGCACGAGGGAACCAGCGAGGAACGCTGGTGAACGGACTGGCCTGGCATTGCAGCAATCGATCCTCAGGCGATCTCTCTGATGTTGGACGTGATGAGGCAAGACCTGGCGTCGTCCATCGCCTTGACCGGCACACGACAGGAGTCATGGTCTTCGCCAAATCAGATGTGGCGCATTGGAGGCTTGGCAGGCAGTTTGAACAACGAAGAACAAGAAAGCGATATCTCGCAGTTGTCCACGGAAAGGTTGAACCGTATACCGATGTGATCGACGTCCCCCTGGGCAAGCATCCTGCCATCCGTGATCACTATGCCGTCCGATGGGATGACGCCGGGAAGGAAGCGGTCACGCTGTACCGGGTCCGTGAACAGTACGAGAAATTCACACTGGTGGAACTTGAACTTCGTACCGGTCGCACTCACCAGATACGTGTGCACCTGTCACATCTCGGCTGGCCGATTGCAGGAGACGATTACTACGGCGGCCGTCATCTTCATGGCCGTGACATCTTCAGCCCCGGAGCTGATCCGGAATTCAATGCTGGCAGCCTCATCCTTGGAAGGCAGGCCCTTCATGCGGGATTGCTGGGCTTCAAGCATCCAGGCGATGAACAGGACGTGACCTATACCGCACCATTGCCAGAGGACATGCGGAGACTGGTGAAGCTGCTGAGAAAGCATCAATTCGTTGCCAGACCAAAGGTTCCCGGCACTGAGCTGGATGTGGAATACATGCTCAACGAAGCTTGAGCAGAACAGCTGCGATCACGACACAGACGACACCCAGAATCCAGAATCTGGCCACGACCTGCGACTCCGACCAGCCACCGAGGTGGAAGTGATGATGAATTGGAGAACAGCGAAAGATTCGCTTGCCCCCAGTCAGCTTGAAGTATCCAACCTGCATCATCACGCTGAGCAGCTCCCAGTAGAACACTCCCCCAATGACCAGCAGCAATGCTTCCTGACGGATGGCGCAGGCCAGATAAGCCAAAAGTCCACCCAGCGGCAGTGAGCCAGTGTCCCCCATGAAAACCCGCGCCGGGGAACAGTTGAACCAGAGAAATCCAAGAACTGCACCAGCCATCGCTCCCGCGACAACCATCAACTCTTCAGTTCCTTCCACAAATGGGAACAGCATGTACTGCGCCCTTCCCGAACTGCCCGCGATATAGGCAAGCAGCATCAAGGCAAGCGAAGCGATAAGTACCAGACCGGATACAAGCCCATCCATTCCATCCGTGATATTGACAGCATTGGAAGTACCTGAAATCCAGAGCATCGTGATGATCACGAAAGGCAGCCACCCAAGAATGATGACGGATGGCTCGAGGGCCAACGCCTCAGTGCCTGGCATGTAGGTCCGCTGGAATGGCAGCGTCAAGGCCCGTGCAGATTCACTGTCACCAGTCAATCGCCAGAGATACATGCCGCAGATCACGCCGATACCAAGCTGAAACAGGAGTTTTTCCCAGGCATAAAGACCCTCACGCGCGCCCGGCCTTCGTCGAGCCGTCGTGAGCTTCAGCCAGTCATCAAACCCGCCGAGAACGGCCAGCCAGACCAGAACGACGATGGCCAGAAGGATATAACGGTTGAACAAGTCGCCAAGCAGTAGGATCGTGACCAGAATGGCCGCCACGATCAGGATCCCACCCATGGTCGGGACATTGGCCTTGCGCGACATCAATTCATTGAGATCAGCGTTGTAGAACTCGGGGGAATCGCCGAGTTTCTGCTTGAGAAGCCAGCGAATCGTCCGCTCCCCGAAGAGCAGCACGATCGTAAAGGACATGATGACGGCAAAGAAGGCGCGGAATTCGATCTGGTACAGCACCTGCAGAAGCGAATAGCCACCGAATGATTCAAGCCAGTCATGCCAGGATTGGAGAAGGTTGTACAACATGTGTAGTTGGTATCGTCACTCAGGCCGTAGAAGCTTCTGATTCCCGTCGTTGAAAATACTCAATGATGCGCTCCAACCTCATTCCCCTTGAACCTTTGACCAGAACAAGATCATCGACATGAAGCAGGTCTGCCACTTCAGTGATCACCTCATCATCAATCTCAGGCCAGTAATGAACTGAATCCGCATCCTTGAACTGAAGATGAAGAGATGACATGGCTTCACCAAACAACAACAGGACATCGATGGACTCCGGGTTTCCGGCAAGATCAATACTTGAAGCAAGTTCCGCATGATGTCGATCTGAATCAAGCCCAAGCTCGAGCATGTCACCAAGCATGACCACTCGCCTGCCTGCTGCCGATAACTCCGGAAATGATGCCAGAGAAGCTGCGACCGAATCAGGATTGGCGTTGTAGGCATCGTCTATGAATCGAATACCACAGGCAATCTTCTCACAACCTCGCGAATGTGAAGGTGTGGAGGTCGCCAATGCCTCATTGATCGCCCGATCATGAAGACCCAGATGCCTGGCAACGGCGATGACCGCAAGTGCATTGACAGCATGATGTTGCCCCGCCCAGGGGAATTCAAACGTTGATTCATCCTGCAGCGTGATGCAGCCAGCTTCACGTGCAATCAACCGAGGATTCGAGGATTCACGATCGCCATGCCTCAAGATACGTGCCGCACATGCTGCCTCATGGCCATCGTCATGCACGATCACCAGCCCGTCTGGTCTTACGTGGTCAAGCAGGGAATACTTCTCATGCCGCACACCATCCAATGACCCGAGCCCTTCGAGGTGCCCATGCCCTACCAGCGTGATGACGGCTAGATCAGGTCTCATGATCGAGCCAAGGGAGGCAATCTCGCCTGGGCTGCTGGTCCCGACTTCGAGGATGACGTAATCATCATCACGGCGAGCCTGCAGCAGGCTCATTGGACCTCCGATGGCATTGTTCCAGGAAGCCGGACTGGCCTGGCCCCGAAGGGAACCTTGAAGTACATGTTGCATCAGATCCTTGGTACTGGTCTTGCCCGCCGTACCTGTGATCGAAATCACCGTTGTTTTATTCAGACCATCACGCCAGGCCGAGGCCAGTTGACCCAGCGCAATAATCGAGTCCGAAACAACCAGCTGAGGCAGCGACCCCGATACGGGCCGCTGAACCATCGCCATGGAGGCTCCGGAAGCAGCAGCCTGATCAAGAAAGTCATGACCATCATGCTGATCACCCACAATCGCGACATACATCCCCCCTGGCATCGAACAGCGGGTGTCATGTCCAATGCTGGTCGGACCATCACTGGGCTTTGCCCCGGCCCATTCGCCTCCAGTAACACGCACCAATTCCTCGACGGTGAACATCATGCCTGAATGCCCTGACCTGAAAGGACCTGCAAGGCGACCGTGCGATCATCAAATGGGATTCGGTCCTCACCAATGATCTGATCCTGCTCATGCCCTTTGCCGGCAATCAGCACGACATCTCCTGACACCGCGTTCTGAATCGCCAACGCAATGGCTTTTGAGCGATCCGGTTCGGCCAGTACCGCACTCCCCCGAGGCAGACCAACCAGAATGTCATCGATGATGGACTGAGGTGATTCCGTGCGAGGATTGTCCGATGTGACAACGACCTGATCAGCCGATGCAGCAGCAACAGCGCCCATCCGAGGACGCTTGGTCTGGTCACGATCTCCACCACAGCCGAAGACTACGATCAAGCGATTCCCGGAGGATACCAGTGGACGAAGGGCATTCAATGCGTTGGACAAGGCCCCGTCGGTATGAGCGAAGTCGACGAAGACACTGGGAGAATCCATTCCCGAAGGAACCCGCTCAAGCCGACCTCGTGGCGAGGGAAGTGTTTCAATGGAGTTGAGCATTTCAGCCATCGATTGACCGCATGCATTGGCAGCCATCATCGCCTGCAGGAGATTCATCACATTGTGATCACCTGGTAGCCCGACATGAAACACGTGAGGCCGACCCTCATGAAGCAACTCGACATCCACCCCCTGCTGACTTCGGGACAGAATCCTGACCCGTCCATCGGCATGGCCTGATGAGTCCAATCGACACTCAAGCACCTGAGCTCTTGTAGCCACCTTCATGACAGCGCCAATCGGATCATCCATGTTGATGACCGCAAATGAACTTCCACTCAGACCGGCAAAAAGCGATCGCTTGCTGGCTGCATAGCGCCCCATGGTGCCATGGAAATCAAGATGATCACCGGACAGATTGGTGAAGATCGCCCCCTCGATCGAAAGTCCATGCATTCGGCCCAAGGACAAGGCGTGGCTGCTTGCCTCCATGACAACTCGGCGACAACCATTCGCCTTCATGCGTGACATGATCCTTCTCAACTCGATTGGACGGGGAGTGGTCAATCTTGCTGAGTGAGCAGCTTTCCCATCATGAACTTCAATGGATCCAATCAGACCAGTCCGGGATCCCAGAAGATGGCGAAGAAATGAGGCGGTCGTCGTCTTGCCATTGGTGCCAGTCACGGCAATCACCGGAAGATCAGGCTGGCCATGAAGACGATCCGCCAGACTCACGCTGATTTGATCAGGGCAGTCACAGGTGACCACGGGAAACCGCGGGATTTCGACTCCGGATTCCGCCAGTACTGCGATCGCACCAGCGGCAATGGCTTGAGGCACCAGTTCGCGACCATCGAATTTGCGACCTCGCCTTGCAACAAAGAGACACCCTTCAGACACGTCCCGCGTATCTTCCGTGATGTCGTTGATCATGACATCCGGCCCGCTCAGGGAGACGGGCAGATCTCTACAGAGTTCAGCAAGCGGCTTCACCCAGTGCATTCCTTTGCTCAAGGCAACAAGTCAGACACGATGAGTATAGATCGGACGGGATGAGCCGTTGTTCACAACAGCAGCATGGCGTCGCCGTAGCTGTAGAAGCGATATTCCTTCTCTACCGCAATCGCATAGGCCTCATGCATCAATTCGATCCCGATTCGAGCTGCCACCAGAGCCAGAAGCGTGGATCGCGGCAGGTGAAAGTTCGTCATCAGGACATCGACATGCCTCCAGGTCCATGGAGGCGAGATCATCAATTCTGTGGAAGCTGACCAATCCCGACCTGGATTGGATTCAGGCAGCGATTCCAGAACTCGGGCTGTCGTGGTCCCCACGGCAACCAGACGCCGGGCACGGTCAGTCGCCATGATGATGTCGAGAACCGCTTTCTCAACCTGATAATCCTCTCGATGCATCTGATGCTTATCAAGCGTCGGGGCGGATACCGGCTGAAAAGTACCGGGACCGACATGAAGGAGAACATCCAGAAATGAAACTCCTTTTATTCGAAGCGCTTCCTCCAGCTCGCACGTGAAATGCAATCCTGCCGTAGGTGCTGCAACTGAACCTGATTCACGGGCATAGATCGTCTGATACCAGTCGCGATCTTCTGACTCATCGATCATCTCTTCGCCACGGGCACTGAGAATGTACGGAGGAAGAGGCGTCTTCCCATGCGATTGAAGAACAGCCTCAGCGGTTTGATCCCGATCACATCTCATGATCCAGCTGGCACCATCTCGGCCAAGCAGTTCCAGTACGGGACCATCCTCACCAAGTTGAATTGAAAGCCCGGAACGCAGCTTCCCATTGCTCTTCAACATGGCTACCCAGGAGCCGTCATCAAGACTGTGCAGATACAGACCTGAGACACGACCGCCTGTATCAACCCTGCTCCCTTCGATCCTGGCGGGGAGGACACGGGACCGGTTGCGAACCATGATGTCCGTCGCATCAAGATGATCAGGAAGATCACTGATTCGATGATGTTCGATCCTGCCACTACTGGAATGGACCACCATCAGCCTGGCCTGATCACGTGGGACCGCTGGCTTGGTGGCAATCAGATTCGATGGCAGTTCATAGTCCAGTTGCTCGAGCCGCATGCAGCCAATACACCTCCTGATGTTTCCGCAGATCAACATCCGGAACAGAGCAATCCTGCGGAGCAGGCTGACATTCTCCCACATACACGCCAGCAGCACCTGAATGAGTGTGGTTATCGGGGATGAGGCCGTTCGGGGGGATCCGTCACCTCAGGCTCGAGCATTGCGGATGAATGGCATGAATACCATCAATGCCTCTTTTGCATCCATCCCGCTGCCACAGCCCAGCATCCCAATGAACCCGATCCCGGCATTGGAACCCCCGGCAGGAGAGGCTGATGCCCTCCCAACCATCGAACCAACCGATCGGTTCGAGATCAGCACAACTCCATCCTCTGGACGTGTACAGCCCGTCGTCAACCCCACAGCGTGGAGCCCGGGCATGTGGTGGCTGCTTCATCGATATGAGTACCTTTTCGAAGGCATGCTGCCTGAACAAGGCGATCGGATCATCGTCGATGCAAATCATGAAGCGCCTGCTTCGAATTCATCGCTGGGACGCCCCCACTGGGGCGAATCAAATCTGATCAATCCGCCACCCGCAGCAGCCACACTTCCTGAACCATCGATGGAACCGCCTCCGACACCAGCGGCTGACGTCAACCCGCAGCCTGTCGGGACCTTTGTCGACGTGGTCGCTTGACCAGACCTTCAGGCATGTACGGAAGAAGAGGCTCGGGAATACGTCGCAACCCTCGCCTCAGTGCCTTGGCAAGTGCATAACGAACGGCATCATCGCGCCTTTTCAGAACCGCATCCGTGACATTGAGGCCTTCGGCTTCCATGGTCCTCAAAGCCCAGTCCCAGGCCATGTACTCCTCCAAGCATCTCGGTGAATAACGGCTGAAACCAATGGCATGATGCCCAACTTCGTGGAGAAAGACAGCGCAGCTCATTGGCCCCTTGGGATACGGCGATTCAATCATCCGATCCACACGACCTGACTTGTCTCGAAGCTCCCAGGCACAGCCGCTGGTTCGATTACGCCACCGGTGAATGCGTATGCCCCACCGCTCCTTCATGTCATCCACCAGCTTGTCATAACGAGCCTGCATGCCTGTGCTTCTTGAGGCACGTGATCTGGAAACGGGAGGCGATGGAGGAGCAGCCTCTGCTTCAGGACGAGCAGGGCTGGAAAGAAAGTCCCAGAGTGTCAACATGAAACGCTTCATACGGATTCCAAGGTAACCCCTGGTTTGATATCACGACCACGACAATAGTCCTGCCATGACATGGGGCGGCCGCCAGCAGGCTGGACCTCAAGTATTTCAATGCAGCCTGACTGGCACTGGATCCGGTCTTCAGTCACAAGACAGCCGATCTGGCCAGAGGACTCTTCTTCACCATGATCCTTGACCCGCTTGATGCGAACCGTCGAGGAGTCGATGCTCACATCACAACCCGGCCATGGCGTCAAACCATGAATCCAACCTCGTACCCTCGAAGCAGGTTGATTGAAATCAACCGTGGCCTCTGCCCGAGAAAGCTTGGCTGCATGAGTAACGAATGATTCATCTTGATCAACAGCCTCAAGGCTCCCGGACTCATGCAAGCTCAGAACCTGCCCAACAGCTTCAGGGCCAAAGGTCGCGAGACGGTCATGCAGCTCTCCGGCAGTTTCCAGAGGATCGACGGGAGTCTCAACAGTCCCGAGGATCTGACCCGCATCCATTACTTCAGCCAGCGTGATCACACTCACACCTGCCACCTCATCCCCAGCCATCAGACATCGCTGAATCGGAGCCGCACCTCGCCATCTGGGAAGCACTGAACCATGAAGATTGCAGGCGAATCGATCGAGCAGCAACTCCGGCGGCAACTTCAAGCCGTAGGCGATGACAACCCACGCATCCGCTTCAATCGAACGTATCGTGTCGATCTCACTTGCCCCCAGCCGTTCAGGGCGAAGAAGACGACAGCCATTTTCAAGTGCCAATTCCGAGATGGGCGTGGCACGGAGCTGACGCCGGCGACCAGCCGGACGATCAGGCTGACTCACCACGAAAGCAATGTCATGACCCTCGATCAACGACTGAAGTGTCGGCAGACCAAAGGCCCCTGACCCGAAGAAACCCACTCGCATCGCTCAACCTCGTTCCAGATCACGAATGGCGCGTCGATTGCGAATACGGTCCATGGAGGACATGCGATCAATGATGAGGACCCCATCAAGATGGTCATGCTCATGCTGCCAGACTCTGGCAAGGTGCTCATCAGTTTCCTGAACAACCTCTTCACCCAACTCGTTCAATCCTCGAATACGAATGCCTATCGGCCGGTTCACCTTCACGAGTATCCCGGGCAAGCTCAAGCACCCTTCTTCATCAATCTCAGTGGACGAATCAATGCATTCCAGAACGGGGTTGATCCAGACAACTCCAGGGGAATGGCCGGTCAGATCACGTGTGACAAACAGTCTCCAGGGGAGCCCCACCTGAGGTGCTGCCAGACCAATGCCTTCGGCCTCATCCATGAGCTCGAGCATTCGAGCCGCGACGGCACGAACCTCGTCATCGATGGATTCCACAGGCTGGGCCTTCTCCCTCAGAACCGTGTCTGGGTGGAGGCGAATTGCAAGAGAAGTTGGGTCGACTGGCATGGCCACATGGTACGTGAAGGCAGCCATTTCACACGGGTTGGCCTGCCTGACACCCCCAGGAGATCCGCTCGAGCATTGACCTCGGACTGGATTCCCCGTTAGGGTGCATGGCTCGACTAGAATTGCAGGACGGAGCTCTGGCTCCGGACCCCTACAGAGCATCATTTCCTTGGCCATCTTCCGTAAAAAATCAGGCGACAAAGAATCCGCTACTGAACCCGTAGTCTTCAAGCCGGATCCGGCCAAGGCTGCCAAATGGTTCGAGCATGCCAAGGCCATGGCTGATTCGCACCAATGGGCTTCTGCGCTGGTGTACTACGCCCACGGCCTTCAACTTGATCCCGGCTCACTCAAAGGCCAGGAAGGCATTCTGCAGATCGCCCCCAGGCATCTCCAGAATGGAGGCAAGCGTCTTACCAAGGAAATCAAGAAGCTCGATGGCCCCAATCCCATCGACAAGATGGCGGCTGCCATTCTGGCCTGGACCAGTGAGTTCAACAATCCAAGCCTTGGTGTCAAGGTACTTGATGCAGCCATCACTGCCGGGCAGATCGAGTTCGCCAACCAGCTCACCGAACGCATCTTTCTTCAAGTGAAGTCTGCCAAGAAGGTCAATCGCAACCTGCTGCTGCAGGTGAAGGAGCTCTCGGCAAAGTGCAACTCATGGGATGTCGCGATGCTGGCTGGGTCCACGGCACTTGAAATGGACCCATCCGACTCCAAGCTGGATGATGAGATCAAGGAACTTTCAGCCCAACGAGCCATGTCCAAGGGTGGCTACGACAAGGCTGCAGGCAAGGAAGGTGGCTTCCGGGAATTCATCAAGGATTCGAAGAAGCAGCAGGAACTGACTCAGGAAGATTCTCTGGCTGGTGCCGGAGGGGCGAGGGAATCGGTTCTGGAACGAGCCAAGGCTGCCTATGAGAAGACGCCAGAAGCTCCGGATGTTCTCAATCGCTACGCCCAACTTCTGAGGCGGGAAGGCACGCCTGATTCAATTGAAGAAGCTGAACGCGTCTACCGTCTGGGCCACGAGGCTACAGGCGAATATCGATTCCGAATGAATGCAGGTGATCTGGCCATCAGCCGCCATCGCAATGTTGTTTCAGAATTGAAGGCAGAACTGGAATCCGCCAATGAATCAGAGGCTTCTGCAGTCCGTAATCGACTGGAGAAAGCCGAAGAGAAACTGCTTGAGCTGGAAGCATCGGAGTTCGCCGAACGTGCCAAGAAGTATCCAACTGATCGCACCCTGAAATTCCAACTGGGTGATGTTGCCTTCAGAAGAGGCGATCTGGGCACTGCCATGGAGTGCTTCCAGAAATCCAAGGATGAACCCAAACTCCGTACTCGAGCCGGCCATTATCTCGGCCGATGCTTCGCTCAGGAGGATTGGCATTCAGAGGCCATTGCCGAGTTCCGTGAAACCCTTGAGAAAATCGAGCCGGGCGATCAGGAGCGAGAGCTTGAGATCCGCTACGACCTCATGAAGTCGCTCATTGCGATGGCTCGCACCGAACGAAGTTCGGAAGATGCAAGAGATGCTCTGGAGATCTGCTCCTGGATCGCTCGCAAGGACATCACCTATCGAGACATTCGCGATCGCCGCAAGGAGATCGATCAACTCGTTCGCGAGATCGGCTGATCCGTGCCAGAGGTGATCGCCGTCATTCCGGCTCGTCTTGAATCCCAACGATTTCCGAGGAAGGTGCTCGCAGACGCCACAGGCCTGCCTCTGATCATCCATGTGGCAAAGCAAGCTGCCAGAGCGGGATCCATCGATCAGGTCATCATCGCCAGCGATGCGGATGAAATACTCGATGCCGCCCGTGAGCATGGATTCGAGGCCGCTCGAACCCGAGCTGATCATGTCAATGGAACCAGTCGAATCGCCGAAGTCGCCGAGGGCCTTCAATGCCGATGCATCGTGAATGTTCAGGCTGATGAGCCGGAGATCGACCCGGAAGTGATCGATGCTGCCGTCGAGATCCTTGAATCCAGAAATGACTGCCAGGTAGGGACCATTGCCACGCCCATGTCGCCAGCAGATGACCCAGCAGACCCGAATCTGGTCAAGGTCGTCTGTGATGCTCAGGAACGAGCCTTGTATTTCTCACGTGCCCTGATCCCCCATGATCGTGACAGCGACCGTCAAACTGCTCCGCTCCGTCATGTGGGCCTGTATGTCTACCGACGTGACTTTCTGCCGATCTACGCTGGATTGAGCCCTACGCCCGCTGAAACCACCGAGAAACTGGAACAGCTCCGAATACTGGAGCATGGCTACCGAATCGCGGTAGCTGTCAGAGCCAGCGAACATCAGGGCATTGATACACCAGAGCAGTACGAGGCATTTGTGACAAGGCATCGCAAGCAAGGGGATTGAACCCGAACCCACCTGCGCGGTACACTCGGACATGCCCCACCCCCGAAAGACACAGGGATCCCAACATTCTTCCTCAGCACAAGCTGGTGATCAAGCATCATCGGCGGCTGACAACGTGGGATCATTTCTCAGCCAGTTTGGCCAGTCCTCGGAATCCACCGAGTTCTTCTCTCCCCACCCAGAAGGCTATGTTCCTGGCCGCACCGCCTATGTCGCCGTCCTTGGAACAGTGATGAGCGGACTCGGCAAGGGCATCTTTTCATCATCTCTTGCAAAGCTGCTCAAGGACAAAGGGCTTGCGGTCGCACCCGTCAAGCTTGAGGGCTACCTCAATGTCGACAGTGGCACACTGAATCCCTATCGCCATGGTGAAGTATTCGTGCTTGACGATGGCACGGAATGCGACATGGACCTGGGGACCTACGAGCGAATGCTCGATCAGAATCTCTCCGTCCAGAATTTCACAACTGCCGGTCAGATCTACACCGAAGTCCTTGATCGAGAACGTCGCGGCGGCTATCTCGGACGTGATGTCCAGATGATCCCCCACGTCACCGGCGAAGTGAAGCGACGACTTCGACAGCTGGCCATGACCGGAGGACCCGACGGAGGTCCCGCTGATCTCGTGTTCGTGGAAGTCGGCGGCACTGTTGGCGATTACGAAAATGGCTTCTACATCGAAGCCCTGCGAGAACTCGCATTTGAAGAGGGTGAAGGTCGGGCCTGTTTTGTCGCCCTGACCTACGTCCTTGACCCTCCGACCCTTGGCGAACAGAAATCCAAAGCCGCACAGCTGGGCATCAAGCGACTGATGGAATCCGGCATCCAGCCTCACATCATCGCCTGCCGTGCCGAGCGCCCAGTCGAAGAAACTGTTCGCGAAAAGGTTTCGATGTTCTCGAATGTCCCGTTGCAACGTGTCATTTCCATGCATGACCGAGATTCGATCTACACGATCCCCGAAGCCATGCGGGCACAGGGTCTTGATCGTGAAATCCTGACTCTCCTGAACTGCCACAGCCGAGTGAATACGGTGCAGGAAGACAAAGCCAGAGCTGAATGGCGCACCTTCTCAGACGGACTCACCGGCCGAAGAACGCACCAGGTCAACATCGGCATTCTCGGAAAATACACGGCGCTTCGTGATGCCTACGCCTCCATCGACAAGGCGATTGAACATGCGGCCACGCATTTGTCCGCCTCACCCAACGTGAGCTGGATCGATACGACGGAGATTTCAGATGCCGCCGAAGAGCTCGGCCATCGTGACCTTCATGCCGTCATCGTTCCAGGCGGCTTTGGCGAACGTGGTGTAGAAGGCAAGATTGCAGGAGTCCGATGGGTTCGAGAGAGCAAGGTTCCATTCCTTGGAATCTGCCTGGGATTCCAGATGGCCGTCATCGAGTATGCAAGGCATGTTGCAGGCATCAATGGAGCCAACTCAACTGAATTCGGATCAGATCCTGAACATGGCGTCATCTCGGAGCTCCCGGATCAGAAGGAAATCGAGGGACTCGGCGGAACCATGCGACTCGGCGGGCAGGATGTCGCACTGACCGCTGGCTCACTGGCCAGCTACCTGTATGACAATGCCACCTTCGTTCGTGAGCGTTTCCGACATCGATTTGAAGTAGACCCCACCTATATCGACCAGCTGGAACAGGCTGGCCTGATCTTCTCAGGACGACATCCAGAACAGCCGATCATGCAGGTTCTTGAACTGCCACTTCATGTACACCCGTACTTCATGGCAGCCCAATATCACCCCGAGCTGACAAGCCGGCCACTCAAGCCACAGCCGATGTTCATGGGATTGATGGCTGCCGCCATCCAGCGAGCAAACCCCAGCATGGCCAGAGAGCAGATTTCTGCCCGCTGGCTGCCTGAGACCCCATCAGCCGGCACAGCGGTCCCGGCCAGCCAATCCAATCCCGCAGCTCCAAGCCCTTGTGGCTGAATGATTGATGCGGCTACAATGATCGATCATTGGCGATGTAGCTCAGCCTGGTTAGAGCGAGGGATTCATAAACCCTAGGTCACAGGTTCAAATCCTGTCATCGCCACTTCAAGGCCCCCACTGGGGGCCTTTTCTGTTTGATCAGATCAGAACAGGATCGACAGGAAGCTGAACTGATCAAATGAACTCGGATTGCCAACTCCCGGTAGCATGATGAGTACATGAAACTCCATCTCCTTGGCACTGGCTGCCCTGCTGTTGACACTCGACGTTACGGCCCCGCCTCGCTTCTTCATACTGAGCAAGGAGCCAGGATTCTCATCGATTGCGGCTCTGGCGTAACCCAACGCCTGCTTTCAGCTGGCTGCTCGGGCGCAGAAATCGATCTCCTGCTGATCACACATCTGCATTCTGATCATGTTGTCGATCTCTTCCAACTGATCATTTCAGCCTGGCATCAGGGGCGTGACCGATGCCAACAGATCGTCGGCCCTGCTGGCACTCAGGAATTCGTCGGCCAATTACTGGAACTCTGGAGGCCGGAACTGGAACGTCGCGCCATGCACGAAAAAAGACCTTCACTTGATGGTCTGGATGTCGAGGTCTCGGAAATTGGCGATGGTGCTGAAATGGATCTCGGCAACATGGTGATCGAAGCCTTTGAGGTCGACCATCGGCCCATGGCCCCCTGTCTGGGCTACTCATTCAAGGAGCCAGGCCAGCATCTGGTGCACAGTGGCGACACAGGCCCATGCGACAACCTCATCAAGGCGGCAACAAACTGTGACCTGCTGGTTCATGACGTCCTGCTGAAGCACGAAATGATCCCTCAAGAAGGTGTCCGGACACAGGAAACCATCGATCAAGTCGCCTCCTACCACGCCACCGCTGAACAGGTCGGCAAGATTGCCTCGGAAGCTGGCGCCAAATGCCTGATCCTCACTCATTTCGTTCCACCAGCCTTCGATGAGGCTCGTCTGCTGGAGATCGTCCAGTCCGACTTCGACGGGCCCGTCCTCTGCGGAGAGGATCTGATGCTGGCCGACCTGGCCCAACCAGATCAGGCCAGCGTCGTGAGGTATGACGAAATCCAGTAGATCGGGTTATCCTCGACTTCGCTATTGCCCGGCTTGATCAGAGAACCAAGACATGAGGAGCATCGCTTGACTACTTCCGAACCCTCACTCGGCAGCAACCGTCCCGGAGCCTCTCCGAACAAGTACATCTTCCTGCTCTGCTTCATCTCGCTGATCGCCACGGCCTTCGGCTTCATGGTGCGAGTTGCCGTGATGGATACCTGGCAAGTCGAGTTCGGCCTCTCTGAAACAGAGAAGGGTCAGCTCTTCGGAGTCGGCCTGTGGCCTTTCGCCATCAGCATCATTCTCTTCTCGCTGGTCATCGATCGAATCGGCTACACGATCGCCATGTGGTTCGCCTTCTTCTGCCATCTCGCCCAGGTCTTCCTGTTGATCACGGCGAAGAATTACGACTGGCTCTGGATTGGAACCTTCATCGGCGCGTTGGGCAACGGCACCATCGAGGCCGTGATCAACCCGGTCATCGCATCGATCTATCATCGCAACAAGACCAAATGGCTCACCATCCTTCATGCAGGATGGCCCGGTGGTCTGGTCCTCGCTGGCCTGCTCGCGATCTTCGTCGGAACCATTCAACTTGAGGACGGCAGCGACATTGGCTGGAGATGGCAGATCGGCCTCATCCTGATCCCCGTGATCGCCTACGGCCTCATGCTGCTGAACTGCCGGTTCCCGATCAGTGAACGCGTCGCTGCAGGCGTGCCCTACAAGGCGATGCTTCAGGAAGCGGGCATCTTCGGTTGCCTCATTTCCACCGCATTGATCGTGGCGGAAATCGGGCGCATCTACGGAATCGAACCATGGCTGCAGGGCGACATCATTCTGTTCGTCTGCGTGTGCTACGGCATCTACGTACTGGCCTTCGGGCGAGCCATCTTCATCCTGCTTCTTCTGATCATGATCCCACTGGCAACGACTGAACTTGGAACCGATAGCTGGATCAAGGAACTCATGGAGCCCATCACCAAGGAATGGAAAATCAACGGCGCCTGGGTCCTGGTCTATACCGCCTTCATCATGACGGTCCTTCGGTTCTGCATCGGGCCAATTGTCAAAGTACTCGGGCCACTTGGAGTCCTTGCGACCTGCTCCGTATTCGCCGCAATTGGCATCTATGGGCTGGCCAATGCAGGTGCAGAGTCCACAGCAATCATCCTCATCGCGGCCACCGTCTATGGCATCGGACAGACCTTCTTCTGGCCATGCACGCTGGGGCTGGTGGCCGAGCAGTTCCCCAAGGGTGGCGCGTTGACCCTCAATGCCATTGCCGGTGTCGGCATGCTTGGAGTCGGAATCATCGGCGCTCCGCTGCTGGGCAATCTTCAGGACAATCAGGTGCATCAGAACCTTGTGGCACCCGAATCGGATGAAGCCCTTGTTGCCAGTGAGCTCGTTCTTCATGACGAGGTCCAGACCAGTGTCTTTGGCGAATACAGAAAGATCGATCTGGACAAACTTGCCGCCTTGGAGACGGAAAGTCCAGAGGCCCACGATGCCGTCATGGAGCTTCGACAGGAAGGCAAGATGGATGCCCTTGAATTGGCCGCCTTCCCGCCGATCTTCATGGCCATCTGCTACCTGCTCCTGATGCTCTACTACCGCTCTCAGGGTGGGTACAAACCTGTTGATCTTGGTGTCACCGACCTCCCCGCCGAGGAAGACCAACGCGTGAAGGTCACCTCCTTGGATTAGCAAAAGTTACAGAGGATAAAATGGCAAGGAGCCGGCACCTTGACGGGCCGGCTCCTGCCTTTCCTTCTCCGAATGACCCCGGGGAGAATCGAACTCCCGTTTTGAGGATGAGAACCTCACGTCCTAGCCGCTAGACGACGGGGCCGGGCGAAGCGACAGATCGTATCCGGGCCAAGGCGCTCCGGCAAGATTCCCAGAGGATGGCCTGCAGCCTGACCAGAAGAAGCCCTTGTCGCCGCTACACTTCTGCCATGAGCACTTCGTATCGCCTTGGTGTGGACCTGGGCGGAACCAAGATTGAAGCCGCCCTTCTCGAGCCATCAGGCTCGTTGATTTCCCGCATTCGCCGCCCCACTCCGACCGGCGATTATCAAGGCACACTTGATTGCATTCGTGATCTGGTGCTCGAAATAGAAGCAGATCATGATCTGAAACCACTCCCACTTGGCATCGGTGTACCAGGCAGCCCCTCGCCTGCCAGCGGGCTGATGCGCAACGCCAACTCACAGTGCCTCAACGACAAGCCACTTCAGCAAGATCTGGAATCGACACTTGATCGACCTGTACGCCTGGCCAACGACGCCAACTGTCTGGCCTTGAGTGAAGCCGTCGATGGTGCTGCTCATGAAGGCAAGGTGGTCTTCGGAATCATTCTGGGCACGGGTGTCGGCGGCGGCGTAGTCGTGAATCAGCAGTTGCTGATCGGACACAATGCCATCGGCGGCGAATGGGGACACATGCCGTTGCCATGGCCATCGACAACCGAATCCCCTGGCCGCAAGTGCTATTGCGGAAGGCATGGCTGCCTCGAGACCTGGCTCAGTGGAACGGCCGTTGAATCATTGGCAGAAGAAGATGGCCTCTCGATTGGTCAAGCCACTGACATTGCCTCACGCACCGACGCCCGTCATCTACTGGAGGACTGGCTGGATCGACTCGCCAGATCAATTGCCGTCGTCCTCAATATTCTCGATCCGGACTACATCGTCGTAGGCGGCGGACTCAATCGTATCGAGGCGATCTACACGGATATCCCAGGCAGACTGGCAACCTACGCATTCAGCGATGTCATCAGGACAAACATCGTTCCTGCGATGCACGGGGACAGCAGTGGAATTCGTGGTGCTGCACGGCTCTGGCCGTGAGACCAATCAAGGCTGGTCGATGTTTCCGGTAATCGGATTGACCTGGTTGGGATTGGTACCATCGCCTTCACCCTCAGCACCAGGCACCTCGGTACCTTCGAGGTCACGACTTGCCAATTCCTGACGCTGCGCTTCGATGAAAGGATCTGGATCAAATGGATCCTTGACCATGTTCACATTTGACTCGAGCTCCGAGTAGGAGGAATTACCGACCGTGCCGCTCTGTTCCTGCATGGCCATCTGACCTTCTGCCTGAATGGCATTCTCCTGAGCACCGAGATCCTTGGTAGACAAGGGGTCGCAACCCATGAGGCTGAGGCTGGTCATGATTGCCGTGAGGCTAAGAATTCGCATCGTCGTCTCTCCTGATCACTGTTGAGGCCTGCTTGGCCAATGGGCATCCATCTCATGGGCCGAACCCGAGTACGGGGGTGCAGATAGGGTACAAGCCGCGTGGGAAGCGGGCGAGGCAGAAGATCCTGATTGGTACCTGTTGGAAACATATTCAGACCCTACTGCCGAGTTCCAGGCCTCCTCAAAAGAATGGCTGATTTGAGAAGCAACTGCGGTTTAGCACCAGTGGTGCATTTTGAGAACCCCAAGAAAATGGCCCGCCACGAAGGCGGGCCAAGTCAAATCAAGTTGAAACAATCAACCGGGCCTGAATCCTACTCCTGAGACTGCATGGCCGTACCCATCATCATCATCATTTGCATGACACCCTGGTCAAACTCCTCCTGAGTCTTGGCTGCTTCAAGAGGCTCCATCGCCTTATCGACCATGGGCAGCATGGCCTGAGCCAGCTTGAGTGAATCATTCAGCTCCGTCATATCCATGCCGGCGAGCTCACTCTTGGCCATTGCCATCATCATCGGCATCTGAGCTGCCATGCCCGCAGGAACCCACCGATTACCGACTTTCTTCATTTGAGTCGGCTGATCAGGCCGGCCAGGCATGATGAGTGTAATGGTCGCCTCATCACCAGTCATACTGTCAACCTTGGCCGTCATCCCCTCTGCTGAAGCCAACGCTTCTCGAAGTTCCTTCATCTCGGAGCCAGGCAGATCCAAGTCTGCAACAGCCTTGTTCAGCCTCATGAGCTCTGGGCCATACTTGCCGATCAGCAGTCCCAGATCACAGCGCTTCAGACCCTCAGCTGTCCCAAGATCACTTTCCACAACCGTTTTGAGCATCGTCACGATGAGGTCATAGTTCTCCGTCACGAGCTCGACCTGTTCTCCTAGTGATTGCTGCATGCCCTGCATGAACATCTGGCCCATGGCACTATTGAGAATGAAGGTCTTCTTGTCTGCCAGGATGCCGACTGCAAGCCGAGCCGTTTTCATGACTGAGTCATAGGCCTTTTCATCGACCTTACTGCCAAACTCTCGAATCAGACCATTGATGTCCGTACGCCATGCCGAGGGCAAGCCATTCCAAACAAGAATAGGCTTGTCTTCCTTTACTGCCGTGTGTATCGCGACCACTATCGCATCAGGTTTGGAGTAGTCAAAACCACTACTCCCCTCACCGCAAGCAACCGGCCCCAACCCTGACAGCAACACCACCAACAAAAGTGCTGGTAGCTGAGTCAATTTGATCATCTGCATCATTTTCAATACTCCCGATCTTGGGCACTTATTTCCATTTTGATTCTTGATGAAATCAAGAGACATGATTACGCATACATGATTTCTGAATTCAAACAGTCGATTCTCCAAGCAGCCTCATGGCCGACCATCTGTTCAGATCCTCGACACACATTTCTACTGCGGCAACAACGCCATCAGGACGAACCAGAATCAACCCACCATTGACCAGGCCAAACCTCGAGGCCAGTTCATGATGAGGATCCTGCACCTCGGCATCATCATCAATTCGGAAGGTGGAGACCTCGAACCCATCACAGTCCCTTCCAAACCTGAAACCGCCAGTCTCCTGAGCCGGCCCGATCACGATGAGGGTCACCGGGCCTGCCCTCAACAAGTCAGTGGATGATCGAGACTCGCCTTTGACCATGATCTGCACATCCGGGAACGCATCACCAGGCACGCATCGCGCATGATGACGCCCAATGCCTGCCAAGGAACTCTGGCGGTAGTTCACGGCATCCTCCGTCAACATGGCCATGATCTTCCTTCTGGCAGGCCCAAGCGAGGCTACCAGAGGCAACATGACCGACCTGATTCCACGAGCCAATGGCCTGTTGTCGGTCCCGAACTTCAGAAGCCTTGAACTCTCCCTGACCACCATTGCACCAATTGGGTGTCGTTCCTCGTGATAGGTCTGCATCAAGGATTCCGGTGCGCCACCTGCAAGAACAAGAGAGAGCTTCCACCCCAGATTGAAGGCATCCTGAATACCGGTGTTCATACCCTGCCCGCCAGCGGGGCTGTGCACATGGGCCGCATCTCCAGCCAGCAAGACACGACCATGGACGTACTGTTCAATCTGACGCTCATTCACCCTGAATTCAGTCAGCCATGGCGACTTGATGATGGTCCAATCACGGCTGGTTCGAGTGGCAAGCAGTTCGGCGACCATCTCAACGGTCACCTCAGCCGGAGGTTCTCCTTCGACAACTGGCCCGGCATCAGCAACCACTCTCCAATGACTTGGGCCCATTGGGAAGAATGCAGTCGTTCCTGCTGTGGAAGTTTCAATAAAGACCCGACTGGGATCTTCTTCTTCCGCAATGACGATGTCCGCCAGAAGCCACTTGCGATCACTCGTCTCTCCGGGAAACTCGATACCCAGACCATGCCTGATCGTGGAATGTCCTCCATCACAACCTCCCAGCCACTGAGTTCGTACAGATTCCAATCCTCCTGGCCCCTCGAGCTGAAGGTCGACCCCCTCTTCATCTGCCTTGAATGATTTCAGACATGTGGATCGTTCGATCTGAATTCCGAGCTCGACCAACGCCTGGGCCAGCATTCGTTCCGTGTCATATTGAGGCACCAGCAGACCGGCAACCAGGCCACGGTCCTTTGAATCGAAATCCAGATAAGCCAACCGCTTCCCATCGGACCGGAACTCGAGGCCATTGACAGGATGATGCCCTGAATGAACAGCCTCATGCGGAATAACTGGATCTAGCACCTGTATTGATCGCCGCCACAGAACCAATGCCTTGGAATAGTCCGAGGGAGTGTCAGCTGCATCAATGATGCGAACAGGTGTTCCATGACGAGCCATGGCCAAAGCTGCAGAGAGCCCAACTGGCCCCGCACCAACAACAACGACTGGATGCTCCTGTACGGTCATGAAGCCGCATCCTACTCAATCAACAATTTCCCCAACGACCACCAAAGTGAGCCGGAAAGCAGGGAAACCATCAGTAAAGCAATTTAATTTTGAGCTGACACCCGCATGTCACCAGGCATCACATCTGACATCCAGCATGTGACCCTGCAAAGGGCGATTTAACAGATATCAAGGCGGAATCCTCCACTGACCAGCCACTTACCAACCCCCCTCAAACAGCCTAATAAATGCATGTTTATCGCTCCTGAGGATGCCAGAACGGCCTCGGTCAACAGAAGACGAAACCTGCAAGGAATGTGGGGTGACTCAAATCGACTGTATTTAGGTACTATATTTTTGTGTTCTGGAGCCCTATCCAGCCGGATAGAGAGCGGCTCGCTAATGGTCACCCAACGTGTGGGCGATCTCCCAAGCACCGTTCCGAGGAACTTTTTGTGTCCCTGATTTGGAGAGTGGTGCTTTGAGGCTTTACGTAGGCAACCTGAATTTCGATACGACTGAAGACACACTTCGCGACGCGTTTGCTGCCCATGGCACCGTCGAAGAAGTTGCAATCATTACTGACCGTGACACCGGCCGCCCTCGCGGCTTTGCATTCGTCACGATGGCAAACGAAGATGATGGCCGCAATGCCATCGAGAAGCTCGGCGGAACTGAGCTCGACGGCCGCACGTTGAACGTGAATCAGGCTCGCGAGCGACAAAGTGGCGGTCCACGCCGCGACCGCTATTGAGTGATCGCTTATAATGATGACTCCCCTGTTTCGGCGGGGGAGTTATTTTATTGGCAACACGTGCAAATATTCCGGTGGGGTGGCCGAGCGGTTGAAGGCGCCGGTCTTGAAAACCGGTAACGGGGTTTCCTCGTTCGTGGGTTCGAATCCCACCTCCACCGCTTGCACGGCCAATCCGATATCCAAGCGAGACAACAAGCCATGGCCAGGCTGATTGTCCGTTTGCGCCTATCCACCATGCTGCGACCTACTGTTCGCCATGCTGTCCACAGGCATGATTCCCTTGCAGCTGAACCGCACGAGGTGGCCCCAGCCCCGTAGCATGCCTGTCATGACCCCCACTCGCATCCTGAGCATGATTGCCATTCTGACACTGGCCTCATGCGCACCATCACGGCCCATGCCTGTGGTGATTGAAGTCGCGGATGCCACCAGCGGACAACCGGTACAAGGTGTGATCATTCATGCAAGCGGAGGAACGTTCTATGTTCCCACCATGCAACCCACAACGATCGGCGCCCCGGGTGCCGCCTTCGGCCCCCCACCAGATCCCGCGGCTGCCATAGGCGAAACCAATGAACAAGGCATGAGCCGAATGATCGTCGCCGGCCAACGCCCCGTCTTTCTGAGGTTTTTCAAGGAAGGCTATGCCGAAGGCCACCTGGTCATCGAAACAGGCGAATGGGAGATTCTGGGCGGTGCCACGTGGACAACCGGAAATACCATTCCGCCGATCGACCGCAGCCTTCCGCTGGGAAGCAGCGAGAGTTCGAATTCGGAATTGATGTATCGCGTCTCTGCCGACGAGACCTCAACAGCAATTCAGAACTGATTCACTGATTGGAAAGCTTGCCGCGTCGCTGATCGGGCTCGATCAAGGTAGCTTTCATGTAATCGCGGTTCATGCGACTGATGAAGGCCAGACTGATTTCCATGGGACAGGCATCCTGACACTCGCCGTGATTCGTACAGCCACCCATTCCCTCATCTTCCATCTGATGAACCATGCTCTGCACACGGCTGTATCGCTCAGGCTGCCCCTGAGGAAGCAGGCCAAGATGAGAGACCTTGGCTGAGGTGAACAGCATGCCAGCACTGTTGGGACAGGCTGCCACACAGGCCCCGCAACCTATGCAGGCCGAAGCATCCATTGCCTCTTCGGCAACTGGATGAGAGACCGGGATTGAATTGGGCTCGGGCTTGGGCCCGGAATGTACGTTGATATGGCCACCAGACTGAATGATCCGATCAAGAGCCGATCGATCCACCATCAGGTCCTTGACGACCGGGAATGAACCACTTCGGAAAGGCTCGACCCAGATCTCATCGCCATCCTTGAAGGATCGCATTCGTACCTGGCAGGTCGTACAGCCCTGACCTGGACCATGAGGCCTGCCGTTGATCGCCAGAGAACAGGCGCCGCAGATACCTTCGCGACAATCACTGTCGAAGGTGATCGCATCCTTGCCTTCGGTGACGAGCTTTTCATTGAGTAGATCAAGCATCTCAAGAAAGGACATTTCCTCAGAGATTCCATCGATCTCATGCCGCTCGAGCTTGCCCTTGGCCTGAGCATTTGCTTGACGCCAGATATGCAACGTGAGTTTCATTACTTGTAGCTCCGAGTCATTGGCGGCAGCGCCTCTGGTTCAAGAGCTTCCTTGTGAAGTTCCTCCGCGTCCTCCTTGCCTTTCCACTCCCATACGGCAACATGCTGAAAGTTCTCGTCATCACGCATGACCTCGCCGTCTTCGGTCTGGTATTCCTCACGGAAATGGCATCCACACGACTCATTGCGCTCCAACGCATCACGACACATGAGATGACCGAGTTCGAGATAATCGGCCAGGCGTCCGGCACGCTCCAATACCTGATTGGGGCCGTCTGCTACCCCTGGAACCAGAAGGTCCTTGTGATAAGCCTCCTGCAGATCCTCAATACCGGCAAGGGCCGTCTTGAGTCCTTCTGCGGTACGCGCCATGCCACAGTGCTCCCACATCAACTCACCAAGTTCACGGTGTATGGAGAGTGGCGTACGCGTCCCCTGAATCGACATGATCCGGGCAATATCGTCTCGAACGCTATCCTCGTGCTGCTTGAAGGCCGGATGATCCGTTCCAACCTTGTCCATGTAGATGTCATGCAGATAGTTGCCGATGGTCTGCGGCAGGACGAAGTAGCCATCTGCAAGACACTGCATGAGTGAACTGGCGCCCAGACGATTTGCTCCGTGGTCGGAGAAGTTGGCTTCACCGATGGCATAGAGACCCGGGATATTCGTCATCAGGCTGTAGTCAACCCAGAGGCCCCCCATTGAATAGTGCAGCGCAGGGTAGATCCGCATGGGGCCGTCGTACGGACTCTCATCGGTGATCTCTTCGTACATGTCAAAGAGATTGCCATAGCGTTCACCGATCGTCTTCTTGCCTTCTCGAGTGATGGCATCGTTGAAATCAAGGTAGACCGCACGCCCCTGGTCACCAAGCACGCTGTAACCATCGTCACAGACATACTTCGCATTGCGCGAAGCCACGTCGCGAGGCACGAGGTTGCCATAGCTGGGATACCGTTCCTCAAGGTAGTAGTAACGATCCTCTTCAGGGATCTGGGCAGGATGACGGGTATCCCCCTTCTTTCGCGGCACCCAGCAGCGGCCATCATTTCGAAGCGACTCGCTCATCAGGGTCAATTTGCACTGGAAGTCCGCCGTGCTTGGGATACAGGTGGGATGAATCTGGACCATGCAGGGATTTCCGAAGCCGGCACCACGACGATGGGCCCGCCAGATCGCCGTGCAATTGCTGTTCACCGCATTGGTGGAATGGAAGTAGGTGCTCACATAACCACCTGTTGCCAGAACAACCGCGGCGGCCGAATGGGAACGAATCTCGCCGGTGATCAGATCACGGATCACGATGCCCCTGGCGCGACCATCGATGACGACGATATCCAGAAGTTCGGTACGAGGGTGCATCTCCAGATTGCCGGTATTGAGCTCCTTCTGCAAGGCCTGATAGGCCCCCAGCAGAAGCTGCTGGCCGGTCTGCCCACGACAGTAGAAGGTTCGTGAAACAAGTACGCCGCCGAATGAACGGTTCGCCAGCATGCCTCCATATTCACGAGCAAATGGAACGCCCTGGGCCACGGCCTGATCAATGATGTTCGTGCTCAGTTGAGCCAGTCGATAGACATTGGCCTCACGAGCACGGAAGTCACCACCCTTCTGCGTGTCATAGAACAGCCGATAGGTGGTGTCGCCATCTTCTCGATAGTTCTTGGCCGCATTGATGCCGCCCTGGGCGGCGATGCTGTGGGCACGCCTTGGGGAATCCTGAAAACAAAAGGTCTTCACCTGATACCCCTGGGCGGCAAGACTCGATGCCGCCGCCGCACCGGCCAGACCGGTACCGACGACGATCACATCGTACTTCCGACGGTTGTTGGGCCCGACCAGCTTGACGTGCTCAAGATAGTTGGACCACTTTTCCTCAATTGGCCCCTCAGGAATACCGGCATCAAGGTTCATCATGACCTCCTTCGGACTGCACGAGCAACCGATCAGGACCCTGAACGACCGGCTGCTGAGCTGACTCTTTGGGAGTCGGTGGTGGCAGCATGTCACACCACATCATGGTAGGCACAGAAGAGAAGCCGACGAAGATGACAATGGAAGAAACCGTTGAAATCATCCGCAGCATCTTGTTTCGATCCTGATTGTTGATCCCCAGCGACTGGAACATGCTCCAGACCCCGTGATAGAGGTGCAAGCAGATGAAGAACATCATCACGATGTAGATCAAGGCAATCCACCAGACCTGAAAGGCATTCCAGAGATTGGCATAGACCGCCCCCTCTTCATAAGCCGTCGGCTGCACCGTGCCTGTGGTGAACTGAAGAATATGCAGCACCACATAGACCAGAATCAGAGGACCACTGATCAGCATCGTCATGGAGGCGAGTGTTCTGGCCGCTCGATGCTTGTGGCGATACTGCTCGGGGCGAGCCTTTCGATTCTGCCTGACCAGCAGAACGATGGTCACGACATGCAGAAGTAACGCCGCCAACAGACCGATTCTGGCAATCCAGAGGAAGCCTCCGTAACCGAAGAAGTCCTCCATGAAGGTGCGGAGGTGATGGGAGTAGGAATCAATGTCTTCCTGCCCGCCATAGACCCACATGTTCCCCAACATATGCCCGATGAGAAACAGATAAAGGGCTCCCCCAGAGAGAGCGACCACGACCTTTTTGCCTATTGCAGATCGATAGAACCGCAGGAGTCTCACGAATACCTCCTCAAGCACCCAAAAAGGGGCTGAATGCCAAGACCAGCATTCTACATCGACTCAAGGGGGGTCAGGTGGCCCAAAATCGGACTCAATCGCCTACATACATCAGGCTGGCGATCGTCGTGTCATCGCCCAGCTGGTCGGTTTGAGCGAATTCACTGACGGACCGGTGCAAGGATTCAACATCCTCAACTGGATTGCGACTGGTTCTCAACACGGCCAGAGATCGATCCATGCCGTATTGCTCTCCTGAAGGGTCCTCCTGCTCAACGACCCCGTCAGTCATCAGAACAATACGATCACCTGGAGCACACTGCACGGTCTGGCAATCAAAGGTGGTATCACCATCGATTCCGATTGGCGGATGAGCCGCGATCTGATTGCTACTGGCTTCTCCATCCGCAGTGCAATGAGCCCAATGGCCGTGACCGGCATCCACAAAGGTGAAGAGACCTGAATTTGAATCAAGCACACCCACCCACAACGTGATGAAACGATTCACTGGCGAATGCGTCAGGACATATTGATTCACAGCGGTCACGGCCGAGGCCGGATCACCATCACGCACAAGCATGGAGTGGATATGTGACTGCGCGGCCGCCATGAGGATGGCCGAACCCACACCCTTACCGGTCACATCACCAACAACAAACGCAACTCGCCCCCCATCAAGCTCGATGATGTCAAAGAGGTCTCCCGAGACATCACGCCCTGGTTGGAACTGGACCGCATAGGGCAACCCGCACATTTCGCCGTGGTTATCCGCCAACATGAATCGCTGTGCTTCACGCGCTGCTTCCAGATCCTGCTGCACACGCTGATGTCGCTCCATGAGTTCGCGACGTCTCAGGTTGGCGATGGCAAGCCCTGCAATCTTGACCAATGCCTGGCAGAAACTCGTCGCATCATGCTGCACAGATGCCTCTGAACCTCGTGCGTCCAGATACAGGTAAGCGGCAATCACATTGTCTACGGTGATCGGACAACAAAGGGCTGAATGGATATTCAGATCAGCAATACTCTGCCCATAAGCAGGCTGATCATCAGAAAGCAATTGAGCAATATCACCTTCAGATGCAGCGCGAATGAGTGATCGGCTAATGTCGTCCGGCCGACCGTCTCCCCCAAGACCACGATAGGCCATGATTTCAACCGACTTTGCCTCGGCATCTGCTCGCAGCAGAGCGACACGGCCAAAGCCGCTGCCCTCAAGGGAAGAAAGCATGATCGATTCCCAGAGCGACTGCTCATCAATCGCCTGATTGATCCGACCGGCACACTCGATGAACAGATTCAGTCGATGCCTCGCCAGCGAAGCGGTCTCCGCAGGGCTGAGTCTCCGCACACGCTCTGCAGAACCAGAGTCATCCAGCGTCTGCATGGCAATGGACGTCTGTTCAACATCACCAACCACAAGCGTCCATGGACCAACACTGATTCGATCGCCTTCTGCAAGAGGCATCCCAAGATCGTCTTCAATCTTGACTTCATTGAGCAACGTGCCGTTGGTGCCGCCCAGATCCTGAATGATCCAATGATCATCGCGACAGACGATCGTTGCATGTCGTCTTGAAACGGTGGGATCAACCAACCGGACTTCACAGGTTGAACCGCGGCCAATGACCCCTCCAGAATGAGTCAGCTCCTTGGGATCCATGGGCTGACCCGAGACCGCAGTCAGCCTGAGAATGGAACCCTTGAAGGGAGGTCGAAATGATGTCTGTGATCGAGATTCCATGGACACCACATGGTATCACCCCCTGAATTCTCCGCCTCAACCCCCATTGAGCCGTCACGACCCGTCTTTCTCAATGAAAGATGCAAGAACAGATGTATTTCTGAATGGCAAATGGCCCGGCAGAGGTTGTCCTTTAGCGATGATCCCCCATCCTCCAAATCCCTCAGGCAGGCCCCAACCCGCAAACAGACCAAAGAGCGGCAAGGTCTTCGGGATGCCGCTGACAAGCGAGGATTCTGAAACTGCCAGAAAGCTGGAAGACCTCAGAGCAAGACAATCCCATGATTCTGTCGATTGGGACATGCGACGTCATGTCAAGGCCATTGAGCAACAGACTTGGAACGCCATGAAGGCCTCGGAATCACAAAAGCGGAAGAACGACAGGCAAGCTGGGTAGACTGCCCCGTTCTGTCCGCGTAGCTCAATTGGATAGAGCGTCGGCCTCCGAAGCCGAAGGTTGGAGGTTCGAGCCCTCCCGCGGATGTTGGCTAATGACCCACTTCAAGCCGACTGATGGCATTGATGATCCCGTCCAGCCGCTGTTCCGTCTCGACGTGCCACCACCACATGAGAATGATGAAAATGATCAGAAGCCAGTTCGTCAGACTGAGCCTCTGTAGCGCATCGATCACCGGGAAGCCCGTCTTGGGATTGTTGTTACTCATACCCGTCAAATCGGCATAATGCCCAGATCAACTTTGATGGCCACGACATGACCTGGACAACTCAGTATTCACAATCCCAATCGGCAAGAAGCGCCAGGATGTCATTCACGTCAATCTGGCCATTGCCATCAAGGTCCTCGGAACAATCCTGGCAACCCTCTCCAAAGACACCCAGCACGGCCAGAACATCATTGACGTCGGTCACACCATCTCCATTGGCGTCACCTGCACATCCACCACCACCAACAGGCCCGAGGAATGACAGCACTGCATCCGGGGCGGTGCCCTGCCGGTAGTAACCCAGCTTCACCTGAGTCATGCCCGGCGGCTGATCCGAATCAAACCAGGCATTGCCCATGGTGCCCCAGCAGATTGGCGAGGAACTGCCACCGGCATCTGCAGGAGCGGTCGAGAACTCGATTTCATCTGAAACAACATTGATCTGCCAGGGCTGATTCGCCCAGGGTGTGCCGGAATGATGATCGACCGCATGCCAACCCGGATTTGTGATCCCTGCGCCATCAGCAAGATCAATGCGGAGACTTCTTCCACTTCGCCATGAATTGATGTTGTGCCAGGCATATTCATAATGCCAGGAACCATCCGGGTTCTCGGTTGCTTTCGCCGCCAGAACCATGCGTCCATCATCTGGAATATCGATGGTTTCAAGCATGACACCGGGATAGGCCGCTGCCCAGGCGTAGATGGCCGGAAGCCCAGACACGGTTTCACCCTGAAGTGAAAGATCCCAGGTATCACCTGCCCAACCTTCAACCACCATGGGACGGTAGCCGAGACTGTTTGCTCCATTGCCTGCAAGCGCATCTGCAGGTGTCACATAGTGCCCCTCGGCGAAGTACACCGTATTGGGATTGAGGTCCGGATCAAGGTCATCCGAATGAACCTGCAGTCGCTTGTAGATCGCATCCCCACCCTGACCAAGGGTCGTGTAGGGAAACGGAAAGTAACCGTTCGTTGCATTGACTTCCCACCGCGGACCAAGACCCGCAAAGGTGCCAAAGCCATCCTGATCACCATTGAGGCCGGTCGTGTAGGGGTCCGTGCAACCGACACCCAGATAGTCATAATCATTAGGGTTCTGACAACCGCAGTCGAACTCATCCCAGGCCAACGCACCGAATCCATGCTTGACCCATGAGATGCCGATCTGTTCGATACGCACCTCATTCATCTTGTACATGTGCTGCGCGATGGCGGGATGCTCATTGTTCATGGGGAACCACGGCAAATCCTCATCGCCGATGTTGACGATGTTGGTGGCGATGGAATACGCACAGATCCCATCCAGACAGCCATAGTCACCTATTCCGTCCAGGCTGCCGATGACGACATCCGGACCAACACTCGAATTACAGGCAACATCACTTTCCCCGGCAGGAGCCATTGAGAGGAAACCGACCGTCAGGGCACAGAGGAGGACTGCAATACATTGAATCTTCATGGATTCAACATAACTGATCTGCCGTCTGGATCGAAGCTTCAACAGCTCCAAACATCCAGAACGGAGGTAGAATCGAATCCAACCCCACTTCAAGAGAGCTTTACATGCACCGGATGACCTTACTTCTGACTCTGCTTGCTGCTGTTCTGAACATGTCCGAATCAGCGATGGCCCATCCGGGCCACAAAGAAGCGTTTCTCAACGCACGGGTCATTCCTGTCAATTCCCCTGCCATTGAACCTGGTTACCTGATCATTGAGAATGGCAAGATCGTTGAAGTCGGCCCCATGAGCCAATGGGTTCAGGATTCGCCGGCAATCAAGACAAGGGACTGCACCGGCCAGACCATCATGCCTGGCCTGATCTGCACCCACAGTCATATCGGAATCCAGGGCAAGGGTGGTGGCGGCGCCGATGGTTCGACACCAATCCAACCCGAGGTACGGATTCTCGACACCATCGACATCAACAATGCTGGATTTCGTCGAGCGCTGGCCGGCGGATTGACCTGCCTCAACATCATGCCTGGCAGTGGACATCTCTCCTCCGGCCAGACGGCCTATGTGAAGGTTCGCCCAGCCAAACAGGTTGAAGACATGCTCATTCTTGATGCCAATGGCAAACCGATGGGCGGACTCAAGATGGCCAACGGAACCAATCCGCAACGCGACGCCCCATTTCCCGGAACCAGAGCGAAGTCGGCCGCCTTGGTCCGTCAGGCCTTCATGGATGCGCAGGACTACCAGCGAAAGATGGACCTCGCTGGAGACGATCCCGACAAACGGCCCGATCGCAATCTCAAGCTTGAGACACTCGCCGAAGTGCTGCGTGGAGAACGAGTCGTTCATCACCACACTCACCGGCACGATGACATCCTGACTGTCCTGCGTCTCGCAGATGAATTCGACTTTCGTGTCGTACTCCATCATGTGAGTGATGGCTGGAAAGTAGCTGATGAAATCGCTGAAGCAGGCGCCCCATGCTCGATCATTCTGATCGATTCACCGGGGGGCAAGCAGGAAGCGGTTGATCTGGCCTATGACACCGGTCGCATTCTGGATGAAGCCGGCGCGCTGGTCGCCTTCCACACGGACGACCTGATCACCGACTCCCGATGGTTCCGCCGCATGCCGGCGCTGGCCATGCGTGCCGGGCTCGATCGACAGACGGCACTGGAAAGCCTGACGATCAATGCGGCGAAGATGCTTGATCTTGATCACCGCATCGGCTCGCTTGAACCAGGCAAGGATGCGGACTTCATCATTCTCGATGGCGATCCGTTCAGCATCTACACCAACAATCTTGCCACCTTCGTTGACGGCAAGCAGGTCTTCGACCTGTCAGATCCCGATGATCGACTCTATGCCGTAGGCGGAATGGGAGCCGGCAACCCAATGCGACCCTACCTCTGCTGCATTGATGAAGGGCACGAATGATGCGACTCCTGATCAGCCTTCTCGTACTCACCCTTTGCAATCTGGCTTCCGCCGAGACCCTGCTGGTCTTCGGTGACGAAGTCTGGACCATGAACGGCAAGGAACTCATCAAGGATGGATATGTCCTGATCAAGGACGGACGCATCGCCGAGGTCGGCCCTGCCAGCAACGCCACTCCGGATGGAACGGAACGGATCCTGCGTGGCCGCATCGTCACCCCTGGACTGGTCGATGCCCACACCTGCGTGGGACTCGCAGGACACCTCAATTCCGACCATGACCGTGATGAACTTGATCGAACGACATCGATCCAACCCCACCTTCGCGCCATCGACGCCTACAACCCACATGAACGACTGATTGAATGGGTACGGGGATTCGGCGTGACCACCATGCATACCGGCCATGCGCCGCAGGCTCTGGTGTCCGGACAGACCATGCTCGTGAAGACAACCGGCAATCGCGTGGAGGACGCCACGATCAGACCACGGGCCATGATCGCCTGCTCACTCAGCGATACGGCCATCCGCGAGAAATCTCCCGGCAGCCGCGCCAAGGCGTTCGCCATGCTTCGCCAGCGACTTCTCGATGCCGCACATCACGACCGCCAGATGACGCAATCCGATACGGAAGAAGCCAAGCCACCCAAGCCGGACCTTGAACTGGAAGCACTTGCTTCGGTACTCCGAGGGGAAACACCGCTGCTGATTCATGCACACCGGGCAAGAGACATCGCCAATGCGCTGAGGCTCAAGCGGGAGTTCGACATCCCGATCGTTCTTGATGGCGCCGCGGAAGCACACCTGATGATCGATGAGCTGAAGGAAGCAGACATTCCGGTCTTCATCCACCCGACCATGATCCGCCCCTATGGAGAGTGCGAGAACCTTTCATTCGAAACCGCTTCGAAACTCATCAAAGCCGGAATACCTGTTGCCATGCAGAGTGGCTATGAAAGCTACGTACCCCGCACCAGAGTCGTCCTCTACGAAGCAGGCATGGCGGCCGCCAATGGATGCAGTCGCGAAGAAGCCATGCGGATGATCACCATTGAACCCGCAAGAATTCTGGGCATTGACGAACGAGTCGGCTCAATTGAAATCGGCAAGGATGGAGATCTCGCGATCTATGACGGTGACCCCTTTGAATGGACCACCCATTGCACAGGCGTTGTCATCGATGGATCGGTAGTTTCAGATCAGCCCAGATGAACTGCAACAGCACTCATTCAGCAGGCTGGAATGACGTGTAGTTCGGTGCTTCACGAGTCAACTGGACATCATGCGGATGGGACTCGACCAGCGATGCGCCGCTGACTCGGACGAACTCCGCATCCCGACGCAGCTCATCGATCGTTCGACAGCCGCTGTAACCCATGGCTGCCCGCAACCCACCAACGAGCTGATACACCGTGTCAGCCAGTCGACCGCGGTATGGAACACGCCCTTCGATTCCTTCTGGCACGAACTTGGCTGCGTCACGGCCATCTCCCTGGCCATAACGATCTGCTGAACCAGAGCCCATTGCGCCGAGACTTCCCATTCCACGATAGGACTTGTAACGACGCCCTCCATGGAGAATCAATTCGCCTGGGCTTTCATCCATTCCAGCGAACATCGAGCCGAGCATCACGGCATTGGCACCAAAGGCGATTGCCTTGGCGATATCACCACTCTGCCTCACACCACCGTCTGCAATGACTGGAATGTCATGCTTCAAGGCGACTTTGCATACTTCATCAATTGCTGACAGCTGGGGCACGCCAACACCGCTGATGATTCGTGTCGTGCAGATCGAACCGGGACCGATTCCGACCTTGACCGCATCAGCACCCGCATCGATCAGATCCTGAGCTGCAGCCGCGGTGGCGATATTGCCGGCAATGACCTCGATGTCGTAATTCGCCTTGATCGCACGAACGGTCTCGATCACATTTTCCGAATGCCCATGAGCGGTATCCACGATCACGACATCAACTTCGGAATCGACCAGTGCAGCGACTCGCTCGAGCTGATGAACGCCAACCGCCGCACCAACTCGCAGTCGACCTCGAGCATCACGGCAGGCACTGGGGTGTCGACGAAGGTTCTCGATATCACGCATCGTGATCAGACCCGCCAGACAACCATTGCCATCGGTCAGAAGCAATTTCTCGACACGACCGCGATTCAACAGGTTCTCCGCTTCCTCAAGCGAGACATCCGTACGAGCGGTGACCAGATTCTCTCTGGTCATGACTTCTCCAACATGATCGGAGGGAGCTTCGACGAACTTGATGTCACGCCTGGTCAGGATTCCAGCCAGCTCACCACGGCTTGATCCATCGATCGTGACCGGGAATCCCGAAACATTCTGCTGCTCCATCAGAGAAATGGCCTTGGAGACCGTATCCTCTGGGCTGAGGGTGACCGGATCGGCAATCATGCCATTCTCGGACCGCTTGACCTTGGCTACTTCACGAGCCTGAACATCGGTCTCAAGATTCTTGTGGATGATCCCAATTCCCCCCTCCTGAGCCAGCGCAATGGCCAGATTGGATTCGGTAACCGTGTCCATGGGAGCCGAAAGAAGTGGGATGTTGAGCCGTATACCCCGTGTAAGACGTGTTGAAACGTCAGTCCCTGCCGGGACCACGTCACTCCGCCTGGGAATCAGCAGAATGTCATCAAATGTGATGCCTTCTCGCAGTCGTATGCGTTCCATCTGTAGATCATCCGGATCAAGCCGCTGAATGTCAAGGATGAGAGCCTCAGGAAGGGGTTGAGAGCCCTCTGGATCTACCAGAAACCGCCTTCCATCTGCTAGAGTGATCGATCTGTACCGCCGCGGCCGCATGGCGTGGTTCGGGCGTGGCAGGAGGATTGAGACTCGTGGAAGAAATGACCACTACAGCATCGTCTACACCAAGGCTTGTCACCCATGCCGAAGGTACCGCCAAGGGTGAAGGCGAGAAGCTCTTCAGGACCTTTCTGAAAGCCTGCATCGCCCATGAAGCCTCGGATATCCATATCAAGGCGGACGCCATCCCCCGCATCCGTGTGAGAGGCTCACTTCGAACCCTCAACACTGAAATGGTGTCCCGGGCCGATGCCCATCAGATCGCGACCGATGTACTGGACAAGCATCAGTACGAAGCCTTCGCAATCCGAGGGCAGATGGATATCGCCTATGACTATGACGAGGAACGCCGCTTCCGTGTCAACATCTTCATGACGCGAGGCCGGGTCTCCTACGCCTGCCGACTGATTACCTCCGACATCAAGACCTTTGAGGAACTCCATATCCCCGAAGTACTTGGCCCTGTCGCCATGTCAGCCAACGGGCTCATCCTCTTCGCAGGTGTAACCGGCTCAGGCAAGAGTACATCCATCGCAGCGATGCTTCAGTACGTCAACCAGAGACGCCGCTGCCACATCGTGACGATTGAAGATCCGATTGAATACATCTTCAAGGAAGACAAATCGACCATCAATCAGCGAGAGGTCGGCATCGACTGCTTGAGCTTCAATGAAGCCCTCAGAGCGCTGGTCCGCGAAGATCCCGACGTCGTTCTCGTCGGCGAAATGCGTGACAAGGAAACCTTTGAAGCTGCTATTCGAGCGGCGGAAACCGGTCACCTGGTGTTCGGAACGATCCATGCCTCCTCTGCTTGGCAGACCTTCGGGCGTATCTATGACCTGTTCGAGGAAGGCGAACCCCACCAGATCCGCAAGCTGCTGGCCTACAACATCCGGGCCATCATCTACCAGAAACTGCTGCCCACCCTGCACAAGGATATCGCCCGCATCCCTGCGGTCGAGATCCTGCTGGGCACTCCTATCGTCCAGAAATTCATCCTTGAAGCTCGCGAAGGCGAACTGCTGGATGTCATCAAGCGATCACAGCAGGAAGGGATGGTCGACTTCACGTCCTCCCTGGTCCAACTTGTTGAGGATGAGATGATCCACCACAAGGTCGCTCTGGAAGCAACCCCCAAGCCCGAGGAACTGAAAATGCGCCTGAAGGGAATCAGCTAGCACCTGCTGCTGGTTCACTTGACGCCTGGGAACCCACACCACGATGACTGACTTTCTGCCGATCCTCAGTGACTCCGCCGTCTTCCTCCTGAGTCCTTGGAAACCCCTGCTGATCTGGGGTGCCACCGTCTGGTGGGCCTGGCTCGTTGCAACCAAGATCCAGAAGGATGCCCGCTACTACCAGTTCAGCATCGAGAAGTGGAATATCGCGTTCCTGCTGTGCGCCTTCGCCGGCCTGGGACTCATGATCTTCGGCTGGATGTTCTACATCGGTTGGCCACTTGGCATTCTGGTGATGTTCGCTCCAGTACTGGTTTACTGGAAGAAACGAAACGCAACTGTTCCAGCCGAGAACCGCTACACCATCAGCCTGACACGCGATCCTGAGAAGCGGCAGCAGAAGGCGGCCATGAAGGCCATGCGTGATATCACGCTGAAGTACATCGCATCCGACAACGAGCCGGTTGCCGTCCCAGGTGAAGAAGATCCCGCAAGAATCATCTTCCAGACGCTTGAAGCCGTACTTGAGCCGGCGATGGAACAGCGAGCCAGCAGAGTCGATCTTGGACTCAGCTCCGGCGGCTGCATTGCAAGCATGACGGTCGACACGGTCCGTACCAAGATCGACACCTTCGACACGGAGACAGGCGCCAAGATCTTCAATCTCATCCGCCAGATGTCGGGGATGGACCTGAAGGAATCCAGAAGACAGCAGATCGGCGAGTTCCGGGTGAGCAGCCCCACCATGCAGCATGGTGTGACGGCAACCTCATCCGCCATCCCCAAAGGTCAGCTTCTGCGGCTCGACTTCGACAAGTCCCAGCAGGTTCGCCTGCCCTTCGACGGACTTGGCCTTCTGGATCAGCAACGTCAGATCCTCGATGCATTCGTCGATCTGGACAACCGCAATGGTCTGGTCCTCATCTCCGCCCCAGCCGGTCAGGGCCTCACCACCACCGGCTATGCCCTGATGAGTACCCATGACTCCTACACCTCGAATATCCGTTCTCTTGAACGAAGAGTCGAGGCTGAACTGGAAGGCACGGTCCAGCAGGTCTGGGACCCTTCGGATCCAGAGGTCGACTATCCACGGATGCTCCAGTCCATGCTCCGCCGTGATCCGGATGTCATCTTCATTGCCGGTGGCGATGATGCGGAGACCGCCAAGATTGCTGCCGCGTCAGGCATGGATGGTCCCCTTCTCTATCTGGCGATGAACGCCAGCTCGAATTCAGAATGTCTCACGAAATGGCTTCAATACATCGGTGACACGTCTCAAGCCGCTCAGCCACTTCGTGCAATCGTGAATCAACGACTGCTTCGCCGCCTCTGCGACAACTGCAAGGTGGGCTATGTTCCTGCAGACACCTCGCGACTTCGACTGCCGGAAGGCACGGAGCTCTATCGCGCTGGCGGGCAGGTACAGGATCGCAACAAAGTCATCGACTGCCCGGTCTGCCGTGGCGGCGGATATCTCGGCACCACTGCGATCTTCGAAGTTGTCCCGATTTCAGAAGAATCACGCATGGCGATCATCAAGGGCGACCTCAAGGGCGCCATGACCATCGCCAGACGGGAGAAGATGGTCACACTTCAGGAAGCTGCCATGAGAAAGGCCGTATCTGGAGAAACCTCCATCGAAGAAATCGGACGGGTCCTGAGCCCAAAGAAGAAAGCTGCAAAGCCAGCCCCAAGTCAGCAGGGCGCCTAGGCGTTTACGGAGTTTCCAATGAGTCTTGTCTTCAACTTCGTCATCATCGTCATCGTCTTCCTGATTGCCTACTGGTGGTCCAATCAGGGATTCTTCAGCGGACTCCTCCACATGCTTGCGGTGATCATCGCCGGCGCCATGACCTTCGCCATCTGGGAGTACCTGGTCTACGATCTCGCATTGGGCAACACAGGCGTCTTTGACTACTACCTGCCCGGCCTTTCATTCGTCTTCCTGTTCATCGGGCTCGTGCTGATCTTTCGAGTCGGCACTGACCAGCTCATTGAAGAGAATCTCAAGGTGCATCCTGCAGTCGATCTGATCGGAGGATTCTCCTCCGGTGCCGTAGCAGGCATCATCGCGGTAGGCATGATGCTCATCGGCAGCGGCTTCATTCAACGTCCACATGAGTTCCTGGGATACAAGGGATTCGGCCGAGAGAAGGTCGGCAATGCCGACATCGGTCCCGTCGGCGACAAGATGTGGCTTCCAGCTGACAAGCTGACCTCAACCTTCTACGAATGGGCCAGCATCACCGGCATGCGTCCTGACATCGGGAACACCCCACTCCGTCAGTACAACCCTGAGATGTACAAACAGGCATCACTGCTGCGTGATACGCCACAGGGAGACAAGGGGCAGTTCTATGTTCCACCCGGATCCGTCAGTGTCAGCGCACCGATGATCAGCACCATCGATGAGGACGATGAAGGCAATGCTCAACGACTGGTGACCATCCCCGTCACCTTCGATGCGGATGCGCGTGATTTCGGCCGACAACTGGTTCTTTCCAAGAGTCAGGCCCGCCTGATCGGACGAGCTTCCGGCAGCAAAGCAGCACCAATCGTCTATCCAACCTACTGGCTTCAGGATATTGGCCAGCAAGCCAAGTCCGGTCCGGATCTGGGCGAAGACCGGATGTACAAATTCGATGACGGATCGAAGTATGTCACCGGTGTCCCTGGCCGCGAACAGACCAAGGCCACTCTGGTCTTCACGGTTGACGAAGACTTCGAACCCATGTTCATTCAGCTCAAGGGCCTTCGAATCAAGCTGGATACCTCACGGGAGACGGAGTTCGCCTCGATCGTCCGCAATGCCAAAGCCGATCCAAAGGGTTCGACCGAATTCAACGAAGATCCAGGCGGAGACATCTCCAGCACGGTTGATCTTGGCCGCAATATCCGCCTGCTTCGAACCATCAGCAAGAACAAGATGCCAGGCACCATGCTCGAGCAGGACGGCTATCTGACCGAGGGCTACATGAACATGCGCAAAGGCAGCAAGGCTTCACGCATCTCGCGTGCCCTGCAGCTCAAGGGCATTGCCCAGACCGATGGCACCACAATCGTACAGATCGACGTCAGTCGAGAATCCCCCGCCAATCTCTTCGGCAAGGTTCGCCGAATGATTCAGGCTGGCGATCGGATCCAGCTCACTGACATGAATGACAACACCTATGCACCGATCGGGTACTACCTGGAAACTCCGACCAACTTCGAAGTGAAGCTCAATCGACGAGACTTCCTCCGTACGCTCGAGGATCTCGGCGCACAGCCATCCAGTGGTGGTGGTCAGACGATGAGGCTGATCTTCGAAGTCACCAATGGTGTCGAACTTGATGAACTCCGTGTCGGCAACGTCGTGGTCGGCTTCATCGAAGGTGTCGCGGTCAACTCACGCTAGCCGAGCTCGGATCGCTAGACCTTGGCTTCCTCTTGCTCAAGCCATCGCTCCACGTAATGGATGTCGAAGTCCGTCTCGACGAACTCACGAGCATCCATCAACCTGCGATGCAGCGGCAAGGTCGTCTTGATCGGCCCGATCTTGAATTCATCAATCGCTGATTTCATTCTGGCGATGGCTTCCGCCCGGTCTTCGCCTGAAACAATCAACTTGGCGATCATTGAGTCATAGTTCGGCGGAACTCGGTAGCCCGGCTGCACATGGGTATCGACTCGAACGCCGAAACCGCCAGGCTGCCTGAACTCCTCGACCAGACCAGGCTGCGGCATGAATCCGCGGTCGGGATCCTCGGCATTGATCCGGCACTCGATGGCGTGCCCGATGAGCTTGATGTCGGACTGCTTGTAGGCCAGTGGTTCACCTGCGGAACAACGGATCATTTCCTTCACGAGATCAACACCGGTGATCATTTCGGTCACGGGATGTTCGACCTGGATCCGGGTATTGACTTCCAGCATGTAGAAGTCACCGGACTGATCCATCAGGAATTCACAGGTTGCGGCACCGCAGTAGTTGGCTGATTGGATCAGGCGTGCTGCCGATTCACAGACCGCATCGCGGACTTCATCGGAGACGCCCGGGGCAGGCCCTTCCTCGATCAGCTTCTGATGACGACGCTGGGAGGTGCAATCACGGTTGTAGAGATGAATCGCATTGCCATGCTGATCACCCAGGCATTGCACCTCGACGTGGCGTGCCCGCTCGAGGAACTTCTCGACATAGACGGCACCATTGCCGAAGGCTGCAACAGCCTCCTGACGTGCCGAGGTGAGCCCGGCCTTGAGTTCTTCTTCGTCGCGAGCGATCCGCATCCCTCGTCCACCACCACCTGCGGCAGCCTTGACGATCACGGGATAACCGATCTCCTCGGCAACCTTGATGGCTTCCTCATCTTCTTCGATCTCACCAGGTGAACCGGGGAAGATCGGCGTGCCGCTCTTCTGCGCCATGGCTCGGCAGGAGACCTTGTCTCCAAGCAGCCCCATGGCTTCCGGGCTGGGGCCGATGAAGGTGATCTGGCAATCTCGGCACACTTCGGCGAAGTGAGCATTCTCAGAAAGAAATCCGTACCCGGGATGAATCGCATCCGCCTTGGTCGTTTCCGCAGCTGAGATGATCCGGTCGATCCGCAGATAGGAATCCGCCGAGGGGCCGGGACCGATGCAGACGGTCTCATCAGCCTGATCCAACCAGGGGCCACCCTTGTCAGCTTCGGAGTAGACACAGACGGTCTCGACTCCAAGCTCACGGGCAGCTCGAATGATACGCAAGGCGATCTCGCCACGATTGGCTATGAGTATTCGTGAAAACAAGGCATCCGCTCCGCTCGTAGACGCTCGGGATTACGCCGCCCTGACCGATCAGGTCAGGATGGCTTGACGAGAAAAAGGTCCTGTCCGAATTCAACGGAGTCACCATTGTTGACCAGAATCTTCTGGACGGTTCCGCCGGATTCAGCTTTGATCTCGTTGAAGATCTTCATCGCTTCGACCAGACACACGACATCACCTGCGGCAATGCTGCTGCCAACCTTGACGAAGTCATCAACATCCGGAGAGGACGCGGCATAGAAGGTCCCCACCATCGGGCTTTGAACCGGAACCAGGCCAGCCGTGTCATCGGCTGCCGGCTCAGTGGCCGGCTGTGGCGAAGGAACCGAAGCACTGGGAGCGGCCGCTTCCGAAGGTGGTGCAGCAGCGACCGGGGCTGCTGCTGGCGGTGCGGGCTGATGCGTCACCTGCGGTGTCGCGTAGGGTGATGGCCGATGAATCGTGACCTGCTCCTCGCTGTCGCGAAGATCGATCTCTGAAAGATCATTGGCCACCATCAGGCGAACCAGCTCCTTGAGTTTGCGAATATCAATCATCTCAACATCTCTCCTGGCTCAGCAATGATGGGCGCTGAGCCGACTCCAGACTGCGTGGCCACGAGGCCAGAACGCGATGCCCGGTTTCGGTAATCAAAACATCTTCCTCGATACGCACGCCACCGATCCCAGGCAGATAGATGCCCGGCTCGACGGTCATGATCATGCCAGGCTCAAGCAACGTTCCTGCGGAACGATTGCTGAAGAATGGCTCTTCGTGGACATTCATGCCCACCCCATGCCCCAGACCATGCGGGAATTGATCGCCATAGCCTGCGTCCGTGATGACGTCACGGGCAACGGCATCGACTGCAGCGCAGTCTGCGCCTGGCCGGCAGGCTTCAATGGCCGACTCCAGCGCTTCCAGAACAATGCCGTAGACCTGTTCCATCGGCTCTGGCATCGGACCAAAGCACATCGTTCTGGTCAGATCGGAACAATACCCTTCGACCCGGGCTCCCCAGTCGATCAACAGCATGCCATCTTCGATTGGTCGATCGCTTGGCATGTGATGAATCACCGAACTGTTTGGACCACTGCCAACGATCGGTTCAAAGGACGCTCCTGAGGCACCAGCCATTCGCAGGCGATACTCAAGCAGCGAGGTGAATTCGAATTCGGTCATGCCAGGACGCAGCTCAGCCAGAGATTCCTCCAACGCCTGCTCCTGAATCGCGATGGCACGCTCGATCAAGGCCAGCTCTTCGGGCCGCTTGCATCGACGCAGATGAGAGACCAGTCCAGTGGTCGGGAACAGCTCCAGACCTTCTATCGATGCTGCCAGAGAATCCCGGAAGCTGATGGTCATCGACTCAGCCTGAATCCCGACACGGGACAGACCTTCTTCACCGGCAAGTCGCTTGACCTCATGACCAAGTTTGTGACGAGCACCCATCACGACCTCGAAGAGTTCGCAGGCATCCCAGGCCTGCAGGAATTCCTCGTAGCGTCGATCACAGATGATGACCGCACGTTCGGCGGTCACCAGCAACAAGGCGGAGTGACCGACGAAACCAGTCAGATACCAGATGTCATTCTCTGCACTGACCAGAAGACCACCGACCTCGGACTTGACCATTCGCGCACGAAGGCCCTCAAGCCTGGCTCGGCTGGCCTCTATCTGGGCGGCGGTCAATTCCATGGATGCAATATCAGTCATTGGCGGCGAAGTATAGCGTTGAGACGATCATGCCGCCATCTGCGGCGATCTCCGCCGATCATGCCGCGATCAGGGGGCCAGGATCTCGATCAGCCCCTTCAGCCGCCCAGGTGGTTGTCTCGGAGGCTCACAGGAGGCCCCAGGACCTCTGTCAGGACCATGGCTTGACGCAACGACCCAGGGGAATGCAGGTAATCCTTGACGGATTGGCCGCTCACTGGGCCTACTGGGCTCATGGCCTGAACCTGAGAACTTCGTCTTGGGCGAGGCGTGGGAGCGGTTTCCGAGGGCTGCTGGGTGCTTCGCCTTGGGGCAGTTGCCCTTGAAACTGGTGGACTCGGCGAGACGCTCAGCGGTGCGGGGGCGGGCTGGGCTGGAACCTTGAGTGAGGCCGTTTCAACCGGGGCCGATGGCTTGGCAGCTTCCGCTGTCCCAACGCCCATCTCCTTGCGCATCGCATCAAGGATTGCCTTGCGTGCATCCCTGACGATGGTTGGCTGAGGTTTGCTGCCAGCCTGAACGTTGACAGGCTTGGGCGAAGATGGACTACTGAACTTCTCAGGCTTCACCGCTTCATCCAGCTGAGACTTGGCCGTTGCCAGAATCTCAACCACACCATCGGACTGCCGTTCTGCAGGTATCTTCCCGGCCTTGTCACCATCGGCAGCCTCCTCAGGAGAAGGACGAACCTCCTTCATCATGGCCGCCTGACGTGCCTCTTTCTTCTTTTTCTTGTCCTTGGCTTGCGCAATGGCACTGATGACGTACCAGGCGCCGCCGAACAAGAAGATGATGACTTCCCAACCAGTCATGTTTCCAGTGTATCTCCTGCTGCCAGCAGATGTCGATCAACCCCCCATGGGGACGATCCACTCCCGGCCATCACGCCGTTGAATCCGCTCGAAATCAGCCGAGAACACCTCTCGAAGCTGCCCCTCGGACAGCACTTCATCCGGCGTACCAGCCTGAACCAGTCGACCTTCATGCAACAACCAGACCTGATCACAACAAGCCGAAGCGACCCCGAGATCATGAAGCGAAAGGATGACCCGATCACCCTGCTTCGCCCGGTCTCGAAGAAGTTCAAGAACCGACAAGGCATGTTTCAGATCAAGGGCCGCCAACGGTTCATCAAGCAGCAATACACCAGGCGAGTGAACCTGAGCCAGTGCCCGGGCGATGACGACCCGCTGCTGCTGCCCCACTGAAAGCGAGGGAAACGGCTGATTCGCATGGGGACCAAGTTCGCAGACTTCCAAAGCGTTCGCGATGGCTTTCTGCTGCGTGGTTCCCATGGCGACGATCTCAGCCACGCTGAAAGGCACATCCGCACGAAAGCGTTGAGGCACCACACCAATGCAGGCCGCGCGCTGCTTCGCACGCATCTTCGAAACTTCACGATCATCAAGGGTGATGCAACCACTTTCGATTCGTTGAAGACCACCCATGGCTCGCAGCAAGGTCGTCTTGCCGCTTCCATTGGGACCAAGTATGCCAGTCAAGCACCCGGGCTGCGCCTCGGCCGTGATGTCATGCAACACCGTTCGTTTCCCGAACTGAACCTGTACGCGATCAACCTTCACGGGAATGAACCTCCCGTCGCAACAGCCACAGGAACATCGGACCACCAACCAGAATGGTGAGGACTCCGATGGGAAGACGGCCGGTTCCAAGATCGATGACCTGTCGAATGGAATCCGCTCCGATCACGAGGATCACCCCGACCAGCAGACTGCCAATCAGAAAGACCACATGGTGATGACCAGCCAGACGTCTGGCCACATGCGGCGCGATCAAGCCGATGAAACCAATGGGGCCTGCCAGTGCGACCGTAACGGCCGTCATCATGCCTGCCACGATCAACAGCGCCAGACGCATCGCTTCAACCGGGACGCCCAGCGTTCTGGCTTCATCGTCTCCAAGCAAGGAGATGTCGAGCCATCGAGCCATCAACAGTGCCGCGATCAATCCGGCAAGCACCACCACCCCGGACAACAGCAACTGCATGCCCGATGTGATTTCAGGAAGGGTCCCCATCATCCAGGTCAGGAACCGCCCACGAACATCCATCGGAACCAGATGTTGCAACAACATCATGCCTCCTGCACAGATGGTGGCCACAACGACACCAGCAAGCAGAACCGTCACCGGATCAGGCCATCCGTTCCTTCTTCCCAGTGCCAGAACCAGCGACAGAGCGCCAACCGCGCCAAGCATGGCAGGCATGGACCAGTCGACTCGAGCAGCGGACACCATTCCAGCCGATGCCCCAATGGCCATGGCCGCCATCACCCCAAGACCAGCACCACTACTGACACCAAGCAGATAGGGGGAAGCCAGTGGATTGCGAAGCAAAGACTGAAGCAGGGCGCCAGCCAGACCAAGTCCACCACCGACGATGAGACCGGAAAGAATCGCATTCTGGCGAAAGTCAGCCCAGGCTGGATCAGGCCAGGCCAGCGAGATCACACCCTCAGGCGATCGATCGATGGCATAGCGAAGCAGACTGATGGCGAGCGCAAACAACCCAAGTCCGATCAAGGATGCAACGCCACGGCCACGACTGGCTGAAGGCATCGAGATGGACGTGGCCAGCATGCTCATGCGCCGCTGGGGAGCAACTGGGTTTCCGTGAGCCGTGCATAGAGCGGACACGAGTCAAGCAACTCTTCATGCGTTCCTTCGGCGATGACCCGTCCCTGATCCATGACGACGATGCGATGACAATCAAGCACGGTCGCCAGGCGGTGGGCGATCACCAGAACGGTGCAGCGTCCCGTGACCTGTCGAATGGTGTCGGCGATGTCGGCCTCGGATTCCGAATCGATCTGACTGGTGGCCTCATCCAGCACCAGCATGGTCGGATTACGCAGCAATGCACGGGCGATGGCGATGCGCTGCCGTTGGCCGCCGGAGAGGGACGCACCCTGTTCCGCCACCATGGTGTCGTAGCCTTCAGGCATGCGCTGGATGAATTCATCCGCATGAGCCAGCGCTGCAACTTCCTGGATCTGTTCGGCTGTGGCGTGTTCGACACCGAAGGCGATGTTCTCGGCGATGGTCCCGTGGACGATGAAGGTTTCCTGGGTGACGACCCCGATCTGCTCACGCAGACTCGCCAGCGTGTGTGATTCGACATCCTCACCATCGATCATGATTCTTCCCGAATCAGGCTTGAGCAATTGAGGCAGCATGCTCAACAAGGTGGTCTTGCCCGAGCCATTGGGCCCCACCACCGCAATCCGTTCACCGTGAGCCAGTTCGAGGGTGACATCGACCAGCGCGGGATGGTCCGCATTGGGATATCGGAAACTGATTCCTTCAAAAATGATGTTTCGGGCATGACGTGGAAGCGGCGATCGATCCGCTCTTGCATCTTCCAGTGGCTCCGCGAGCGCCTCTCGGAGTCGAGTCGCGGGCGCCCCGGCTGCACTGACTTCATTGATGATCCCGGCAAGCGGCCGGAAGGAAGCACCGGCCACTGCCAGCGATCCAAGCGAGAGCAGGAACCGATCGAAGGGAAGATCTCCACGAATGATGCCCTTGGCAGCGATCAGCGCCAGCCCTGCCAGAACCAGAATCGCCAGCACTTCGACAACCGGACTGCTGACCGCTCGTGCGGTACGCATGCGAAGCTCATTGCGAACAACTTCCTCATTGCCCGTATCGAATCGCTCGATGCATCGTTGCTCGGCGGTATTGGCCTTGACCGCACGAAGACCCTGCAGTGTTTCAGTCGATTGCTTGAGCAGTTCCTGCTGCGCCGCCAATGATCCACGGAATCCACGTCGAACATGCTTCGCAAGCTTGCGAAGAATGACGGCCATGATGGGACCGATGATGACCGCGGCGATGGCGATCTTCCAGTCGAAGATGATGGCCACGACGAGGCCTGCGAATCCCTTGGTGATCTGCGCCACTGATTTGCCCAGTACCGCAACGAGACCTGATTGAAGACCTTCGGCATCACGGATCAACCGTGCGATGTATTCACTGGGCCCATTGGAGACAACCGTCCCAAGCGGAAGTGCCAGCACTCGCTTGAACAGCTGGCCTCGAGCCTCGGCAACCGCCTTGGTAGCCAGTGTCTGGGAGAGATACTGATGCATGAAGTTCGCCGTCGCGCCCAATACGGTCAGCACCGAAAGACCAACGACGATCATCAAGACCCCCTGAAAGAGATCCGTCGGAAGCAGACTGACCAGCCAGTCCGGTACGTGCCAGAAGCCACCGCTTGCATTGACTTCTTCAGCCATGACTCGCAGTGATCGACCCTTCTCTGGATCAAGCACCTGCGCCAGAATCGGGCCCAGGCTCAGCAGGCCGACCCCCAGTCCGACCGCGGAGATCACGGCAAAGAACAACGCCATGACGGTTGCCAGTCGTCGGCTGGTCATGATCTTCACGAAATGCCAGAAGTCACTCATGGGTTCCGCCTGCTCCGGGAAGTATCGCCGTTTCCAGCGGCAACCTCCACTCGTGAGAGATCATCCCAGAATCCGGGATAGCTTTTGGTCACACAGGCGGGATCCACGATTGAAATTCCACCACGTCTCAGGCCCAGGACGGCGAACCCCATGGCCATGCGATGGTCGTCATAGGTTTCGATCTCAGCGGGCATTCCAGTCGGGTGCTGATCGGACAACGGGCGGAAGATCAGGTCGTCCCCCTCGATCCGCACGTCATAGCCAATCTTCGCCAGCTCATCGTGCAGGGCGGCGACTCGATCGCATTCCTTGACTCGAAGCGTATGCAGTCCACTGAGACGAGTTGGTGCACTGGCAACCGCTGCAACGATGGCCAACGCCATGGCTCCATCGGGCATGCCTGATGCATCCAGATCACCCCATCCATTGGGAAGTCCGTTGCTGCTACAGCAGACCACGTCACCATCGGACTCCAGTTTCAGCCCGACTCGAGCCAGCGCACCGATGGCCTGGTGATCAGGTTGTCCATCAGCGGGAACAAGCCCATGCAGTCGAACAATGGAATCCGCCTGCAAGGTCGCGAGCACCGCCCAGTAGAGCGCCGAAGAGGCGTCCGCGGGAATCTCACGATCCTGCGCGGCGATCGAACCTTCACGAATGGTGATACTCGAGAGGTTGCCGTCACCATCTTCAATCGCCTGCACACCGACGCCCCAGGCACGCAGTTCAGCAATGGTCAATCGAATGTAGGTCGCACTGGTCGGAGGCTCTTGAAAGGACAACTCCAACCCGCCCTCGAGCCGACAGCCGATCAACATCAGTGCGGAGACGAATTGACTGGAAGCAAGCGGACCGATCTGGAGTCGCCCACCTTTCAGATTCCCCGGATGAATTCGTACCGGCAGATGGCCGTCGCGACCGAGTGGTTCGATCCTGGCACCAAGCTGCTGGAGCAGATCAATCAATCCTGCCATCGGACGCTCACGCAGACGAGAGGAACCATCAAGTACGACGGGGCCTTCCGTAAGACTGGCCAGGGCAATCATGAACCTCGCGGGTGTACCACCAGCACCAAGATCGATCTCACCACGATCGGGCTGAAAGTACTCGATGCCTTTGATCCGAACCTGATCACCGTCTTCTTCGACCTCAGCCCCCATGGTGCGCAAGGCTTCCATGGTCGCATCGGTGTCATCGGAACGAAGAACTCCACTCAGAGTGGACTGGCCATTGGACAGCCCTGCCAGAATCAGGGCGCGATTGGTGAGGCTCTTGGAACCGGGCACACGAAGATCAACCTGGAACGGACCACGCAACGCCTCAACCGCGCGGGTTGGCAAGTGGGACGATGATGAACCTTGAGCAGGTGCAGGCAAGATCAGTCATCCTTGCGGAACACGGCGACGACATCTTCCACAGGGATGACAAACAGGCGGTTATCGCCTTCGAAGTCCACCGGAACCCCTCGTTTGGGATTGAAGAGGACCTTGTCATATTGCTGGATGGGATAGTCGACATCATTGGCGACCTGGGCACTGATGGCCACGACCCGGCCGGTGATGGTCGGAATCTCCATCTTGTCCGGAAGGTGGATGCCGACCTTGGTAACCTTGCGATCCTCGTCCTTTCTGATGAGAACGCGGCTACCAAGTGGCTCAACCACTTCAATCGACTTGACGCTGGAGCGTGAGGACGTCATAAGCGTGGTCATGATACCCCGGAGGTCGGAAATTGGCCTCTGGATCGACCCAACAAAGGGGATACCATGTCTGCCAGTCCATCCACCCTGCCCTTGCCACTGCCTGAGGAGGAAAAAACCATGCTTGATCGACTCCGATCGCTGGTTCGCGACATTCCAGACCACCCAAGTCCTGGGATCACCTTCCGGGATATCACCCCACTCCTGCGGGATCCTGCGGGGCTGTCACTGGCGGTGGAACTCATGGTCAACCCGTTCCGTGACGAAGAAGTCGATCTGGTGGTCGGCGCCGAGTCACGCGGCTTCATCTTCGGAACCGCCTTGGCAAGAGCATTGAATGCCGGCTTCATTCCCATCCGCAAGGCGGGCAAACTCCCAGGCGAGACCATCAGTCAGGATTATGAACTTGAATATGGTCACGATACGCTGGAAATCCACACGGATGCCATCAAGTCGGGCCAGCGGGTGCTGATGGTGGATGACCTCATTGCCACCGGCGGCACACTGGAAGCCGGTGTGAAGATGATCGAAAACCTTGGTGGCGAATTGGTTGGAATCACCGTTCTGATCGAGCTAAGGGGCCTTGAAGGGGCCAAAAGGGTCGAACCGCATCCAGTTCATGCCGTTCTTCGCTATTGACTTTCACCCCCGATCGTTATCATGAGGTACTCGTCATCTCCCTTCGCCCCCGCCTGAACAGGTGCCGGCGTAGTGGAAGTTCAGGAGTATCGACATGACGACTGCGAACACGTCCACGCCCAAGACGGCGGCGGATCCTCTGGCATTGGTTGATGTGGACCATGTCCGTTTCTTCGTTGGCAATGCCAAGCAGGCGGCGTTCTTCTACGCCTACAACTTCGGCTTCAACATCTCCCAGCGGGCGGATCTCACGACCGGCTCGCGGGATCGCAGTCGCTACCTGCTGACTCAGGGCAACATCCGCCTTCTCCTGGAAACTCCACTGAGCAAGGACGACCCCGCTGCCGAGGAACTCCGAAGCTACGGCGACGGCGTGAAGGACATCGCCTTCACCGTCGACGATGCCGAAGCCGCCTGGAAGCGGGCGATCAAGAACGGCGGCGAGAGCGCCTACGAGCCTCGCACCATCTCCGACGAGCACGGCAGTGTCACCACCGCCGGCATCAAGACCTATGGCCGCGTGGTGCATTCCTTCGTGAGTCGCACCGGCGCCTACAGCCACAAGGCCCTCCGTCAGGGCGCGCTGCTGGAGCCCGGCTTCAGCGAAGTACCGGATCTCGCGATCAACAGGCTCAACGAGAAGAACCCCTGCGGGCTCATGTTCGTCGATCATTGCGTCGGCAATGTCGAAGAGAACAAGATGAATCACTGGGTCGAGTGGTACGAGAACGTCATGGAATTCAAGATGTTCAAGCACTTCGATGACCACGACATCTCGACCGAGCATTCCTCCTTGATGTCCAAGGTGATGGCGTCGGGCAACAACCTGATCAAGATGCCCATCAACGAGCCGGCCGAGGGACTTCGCAAGAGTCAGATCCAGGAATACCTCGAGTGGCACAACATGACACCGGGCGTTCAGCATCTGGCGTTGCGTACCAACGATGCCCTGCACTCGGTCCACGCGTTGCGAGAACTCGGCGTCGACTTCCTGCAGATCCCGGACACCTACTACGAGACGGTCTGGAACCGCATCGAGCAGACGCTGCTTGATCATGGCCAGACGCCAGTGAAGGAAGACTACGACCGCATCAAGGACCTGGGGATTCTGGTCGACGCGGACGACGAGGGCTATCTCCTCCAGCTGTTCACCATGCCGTTGCAGGACCGCCCGACCTTGTTCTTCGAGATCATCTGTCGCCGCGGTTCACAGTCATTCGGCAAGGGCAACTTCAAGGCCCTGTTCGAATCACTCGAGCTGGAGCAGGAGCGTCGCGGGAACCTGTAGGACTCACCATGGGTGAATCACGACAGCACGCCACGGTGATGCAACGACTGATGCGTTCTGCAAAGATCACGCTGGTGGTTATTGCGCCGCTCATCGTACTGCTGTGGGCCATCGGCTACATTTCGCTCACCTTGATGATCGTGATACTCAGCTTCTCGCTGTTTCACGACTTCATCTGGTTGTTCAGGAAGAAGTAGAAGCACGACGATCCTCGTTGACTGAATCACCTCCTCGGGCGACCGTTTCCTGAAAAACACGATGCTCAAGTACCTCTTCATCAAACCAGCAGTCGACTCACCTGATGGGCGGTATCGAGATGTACCGCGAGAAGCCCGGGTCTTCACGAGCCATCACAAACATTCCGGCCGAGCACTGCTTGCCGGATTGGTTCTGGCCGCCCTCGTCGAAGCAACCGCGGTTCACTTCCTGATCGCGATCTGGAATGACTGGGTCGCGTTGGCCGCAACGTTGAGTTCCGCCTGGGTGGCCTTGCAGATCCTGGCCCAGATCCGCGCGTTCGGCATGCGTCCCATCTACCTCGACCGGGGCCATCTCATGCTCCGCAACGGCGCCTTTGATCTAGCCGACGTCCCGCTTGATCAGATCGAATCGGTTGAACGTTCCACTCAGGAATTCAAACATGAAAAGGGCGAGCTGGCACCGCTGAAGGTCGGGTTCCCCGCAGCCCACAACATCATCCTGAAATTGAAACAGCCGATGGAAGCCACGATCCTGAATCTCAAGAAGCGAGACTTTCAGGTCGCCCTGCTGACCATTGACGATGCGGATGGATTCGTTGAGTCAATCCAGAATGCTGAAGCCGGTACAGAGGGCTAGTCTTTGTAATACGCCTTCACTGTCCCGGACCACGACGTGATCCCGGAGACTCCATTTCTACCCATTGATTTCTTGATCGTCTGCTCATTGATCTGACGTATTTCTCGATCTCGTGACGCTGCAATCTCATAGGCCAGAGCCAACAGCTGGCTTTCTGCCGCCATATTGACAGCATCACTTTCCGGTATGAACTGGTAACGGGAGTAATACACCGTAATGGTAAACCCGCCGTCAAAGTCTTCGACAGCATAAGAGGTGTGCTGGTCATACTCAGTCATTGGACTGGTGGTATAGGCAACTGGCGTTGCACAACTACCAAGAGAAGCAGCAAACCCGACCAAAAGAATGACAGCAATGGATTTCATTGAAGCTGACTCCATGTCTTCGGCATTATTCTGACATTGAATTGACACATGGTCAATATCACAAATCAACGACCAGCGGCCCCTGAAGTACCAGAGACCGCCGTGGATTGTGTTCAGTCGTTCTACAGGCGGATCACTCAGGGATTGATCATCGCCAGCGGGCACTCACTGGGTGGAATCACATTGGGTGGAGCTGGGCCCCAGTCATTGATGACCTGAAGCAGATCATCGATGTTTACATTCTCGTCGTCATTGAGGTCGGAGAGCGCGGCACGGCCTTCGCTGGGATCACTGATTACCACCCATCCGTAATTACAGGAATCAGCTGCAGACAGACCGCAGTTGTATCCCGAACCATTCTTCATACCAACATAAATGTATTTTGCTTCAATAACACCGTCAGACCATGCCCGAAGTAAGGTTTTCTTTTGAAAGCCATCATTCCAATCGGACAAGTGACTGTCATACCAAACAATCGTCGGCTCCCCACCGGTATCACCTCGATACATGTCTGCATGAGCCTTCGGCGTCTCCCGCGAGATCATCATGATCACCATCAGGCACACAGCGGCCGTCAACATCCCAAACATCAGTTTCGTTCCTCGGTCCATTGGTTCTCTCCTCTCAGGCACCTCACGGCCTGTTGTTGATAATTGAATTTGATTGCGACCTGATTGATCAGGGACACTCACTGCAGGTGGTATCCGGACCCAGCCATGTTCCAATCGCAGGGCACCCAGACTCCGTCGTCTCGAGACATCCAGCAGAGGTACAGCATGCACCGAGTGGACCTTCGGGACATGGATTACAGCCGTATTCGTCCAGAAAGAGCCCGATCATCAAGTTGATGATTGCTGGACCAGCGGGATCACCCACAAGATTGTCGAATTCAGGAGGCCAGGTCGTTGCATCATCTGGATCCCAGGAGCAGATGTACTCACACGGATCCATCCCCGGCGGAATCGTGAGACCACCATCAGTGTCGTCGTCACCTCCTGAATCTAAACTACAGGAGTCCACTTCACAGAGACTTCCTGGATCACCAAAGCTTGAAACAAGTTCAGGGTCATCGCCCAGCGCCTCGCATTCATCCTCATAGAGATACTGGCAAGATGACCAGACCTCCGGAACAGATACGCAGCAACGTCGACGGCATGGCCCCCACTCATCAATCACTGCCAGAAGATCGTCGATTGCGACAAGACCATCATTATCGATATCAGCTGTTTCAATCGTCGTACCCCAGTAGCCAAGCACACACAGCATGTCGTCAACATTGACCAAACCATCCTGGACACCGGGTTCGCCTGGAGACGCAATGTCAGCCAGGCACTCGCAGCCATCGACAATTCCGTTCTGATCAATATCCCAACCATTTACAAGGTCACAGAAATCAGGCACACCGTTGCCATTGCAGTCGCCGACATACCAGAGATCAATAGCACATTGATCCGGAATGAGATCGCCATCACAATCCGCAGTCCATCCTTGCTGACATTCAAAGTCATCTGGTATCTGATTGCCATTGCAATCAGGCTCGCAATTGTCAGGGATTCCATCACCGTCAAGGTCTGCGTCACCATCACAGGCATCAATGAACCCATCGCCATCGCAGTCCGGCTGACACTCATCGGGGACCAGATTCCCATCGCAGTCATAGGATGTGCCCTCAGCAACATCCTGCTCATCCGGGACCCCATTGCCATTGCAATCATCTGCCCACGCCATTGCGCCAAGCATCAAGCTGGCCACGATAGTGGTCATGGTGATGATCGATTTCATGGTGTTCTCTCTCCCGATATGAACCAGCCACCATTCTGGTGGATCAGCCCCTATGTATCAATGACCAAGCCCCAAAACAAACACGAGCGGCCCCTGGAGCAGCAGAGACCGCCGTGGTCGATGTGATTAATCAGAATTTCAGGGCCAAAGACAGCGGCGTGTGATCGTGTTTCCACCATTGTCGGTCCAAGGGCCGTCGAAAGCCGTCATCCTGTTGCCGCAAAAGTGCGTATCGGCAACGGTTGTCTTCTTGCCACCATGAGTTCCATTGGAGTGCACCACCGCATTGAGAGTCGAACCACCCGGCTTAGGCCTGACAAGATTGGCAGCGAACTCGCATTGGAAAATGTGCAGCTCGGAATCAGTATTTGCCACGACATGCCCTCTGGTCCCTGTAATGTTGTGATGGATCTCCGAGTTCTCGAGATACAATTTGCTCCAGTTGGAGACCAGGATGAGATCAGCTCTTTCAGCGGTACAGCCCTTCATTTCCAGACCGTCATAAAAGACCTCAGATCTGCGCATCGAGACGATCGCCTCTTCAACACTGCTTCCTGATGATCTGGCATCAAGATCCTCATAGCGGTCACCCATGAAGATCGACTCAGTACCTTCAAAATGGAAGATCGACTGACGACTTGATCCAAGTTCAAGATTCCGCTCCGTCACGGTCATGCTGTTTGAGTAGCTCGTGTTCAATGATTCATAACGGGCGTCAAGTCCAACACACATGAGAATGGCAGCGTCGACGGCCTTGCATGAACGAATTTGATTGGAATCGCCCTTGAAGGTGCCTTCCCACATCATCAGAAATCCACCCCGATCGGCATAGCAGTCTTCAATGACTGAATCAGACATTCTGGTTTCACATTCCTGCACAAACAATGCACCACCCTCGGAGAATGACATTGAATTCACACTGTGAGTTGCACAATTTGCAAACCGAGAATCCTCTAGGTCAAGCGTTGAGCCATAGGCCTCGATACCGCCGCCACGGGAACAACTCCCAGCGGAAGTGCCCAGATGCTCAAACTCGCAATTTCTGCATGCCAGAACACTGGATTCCATGACGATTCCACCTTCGCAATGATTGACGAGGGTGTCACTCAAGGTCGCCTCATAGCCCTTCAGCCAAAGCGCTCTGCCCTTCAACCAGACGAACTTGCAATCAGATAATGAAAGCGACCAATTTCCTGATCCTGGCCGATAGGCCTTGTGATACCTGGCATCCATCGTCCAATCAAGCGGCTCGACAACTGTGTATCCCGAGATTCCACCATCACCGAGCCAACCATTTTCATACAGACAGTTCTCGACGATCACATTGGCATTTTGGGCCAAGAGCGAACCATGAATGGTCGTCTGCATGAGCTTCACAGCCTGCCGGTTGGCCTTTCTTGGTCTTCTCGTGAAACGACGAGCATCCAGTTCGACTGGATAGACCACGATCGCACCCTTGCCACCTCGACTGTCCCTGAACTCACATTGACTGAAGGCAGCGGTGCCACGCCCCAGTGTATTGATTGCGACACTGGATCCTGGCGCGTCGTATTCGAGATACCCCATTCCGTTGCCTGCAAAGGAGCAACTGTCGAATGAAGGTGCGGAAAGCCAGGAATACAACGCACTACCTTCAAATGCCTTGTTTGAGATGAACGAGCAATTCCCGAATTGAACATCTGCGTTGTTCAGCAATACACCACCGCCACGCATCGAGAGTCGAAACTCATATTCTTCCGCACGATCAGAAGGAAATGATCCTGGCTCATAAAGGACCGGTGAGGCACCATCAAGAAACGTGAATCCAGAAATCGAGGTGGCCGAAGTCACATCATGGCATTCCATGCATCGAAACTTCCCATCTCCATCGATGACGACTGTTCCGGAAGAAACGCTGCATTCCAGCCTGAGATCCTTTCCAAGGATCATCAGCGACTCTCTGTAGGTACCTGGATCAACTGAAACAACATCTCCAGGTACGGCCGACTCAATAGCCTCCTGAATAGTGGCATAGTGGGCTGGAACCTTGAGGGTGCCAGCTGTGACCGTAGAGGCAGCCATGCCAGCGAATACGATAGCTGTAAATTTAATCTTCATAATTAAGGGTTCCGTTGAGGGTTACGGATCGAATGGAGGCTGAGATAAACAGTCCGCCATCAACTTCTATGCCCCTCCGGATCCGGCATGTGACCAAATCCAGACGAGTAGTCCAGATGGCCCCCCAAAGCATCTCAATCATGCTTCAAAGCATCTGAATTGGCCTTAAAACCGAATAAATTGCCTCACACGGCAAGAAGCGGACTGCATCCGTTTCCATCAGCGAACTCGATGCCTCGAGTCAATGACACACCCAAATGTGCAGATGCAGCAGCTCTACGATCCCTGAAACATTGCCGGCCTATTCGCGGCCCGAGTTCACTCGATCGGCAGCCAGGCACTGGGCTCATGCACGCGACGCAAAACCGTTTCGCCACCGTCCCAGACCACCGTGGTGTCCTTCCCGTAGTACCAGATCAGCCTCAATCTCTGCCAGCCGATTTGGCCGTTGCTGTGGAACACGGTCAGATACCGACCTGGATGATCAGGATCGTGCATCGTATGCAGAACCGATTGACCAGGCTCATCCCAGATCCGCCCCGCGACCTTGAATGAACCATCTGCAGTGATGATCGGATCATCGGTACGTGCGATTCGATCTGCAAACTTCTCGATCACGCCTTCACCAACCAGCAGAAGACTTTCACCCCTGCTGGTCTCGGCCATCCAACCAGTCACATCCGATCCAACTGGAAGACCTTCATCGACAAGAATGGTGACTCCCTCTCCAAGAGTGCCTGCAATCGTCGGACTGGTCTGCTGATGTGGAAAGAGTCGGTAATGATGGAATTCAGGATCAATGAGTACCTCCGAACCATCCTCACTCATACGGCGTTCGAGCTCCAGCATCACAGCAGGCTCTAGATCAGCCGTAGTCATCGGAACCACATGTTCACGAACCCAGGTGTCGAAGAACGGATCCAGCCAACCGGATGGACGATCAGGAAAGGCCGCTTCGGCCTCGGCCTGAATCTCGCTCCACCCGATGCGGGATCCCATATGTCGCTCGGCAAGCGACTTCAGAACCGACCATATTCGACGGTCGGCATGATCGGTCGGCGCTACCCCGTCATTGAGAATGTCCTCAAGCATCATGAAGACGAATGAACCCTTTTCATACCCGACGAAACGGTTGACCGTCTGACCGCTTCGCCCGAAGTTTCCAAGCGGACCATCGTCCAGCGTCGGGTCCAGCGAAGCCTTGTTGAGAATACCTCTTCGATAACGAGTTGCCTCTTCGGCCCCGTCTTCAAGCGCACGTCGGCCATAATTGGTGCAGTAGCTCGTGAGGGCTTCGCACCAGTTGCCGTCATCCGGGTCGACGTAGACGCCGTTGCCCCACCAGGCGTGCACCAGCTCATGATCCAGATACCCGGGCTTCAATGACCGAGGTGCCATGGCGATGACACGTGGCCCAAGTACCGTGAAACCCGGAAAGGCGAAACCCGAAGAAAAGAAGTTCTGCACCACGGTGAATCGCTTGAACGGATAGGCACCGATCAGTGGTGTGTACTGCCTAAGATAGTTTTCAGAAGCATCCAGATACAACGGGGCATAATCGGCCATGTCAGGATGCAGATGCACCACGACCTCCACGGGGCCTGATTCGGTCTGAACCTCCCTGCCGATCTGAACGTGACGATTCCCGACCACGGCTACACCATCGACGGGCCGAGGAGATTTCCAGGCCCACGAGGGCTGGCTCAACTCCGTGGTTCCGATGGGATTTCCTGATGCAACCAGAGACCAGCCTTCGATCGGCTCCAGCTCGATCGACATTGATCTGAGCAGGGGGTGCCCCTGCTCGTCCAGAACCTGTGGATGCCAGTTGCTTCCTTCGGAGAGAAATACACCATCCTCACCAACATGGGCCTTTACGGAATGATTGTGAATCTGACCGATCCGCTCCCCCGCCTGGACATCCTCCTCGAGACGAGCGGTCCAATCCATCTGCAATCTGTCACCCTTCTGTAGCCCCTGGATCTCTCCGGACTCGGCAACTTTCACGCGACGTCCATCAACCAGGACCTCCTGAAGCGTTGCAGAGTCGTGCAGTTCCAGCCGGAGTATTCCGCCTTCACCGATATCAATGATCGAACGGCCCTCCAGCATGCTTGTGGCAGGATCCAGCCTGACCTCAAGATGCTGATGAGCGACATCCAGCGTGGACAGTACGAACACAAGTGGCAAGGTCAACATGAAATCGACTCCATGGGGAATGACAGGAAGATTTCTCTGGACGACTTCGGGGGCGACTTCAAACCCCCACCGACGACACAGGGGGAGTAACTCTAGCACCCCTGCTCATGAATGACCTTGAATTCATGTTGTCAAATCAGAACATACCTTGAGGAAAGGCCGTCTCGATCAGCCAATTGCTCCATGACACGCCCGACCATAGTGATGCAGCAGATGGAGGAGATCCTCGATGTCTGAAACACCGTCGGCGTTCACATCACCCTCGAACTGACCAAAGACATCGATCAGACCCAGCACATCACTCAGATCCACCATGGAGTCACCGGTGAGGTCACCCGGGCAACTCGGGGCCGAACCCTGCCAGGAAGTCGGCAGAAGCTCGAAGTCCCAGACCCCGTACTGAGGCATCTTCGAAGCATCAGTCGCCCAGTACGTGCCGAACGCATCATCGAACTTGCCGACGAATTCCTTGAATGTCTCGACCGTCGCCGGTGTCGTCTCCCCATCCCAGGTACCGAAGACCTTCGCGGAAAGATCACGATCACAGGAGAACAGGAAGGTGATCTTCGAGAGATCAGCCCCCGTCATGCACAGCGGAGGCTCAAGACTGCCGGTGCATTGCGGCGCATTGCCTGCAATGAGAAATCCAAGCGTGGAAGGCTGCGGCGGAGTCGTCGTGGGATCGGGACAGGTCAACGTTGGAGCACCAAGCACCTGGCTGGCCGGATCGGACGCGTGACCCGCCGCTTCGTAGATCTGCATGCCGGAGAACGGCGGATAGAACGGCGGGTCATGCGGCGTGTTGGTGACGTCCACCACGGTCTGGTGCCCGCCCGCATAGTTCGTACAGTTCTCCTTGTAGATCTCATAGCACTCGAGCATGCCGCCGACCAACGGCACATGGTCGAAGTAGCCATCGGCATAATCCGGGTATGGACCCTTGGTGGTCGTGGTCCATCGAAGCATGTTCGTAGCCGACTTGTTGTCCTTGCTGATGATCAGACCGACGAAGTCGGGGTCCTGATCCCAGGTCGGCCACAATCCCATCAGATAGGTCTGCCAGTCACGCCGCGCCGCATCATCAACCACGATGTAGTCATTGCTTCCGAAGTTCTCGTAGTTGACCGCGGCAATGCCATGGTCAACCCCGTGAGCAGACAACGCCTGATTGGCCTGCATGACCCAGTGAACGGGACGCGCCCACTGGGGAATGGTCGAAGAATCTCCAGGCCACTTCCAGCCAGCTGCGGGATAGTACGGAAGCATGGAGATCGAACCGTCGTAGGTCTGACGCAACTGCTTGATGAAGGCCAGAGACGGAGGCAAGGGTGAGGAAGGATCTGCCGGCAACACGAAGTCTGTGCCCGAGCCACTCACGGCCTGAGGATCAATCAATCGAATGACCAGGTTCCCCGTGGGCAACTTCGCATCACCGCCACCGATGACCCAGTTGCTCAACGCCGTCCAGTTCGGCGGATCACCCTCGACCCACATCGTCCAGTTACTTGGCGTCGTGGCCAGAACGGCCCCGCTACTGAATAGGACCATGCTCATCAGTACATGTCGGAACATCATGCCCCCTCTTCCAACCTCAGTGTAGAACCTGATTGGCACGAGGCAAAAGCTAAAGCAGAACAGGAATCACATGGTTTTCTCATGTACCCCATTCAGCGAGGAGCAGAAGCAGATCCGTGATCTCGACTTCACCATTATCATCAAGATCCGCCTGACAGGACTCGCAGGCCCCGAACTGATCCAGCAAGGCCAGTACATCCTGGATGTCGACGGCCCCATCGCCATCAACATCACCGATGGACACATAGGTGGAAACCTGTGCGTATTGCGCCTCACCTGTAACGAAACCTTCCTCGGATCCCATCGCCTGATGGGTCGAAATCAATCTCATGCGCCAGCGACCCTGTGAAATTGGAAACACGTCCACTCCTTGCATCTGAATCGGTTCGATGTAGGCACTCGCGGAATGAATCATCACCGGAGGACTCGAGGACCCGGATCCATCAAGATTTCCCAATCGCAGAAGTTCGACATGAATGCTCGCCAGACCTGATGCCAGAACCGACCAGTCGACCCGAACCCGGAGATCCTCCTCGGCTGCCAACTCAAGCGTCGCCAGAACATCGTGCCGACTGAAGACGTCCCCGACATCACCATCGATGGCCTCCCCGCCGGCATCGATCATGGCCATGAAACCTTCCGGCTTCAACTCCACGCGGGTCTCTGCATGGGCTTGAGCCCAGGCCGTTCCGACCTGGCAGACCTTCTGATCCTGAGCCCCATCCAACAGGTCCTGAAGATCAAGTGACGTCGTCTCATACTCACGACACACGGGATCCGTCCACGGCCCCATGGTTGTGAAGACATACATGCTGCCCTGACCATCGAGTTCAGTCAGCCCGCTTCCCAGAACCATGGCCATGAAGAGTGATGCGAACATTCGTCTTCCTCACCGCACGCTCGATTGAGTTCACTGCTCACATTCGATGGAAAGTGACCCATTACCGACGTTGCCGTTCTCCCATCCACCGACTCGAATGAGATAGTCCTGGCCTGCTACGACGGAGACTTCTAGATAGGACGTGAAATCCGCACAACCACTTCCATCTCCGTTGCATGAGATCTGGTTCAGATCGCCGCATCCACCCTGGTACACCACCAGATCGGTGTCGAAGTTCACGATGTTGCAGGTGCTCACTGTCAGTGTTCCCGTACAGGTCGCGACATAGGAGAACCAGACGTCGCCATACATCTGGCCCAGATAGGTCCCACCGCATTGGTCATCATTGAAACCATCCGAACTGTTGGTTGCATCGTAGGTCTGGAATGATGTCAGCCCGTCCGTGACCGGCCAGGCATCATTGCACTCATCGTTGTAGGCCTGATCATTGCAATTGACGATCAGGCAGTTGGTGCCGGCACCCCGGAAGGAACCCCCGTTCTCCAGACAGATGTTGGAGAGCAGGTACTGGCAGGTATTGTCATCCCAGCAACAGGCACCCAGCTGAGGACAGTCGACGACTGAACATGATGAGCCAGGCCCATTCCAGCTGCCGCCGAGATCATCACACTCGGTCGAATCCACAAAGACGCAGCTGCCATTACCCAGACAGCACGCACCTGGACAACTCGAGCCCCATTGCTCCAGCGCCGCAAGTAGATCTGAAACGTCATAGGGATTGCCCCAGTCACCGATGATCGTCAGGATATCAGTGACATCAACCAGCCCATCCGAATTCACATCCGAACCAAGGCAGCCACCCGTGCGTGAATCGAAGAAGTTCCACGCCTCGATCGCTGCATCCATGTCCATGTTGCCCCACTGGCCAGGCCAGTCATGGCCGCCACCTTCAACGAGGTAGTACCAGAGCTCCAGATCATGATTCGGCGAGGTGTAGACATCGAGACGCACGATGCTGCCGTCATTTGGATTGGAATCCGGCAGATAGGTCCGCTCCATGTCGGGCGTCTCAAGAATGTCCGCCCACAAGGCCATCATGTCTGGAATCGAGTGGTACGGCCCCCACCCGCCGGTGTTGCCCATGTCACCCTCAAACAGGGTGATATTGTCATCCGTACCGTTCAAGGAAAGGATCGGTCGCTTGATCGCTGGATCACATTCGTTGAAGAGTGGATCGAGCATCATGCCGACGATCGGCGCAAAGGCCATGAAGGTCTCTGACTCACGACAAGCCAGTTGGAAACACATCTCGGCACCATTGGAGAAGCCGGTGACATAGGTCCGTTCTGGATCCAGACCATGAAGCCCCTGCAGATGAACGGCAAGGGCCGTGAGGAATCCATCGTCATCGACGGTACTGCCTTGATGAAAGTCATAGCCGACATTCCAGAACCGGTTGTTCCACTGGTCCTGCGTGCCGTTGGGGAAGGCAACGACGAATCCACGCTCGTCCGCCAATTCGACCCAGCCATAGTTCATCATCATGTCGTTGTTGTTGCCGCTGTAGCCATGCAAAGCCAGAACCAACGGCGCCTGATCAGGCAGCCCATCGGGAATATGAATCCGATACTGCCGGTTCAGGCCATCATGAGGAAAGTTGATGTTCTGAGCCATGGCCGTATTGGCCAGAACCAGAGCGGAAACAATGCTGATCAGATATCTCATCACTACAAGGTAGATGGATCCTGGCCCAATGCCATGTGATTTGTACGGCTAAGACCACATTTCAGAGCCCCCAAGGGCCATCGCCGCACCGAGGATCTGAGTTCAAATGGCCTTTTTGGCTCCTCCAGGGCTCAAGACAATGAAATTGAAGACCACCGACACACATCACCCCCTCAGAGCCATAGAGGGGGGTGTCTCTGAATTGGATTCTCAGCGCAAGGGGAACTGCAATTCGGCGGGCAGACAACCAAGGGATCTTCGTCCCCTCAAGTCTTCGGGAAGTTCGCTTCCTCCCGCCTCCGCAGTGAGTCGTCCTGACCCTACCCCCTTACCAAGGAGCTCATTCAATGTTCAGCAAGACCCTTCTTACCGTCACGACCCTCAGCCTCATGACCTCAGCCGCCGCCTTTGGCGCAGCCGATGCAGGAATGCCCGAATCACCTGAGAAGGCCAGACCAATGGATCGACCCGATTTCGGAGGCGGCCCATTTGAAAGCATGGACACGATGGCACTCAGCTATGTGTCTTCCATCGGCGTCGATTCCTTTCATTGGTACCGTAATGATTCAATCGGCGGTGACACCTTCGACATCGACAGCATGACGACCAATGTCGCGGCACCGTTTCAGATCGCCGTTCAAGTCGAAGGCACCTGGGACTTCGAGGTTCACAGTGCCACCAATATCTATGTCTATACCGCAGGCGTTGGCACCTTCGCCGTGAGCGCCGGAACACTTACGCTCGGCGATGGATATCACCTGATCTACAACGACACTGCAGCCGGTGGATCCGAACTGGAACTTGATGTCCCCGGCCCAGGCGCACCGTCTGGTTCAGGCTCTGGATCAGGCTCAGGTTCGGGCTCGGGCTCGGGATCCGGTTCAGGCTCCGGCGGTGGCTCCAATCCACTGTGGGATGAAATCCAGGCCGAGTTCGCCCATGTGGAATGGAAAGGTATCGAAGGCCGTCTGCAATATCGCTTCCTTGGCAACAACGAAGCCAGCACGCTCTACGCAGATCTGCATCAGCCTGGCGGAACAGGCGACATCCAGGTGTCATGGATCGGTGACACCACCTGCAGCTCACTCTCCATGCCTGCCGAGCTGACCGATGATGCCGTGAGTGTTTCCGCTGGCCACCACTACTTCGAAGCCGGCACTTCCGGTGATGGACCTTGGACCCTGCACGTGAGCATGGGACGCGAAACCTGTGATGAGGACCTCAATGGCGATGGCCAGGTCAACATCTCCGACCTGTTCATCATGCTCGCCGCCTGGGGATCCTGCCCCTGATCGCCCTCACTTTCAAACTTCCCTCATGAACGAAACACCCTGCCCGATTACGGGCGGGGTGTTTCCACTTAGATAAGGATGCCAACTTCGATCGACGCCCGAGAATGAGCAGTGTCAAGAAGAGCCCGGCCTCAGCCAGCAGCGCCGCCATCAGGAAGTCCGACTGGATACCCGCAGCTTCGCCGATCCTGGCCTTCGACACAGACGATGAACTGGGATATGCCCGCCACGATCAACAGCAAGAGTCCACGTTTGCCCGAAGGGTGTGGAGCAACTTCCATGCGGTTCAGGATACCCGCATCGGAATCAGGTCGGCCAGACCGCCAGGATCGCGAGGATGTCGTTGATGTCGATCACGGAGTCGCCATTGACATCGCCCGGACATGGATCACCACAGGGGCCCCACTCCGCGAGAAGCAGAAGGATGTCGTCCAGATTGATGACACCATCACCGGTCACATCTTCCGGAATGGTCGTGGCATGGGCCCACATGTCGACTGGAATCGGCTGCTTCGAAAGTGAGCCACCGGCAATACTCACGATGCATCCTGCACCACCGCCACGCTCGAAGAAATCAATGCGGATCTCATGCAGGCCTGCCCCCAGCAGAATGGAACCGGACTCCTCGTTCATGCCATGGAGACCGTCATTGTCGACGATCTGCTCGTCACCGATGAAGAGTCGGGAACCATCATCGGAATTGACGTAGAAGGTGTAGGTGCCCGCCTCTGGAATATCAACCAATCCCTCGAATACCACGCCGAAGTTGTCGGACAATCCTGAACCGGCGAAGTTGCCACCCGTGGATGGATAGTTCACTTGATCAACATATTCATCGGCATAGGGCTCAAGGGTGTCGAAGTCAGGAAGAACAGTCGGATCCTGAAGCGTGTAGTAACGAGCCTGCACCCCCGGTTCACTTGCCAGTGGCGTGTCCGGTGGCCGGGGATTGATGAAGTCGATGATGACACCGGAGGAATCCTGCTGACCGCTTCCATCTGACATCGAGTACTGGAAGATATCGCCATCCACTTCTTCAGAACCAGGCACGTATCGCAGCACGGCACTGGCCGGATCATCACCAACCAGCTGGATGGTGGCACCCGCATACGAGATCGGATCGTATTCAACGATCACCGGATCAGTACAGTCATTCGTGTAGTCATTCAGCAGGACATCGATGTCAAAGCTGGTACCGAATACGGCCGTCACGTTGTCAACTTGAGCAGAAGGAGGAGAGCCATCTCCACCCAGATCGCAGTCGACACCGGCCAGATAGTTCTCGATGTTGATCTGCACGGTGGGATGAAAGCTCATGACCATGTTGGAAATACCACCACTGCAGAGATGGCAGTAGCTCATGATGGTGCCGCCATAGGCCAGCTCACAGTCACCATTCCCACAGCCGTCGATCGGAGGGTTGTAGTCATGCGTATGACCGGTGCCGCAGTTGTGACCAGTCTCATGACAGACCACCATCAGATCCCAGTTGTTGCCGCTGTGATCCTGAATCGGCAACGGGAACGAACCGCCAAGATTGCCCGAGACCGCGTATCCATAATTCGGAGAACAGACGACACCGACATAGGCGACGCCACCGCCAAGATTCTGACCACTGAACATGTGAGCCAGATGACGTGACACATCACCCATGTTCGCGTTCCAGTACTGGACGAATTCATTCAATTGATCGCCCGAACTTCCACCCGTCCAGGGATCCATGGCATCAGCCCAGAGCCTGAGGTAGCTGATCTGAACTGCGACTTCAAGATCGACGATGTAGATACTGGACATGGCCGCGACCAGCGTGGCGGCATATTCACCACTGGCAATCACATCTCCTCCAAAGAGATTCCCAGTGAACTGCCAGTCGGTCTCGATGGCCAGACGCAGGCGAGGCGGACAATCGGTATCGATTCCTCGAGGCGCCGCCTGGCGAGGTGCTTCGGCGATCTGCGGAATGGACTCGACGCCACAGGTGACATCAACCCAGTTCATCAGCGCTGGATCGACTCGACCAAGGTCATAGATGGCCGTCCACCCTGCATCGGGATGTCGAGCAATGACACAGGTCTGGCCCGGCCGCTCGATGAGACCATTGGTCGTACGATCACCAAGCCCCAGAAACACACGGGAGTCGGGATCGCCGACGATCCGACCTCGAAGTGTGATCACATCGGGAAAGTCCATCGGCTGGTTTTCAACTTCGCCGTCGTCATCCATTGAACCGACCACGACCCGAGCGTCTTCGGAGAAGACGTTGAATCGGATCAGTTCAAGTGAAACCGATTCTTCACCAGGCATGGGAACATCGTTGATCACGATGCGCTCGCCATCTCGCATGTCCGCCAGTTGAGTTCGGTCGATGTCCAGAACGATACCGTCGAATGCGGCGACCTCTTCAGGCGTCTCAGGCACTCGATCAATGGTGAACGCACCAGAGCCGGCAATCGCAGTTGAAGCCAATAATGTGGAAATGATCATGTTCATCACAGTGTCGCCGAGATCGCCCCATCAGGCGATGGAAAGATCAACAAAAACATCGTTTTTGAACGCTTCAACGAAGAGATGAGGTCCGAGACGGAGGGCAGAGCCTCCGAGCCGCCGCACAGGCTGAACGAGAAACTTCACGCGATGACCCCGAGCACATGCAGATTTCCGAAACGGCTCGACTGGGCAATTGCGACAGGGCTGCCAGAGGTTCCAGCTGGAAGCCTCCTACCTGAGCAATCACGGTCCCCTGCGAACTTGTTTGACCCCGAGTTCTACGACTGGCAACCCCGACCATGCCACCTCCTCTCTCATCTCAAACATGAACCTAACCGACATCGAGTGCCGCAAGGCACAGAGCTGCCAAATGTCTGGACTGAACTTGCACGACACTCACACGTACACAGAAATGATCACGCCGTGATTCCGGGCATGACCGTGCGTTTCATGTGCAGACTTGTCCCCAATGGGCAGCTGGCAAGCACCTCGACGATTTTCTCCGCCGCATGGCCATCACCATAGGGGTTGATGCAGCCCTTGAGTCCTTCACGGAACTTCGGAGCAAGCGACCGATTCAGACCCTGGACAACAGCGTCGTGTTCCGCAGGAACATCAATTACATTCTCTGCTCGGGTCCTGCCCTTCTGACGAATCCCGACATTCAACGTGGGCAGACCAAGCGATGCGGTTTCCATGATGCCACTGGAGGAATTGCCGACCAGCGCCGCAGCATCTCGCAGCAAGGCCCAGTAGATGAGATGATCCAGGTTCACACGCAGCACCGCATCATCTCGAGAGGCGCAGATGGCCTCGGATAATTCGATCACACGGGAATAGCCCGCATCGGCATTGGGAAAGCAGAACACGATCGGACGTGGTGATTCAGCGATGGCCTTGAAGAAGATCTCGGCTTCATCAGTCGTGTCTCGGTGCATCGTGACCGGATGGAAAGCCACCACGATGGGCGATGGGTCGAGCGAGAGGCCGATGGCCGCCTCGACCTCGCTTGCGGAAGGCAGATCGCTGTGACGGAGATGATCCAATGAAGGTGCCCCGGAAACGGCCACTCTCCACGGCTCTTCACCCATGGCCATCACACGGTCAGCCGCATCCTGAGTTGGAACCAGATGAAGATGACTCATCTTGGTCAAGGCATCACGGACCTGCTGATCAATCGCTCCTTCGCTGATTTCACCGCCCTCGATGTGAGCAATGGGAATCCGAAGGGCCATTGCTGCAGCAGCCGGCGCCAGCATCTCAAAGCGATCAGCGATCAACAACAGCAGATCAGGACGCATCGAGGCCAACGCTTCGGTGAACCCGATGACAGCACGCCCGATACCCAGACCCATGCCATGGTCGGAGTCGTCATCCGCGAGAAAGGGAATCCGAGCATCCACCTGGAACCCCGCCTGCTCGATGGCCTCGATGGTGTTCCCGAATCGAGCCTCGACATGAGCTCCGCCTGCAAGAAGACGAAGATCAATGTCCGGATGCTGCTCCATGAGCCGCAGAGGCCACTCGAGGTGGCCCCAGTCAGCCCGGGAAGTCGTGACAGCGGCGATCCTGCGTACCTTTGACATGACTCAAAGCCTAGCCTTTTCCGTCTCATGGGGCGAGCCGTACAATGCCAAGCCTGGAGATTACCCCATGGCCTACTACACCCAACTTGGCGAACTTCCCTCCAAGCGACATATCCAGTTCCGTGGTCTCGACGGTGCGCTCTATTCCGAGGAAGTCTTCGGTACAGAGGGGTTCGTAGGGCCCACCTCGACCATCTATCACATCCACCCACCGACTCAGGTCACTGGCTGGAAGAAGCTCTATTCAACCAAGGCCGAATACGTTGAAACTGAAGTCATGCGGATGCGACACCTCAAGACCGCGGACATGAAGCCCAAGGGCGACCCCATCACCGGGCGCTTCTTAATCCTTGGCAATGCCGATGTGGAGATGAGCCTGTGCACACCTGCCGAGCCCATGGACTACCACTACAAGAACGGCAGTGGTGACGAATGCCTGTTCATCCACTTCGGCTCGGGCACCGTACACACGAGCATGGGCACGCTGGAATTTCACGAGAAGGACTACATCATCATTCCCAAGGGCGTGATCTACCG
>PBAY01000028.1 GCA_002717655.1 Phycisphaerae bacterium | reverse complement strand
CCCGCCCCCGGTTCTCCGGGGGCGGGCGTTCAATTCAAGGATTCAGGTGATCCCTCAGCAGGGATTACCAAAGGCACCGAGCATGTCGAGGATGTCGTTGACGTCGGTCGTACCGTCGCCGTTGACATCGCCATCAGGAGTCTCCCAGGCTGCGATCAGGAGCAGGATGTCATTGACATCGGTTGTGCCATTGCCATCGAGATCAGTCGGGCACTCAGGACCATCTTCCGGAGCGATACCCCAGATGGCGACATCATCGATGTTCCAGCCGGAGTAGACCCAGGCACCACTGGTGACAGCATAGCCCCAGCGGACATAGACCGTTTCCTGCTGGTCAGCGATGCTGGAGATGTCGTATTCCTGAAGGCTCCAGTTGCTGTCGGTGATCTCGCTGCCACCATTCTCCCAGAGCGTCTGCCAGCTGGATCCATTGGTTGAGATCTCAACCGATGCGCTCACATATGGCTGGTAGTCGGTGTTCAACCAACGCTGGAACTTGAGACTGGTATCAGTCAACTGCGAGCAGTCGATTGCATTCGACGTAAGACTCCAGGAGCCCTGAGCATTGCTGTAGTCACCATTGAGGTTCACGCCAAAGACATTGCTTCCAGTCGCACCGGAGGTCGGGTCAGGGTTGCCATAGCTGTTACCACCGTTGCCGGTTGGCTGACCAAAGGCCCACTGGCCGGCCATGGACCAACCGGGGTTGTCATCCAGATCGAAGTTGTAGATTGCAACAGGGACACCGATCTCCAGATCGAATTCCTTGACCGACACATCGCCGTTTGAACCTGTGATGGTCACGGAGCCCTGATAGAAACCATTGCCCATGCTGGCGGCATAGTCTGAGTTGAGCTGAACCGTGATCACGGCTTCCTCATCCTGCCCAAGCGTTCCTGAGCCATTGACCACCTCGAGCCATGGAACATCGTCAACCGCGTTGAAGTCAAGCGACTCGGCGTCGTAGTTCTTGACGGTCAGCTCAGCCGTATCAGGGCTGAATGGGCCGCCATTGGGACCTTCTGCACTGAAGCCGGAGCCAGTGACATTCATGCCCTCTGGAGGAGCAGTCGTACCCACGACTCGAAGCGTGGGGTCACCGAAGATGTGCCATGTTTCATACATGTCGACACCGCTTGAACCATACTCGTCCATCATCAGGCATGAGCCTGCATAGCAGAGTGCACCAAAGGTGACATAGTCTTCTGCGACATAGAGGTCGAAGACTTCGTCTTCAGCCGACATGGGCTCGGCCCAGTACTGATTGACTGATGAGGCATAGATACCCATCGCACCGGAAGGAAGACCACCGTCAGTGGCTCGCAACCAGGCTTCTGCGAAGCAGGTGCCTGCATCGAACTGACCGTTCATGCATGCAACACTGATGATCCAGGGCATCATGTGCGTATTGGTGAGGTTGTTGATCTCATTGATGCAGATCTGGGAACCGTTGTAGAAGCAGTCGGTCGTGCCGTGGCCGCAATAGGCAATGGCTCCGATACCCTCATTGAGGGCATCGACACCCTGCTGAACGGTACCACTTGGATCCACGATCAACTGCGTGTAGGTGTAGTCATAGGCTTCGAGATCATCAAGGATGTAGCCGAGGTGGACCGGGTCGGACTCGCCATCATCACCGATGCCACTGCCTTCGGCGGAACCTATGCCGAGGGCTCGACGATAGTAGGGATCCTGGGTCCAGTTCTCATTCTCGAAGGTGAGCACACGCTCGACCTGCGTATCGACATCAGCTGCTGATTCAGCACTGAATCGGCCGACGATGAGATCCGGATAGGAGTCACCGGTCATGAGTGCATAGCTTGGGTCTGAACGACCATTCTCAAGAGGAACGGTCGGTGAGGCGATCTGGGCGATGTCACCAACCAGCAGCACGTACACCAGATCGTTGGATCCGTACATGTCGGTGATGTAGTTCATGATGCTGCCAGAGTTGTTGCCGACACTGCTGATGGACACCATCATCGTATTGATGCCTATGCCATTCTTGTGATCGACGAATGGCTGCATGTTGCTCATCCATGGATCGTGGCAGATCACGAGCAGCTCACCTTCACTTTCGATCGGGTCGTAGCGAAGATCACGGCTGTAGTTCAGGAAGTGATTCTCGTAGATGCCATGGAAGGCTGAGCCATCAACCTTCTTCTTGGCTGGATCAAGAACATTTCCGTTGTCGATGCCTACTGGCTCGACTTTGACCGTCATGTTGCGATAGACACGAAGTGTCTTCGTAACAGGGTTGTACTGGATTGGATTTACATCAACGATCACACCACGCTGATTGCGGATGATGTATGGATCGCCGAGTTCGACCGTTTCATTCGGCCAGAAAGCATCCTGCTCATAGGCTTCACCGAAGGTGTAGGGAACAGTAGCCGGATCGATGGATCGAAGAATCGGACCACGGGATGAAGCGACGTCGATGTCATGCATCTCCACGAAGTCACCACCAATGAAAGTGGCTGCGACTTTCGCGTCAGGACCAATGGTGATTGAACGACGGACATCAGCGATGGCTGGATCGCCAGCGGCAGCATTGATGCTTTCGTCTCCAAGCTGAACGATGACTGCTGCTTCATTGCCAACCCGGACCTGCTTGAGGGTGGGAGCAGCGAATTCATATTGCAGAACCGTGCCAGTGGCATCGTCCTGAATCACTTCAACCTGTGCACCATCCCGGGCATGCGCTGTCGCTGCCAGTGAGGTTGCGGCTGCAAGAGCCAGGGTTGTCATCACATTCCTGGTGTACTTCTTAGTCATCACGCCGTGCTCTCCGCTCTTTAAATCTTGATTAGGGTGTGGTTCAGACGATGGGGAATCACAGATCAATCCGCAGCCACAGCCGACGCAGATCCCTGTTCATTGAGAGTATCCGGAGATCACTGCTTTGCAAGCCGAGGATCGGCCCTAATGAGGCATAAATCAGGGTTTTGGGCGAAAAACCAACCCCGAATGTGCGGCTGAAGGACTGGTATGAACCCTTGAATGTGGCATAATGAAATGGTGGTTACTTTATTGGTGAAACCACATTCACCTCTGCTGCGAAAGATCCCCCATGAAGACCTCAAAAACAGCGATTCTTGCCCTTTCAGCACTGCTGGCAATCTCACCGTCGGCACTGGGGGCCGATTATGCCGTCCCGGGCGATTATGCAAGCATTCAGGATGCTGTGAATGCTGCCTCCAGTGGAGATGTGATCACGGTAGGACCGGGGACCTGGCCAGGTCGCCTTGATTTCCGTGGCAAGGATCTGACCGTTCGCTCAAGTGATGGGCCCGAGTCAACCACGATCGATTCCAATGGAGTATCCAGCGGCGTGCTCTTCCGTACCCAGGAAGGCCCCGGTGCCGTGCTGGAAGGCTTCACGATCACTGGCGGCACAGGCAGCCTCCATGCCAATGAGAGCTTCACGCTGGGCGGTGGCATCGCCGTCGTCAGCTCAGCCCCCACCATTCGCAATTGCATCCTGACCAAGAACTCCGCCCACTTCGGTGGTGGAATCGGAATCTGGGAAGGCAGCCCTGTGATCGAGGATTGCCTCTTCATTGCCAATCATGCCACTGGCGATGGCGGTGGATTGCGACTCCATGAATTCAGCTACCCCATCATCCGCAATTCCAGCTTTCTCCAGAACACCGCTGATGTGTTCGGCGTAGGAATCGCCTACGGCAATGACAGCGATGGCCAGCACATCGACTGCATGTTTGATGGAAACACGGCGGGCCTCCGCGGCGGCGCCATTGCAAGCGCCTGCACCTGCAATGATCCCAACCTCTCCGGCAGTTCATTCTGCAACAGCTTGCCCGATCATATTCTCGGCGGTTGGCAGGACAACGGCGGCAATGACTTCTGCCCCGTGTGTGCCATGGATGTTGATGCCGATGGCGATGTCGACACGGATGACATCCTTCAGGTCATCAGCGCCTGGGGTGGCTGCATCTGCGTGGAAGACGTAGACGGAGACACGGTCGTAGGAGTCAATGACCTGCTGGCGGTCGTGGCCGAGTTCGGCGACTGCCCCGAGTGAATTCCGTCACTGGCCTGAAGTCGACTCGTCGATTCGACGAATCCTGATATTGCGGTAGGCAACAGGACCATGGTCGCCCTGCAATCTCAAGGGACCGAACGCCGCCTCAGGACCACCTCGACCGGCACGGGTGTGACCCGTCAGCTCCACGTCTTCATGAACGACGATCCCGTTGTGCGTCACGCGTTCAAAGCGGGCATTGGCGGTCTTGTTGCCGTCCGCATCAAATCTGGGTGCCCTGAAGATGATGTCATAGGACTGCCAGTGACCTGGCTTGCGGGCGGCATTCACTCGAGGCGGACGCCCTTCATAGCCTCGTGGCTCACGAGCATCATCCCACCGCTGATACACACCGCCGCAGTCATCATGCTGAGGGTCGGACTTGCCCCAACTGTCAAGAATCTGGATCTCATAGCGATCCTGGAGATAGACACCCGAGTTGCTCCCCTCAGGAACCATGAACTCGACATGAAGTTCAACATCGCCAAACTCTGAAACGGTACGCAGATCGGACACATGCCCATCACCGTTTACCAAGACACCACCATCCTGCCCTTGCGGAAGCAAGGCACGTGGTGAATCCGGATTGACCATCACAGCACCGGCATTGATCCACTGATCGGAATCGCTCCAGCCTTTCATCCCCTGCTGTGGCGTGAGATCAATCCAGCCATCATTCATCGCCCAGTGGACACATCTTTTCAGATGTTCACGAAATGAAGGTTCACTGAAACTTTCGACGGTATGCCCACCACCGGTATAGATACCCGCCCCATCACCCACTGGCACGGTCCAGATGATCGGATGATCGCCCATTCCTTCAGCCACGTTGTAGGTCGACTCATCAAGTGAAGCCAGAACATGAACCCGGGACCGTGGATTGGCACGGAACTCGTACCATTCATCAGTCTGCGTCCAGCGAGCAGGCACATGAGAGAGTGTCGGATGATGACGATCCTCGACCACGACAATCGCTTCCTGTACTGCGGGATGGGTCTTGAACCAGGCTCCGCCAAGCAACTTCCCGTAGAAGGGCCACTCATATTCGGTATCGGCAGCGGCATGTATGCCGACATAACCACCACCATGGCGGAGATATGCCTCGAAGGCCTCCTGCTGCGACTCATCCAGAACATCCTGAGTCGTATTCAGAAATACAACTGCATCGAAACGAGTGAGATTGCCAGGGGTGAACTCGCTCGGATCTTCGGTTGCTTCAACCACGAAAGAATCCTCGCCAAGCTCCGTCAAGGCCTGGACGCCTGCTGCAATCGAGCCGTGACGAAATCCCGTCGTCTTGGAAAAGACGAGTACTTCAGGGAGCGAATCGGCGGCAGCAACGCCACCAACACACATCAGAATTGCGGGAACCACTGACTTCATCACACTACTCCTGAAATTTCTGCCAACCCTGTCCACCGCCGGCAATCACCGCACCAATGAACTTCACGCCCCGTGCACCATCATGCACGGTCGGATAGTCGTACCCCTCGCCATCATCCTGGCCTGCATGCATCGCTGCTGCAGCCCCACGATAGACATTGGCAAAGGCTTCGATGAATGCTTCTGGATGCCCGCCCGGCAAGCGAGTAACCGCCGTCGCAGCATCACACAGACTGCCATCTGCACGATGGTGAATTCGATCAGGGCCTTCAAGAGAGGTCTGCTTGAGTGTATTGGGATCTTCCTGATGCCAGGCCAGACCGCCCTGGGTCCCCCACACTCTCAATCTGAGATCATTGAGACATCCAGGGCAGATCTGTGATGCAGTAAGAATGCCTCTCGCACCTCCTTCGAATCGAAGAAGGATGGAGGTGTCATCATCAATGCTTCTTCCCTCGACATGGGTGGTGACATCAGATGTGAACTCCGAGATCTTCAAACCGGTGACATAGGAAACCAGATTTTCGGCATGAGAACCGATATCACCCATCGCGCCGCCAGCACCCGCTCGCTTCGGATCCGTACGCCAGTCCGCCTGCTTCTGCCCACTCGTTTCAAGGGGAGTCGCGAGCCAACCCTGGTTGTATTCGACGATGACCTTGCGAACCTTGCCGATCGCACCGCGCTGCACAAGATGGCGAGCCTCCTTGATCATCGGATAGCCCGTGTAGTTGTAGGTGACCGCAAAAACGCGCCCAGTCTTCTGCTGAACAGCGACAAGCTCAGAAGCCTCTTCATCCGTCAAAACCAGTGGCTTGTCACAGACCACATGAAAGCCTGCTTCCATTGCTGCCTTGGCAACTGGAAAATGAACGTGATTCGGCGTGACGATCACGACCGCTTCAATTCGTTGATCTGCCGGCAATGCCAACTCGGACTCGAGCATCTGTTCCCAACTGGGATAGGTGCGATCCGCGTCAAGGCCAAGATCAGCCCCACTGGCCATGGCCTTCTCAGGAGTCGAAGACAACGCACCAGCAACAAGCTCCATGCTGCCGTCAAGTGACGCCGCCATGCGATGCACCGCACCGATGAAGGCATCACGACCGCCACCGACCATGCCCATGCGTATTGGTCGCATACTCATCAGGCCGTCGCTTCCGCAGTCTGGTCAGTTGCATAGGCATCTTCGAAGCCGGTACCGGGAGGTGCAATCTCAACTGCACGTACATAATCACAGCTTTCTCGTGCGCCTTGCAGCCGATCCATGGCGCTGTCTTCCCATTCAACCGACAAGGGGCCGTCATAGCCAGCTCTGTTCAACGCTCTGATGATCTGATCAAAGTCCACATCACCTCGGCCAACACTCACGAAATCCCATCCTCGACGGGAATCACCAAACTGAAGGTGCGAACCAAGAATGCTGCGCTCTCCATCCTGAAGTACTCGCGTGTCCTTCATGTGGCAATGGAAGATTCGATCAGCAAAGCGATCAATGAAACGTGCCGGATCAATACCCTGCCAAATCAGATGACTGGGATCAAAGTTGAATCCGAATGATTCATGATGTCCAACAGCTTCAAGCGCAGCTTCCGCCGTATAGATGTCATAGGCGATTTCACCAGGATGAACCTCAAGCGCGAACTTGACACCCTCCTGCTTGAAGACATCGAGGATGGGCCCCCATCGATTGGCGAAGTCGTCATACCCTCGCTTCACATGTTCAGGAGAAGTTGGCGGAAAGAAGTAGATATCAGGCCAGATCGAGGAACCGGTGAAGCCATTCACGACAGGCACTCCAAGCCTTGCCGCTGCTCGAGCCGTCTTCTTGATCTCCTCTGCTGCTCGCTCACGCACCCCTTCGGCATCTCCATGCCCCCAGATATGATCAGGAAGGATGTGATGATGCCGTTCATCAATTCGGTCACAGACCGCCTGCCCAACCAGATGGCTTGAGATGGCCCAGCACTTGAGGCCATGCTCGGCCAGAAGATCATGCCGACCCTGACAGTAACTGTCGTCCTCAAGCGCCTGAGTGACGTCGAAATGGTCACCCCAACAAGCCAGCTCAAGGCCGTCATACCCCATCCCACCTGCGATTCTGGCCATTTCAGTAAGGGGAAGATCGGCCCATTGGCCTGTAAAGATTGTCACCGGTCGTGGCATGTCTAGACTCCTTCTGGCTCCATGTAATTTTTTCGCATGCTAACGGAGACACACCGCCGACGCGCTCCGGTCGCTACGCTGGGGACGAGTTGAATGAACCTCTTGACTACCCCTGTGAGGACTGATGACAGCACGCCCCTACGTCCTTGGCATTGATATCGGCACAAGCGGTGTACGCGTTCTGGCCGTGAGCCAGGAAGATGGCCAGGTGATTCGCACTGCAACCTGCGACATTACCTCGGATTCACCCCAATCAGGCTGGTCAGAACAGCATCCGGCGGATTGGTGGACCGCAACCTGCTCTGCCATCCAACAGGTACTGGCCGCAATGGAACTTACCAGCGATTCCATTGCTGCGATCGGGCTCAGCGGCCAGATGCATGGTCTGATCATGCTCGATGAAAATGATGCAGTTCTTCGACCTGCCATTCTCTGGAATGATCAACGAACCGCCTCAGAATGCGATGAGATTCACGAAGCAGTTGGCCGTGATCGCCTGATCCAGATCACCGGCAAGCCTGCGATGACCGGCTTCACCGCTCCGAAGATTCTCTGGGTCAGGAATCATGAACCAAAGATCTACGCACGTGCCGCCCGCATACTGCTGCCGAAGGATCATGTACGCCTCCAATTGACCGGCGAACATGTCATGGATGTGACTGATGCCAGCGGAACTTCACTGCTGAATCTGTCAGAGCGAACATGGTCTGATCAACTCCTTCAGGATCTGAACCTGAACCCTTCGATCCTGCCTCGCCTGGCGGAATCGTCGGACATCGTTGGACAGATCACTTCTGAAGCCGCAAAAGAGACAGGACTTCGAGCAGGCACACCGGTCGTTGCAGGTGCCGGAGACCAGGCTGCAGGAGGAATTGGATGTGGCATCAGCAGCCACACGGCATGCTCACTGAATCTCGGCACCTCCGGTGTCATCTTTGCCGCAACACCTCAATGCCCGCATGATCCCACGGGAGCCATGCATGGATACTGCCATGCGATACCTGGCCATTGGCATGTGATGGGAGTCATGCTCAGTGCAGGCGGCAGTTTACGCTGGTATCGAGACGTGTTCGAAGAAGGTGATGCTGCAGGCTATGACCGCATCATCGAAGGTGCTCAGAGAACAGTCCCGGGTGCTGACGGGCTTTCATTTCTTCCTTATCTGACTGGAGAAAGAACTCCACACGCCAACCCGGCAGCAACAGGATCATTCACTGGAATTACCAATCAGCACGACCGCTCGCATTTTGCAAGAGCTGTATTGGAAGGAATCATGTTCGGCCTTCGAGACTGCCTGGATCTCATCACGAACACAGGACACCAGATCGACCGAATAAGGATGACGGGAGGCGGCGCTCGCAGTGCATTCTGGAGACAGATGGCCGCGGACATTTTCGGCTGCACGATCACGACGGTCAACGTCACCGATGGGTCCGCCTATGGCGCTGCACTGCTGGCCATGGCAGGTGGCGGCCGCTTCAACTCCGTGACCGATGCCATGAATGAGTTTGTCAGAGAAACAGCAGAGACCAGACCATCTCAGGACGCAACGCTGTACCCCGATATCCATGAGCGATGGCGAACGCTCTACCCGATTCTGGCGCCAACCTTTGGGCAGCAGCAATCCAGCTGACGATCAGACCAGCACAGGTTCGGCTTCTTCCTGAACACATTGCACGAAGAGTTCTGACAGCCGTTTCGTCATCGGCCCGACATCTCCATCACCGATGTTTCGACCATCGATCTCGCAGACCATGGCCAGCTCGCCCATCGTTCCGGTACAGAAGACTTCATCCGCCCGATAGGCTTCGGTCAATGAAAGATCACGTTCCTGGAATGGAATACCATTCTTTCGACAGAGATCAAGCACTACCGAACGGGTGATCCCTTCAGGACAGGCGACCAGCCTTGAGGTCATGACGATTCCCTCTGAAACAAAGAATAAATGAGTCGCATTGGTCTCTGCGATGAATCCTCTGGCATCAAGCATCAAGGCGTCATCAGCGCCGGCATGCGTTGCTTCGATCTTGGCAAGAATCGACTGGATCAGATTGCAGGAATGGATCTTTGGATCCAGCATGTCAGGAGCAAACCTGCGAACCGAACTGGTAATCAACTTCAGGCCCGTCTTGTCATAGACCGGAGCCTTGTATTCAGCCAGCACGATCAAGGTCGGGCCAGCTGTATTGAGCCTCGGATCCATCCCACTGGTGATCTTCAGACCACGAGTAAGGGTCAGCCTGATGTGGACACCATCCTGCATGCCATTGGCTTCGAGGGTCCGCCGAATTTCGTTGATGATGTGGTCATGTGATGGGATCTCGGCAAAGGCCATGGCCAATGCCGAACTTCGCAGGCGATCCAGATGCTCACGCAATCGGAAGATTCGACCGTCATAGACACGCAGTCCTTCCCACACTGCATCACCCCCCTGTACCGAAGAGTCGAAGGGACTGATGCCAGCCTGATCACGGTGAATCAACTCCCCATTGATGTTGATCTTGAGATCACGGTTGCGTTCATCGAACTGCTGAAGCATTGGTTCACCTCTTCAAACGATACTGATGGAGCTCATCATAAAGCGGCCTGCATTGTTCATAGACCTTGAGAAGACGAGGCGACAGCTCCCCATCTCGTGCTCGCCAGGGCTCGAAACCAGTTGATTGACGGACCGAGTCATACCAGAAGTCAGCCCAGGCCCCATCACTGTCCCGTGGCCCTGCAGGCCAGGAAAGCATCGAATCCTCAAAGGGAACCCCGAGTGCCTCACAGAGCAGCCCAAGAGTCCGCTCAGGATCTTCCAGAACATCACGTGCATCGACAACAGGTGGCGCGATCCCTCGTTCACGAACTCTGCTGAAGATCTCAAGCTGCTGCGGCAGGCCGGTGTCTTCCAGTTCCATGGCTGGATAACGGGCATGCAATGAAAGAATCATTTCACGGGGCTCACGGAGCAGGAAACAATGAACAATCGCAGGATCATCCATCCACTCACGATTCATGCCATCAAGGAGATGATGAGCCATGTGCTTTTGATAGAAGACGGAACTGGCAGATCCTGAAACAAGACGTCTGGCCACGAAGTCGTAGTCGACTTCATCTGCATGGGCAGAAAGAACATGATCGCGACCGGGGTGATCCAGCATGGTCCGCGACAGATAGCAGGGATACAGGGGCTCATCCCATACTTCCGTATCGGATCGATTTTCCCAGGCCCTCATCAATGCAGTTGAGATATTCCGCGGACCTGACCACATGGAAATGATCAGTCCCATCAATCACCTCTGATCCATCGGGTCCTGGCCTCCTCAGCTCTGGGCAAGTCGGCGTTCTTCGCCCAGGCGGGGTTTCGGCACTGGAAGAAGATGAACGGCAGTATGACGGTCACAGAGAAACCAATGGCGACAAGCGGAACCAGAATGTTTGCAGGCATCGTGATATCTGCCTGTTCAGGCGGGAAGAAGCCAAACACGATTCCGCCAAGACAACCAAGAAACCCGACACCACCCACGAGGAACACACCAGGCATGCCTCCGGGAACGCGGAACGGACGTTCCACATCTGGATGACTGATCCGAAGCTTGATCAACGAGATGAACATCAAGCCGTACATCACCAGATAGATCTGAGCTGAAATGATGGTGAGCACATAGAAGACGCGGTTCATGTCAAGGAACAGATTGAGCAGGCAGATGAGGGAGACCACGACGGCCTGTACCAACATCACATTCCTCGGCGCTCCGCCTGCCGTGGTTCTCTGGAAAATCGGTGGAATCACACCGTCATCTGCGGCCACACGCAGTGACTCGGTCGGCCCGATGACCCAGACCATGATGTGCCCGATCATTCCGAAGAGCGCCAGAAAGGCAATGATCGGCAACATCCATTCAATACCCAGTGGCTCGAACACCTTCTGGAAAACCTGAAGTGTGCCAGCCGTGAGATCAATCTCATCCAATGGGACCAGAACGGCCACACTGAGTGCACCGAGAATCGACATCACGAGCACCAGAATGCCGGAGATCAGCAGCGAAAGCGGAATTGCTCGCTGGATGTTTCGCACACGGAGAAAGTGGACTGCATTGACTTCCAGACCTGAGAGAAATGAGAACACGGCTACCGCAGCAACCAATGAGCCAATGGTTGTCTCGTGGCTGGTGGAATCGCCCGAGCGATTGGGTGTGAAATCGAACAAGGCATCCCAGGTCAGCGGGACATAGCTTTCATTCCCACTGCCTACCCACCAGACTGCAAATCCGATCGCCAGCAGAACAGGTATGAACGTACCTGCATAGAGGCAGATGGTCGTCAGAAGGCCACTGAAATGAAGTCCCTTGAAATTGATCAGGGTCGACGCCCAGAAGACGACCAGCAGAATCGGCATCGTGAACCAGACATGCTTTTCCAGCTCAGGATTGATCATGTAGGCGACCGATGTGGCACACAATGCAAGTACGGTTGGATACCAGACGACAATCTGGACCCATTGGCACCAGATGCCGACGAATGCCATTCGTTGCCCCAAGGCCTCCTTGATCCAGTTGTAGACCCCACCCTCCGCGGGCCAACCACCCCCAAGTTCAGCCGCAGCCAGCCCGACCGGCAGGAAGAAGATCAGCGTGAAGAAGGCATAGATCACGATCAGGCTGAGACCGTAGTTGCCCATGGTGGGCAGGCCTTCGAGCCCGACGACGACGGCCACATTCATCATGGCCAGGACAAAGAGCGACAAGCGTTTGCCGGAGAGTCCCTTGCTGGATGCCTGATCTGAACCGTGCACGTGACAACCCTAACCGAATTATGCCCACATTGGATGGTCTCGCTACACTTCGTATCCGCACACAGAACTGGAGCCCCCTGATGCCCGCACAAATTCTTGCCTTTGGTGGCAGCCTTCGACGTGATTCATGGAACCACAGGATTGCTGAAATTGCAGCCAGTGGTGCTCGCGAAGCCGGTGCAGACACTCACGTCATCCATCTGGCAGACTATCCACTCCCCCTCTTCAATGAGGACGAGGAATCCAGAGATGCCCCTCCAAAGGAAGTGGTTGAACTCCGAGCACTCTTTCGAGACCACCAGGGCATGATCATCGGCTGCCCTGAATACAACGGCTCCATCACGGCAGCCCTCAAGAATGCGATTGACTGGCTGACAAGACCTGAGGAAGGTCAGCCCAGACTGGCATGCTTTAGGAACAAAGTGGCTGGGCTGGTATCCGCCTCGCCAGGTCCAAATGGAGGCATCCGTGGACTTACTCCTGTTCGAACAATCCTATCCCACATTCAGGTATTCGTGATCCCACAGCAAGTAGCTGTCGGCAAGATCCACGAATCGCTGTCTCCGGATGGGATACTGGCACCTGAATCAATGCATGAGCAATGCCTTGAGGTTGGTCGCCAAGTCGCTGAAGTCGCAAATAGACTTCATCACTGATCAGCAGCAAGTGTCACGGCTCGTGATTTGACCTGACGAACCATGCCATGCAGACCATTGCTCCTCGTGGGGCTGAGGTGCTCATGCAATCCAAGCCGATCAAATTCAGCCTCAATGTCGCAAGTAGCAATCTTGGCCGGAGTCTTGCCGGCAAGAATGATGATCACCATCGCGGCAAGGCCCTTCACAAGATCCGAGTCACTGTCGGCATGCAGTACTACCTGGCCTGACGGCCCTTCAGGTGCCTCGGCTGATACCCACACCGTGCTCTGGCAACCGTGGACGAGATTGCCCTCATGACGATCTTCTTCAGGAAGAGGCGGAAGCTTCTTGCCCAGATCCATGATGAAGCGATAGCGGTCTTCCCAATCCTCAAGGAATTCGAATGCTTCATCAAGCTGCGAGATGGTCATCGGTGCCGTCACGATGACATTGTAGCGCCCGGACGGAATGCAACCAACCGCTCTGGGCGAGTCTCAAGCCTTGCTCCCCCAATCAGGTCCAGGCAGTATGGCACAGCCGCAAAGACCGCATCGAGACATTCAGCAATCGCTGCTGGCTTTCCTGGCAGGTTGATGATCAGACTGGACCCTCGAATTCCTGCCAATTGGCGGGAGAGAATGGCAGTGGGAACAGATTTGAGCGATTCCAACCGCATCAGTTCCCCAAATCCAGGCAGCAGTCGATCACAGACCGCCACAGTCGCCTCAGGCGTGATGTCTCGAGGGGCTGGCCCTGTCCCTCCAGTCGTGATGACCAGACTGCATCCACCATCATCGCACAGTGAAATCAGCCCCTGTTCGATCTGATCCTGCTCATCGGGCACGAGCAGAGGCACGCCTTTCCAGGCAGAGCTCAGCACCTCCTCGAGCCACTGCTGAATCGCGGGCCCTCCTCGGTCCTCATACGCTCCACGAAAGGCACGATCGGATACGGTCATGATGCCAATGGCTGCTGTCATATCACCATCGTAGCGAAGCCGAAGCTGTTGTCGACACCGTGGATTCAGGCCGTTGATTTCTGTTGACGCGCCAACTGCTTTCGCTTCGTCTCATCGAGAATCTTCTTGCGTAGCCGGATGTCATCAGGCGTGATTTCCACCAGTTCGTCATCCTGGATGTACTCAAGAGCCGACTCCAGTGTGATTTCCCGGGATGCCTTGAGCACTACCGTGGCCTCCTTGGTCGATTCACGAACATTCGAGAAGGCCTTGCCTTTGACGATGTTCACACCAAGGTCATTGTCACGTGAATTCTCACCGACGATCTGACCCGCATAGACCACATCCTGAGGTTCCACGAAAAGAATTCCACGCTGCGAAAGATTGAGCATCGAGTACATCGCAGCTTGACCAGCAGCGGTAGCCACCATCACGCCATTGCTTCGTCTGTAGGCAGTCGTTCGTACTGGGGCGTATTTCTGAAAACAGTGGTACATCACTGCTTCGCCGCCAGTCGCCGTCAACATGTGACTACGAAGCCCGATGAGTCCACGAGCCGGAATCTCGCACTCAATATGCGTGCGATCATCACGTTGCTCCAGAGACTGTACTTCACCACCGCGCAGACCAAGAAGCTCCATGGCAGCACCGACATGATCATGGTCCACATCCAGAGTCAACAGCTCAATCGGTTCGCACTTGACCCCATCAATCACCTTTTCAATGACCTGAGGACGACCGACTGTCAGTTCGTAGCCCTCGCGACGCATGTTCTCCAGCAGGATCCCGAGATGGAGCAGCCCGCGACCAGCAACCTTGAACTCATCCGCCCCATCACCCTGCTCGACTCGCAAGGCCAGATTGCTGCGTAGCTCACGCTGCAGACGATCGGAAATCTGACGAGAGGTCACGTACTGACCTGAACGCCCAGCATTGGGCGAGTCGTTGATCCGGAACAGCATGTGAAGCGTGGGTTCATCAACTGCGATACGAGCAATCGGGTTGGGCTGCTCTGGACAAGCAATGGTGTCGCCGATTTCGAAGTCACCGATGCCTTCCACTGCACACAGGTCTCCTACTGAAACAAGCTCTGCAGGAGCCTTGCCAAGATCCTTGAATCGATAGACCTTCTGCGCTCTGGCAATTCGATTCTCATGCTCATGACAGACCGTCACGGCCTGGCCAGCGGACAAGGCGCCCGCATAGATACGACCAATGGCGATGCGTCCCGCGTAAGGGGAATAATCCTGACTTGCGATGAGCATCTGCAGCGGTACATCGGCATAGCCGACGGGCGCAGGAATATGCTCCATGATCCCATCAAGCAAGGGCTGCATGTCACCTTCATGAACACCTTCCTCAAGTGATGTCCACCCATCCAGACCGGAGGCGTAGATCACAGGGAAATCGAGCCGTTCATCGCTGGCACCAAGCGCCACCAGAAGATCGAAGACCTCGGTCATCACATCATCAGGCCGAGCATTCGGACGATCACACTTGTTGATCACAACGACGACTGGATGGTCCAGTTCCAAGGCCTTGCCAAGAACGAATCTGGTCTGAGGCATGGGCCCTTCAAAGGCATCAACCAGCAGCAGAACACCATCGGCCATCTTGAGCACGCGTTCAACTTCACCACCAAAATCAGCATGACCAGGAGTATCGATGATGTTGATTCGACAGGTCTTGCCTGCATGGTCACCACTCTTGGGACGATAGGTCACGGCACAGTTCTTGGAGGTGATCGTGATACCACGCTCTTTTTCAAGTGGATCAGAGTCAAGGATGCAATCAGCTTCGGAACGATCGAGTTCCATCGACCCACAGAAGGCGAGCATGGAATCCACCAGCGTCGTCTTGCCATGATCGACATGGGCAATGATCGCGATGTTCCGAAGATTTGGGTCAGCAGTATGAAGCATGAATCTGGGCCTTATGGGCCGGAACGATACCACGTTACGGCCATCAGCGGAATCAAGGCATCGGCAGATCAGTGCGGGATCGATCAACATCAAAGGCAAGAGATCTGAACCATGGGAACAGGTCCTCTCCAGTAGCCATGCTCCAGACCGCAACACAGTCATCCATGGAATAGCCCTGCCGTTGAGCTGGAACGAGCTTCCGCTTGGCTATGAAGTACTTGGCCATCGCACCGGGACCATGCTTCCGCTCAAGTTCTTCAAAGACGAAATACGATTTTCCCCAGATCAGATCTCGCGGAGCACCTTCAGCCATCGGATCCATCTTCGTGAAGTCCGGATCGTGCTTCCTCCCCTTGCGGAGTTGCCGATGTAGGGTCTGCTCCGCCTCAGGCATGCCCAGACGACGTCCAACCTGAATTCCGAACCAGGTCGCAATCGGCTCATTCCAGAGCGGCTCCGGATGCGGCAGTACCCAGGAGTGCCCTGCTTCATGGGAAATCAATTCAACCATTGGATAACGCTTCTCCGGGAAGCCACCCCACCAGGCACCAATGGCAATGCAGACGCCGCTTGAAAAACCACCGCCTCCGGTCGGAAGAATCAACATCCGCTGGATCATTCCAGGAGCAGGTTCAACCCCGGTGATCGCGAGCATGTGAGGACGAACCTCTTCATAGACCTCGACAATGTCATCCGCGAACTGCTCAGTCCCATCATGGAACTCGATCTTCAAGGGACCAGCCATTCGACTGTCCTCGGCCCAGGTTCGCCGAGGCTTTCGCTTTGGATCAATGGGCTTGCTGGCGGCACGTGCGGTCAGCATGGGCCCCACCCATGCATCATTGATTGGATCAGATGCATCTGGCTTCTGGCCGAACAACCCCCGGCTTCCAAGCACGAGCGTACCGGCCCCAACTGGGCGTTCAGCAAGTACAGGTCGACCGGCTTGATCAACGATGAGTGGACTCCAGTTCTCATCCAGCTTCAGGGTCCCCCCACGACGAAAGGTGATTTCCTGGTCGGCCAATTCATTCAATCCCTTCAAGGGCTTGCTGGCGGCCTTGTTGTGCAACGTGGCGCCGTAGGACTCCACGAACGGGGCCACGGGTACTGATTTACCAGTCCCGTCAGCCATGATGAGCACGGTCCCACCGCCTGTGAGAAAGTCGGAAATGTTCTTCCTCGCGCCGTCGTCGTATGGAATACGAGCATCACCGCCCGTGAGCAGCAGCAGATTGATATTGCTGAGATCCAGCTCCGAAAGGCTGCCCCAGTTGCGCACATCCACAGCATCGTCCTTCAGGTACTGGCGATGAAATCGACCATCCATGTAGAAGCTGAACTGTTGGGAAATGTCCGATACCGAATGAACCGCTGGATTGGCGAAGAGAGCGATACTGATCAACATGGAATACAACATGCCGAAACTGTAGCAGGCAATTCAAGATTCAGACCGAATTGAAAGAACACGGCCCGACGCATGATGCGCCGGGCCGTGGCTGAATCAAACTGAATCGAGTGCTCAGCACTCATCACCGAAGGAGGCCAGAACAATCAGAATGTCATCGACATTCGTGGTTCCATCTCCATTGACATCTCCATTCGCAGTATCCCAGGCAGAGATGAGGAAGAGAATGTCGTCGACACCGATCACACCATCATTGTTGAGGTCGCCGGGGCAGAGCTCATCATTGCAGTAGTAGTAGCCGATTCGGACGTTGTCGACGCCAGCCTCGATGATCGAGCCATCGTTGAGATCACCGCAGACGAAGCGAATCTGAATTGGATTCGACTGATCGATACCCGCGATATCCGAGACCTGCAACGAACGACTCTTCCAGCCGCCATTGACATCGTCTCCACCAGGTCCGACGGTTTCGAGATTCAACCAGGTTAAACCAAAATCATCGGAAATCTCGATCTCGAAGACATCGTTGAGCGGATCAGCTCCTGCACAACTGCTGCCATTGCTATACCAGAAATCGAATTCCAATACCGCCTGCGAATCGCTGGCGTCCATTGAAGGCGAGGTCAGGATGGTTGTTCCACCATCAACGTCCTCATCGCCGGCATTGCCGGTGACGAAGCAGTATCCGGAACCATCCGAATCGGATCCCGCATCACAACGGTTGCCGCCTTCACTTGGAATCACGCGGATCCAGTTGCCTTCCACGGCACCCGAATCAACCGTCCAACCCTGATCAGTCTGGAACTCATCCTTGAAGCTTTCCTCGTAGCCGGAAAGACCCATGCCGGAGAAGCTCTCATTGGGTGCTGCATAGGGACTGTAGGACATGTCGCCGTCAGTTGTTTCAACGGAGAACCAGTAGATCACTTCCTGATTGCAGTCCACTTCGGGGAAGACCGCACGGAAGTTGGGACCTCCATCATGGACAAGTGGCACATCGACGACACCACCACCGAGTATGACATGCAGCTTCGCAGTCGAGATATCAGGCGTAGCTTCCTGACCAGTGATCGTGAGTTCGATTTCCGTTCCGCCCGTAGGCTCGATCCATTCAGGGCGACCTGAAGGATAGGACCAGGACAGTGAAACGGTTTCCAGAGCCTGCTGGACCGCTGCATAAGCGTCGACCAGACCATTGCCGTAATCGTTGTCTTCACCGGTGCTGCCAAGATCAAGCGCGGTGGAATAGATGATTTCCTTGATGGTCTCGACATCAAGATCCGGGTTGGCCTGACAGACCAGTGCGACCACACCATTGAGGTGAGGTGTCGCCATCGAGGTCCCGCTGTAGTTGGAATAGCCACCCCCAGGAACACTCGAACGTGTATCCACGCCTGGACCGGAGATGTCCGGCTTGATGGCCGAGGAGCCCGAAGGCGTGCAGGCGGTTGGACCACGAGAGGAGAAACTGGCAACGGGATATCCAGAGCTATGTGGATCGATGGCAGCTACCGCACACGTGGAATAATCGTCAGTCGCGCGATCGCCGGGTCGACGAAGCCCACTGCTTCCCTCGTTGCCTGCCGCAAACAGAACAAGGCACCCAGCAGCCTCGATGTTGTCGAGATAGGACCAGAAGGTCTGATCGCATGGCGGGTAGCCGTGGCTCGTCACCAGGCCCCATGAGTTGGAAACCACATTCGGCACATCCCATGAGGTGAATGAAATTCCATCGGGATCAGCAAACCACTCGAAGGCCTCGATCGCACTGGTGACGGTGGAAGAAATACCACCCTGGTCAATACCAGCGGAAGCGATCCAACTTGCCCCAGGCGCAACACCGATGGCGTCGCCGGGATTACCGCCGCAGACCGTACCCAGGACATGGGTGCCATGAGAACCGGAGTCATAGGGATTGCCATGATTTCCGTTGTAAGGATCGAGAAACGCCCACTCTGGATGACCGGAGTACTCGGGAAGATTGCCCGCCCATCGACTGCTCAATGCAGGATGGCTGCCATCAACACCCGTATCAAGAATCGCAACCAGAACACCTGAACCATCAATGCCCATGTTCCAGCAATCCGGAGCGTTGACCGCATCAACGCCTGCTTCGACTGCACCACGGGCCTGGCCACGAGGATTGTCAATCGGACCGGAAACAGGCTCGATCAGCTCGATGCCATAATCTCGATAGATGTGGAGCACGTCGTCGCGATCGGAAAGTTCCATGATGACGGCCGGACGAGACTGAATGCTGACCAGGTTGCTGATCCAGAACGGCTTGATTCGATCAACCGAACCCTGATCCTGAAGTTCACCAAGCCGCGCAAGCAAGGGGCCCTGTGTCGCATCCGCCATGTCACGGAGTGCGTCAACGACGATCTGATGACGATGCGAGCGGGTAAACCGCTGCTCGGCAATATCGTCAGACAGCGCTTTCACATCAACCTGTGCGTTGAGGTAGACCAGTGCAGAAACGGTACCCTCGGCACCCACTTCCTCCATCTGGTCAAGCAGGTTCACGTCAATGACATCAGCAGCAACCTGGGTGCTGATCAACACGGCCGGAATCAGGCCGGCAAGACGACGGATATTCATGATTCAAACTCTCCAGTGCTAGCCACCTGCGAAGGTGGGAGGACCAATCCTCTTGAGATCTCATCCCAAAGGCATGTCTTTACCATACCTCACAGAAGGGGGTGTACCAGCTGCATATCCGCATGATCACTCAGGAAGATCCCGCAAAATGGCGTCTATAGAGCTCTCTGTAGGCTCCCCCCGCCTCCAGCAGCGCTGCATGGCTGCCCTGCTCGACGATCTGGCCCGATTCGACCACGAGAATCCGGTCAGCGGATCGGACCGTGGAGAGCCTGTGAGCGATCACCACGGCGATCCGATCGGCCAGCGCGGCCTCGATTCCCTGCTGAATATGGTGCTCAGTTTCGGTGTCGACTGACGAAGTAGCCTCATCCATCACGAAGACCTGGGGATCTGCCAAGACAGCACGAGCCAGTGCGATCAACTGCCGCTGACCGATCGAGAGACGTCCTCCGCCTTCACCTACTTCGCTCTCATAGCCCTGTGGCATCTGCTCGATGAATCCATGAGCCTCTACCTGTGTGGCAGCCTGGATGATCCTGTCCTTCGAGATACCCGGCATGCCATAGGCGATGTTCTGCGCCACGGTCCCCGAGAACAGATGTGGATGCTGCAGGACAATACCGAGATTCGACTGAAGCCAGTGAAGACTTCGCTTTCGATACTCGACATCATTGATGTAGATCCCACCTTCACATGGCTCATAGAACCTGCACAACAGTGAAGCAATCGTGGTCTTCCCCACACCCGTCGGGCCTACCAGCGCAATCGTTTCCTTGGGACGAATCGCAAGATCAAGATTGAGCAGCACGGGCTCGCCCTGCTTGTACCAGAAGGAGACATCCTTGAATTCGATGGTGTTGATGTCAGCATCGCCACCATCAATGGCGAGCTCATCCGATGTGACACCTTGCATCTCACGCATTCGATCAAGCACTTCATCTGAATCACGTATGGCCGGCACTCGGTCAAGCAGACCCTGAATACGTTCTGCTGCCGCCTGGGCGCCCTTGAGGTCGGACAGCCTTGCCGCCAACTCCTGAACAGGCATCGCGAAGAGGACGGCATATTGCATGAAGGCGACCAACATGCCGATCGAAAGACCTTCTCCATCCGCGATCTGCAGACCACCTGCCCAGAGCGCAATTCCCACACCGATACTCCCCACACTGGTCACGATGGGCAGAAAGATCGAGGTCTGGATCGCATTGGTCATCGAGTGCCGATGCATCGTGTCGGAGACAACCTGGAATTCGGAGAGATTCTCCTGCTCTCTGGTCAACGACTTGGTGGTACGCACCCCCATGATGCCTTCGTTGTAGACCGCCGTCAGCTCAGAGTTGGTCTTGCGCATCAATCGAGAACTGCGCAACAGCTTGCCCTGAAAGTAGAAGGTGACGACCACCAGAATCGGAACAATGGTCATCACATAGAGCGCCAACTCATAGTCAATCAGCAACATTGCGGTCGCAACAAGAATGAGGAATGTGATACCCCAGCAGAGATCCAGAAGAAACCAGGGCATCAAGCTTGCGACCTTGCGACAATCGGAAGTCAATCTCGAAACCAACCACCCAGCTGGCTGCAGATCGAAATATTCGAATTCCAGCTGCTGGAGTCGCTTGAATGAAGCCTGTCGAAGATCATGTGCCAAGCCCGTCGCAAGTCTGCCAGCAGCAACGATGAACCACCAGACGAGTACGCAGAAACCGACGCAAAGACTGACATACAGGATTCCGAGCCATGTCATCCTTGTGGGACTTGACTGGTCGACGACCGCATCGACGAGCCAGCCTGTCACCAGCGGCAACATGCTCTCCACAACGGCGATCAACACCCCGCCGATGACCATGGCGATCGCGGATGAGGAATATGGCCGGCCATGCGATGCGATTCGACGCCATAGGCCACGATCGATGGTGCCCAGAACATCCTCTACATGTGGCGTGCCCTGGCTCATGCGGAGTCCCCCGATGAGTCGTCATTCAGTGAGTCCATGCCCTTGTGCTGGATATCCCAGAATCTGCGATAGATGCCCTGACGCTTCAACAGCTCATCATGACTGCCACGATCGACAATCCTCCCCTCATCCAGAACAAGAACTTCATCCGCCTGCATGACCGTCGTCAGTCGATGGGCGATCAGAATGGTGGTATGACGATGCTTTCGATCCTTGAGCGCCGCGAGGATGGCACGCTCCGTCTTCGTGTCCACTGCACTGAGCGCATCGTCAAGGACCAGAACCGCAGGATCTCTCAGCAGTGCCCTGGCGATCGACAGGCGTTGCCGTTGTCCACCGGACAACGTCAGACCACGTTCCCCGACTACGGTCGAATATCCCTCTTCGAACTCCATGATCGAATCATGGATCGAGGCAACGGTCGTCGCTTCGACGATTTCCCGCTCCTCCGCCCCATCACGCCCCATCGCCAGATTGTCCATCAGACTTCGGGAATACAGAAACGGTTCCTGCATGACTACACTCAGATTCGAACGTAGAGATGTTCGATCAATCTCAGAAAGTCTGATTCCATCCAGTTCGATTGAACCTTCATCCGGTTCATAGAAACGCATCAGAAGATTGATGATCGTGGATTTACCACAACCACTTGGCCCGACCAATGCAATGGTGGAGCCTGCGGCCACTTCAAAACTGATGTCATGGAGAACCGGGTCCGACTCTGGATGTGAAAAGGTCACACCGCGGAATGAAATCGCACCTGCCAGAGACTCCCGGGCAAGTTCGACGCCTGTTTCACCATGACTTTCTTCCGGCTGCTCAAGCACATGACCGATGCGACCGAGCGCCACCTGTGCTTTGCCGAGATCCGCCAGAATCCGCCCCATCTGCCGAATGGGCCAGACGAACATCGAAACAACGGTCAGAAAGAAGAAGAAGGCACCGACCTCAAGATGCCCGAGCCCCAGAAGAACCAATCCCAGGCCGACGACGATGATCTTCTGTGACATGCACATGAGATCCGAAATCGACCAGAACCAGGCCAGGACCCTGTACAGGTGGTTGTCCAGATCCCGATGACGCCCATTGCGGCCATCGAACTTCTCGCACTCCTGCTCCTGCTGGGCAAAGGCACGAACCACACGTATCCCACTGATGTTCTCCTGCACGGTACTCGTCAGATCCGCCTCTGCCTCATCGACATCGAGGAACGCGACTCGAATCCGCTTGAAGTAGAAGAACGCGAAGATGACGATCACTGGAAGAAAAACAATCGAGGCGAGGGTCATGACTGGACTGATCAGCAGCATGAACGGCAATGGCACGATCAGCATCGCGATTGCCCTCGCGACCTCGACCACCTGAGCCGAAAGAAAGATCCGGACCGTGTCGACATCCGAGGTACATCGCTGAATCAGATCTCCGGTCTCCGAACGATCAATGAAACCAACTGGTGCACGCTGAAGCTTCTGATAGAGGTTGTCACGCATCCTCTGGACGATACGTTCCGTAGCCTTGGCAGAGAACGCTCCCCGGAAGTACGCGAACGCACCTGCAAGAACCGACAGAAACAGGATGACGAGACCAGGCCACCACAGATTTCGACCTACGAATTCGGAACCACCAAGCAAGGACAGAATGAACCGTTCAAAGGATGACGGCCCTTCTCCTGATTCAAGAAGCACACCGTCTATGACTACCTGAGGAATAAGAGGCACCAGATACATCAGAAGCGCCGAAAGCACCATGGCGACAATTGCGGCCCCGTAAAGCCGGGGCTCGCTGATCATGACGCGGGTAATCTGGCCTGGCGAAGCTCTCAAAGGGACACATCCACCCGAGCAAGGCGATGCTCACAACAGGTCATCTGGGACACCAAGAAACAGATGTCAATTCACTGATCGTAGTTGTTGGATTGGCGACGATTCTCATCGATTTCCCGCTGCATTCGCTGACGGTCTTTTTCAGCCTGGGATTTGTCCATCTCATTTCCAATGACATACCCAGCTGCAGCTCCAGCACCTGCACCAATCAGCGTCGAACCTGTATTCCCACCAATGGCCTGGCCTGCGAGGGCGCCAATACCGGCACCTGCTCCTGCACCAATGCCAGCATTGTTGCAACCAAATGAAACGGAAGCAGCGATCAGGGAAACGAATATCAGGGGCTTGTTCATCGGAAATATCTCCATATCGTGAATCGACCGGTAGTCTAGCAGGCTGATGACCAGTGATCCTGATACAACCCAGCGGAACATGAGCCCCCACAATCCGCCTCATCCTGAGCATGACCGACAAGGGTCTCTGCGCGGCCCCATGATCACCCTGATCATCGGGGCACTCGCTGTAGCCTTCGCGCCAATCCTGCCGAAGATGGCGATGGATGCTTCCACCGTTGGCCCTATTGCAACTGGCTTCTGGAGGATGTTCTTCGCCTTCCCGATTCTTCTGATCGTCTGGCTGATTCTTCTACCCAGAATCAAGCAGGCAACTCATGAGAAGAAGATCTCACCCGTCTGGTTGATTCTGCCGGGCGTCATCTTCGGATTTGATCTGCTTACCTGGCATCTTTCATTTCCACTGACGACCGCGGCCAATGCGACACTGCTGGCCAATCTGGAAGTCGTGCTGGTTGGATTCGTAGGGTGGCTCGTACTCAAGGAAAGACTGGGCTGGCAATTTGCCGCAGGCGGAGTAATGGCACTCGCAGGCGTTGCCATACTGATGTGGTCTGGACCCGAGTCGACGGAAGGCAGATCTCCGCTCGTGGGCGATCTTCTCGCGCTGTTCACGGCATTCTGGTACGCGTCATACCTGCTTTCTATCAAGAAGATTCGACAGAGCTTCGGAGCATTGACTGTCATGGTCTGCGTCACGGGTGTCGGCGCAGTATTCCTGCTGATCTGTACCGCCATCAGCGGAGAAACAATCATCCCCGATCAAGCTGATGCATGGATCTATCTGATCCTGCTTGCGGTCATACCACACTGCCTCGGACAGGGGCTGATCGTGCTTTCTCTGGCCGGACTTCCAGCAAGTCTGGCTGCCGTGACACTCCTGCTTCAACCTGTTGGAGCCGCCTGCTGGGGATGGCTGATTCTTGGAGAAGCACTGAATGCCATGCAGATTCTTGCAGGCATGATCGTTCTGGTTGGCATCGGTCTCGCAAGAATTGGAAGCAACAACTGATCAAGCCTGAGCAGATGCCGCTTCACCACGCTTGTTCGCTTCCAGTATCGCGTCCATCAACAGGTCTGCTGAGATCTCGAATGGCTCGTTGTAGATCAGACTTCCTGGTGCAATCGCTGCCTGAACGATCAGATTCAAGGTATCCCTGTCTTCGCTCGAGAGACCAACACCTGCGAGGGTGATCGGAAGGCCGACATCAATACAGAAATCTGAAACTGAATCAATCAACTCATCAGGCTGAGATTCAAGAACAAGCTGGACCATCACGCCGAAGCTGACCTTTTCTCCATGCAGACAGGAGTGCGTGCCGGGAGCAACCGTCATGGCGTTATGAATACCATGGGCGGCCGCCAATCCTGCAGATTCAAATCCAATTCCAGAAAGAAGCGTGTTGGCCTCGACAACCCGCTCGAATACCGGTGTTGGAATACCAGACCTCAGATCCTCCAGTGCCTGCCGGCCATCATTCATGATGGTCTGATAGCAGGCTTCTGCAATTTCTCTAGCTGCAATCGTCGAGAAACCTCCACGAAGGTTTTCCTGATTCGCCTGAATACAGGCACGTGCCTCGAACACTGTTGCAAGCGCATCACCCATTCCAGCGACGAAATAACGCTCCGGAGCCTTGATGATCACCGCCGTATCAACCAGAACAAGGGCTGGATTCATGCCGAATGAGTCGAACCCTTGATAGACACCATGTTCGTCGTAGATGACTGACAACGCGCTGCAAGGAGAGTCTGTTGAAGCAACCGTCGGGCAGCTGACGAATGAACAATCAGCCATCGCTGCTGCTGCTCGCGCCGCATCGATCGCCTTTCCGCCCCCAGCGCCAAGAATCACCCTGGCGCCTTTTTCCAGAGCAAGTTCCTTGATCAGATTGATTTCGGCTCTTGTGCATTCGCCCGAAAACTCATGAATCTCATGACTCATCGATGCCTGTTCAAGGACCCTTTCCCAGACGGTCTTGAGCAGCCGAGCAGTTGTCGGCCCGGACACGATGATGATCGGCCCACTCAGTCCAAGAAAGCGGAGTTCATCGCCAAGTGATTCGGTGACGCCCGGCCCCTGGGTGTAGCGACTTGTCGAAGCATAGACCAGAGGCATGGAATCAATTCCAGAATCAAAAACAGGATTTCAACGAGGAGCGGGCTGCATCAAGCGACTGATTCTCAGCCAGAAATCAGCCGCAACGCCAGTGGATAGCGGTATCGAATTCCATCGTAGGCCTGACTTGCCGCAACAATACAGAAGACCACATTGAGAATCTGGGCCGCAACGATGATCCAAACACCGATGAGAATTGACGTGAGTATCGCTCCGATGACATAGACGATGATCAGTGACAACTGGAAGTTGAGCGCTTCCCGTGAAGCATCGCCAACGAAGTCATCATTCTTCTTCACAAGATAGATCACGAATGCCCCGACTGGCCCGGACACGATCCCAAGAAGATGGGCGAGCATCGCGAGCGTGCGCTGGTCTGCCGAAGCGCCGGATGCTTCATCTGCAATCCGACGAGGCGTAAACTTGGCTGTCGATTCAGCGGAATCATTGATTGGCACTGGCTCATGTTCAGTCACGCGAGAATCTCCTGTTCAAGGTAGCCTAGCAACAAATGACCTTACCTCTTGAATATATCCAACGACCCCCCGAGAAGACCGGCCCCAGCAAGTCGCCGATGCTGTTTCTTCTGCATGGCTACGGAGCCGACATGCATGATCTTTTCGGCCTCGCCAATCTGATCGACCCCAGATTCCACATCATCAGCCCTCAAGCACCTCATGATCTACGGCAGATCGGGTATCCAGGAGGCTGCGCCTGGTTCCATCTCCATCAGGATCAAACTGGACAGATTCAATATGACTCTGATGGCGCACGGGATGCAGTTGAACTCGCAGCCACCTTTATCAGCAATGCCGTGGAACAACATGACGGGGATCCGAATCAGGTCATGGTCATGGGATTCAGCCAGGGAGCCATGCTGGCGCATGCACTGTTGCTCCACGCACGGATTCCTCTGGCAGGAATTGCTGGGTTCAGTGGCCGCCTTGTCCCAGAATTGATCAGCGATGAGTCCGAGGCAAGATCAAACGTACCTGACGGGCTGCCAGTGCTAGTTGCCCATGGATCACACGATGATCTGATTCCTGTCCAGAATGGACATGCAATTCGCGACTTCTATGAGTCCACCGCCTGCAATTTGACCTGGATCGAAGAACCGATCGGACATGGAATCGGTCCAAATGGAGCGGAAGCATTCCAGGCATGGACCTCGGCTTTCCTGAGGCCATAGCGGCAGGTTCACTTGCTAGACAAGAACAAGAAATCCAAGAGCTGCAGCCACAATCAGGATCAGCCCGACAAAGATCCACTTCCAACAACCAAACTCGCTCGCTTCATTGGACTGATTCTGAAGATTGCCTGATGTGGAATCGGTATTCATGATGAGTTCACTGTCCTGAATTGGGTGCTGGAGCGATGATTTGTACCCCTAGGCTACCGCAAACCCATTCTGGATGAGATCCCCGAGCTTTCAGGCATCCTCTGATGTGCCGGGAACCTATACTCCCAACTCGAATCCATGGCCTTGATCGGCCATTGCCAAGCACATGAGACCTGGAGTACACACCATGGCCTACACACTTCCCGATCTACCCTATTCATTCGACGCCCTTGAACCACATGTGGATGCCCGCACGATGGAAATCCATCACGACAAGCACCACGCAGGCTATGTCGCCAAAGTCAATGCAGCGCTGGAAGGCCACGATGACCTTGCCGCGATGTCGATCGAAGAACTGATTAGCAAACTCGACTCCGTACCGGAGGCCATCCGAGGCGCCGTCCGCAACAATGGCGGCGGCCATGCCAACCACAGTCTTTTCTGGAGCATCATGAGCGCCAATGGCGGAGGTGCTCCACAAGGCGATCTGGCTGCAGCCATTGATTCCTCATTCGGCTCGCTCGAGGAATTCAAGGCGAAGTTCGCCGATGCCGCTGCCACACGTTTCGGTTCCGGCTGGGCATGGCTCTGCGTCTGTGGCGATGGACTCTGCGTCACCTCCACGCCAAACCAGGACAACCCACTCATGCCAGGGGTCTGCGGCTGCGAGGGCGGCTGCACGCCAATCCTCGGGCTGGATGTCTGGGAACATGCCTACTACCTGAACTATCAGAATCGTCGCCCCGACTACATCAATGCATTCTGGAATGTGGTTGACTGGGACGCTGTCGCAACACGATATGCAGAAGTCAAAGCGGCCTCGGTAAACGCCTGAAATCCAGAAGTCTGAACCAAAAGAACAATCGACCCCGGGAAGCCATTCCCGGGGTCGATTTACCTATCCAGATTTCATGACCCCCGATCAGTGTCGGAGCTTCGCCGGAATCAATCCAAGGATTTCATCTGGCTGAAGTGGTGGACGAAGAAATGAATCAACGCCAAGCTGCCGGAGTTTCTCCTTCTCCTCTCGACGATACCGTCGGGCCAATGCAACAAGTTGCATTGATTGCAGTTCGTTTCTGCCCTTCAGGCTTCGACAGACCTGCTCCAAGTTCAGGTCCGGCATCCGTGCACTGATTATCACCAAATCAGGATTTGCAGAGGCAGCGAGCAAGCCCGCTTCCCATGCACTGGTTGCCACTTCCAGGCCGATGCGATCCATCGCCTCCAATGCCTTCGTAATGGCTGAAATCGTTTCCTGCTCATCATCAATGAGAAGAATCCTGTATCCAGCATCCGACTCGCCAACCATGGGAATTCCATGTGACCTCATGAAGGTGACCAATGCTTCATGAGTGATTCGACGCGAAGTGGACCCCGGGACACGGAATCCACCGATTCGCCCTGAATCAAAGCAACGAATGATGGTCTGCTGGGAAAGACCTGTCCTGGCAGCCACTTCGCCGGTCGTGTAAAGAGCCTGCGGCTCGGCAGTCGCCTTGCTGGCAATGGGCTTTATTTCAAGAACTGAATCAATCACCTTACTCACCCCTTCCGGTCCGTTCACCCCCCCTTTTTTGCATGGTGCTATCGGACGTTGCCATTATGCCGATTCCAGGATGAGATGCAGGTGATGGAAAGTCATCCAGAATTGAGCTGAAGCGAATTGAACGTAACCCGTTGCTTGACAATTGGTCACGCATGGGAATTGAGAATTGTCAATCCCCTGCTTATCCACAATCTGGTTGTGATTGTTCCGGGATTAGATATTGCTCGACAGCATCTAGCACGAGATCGGATCAGATGCCTGTGCACTGACAACCAAAGGCGAATGGATGCGATCAACTGGCTAAATACAGATTCAGCAACTGGCCCAGCCGGCAATGACAAGAAGAATGTCATCGACACCAACCTGACCATCACCGTCAAGATCTGCTTCACAGGAGGTACAGGTTGATCCATAGGCCTCGAGTACAGCAAGAATATCGTCGACACCTACCTGCCCATCGCCCGTGACATCAGCAGGGCAATTGCAATTCACGAGCAGACCAGACCAGGCCTGCAGGTCTCCGACAGGACTCTGATACGGGGCGCCAACGAGCGCCCGATCCCCATCCAAGGCCACCGACCAGCCGAACTCCGCTCCAGCAACAAGGCCACTTCCCTCAAGAGAACCAGCGGGAACCCATTGAGTATCTGCCAAGCTCATGATGTCAACTGTGCCGGTTGAAAGACCATCAACCTGACCGTAGTACGCACCTGCCAGCAGGAGATCTCCAGAGAGATCGATCGACACACCGAACATGGCTCCGGATTGAGGATCTGGAGGTGGATACTTCTCAAAGGCCCATCCATCGAACACCTTGCTCATGATCCAGATACTTCCGGCATCAAGACCAAAGCTGTCATCGCGATAGGTGCCGACCGCCATGCGGTCGCCATCAAGCGCAACGCTGAAACCGAAATAGTCATCGGGCGACCCCACTGATTCCATCGTCATCATCCAGACATGGGTCCAGGCAGCGAATCGTTCCCAGAGGTGGACCTCGCCCCGACCATCATTGGACCATGGAGCACCTGCAAGAATGCGATCACCGTCAATCGTGAGGGAGAGGCCAAGCTGGTCTCCCCCGCCTCCACCGGGATGGGCCAGTTTCGCAACAAAGCTCCAGCCGCCTGTGGAATCCCGGTCAAAGACGACCACGGACCCGGAAGACTGGCCCTGATCATCATCCAGCGGCGCACCAATGGCACAAAATTCATCGCCCAGCGCCACGGTTCGGCCAAAGACATCTTCAGCCTGCGCATCAGGCATCACGATCTTGGCCGCCTGCTCCCAGCCAGTCCCCTCGGTTCGATCAAAGATGTAGGCGGAGCCTGAATTGCTCCCGGCATCGTTATCAAACCACGAACCGACAATGATCCTGTCACCCTTGATATCGACACTCACCCCGAACATGTCTCCGATCTCACCATCATCCGCGATGAGTCGAGCATCCAGCAACCAGGCATCAGCCTCCCATCGGTAGACATACGCCACGCCACTGGCCCAACCATTACCGGTATCGAGGGGTGCGCCCACAACCGCCCACTCGCCATCAATGGCAACAGACGTTCCGATCATCGCCTCATCCGTGGCCTCATCGCTCAAGGAAAGATCTGTGGCGCATGGCTCCGCACCAATGGCGGCCATGGCCATCAGGCAATGCAGCATCACAACAGTAGCGCAGGCCGGCAATCGGATCACTCACATGCTCCCCATGCATTGAGGATCGCGAGGATGTCGTTGACATCGATGACCCCATCACCGGTCACATCGTATGGACTTCCACTTGCTCCCCAGTCACCCAGCACGGCCAGAACGTCATTGACATTCACCTGCCCGTCTCCGGCGCCTGAAGGATAGATGTCTTCCGAACACTGCTGCTGTTCAAGATCCAACGTGTCACTCGAGTCGGTTTCGATCTCTTCGCCACCAATTGCAGCGAAGACCGCATCAACAAAAGACAACTCTCCACCTGATGCGAAGAAGTCCATCCGGATCAATCCAACTGAATTCTCCGATGCTCCGATTTCAGCGCCGTTCTGAGCCGCAAAGGCCAGCACTCGCACTTCATTGTGATACAGGGACCAGCCCTCATCACACTCCAACCCCGTGAGTGCCAGAACCTCGAACCCATCGGGGACATCAAACTGGAAACCATAAAGCGATGTATCGCTCTGCCACATGACTTCGACATCACCGACACCTGAGACCGGATCCCAGGACCAGTTACCCCAGGTCACGGTTCCGTAGCCTGCAAGAGCACTTGCGGCCGAAATCAAGACGGACGTGAACCCAGCAAATGGCATGATCAACCTGTTCATCAGCACACCTCCCACCCTGCATGCTGGATCTTGAAGCCGTCTGTGTCAAGCAGTAAAGAGAGGATGAGCAACCAGCAGGCCTGAGAGTGGTCTGAATGCCCCACTATTCAGCCGACGGAGTCGGCTTGGCTGACTCCAGTGTTTGAATCCGTATGTCACGGAATGAAACATCACTTCCATGACCACAGAATCCAATGTGGCCGGATCTCCTGCTGGCACCTGCATGAGCATTGCCCGAAGGCGCACCGGCCTGAATCGCAGCCTGGACATCAACATCAAGAATCACATGACCATTCAAGGTGACCTTCAGGCGTGAACCTTCCAGCCTGATCTCTTCTCGGTTCCATGAACCAGGCGGAAGAAGCCATCCACGTTCAGCGGCAGCAATTCCATAAGCGGATCCGTGATACTGCCACGGCTTGAGCGTGGCATAACCAGGCGCCATGCTGTCGAGCACCTGAATCTCCATCCCCTCATAGGCCGCATTGCCCTTCACAGGCGCACGAACCGCAATGCCGTTGTTGCCACCCGGGGAGAGCTTGAATTCGAATCGAAGCACGAAGTCCTCATACTCATCAACACTCCGGAGATCACCACCCTGTTCCGGCTTGCAGCGAATCGCCCCATCAAAGACCTCATAGCCCTTTGTATCTCCGATCCAGCCATCCAGCGACTTCCCGTCAAACAAGGAAACGAAGTCATCCTCGACAGGCCCGACATGCTCCATGGCAATGTTGTCGATCAGAATGCGACCGCGTCCGCCGGTTCTGCGGAGGCGAACACGGCACGTACCGGTCGCGTTGTCATTCCTTACCAGAATGGCCCTGTAGCGTGACCACGCTCTTGTCGGGTCGAGAACCTGCCGCGCCAGAACCGCTCCGTCATCCCCGACCAGCTCAACGGCCAGCAAGGCGTCTTCCTTGCTGGCACGCAGAGACAGATTGACATCAACTGAACTGCCGACTGCAAGATTGTCTACGACCGGATCCACGGTCTGGACATGATGGCCAAGGCCAAGCGCAAGACACTTTCCCCGGCTGGTATCGGCGGTGGCGCCAGGCGTCACGATGCAGGCATTCTCAGCCTGCAGACCACCACCAACCTCCCACGAGAGCGACTCTTCCTCAAAGGAGGAATTGGACACCGGCAATGGCTGAAATCCAGCCAGGCCAAGAACGCCATGAACAATCAGCAGTATGTGAAACATGGCACCACTGTACGTTCAGCGATGCTGTTTCGCAGGTTGGGTCCACTACGGGCACCATCCCCAGTTCTCAAGAACGGCAAGAAGATCCACGATGTCGACCACACCATCTTCATTCGTGTCCTCTGGACAGAGACCACAACCTCCCCAGGCCGCCACGACTGCAAGCAGATCATCGATACCGACGAATTCATCCAGATCGACATCTCCAGTACAGCTGCCACATTCGTCCGCGATCACATTGGGCGCAATCTCCAGGAACGGACCGATGATCTGATCTGGAGCATTGCCACAGACCGTCGTACCGCCAAGCTTCAGCATTCCAGCCGCATCAATGTGAAAGCCGCCGCCAGCCACATCAGCATCGTTGATTCGGATCCTGCTCCCTGACACGTCCACTTCGCAGGCGCGACAGGCCACACCACCACCGAGGCTGGCTTGATTCGATTGCATCTCCGAACCAAAGTAGTAGATGAACCCACCTTCGATATGAGCAACTCCACCATCAGCAGTCGCATTGTTCTGCCCGGCAGTCAACCCATAGAACTGCCCAGTACTGTCAATCAACGAAGAACCTGCACCATGCTGTGATGAGATGTTCCCGAGCATGACGCAGCCATGTGACTGGAATCCCATGCCCTGAAAGCAAAGTCCACCACCATGCGATGAAGCCTCATTGCTCACGAATACCGTTGCATTGAGATTGAAACCTGTCGTCTGAGTCATGAACAGACCGGCACCGACATCTGCAATGTTCTGGTTGAATGTCGAAGCAAAGATACAGGAACCACCTGCCAGCGACTGCCCGTGGAAGCCACCACCGCTGACTGATGCCATATTTCCTTCGAACTCACAGTCGACGACCACCACATGAGATTCCAGATGCATCAAGCCTGCACCGGATTGAGCCTCGCCATTTCGAATCTCACAACGTTCGTACCCGTGCGAACCATGGATTCCATAGACGGCTGCCCCGTCAATCTTGGCGATGTTCCTGTTGAAGATGGCTTCAACAAATTGAATCTCGCATCTGTAGGACCAGATCCCGCCGGCCGTCCATGCCCTGTTTTCCAGCAGCTCAAGATCACTCACGAGCACCGTTGACTCAATGGCGTGAATGCCGCCACCAGTGCCCTGCTGCTCCTGATTGAATCCAGCCTCATTGTTCTGGATCAAAGAGTTGCTGAGCTCAAGATTGCCGTCCTCTACCTGAATGCCACCGCCCGTAAATGATGCAATGTTCTCGATGAAGTGACACTCAACAGCGGTCGCATTACCAGTTGCGAACAAGCCAGCCCCATTGGATGCCGTATTGTTCGCAATACAACACTCGAGCAACTGAGGATCGCCACCCTGCGTGTAGACCCCACCACCGAAAGTCGCGTTTGAATTGATGATGTGACAATTCACAATCGCTGGTGATGAATCAATGATTCGAACTCCACCTCCAGTGACATCAGCTCCGTTGCGGACACGAAAACCAGACAGAACAGACTTTGAGGTTTCACCGGAAACGGCTTTCACCACCGTTCCCATTCCCATGCCGTCGATGGTCGTGACTTCAGGCCCTCCATCGGATTTGATGACGATGGCCTTTCCAAGAAAGTCAATCTGTTCCTGGTACACCCCGGGCTGAACCACGATGACATCGCCCGCAACAGCAACACCGATCGCAGCCTGGATGGTTGGCTGGTCACCCGGCACATCGATCACGGCAGCATTGGCCTGAGTGGCTGCAGAGAGAACCACTGCCAACAACATCAAAAGCATCTTCAACATGTTCGAGCTCCGACTGAGCATGGCTTTATCTTGACTGCCCGATGGCAGCATTCAAGAACCAATACGACTCATGAAGAGGAATATGTGCCGGATCGAGAAGGATTGGGCTCCATCGCCGGCCCAGGGGCCTTTCACCCACGCAAACTGGCCTGCCTGCAACTGGATGTACGAAAAACAGGCCATGAAGGCCGATCCGCTACAAGCGTGCAAAATGGCCATCAGCCTCATAAATTCATGTCTGGGTTCAAACCGTAGGACTATTTGAACCAATGCCGATGATGAGCCACTCAGCTTCACCCAGCCAAGCAAAGGTGCCAATGAATGAAGAACGCAACAGTCATCGTCTTGCTGCTCGCTCTGATTTCCCTTGTCAGCTGGGACATTGTGCTGAGGATGAATGACACCGAGCAGAAAGTCGTCTTTCCTACAAAGACCGCTGAGGACATGCACGACTACCAGTCCTTTCATGTGAAGTTCTGGCAGATCGCACAAGGCCACAAGGCCGAGAACTACAACGCAACTCTCACTCCTGCAATCGCCGTGGCTGGGCTCATGGCAACTCGAGCAATCATCAAGGGCAAAGGGCGGGCCAATGAGGCCTTGAAGGAGGCCTGGGACACCATTGACATCGTTCGCTCCATCCACGGAGACGACGGGCCTGAAACAACCTTTGTCTACAACCGTTTTTTCCAGACGCTCCAAAGCGGCAGATCACATGGATTGCCTGATATCGACAGACTGCTTCCGTTTCTCGAGATGGCATGGAAGACGGCAGACGTGCCAGATCGACTCGGACTGCTGAGCGTTCATGGCAAGAAGGATTCGCTCTGCGAGTACATCGCAAATCAGATAGGCATGTACGCCTTGTTCAGCAAGCACAGCTTCAAAGAGGCGAATCTCATCAGCTGCCAGGAAAAGCTCGACCAGATGGAGGCGATCATGTCGCTGCCCTGGCTGGAACGCCTGTTTGAAACCAAGGAAAATAGGATTGGCACTTCGGATTTCGAGTCCCTCACTCGCCAGCGGGATCTGGCGGAAGCCAGAGTCCAGATCCTGAGCCAGAACTATCAGGATGCAGAGACGCTTCTTGATTCAACCATGTATCCAGACAGTCTCGATGTCGCAGCGGAACTGAGGCTTCCACTCTATCTGGGCTGGCATGCTTCAGATCCAACTGGCGGACATGAAGAGGCGATCCACACCTGGGCCACTCGGATCCTGGCCAACGCCGAGAAGAGAGAACGTGAAACAAACAGTCGCAGCAACAAGCTGGATTGGAGAAGGGTCGGCGACAAAGCGAAAGATGCGCTTAGCACAATCAAACAGGCTGACTAGTCAGGATCAGTAATGGCGCAGACATCAATTCAAGTCAGCCTGAGACCTGCGATCAAATACTTCAAGGCAACAACCAGCTATGAATCCTTGACACGCTTCGCTTTGATGACAAGGGTTCTTCTGCCCGTATCGACACTGATTGTAAAGCTGTCCCGCTTGAGGTCTGACAACTTCCAAAGCTCTTCACCCTTGGCGACACTCGGATCCGAGGCATACTCCTTCAGCGCCTCATTCACTCGTTCCAGATCAGGAGTGGATTCATTACTGTCCGGGATATGCAGCATCACAAGAAGGTCACCCTGAAGCTGCCATGCACCATCATCAGGATCAATCCTTTCATACACTCTCGCGCCGTGGTTGGACCAGAATTCGACGCTCAAGATGTCATCTACATCCTGGGACTCCAGACTCCACTTGCCAACCAGCCATGCATCAGTACCTGGCGCGGACGAATTACCACATCCGAAACAGGCAAGAGCGATCGCAACAACACAAAGCCATCTCATCATTCGAACTCTCCTTCTGGACGATTTCCAGTGATGCGAGCTACCAAACCTCGGTTCTGATTCGATGCCCGAAACGCCAACCTCGATTTACAACCACTTCTCCCGTGATGGGTACAAAAGATCATAAACACATGATGCCGGAATAGCCGGCCTCGTCACAGAAACGAAAGAACCCCGCCATGAAGCGGGGTTCCTGTCGTCTCAAGTGGGCCATACTGGACTTGAACCAGTGACCTCTTGTGTGTCATACAAGCGCGCTAGCCAACTGCGCCAATGGCCCTGAGCTACCAGAACGCGCGACCGCTCCAGTCGCAGCATTGTACACGGCAACCTGATCAGGGCAACGTGCCCATGGATGATCGGATTTAGAAACAGGGCCGGAACCCGCCTTTGCCCTGCCGGATGTATCCTGAGCCATCATGTCAGCAGATTCCACACTCAGAAACTTCCAGGCCCTGATCCACGACCGGTATTACGAGACCGACTCGGCTCGCGGCGTACCCTCGACCTTCCTCTGGTTCATGGAGGAAGTCGGCGAACTTTCAGAGGCCCTCGCCAAACGAGAACGTGGCGATGGTGATGACCAGAATCTTCGGGAAGAATTTGCCGACGTCATGGCCTGGATGGCGACACTGGCCAATATCACCGGCGTTGATCTGGCCGATGCCATTCATGAGAAGTATCTGGCCGATGGTGGCCCCGAGGGGACCAAGTAGATCATGTCACGGATTGATGACATCTTTACCCGACATCGCGAAGCAGGCACACGAGCACTGATGCCATTTCTGACTGGCGGATTTCCAGACCTCGAACAGACACGTCGGGCACTGCTTGGCATGGGTGATGCAGGGGCGAGCATCGTTGAGATTGGATTCCCCTACTCTGATCCGATTGCTGACGGGCCTGTCATCGCATCTTCCATGCATGAAGCACTCACATCTGGCCTCCGAATTCAGGATCTGTTTGAGATGACAGCATCGATCAGAGATCAGATCTCCATAGGGCTGGTTGCGATGGTGAGCGAATCAATCATCGAACGCTATGGAACGAAGGACTTTGTCGAACAAGCAGCTCAATCAGGATTTGATGGATTGATCGTGCCTGACATGGATCTTGCACGAACAATGGATCTTGGCGCAATAGCGGATGCAAACAACCTCTCACTGACCTTCCTGATCGCCCCCACCACCTCGCCGGAGCGATGCCGGAAGATTGCAGAGGCTTGCAGAGGCTTCATCTATCTCCTGGCCCAGTCTGGCTTGACCGGAGAGCGGGATCAGGCACCTGAAATTCAACGGCAGGTGGAGATGGTCAGAAGCTGCAGTGATCTACCCATCGCAGCGGGGTTTGGAATCTCCAACTCTGATCACGTCAAGCAAGTCACTGCTCATGCAGACGCTGCCATCGTTGGCTCGGCACTGGTAAGGCGAATGACTGGAGCCCAAGATCCTGCACAGGCTGCACTTGACTTCACGCGTGAACTGGCCACTGGCCTTGCCTAAACGGCTCTCTGAGGCCAATCCAGCCCCCAAACATGATTTGAAGCATGGCCTTCAGAAGGCCGATCTGCTACCCTTTGCGGTTCTCAACGGGCGGAGCAACCGCCCCCAGATGCGGAAGGCAGAGCACCATCATGACGGAATCAACTGCGACAGCCGAGAACTTCGACATCAAGGTCGAGGATGCAGGTCCAGCCCGCAAGCGGATCTCTGTAACGATCCCCGCCGAAACGGTTGCGGATCGCATCCAAACCCAGATCGGTACCCTCCAGTCTCAGGCAGTCCTGCCTGGCTTCCGCAAAGGCAAAGCCCCGAAGCATCTGATTCAGCGACGCTTCGGCAGTGCCATGCAGGATGAGACGATGCAGAACCTCGTCCGGGAAGGCTATGAATCTGCTGTCAACGACAACAATCTCACGATCCTTGGCGAAGCCGATGTCGATGGCGGAATCGAGAATCTCAAAATCGAGGAAGGAAAACCATTCAGCTACAGCGTTGAAGTGGACATACTTCCTGAATTCGATCTCCCAGATTTCTCTGGTATCGAAATCATTCGACCTCTCCTTGAGGTTGAAGACGAGCATATTGACGCAGAGATCGAACGTCAGTGCATGCGAGCCGGCAAGGCTGACAGGATTGAATCGAACTTCCAACCAATGGACCGGATGCTCGGCGCCATTTCAGTTGATGCCGAAGGCGAAGATGAGCCAATCTTCACCCATGATCAGGCGCTGGTAGCCCTTCCACCGGAAGGCGAAGCTGGACAGGTTCTTGGACTGCTGCTGGATGATCTGAACAGCAGTTTCAGCTCGGCAAAGGTCGGCGATGTGGTAACCATGACCACAACGGGTCCAGATGGCCATGAACGCGAGGAATTCCGCGGCAAGAATCTGAAGATCAACTACACCATCCATCTGGCAGAACGGATCACTCCCAACACTCCAGAAGGCCTGATTGAACAGTTCAATCTGGGGTCCGAAGAGGTTCTCCAGGAGCAGATTCGCCTTGCACTTGAACAACGCCGTGATGAAGAACAGGCCTCCGTTCTTCGACAGCAGGCGCTGGAAAAGATCAACGAAGCAATTGACATAGAACTGCCGGAGAAATATTCCACCCAGCAGATCCAGCGAGAGCTTGATCGCATGCGTCAGCAAATGATGGCAGGCGGGGAAATGACACCGGACGAAGTGGAAATCAAACTTGCAGAGCTTCGCAATGAAGCCGAAGTCGGCATGCGTGAACGCACCAAGTCCTTCTTCATCCTGCAACGACTGGCGATGGAATTCGAAATCCACGTGAATGAAAGCGAGATCAACACGCGCATCGCCGACATCGCCATGCAACGTGGCCTGCGACCAGATCATGTCCGCAGCGAACTCGCCAAAGCTGGTCAGCTCCCGACGATTGGCGGCCAGGTACGAGACGACAAGGCTGCCGATGCCGTGGTAGCCAAGATGACCATCAAGGAAATGCCCGCTGAGGAATGGAACGCCATGCATACCGATGGCGGATCATCCAAGCCAGCAGCGAAGAAGAAGACCTCCAAGAAGGCTTCAAGCAAGAAGACCGCCACCAAGAAGGCCTCGACCAAGAAGGCTTCAAGCAAGAAGGCCTCGACCAAGAAGGCTTCAACCAAGAAAGCCACCAAGAAGAAAGATTCCTGATAACACAGGATGAATATCAGTCAATCGATTCTCTCACGGTCTACCCAAGCCCTCGCAACGACGGCGAACGATGCAGCACCATCTTCGAGCCAGGGTGAGATAAGCGATGTCATCATCTGGCTCGTTGTACTCATGGGGATTGTCGCTGTCGGGGGATTCATCATTGTGGCCGCCCGCAAGCGACTTGGGGAGGATCCAGGAAGCGGAAGCCCCTCATTCAATCTTGCAGCCCTTCGCGACATGCACGCCAGAGGCGAATTGAGCGATGATGAGTTCAAGAAAGCATGCGAACACCTTCGGCAGGACGTCTGAGCCGGAACTCCTCCCCATCAAGCTGATGGCAAGCCAGCTGTCCCTGATCAGGTTTTTAGCTTATGCAAGCTGAATTCCCGATACTTTCCGCATAGAGATTTGCTCATCATTGGCAATACTGGCTCGCCTCCAGTGGGATTGGTGGCACAGTTGGAGCATTAGACAGCCCTGAAGCTGCGATCAGGACGAGATCCACGGACGATGAAGATCGGACCTGGGTACAATGATCGCTGCCCGTCATGAACAAGATTTGAGAGAAAGAGCAAGCGAATCAGGATGCCCAAGGACAACGACAAACTGGATGCTCGCATCGAGACCATGCTCAATGCACTTGGCCCTGACCGATCACCTGATGGTCCAGGCGGCCTCTCCGGAAGTGGTGGTGGCGCCGGGGGCGGCGGAGCCAGCGGAGATGGCGGTGGCGATGATGGTGGATTTCGAGGAAGACGCGTAACCACCTGCTCATTCTGCGGCAAGACCTCACGGGAAGTCGGCCCGATGGTCGAAGGCCCCAACGACATCTACATCTGCTCAAACTGCACCGATCTCTGCCAGAACATCTTCAGGCAGGAAAAGCGACGAATGAGCAGCTCAAGGCCGCTGTTCACGACGATTCCTTCACCTCGTCAGATCAATGAGTTTCTGGATCAGTACATCATTGGACAGCGAGAAGCGAAGCGAACGCTTTCTGTTGCCGTGCACAACCATTACAAGCGGCTCAGCCATCTTGAAAATGAAGAGGCTGAAGTTGAGCTGGACAAGTCCAACGTACTGATGGTGGGACCCACTGGCACAGGCAAGACACTTCTTGCAAGGACACTGGCAAAGATTCTCAATGTCCCATTTGCCATTGGAGATGCAACAACTCTCACCGAAGCTGGATATGTCGGCGAAGATGTCGAGAACCTGCTTCTCAAGCTGCTCCAGTCAGCGGACTACGATCTCGACGCCGCACAACGAGGCATCATCTACATCGATGAAATCGACAAGATTGGAAAGACTTCCAACAACGTCTCAATCACCCGAGATGTATCAGGCGAAGGCGTCCAGCAATCACTGCTCAAGATGCTTGAAGGCGTCGTTGCCAATGTCCCACCCCAGGGTGGACGAAAGCATCCTGAACAACAGTACATCCAGATGGATACCACCCACATCCTCTTCATTTGCGGGGGATCCTTTGAAGGTATCGGAGAGCTGATCCAGAAACGCCTTGGACATCAGCGAATCGGCTTCTCTATCGATCAGAATGCTCCTGATGAAGCGAGTAATTCAACCGCGATCAAGAAGAACAATCTGGAACTACTCGAATCGATCACACCCCAGGATGTCCTGCAATTCGGCCTTATCCCTGAGCTTGTCGGCCGACTTCCTGTCCTGACCCCCCTCATGCCTCTCTCTACTGAGAACATGGTCCGAATCCTCACTGAACCTCGAAATGCAATCATTCGCCAATACCAGCACCTGTTCCAACTGGAAGGTGCAGGCCTTGAATTCACCGATGATGCCCTGACCCTTCTGGCAGAACGGGCCATGGAACGAGGCACTGGAGCTCGAGCACTTCGTGCCGTTCTGGATGAATACATGCTGAATCTGATGTATGACCTTCCCGATCTGGATAACACCGGCGTCATCTATGTTCTGGATGCCGATTCCATCGAAAGAGGCCTCTCAATCGAGGAATTACCACGCCGAACCGCCAAGGAATCGGCCTAGACCCCCATTCTCGGACCCTCTCAGGAACTCAGAAAGAAGGCCTCGACGCTGGGCCAGTACACTGTTAGACTGCCCGATTCGATCAGCACATGACCCCTCGGCCCGTCAGGGCTACTGGAGACTCCCGCCATGCCTCGCGTCTGCCATTTCACCGGTGCCCGGACTACTACCGGAAGAAAGATCTGCTACCGCGGTCGCCCCAAGTACCAGGGAGGCATCGGCCTCAAGGTATCTGGCCTGAGTCGTCGAAAGTTCAAGCCGAACATCCAGTCCGTCATGGCCATGATCGACGGCAAGCCAACCCGCGTTAAAGCCACCGCCAGAGCCATCCGTGATGGAAAAGTAGTCAAGCCTCTCAAGCGAAAGTACGGCTACACAAGACTCCAGAAGCTTGCCCAGTCAGACTGAATCTGATTTCTGATCCCTTGCAGAACCTCGATTTCGATACCGAAATCATCACCTGATCCCTCAAGGATTCCAACTTTTTACGTTTTCTCGGACGGTCTTGGGCCTAGCAGCTTGCCCGAGGCCCAACCACGAATACTGTATAATTGTAGATGCCGACAAGCACTCAGGGGTGTATACCCAGCAAGCCCATAGAGGTTGCAAACGGGACTCCCACCATATTTCGACTCCTCGGCACGTGTACATCTCGATCGACCCAGTCATACGCAATCAAGCGATCCCCTGTCCAGTGACCACTGGCTCCTTCAAGGCATCGCACGACAACGCATGGACTGTGTTATTCAGCGGCTGAGATCAGGCCACAACCTGATCAGACGATTTGGCGATCCACGTGGCGTGGCGGGATGCCAGGAGATTTGAGAACACCTCGATCCTCGGAAGAGAAAGCTTCAGGAAGAACTTTACCCAGAATCAACGCGTGAAGACCCTCATCTCCACCACAACGCGTCTCTGGAAGCCCTTCCCCCGAGCATGATGTTTGACCGATCGGACATTGAGAGAGTCCGCGAGATGACAAATCTCGCAGCACTCATTGGTGAGCACATCGCACTCACGCCCAAAGGGCGAGAGCACGTTGGCCTGTGCCCATTTCATGATGACAAGAACCCCTCCTTCTCCGTGGTTACAGACAAGGGAAACCATTTCTACATCTGCAATTCCTGTGGCGCTGCAGGCGACTGCTTCCGATTCGTTCAGGAATTCCTTCGCAAGGATTTTTCAGAGGCCATCGAATTCCTCGCCGACCGCGTCGGGCTTCAGTTGCAACGTGGATCCGGAAAGCCCGACCCGGAACGTGATCAGCGAGCAAGACGCCGTACCCTGCTGAAGGAAGCGACCGCAGCAGCATTGGATTTCTTTCAGAATTCACTCGAAGCACCTGAAGGAAAGGATGCTCGTGAAGTCATCCAAAAACGCTGTATCAGACCCGACATGGTTGAAAGATTTCAGCTTGGAGCCGCACCAGCAGGATGGGACAACCTCAGAAAGTCACTGCTTGCCAGACATATTGACGAACGCGTTCTGATCGCAGCAGGACTGCTGAAGAAACGAAATGAAGGCGACGGGTCCTACGATGCATTTCGCAATCGGCTGATCTTTCCGATACATGATGACACTGGCCACCCGATCGCCTTTGGTGCCAGAGCAATCGCCGCTGACGATGAGCCGAAGTATCTGAATTCGTCCGAGCACGACATCTTCCACAAGGGCCAGACCCTGTATGGACTTCATCTGGCACGCCCTGCGATCGCCAAAGCGAAGAAAGCGATCGTCACGGAAGGGTATACCGATGTGATGGCCTGCCATGCAGCAGGCGTTGAACATGTCGTCGGCACACTCGGCACCGCCCTGACCGATGATCATGTGCGAAAGCTGGCAAGGCTGTGCGACCAGATCATCCTGGTATTCGATGGAGATGAGGCAGGCCAGCGTGCCGCTGAACGAGCGGTACGCACCGTCTTCAAGCATCCTGTCGATGTAGGGATCTGCGTTCTTCCTGAAGGGCAGGATCCTGACGACATGCTCAAGTCCGATGCTGGCAAACTTGAATTCGAGCATGCCATTGACCATGCGGAAGACTCTCTGGATTTCCTGCTTGCGAGATTCCGCCAGCGAATCGACGAGTCTCAGGGCATATCAGGTCAACAACGATTACTTGAACAGTTCATCGAGTCACTCAGAACGCTTGGGCTCGAAGAGGTCGACGGACTGAGAAAATCCATGCTGATCAACCGCATCAGTGAACTCATGCGGGTCCCTAGCCAGGAAATCGAACGACTCCTGCGCCGACAGAGAGGCCCTGTTGCCGCCAACTCCAGCGAACAGCCTGAACGAGCATCGACTGCTCCTGCAATCGGAGCCAGACATGTGGCTGAGCGGGAACTGCTGGCCGTCATCCTCTACCGCACCGAGGCTGTAGCCGATGCTGGCATCGATCCGTCACAACTGCTTGATTCCAGCCGTTTCATCGACCCCATACATCAGGCACTCGCCATGACCCTTTCGGACCTGCTACAGGCCAATCCGCCGACCATGCAGGCGATCCTGGGACGACTGGACGACGAATCACACCGCGAGACAGCGTCAAGACTGTTCTTCATCGGAGAACGCCTGGCGAATGCGGAATACGAGAATAATCAGGAACACCCCATCGCTCGTGCAACTCGGGCGCTGGATGATTGCATTCATGAAGATCTCAGGCAGCAGGAGACGGCGCAGTGGCGCAATCGAGATGAATCGGATGATCGAACTGCCGCAGATTTGATACAAAAAATTGGATCGCGACGTAGGCCAAGCGCTATCCTCAGGACAGGAAATACAGACTGAACCCCCATTGACCGTCATGCCGTGCTTACGGAACTGACAGAGATTTGTTGCGATTGCCGCTGGCCCGGCTTCGCACGTGGAAGGATGACCCGTGACTATGAACCTGCCACCCATGCACCCGACTATCCGTGACCTACTGCGTCACGGAATGGATAGATCGTGGATTAGCTACGAGGAGCTGAACACTGCCCTGCCGGACGAAATGGTCCAGCCCGAGAAGATCGATCAGCTCCTTGAACTCTTGCGACAATTGGAAATCGCCTGCATCAATTACGAGGATCCACGACAACGTCGTGGCAAGCCGTTCTATGCACCGCTCCAGACCAATCTCAAATTCAAGCGAGACAGCCCATATCGCACCTTTGGAATACCAACAGCGCAGGCTGAAGCAACTCCTGCCGCTGACACCTCTGAGCAGAGTGAAGAAGATGGTGTCATCGATGCCAACGATGAACTTCTTGATGAGTCAGAAGCCGCTGAGATCACAGAAAACATGGAAGCAAGCGGCTCCAAGCGGATCGATGACCCTATCCGCATGTACCTGACTCAGATGGGCACCATTCCACTGCTCACACGAGAAGAAGAGATTCGACTGGCCAAGAAGATCGAGACAACCCGAATGATCTTCCGCCGGAAAGTTCTGGAGTGTGACTATGCGGCCTCACAGGCAGTAGAGGTACTTCAACAGGTTCATGAAGGGAATCTGCCTTTCGATCGCACCATGCGAATCTCCACGGCTGAAGCGAATGCCAAGGAAAAGGTTGCCAAGCGAATACCAATCAATCTGGTCACCATTCGAACTCTGCTGAAAGCCAACGAAGCTGACTGGGAACTTCTGGAAGCTGAAAAGGAATCAGAGGAAACGGTTTCATCCAGAATGAACCAGAGACGGCGCAAGATCGCCACGCTGCTTGAAGAATGCTGTCTTCGAACGGCTCGAATCCAACCACTACTCCGCAAGATCCAGTCCATTGCCCGCAAGATCAAGGAACTCACCAACGAGCTCAAACGAGCCGAGTCCAACCCTGACCGGTACCACCCGGAAGATCTTCAGGCAATGCGAGAGGAAGTCAGTGGCCTGAGAGGGTTGGTTCAGGAAACACCAGAATCCCTCAAAGGTCGACTGCAACTCATCGAAGAAGTCTTCGAGGAATATGAGCAGGCCAAACGAGATCTCAGCGGCGGCAACCTCCGCCTGGTGGTCTCCATTGCCAAGAAGTATCGCAATCGCGGCCTTCCATTCCTCGACATCATTCAGGAAGGCAATACTGGTCTGATGCGAGCGGTCGACAAGTACGAATACATGCGAGGCTACAAGTTCTCGACCTATGCAACCTGGTGGATTCGCCAGGCCATCACGAGAGCGATCGCCGACCACGCCCGTACCATTCGCGTGCCGGTCCACATGATCGAGACCATGTCCAAGCTCCGTACGATTCAGAAGCGACTGCTTCAGGCAATCGGACGCGAGCCGACCATCGAAGAACTTGCCGAACAGGCCAACATGAGTGTCGAGGAAACTCGAAGAGTCATGAAGATCTCAAGGCATCCGATCAGTCTTGACCGCCCTGTTGGCGAATCCGAGGATTCCCAGTTCGGCGACTTCATCGAAGATGATCGACAGGAAACTCCATCTGAGACGGCAACCAGCGAGATGCTCCGAAGCCGCATCAATGACGTGCTCAAGACACTGACGTATCGCGAGCGGGAAATCCTCAAGCTTCGATACGGGATCGGTGACGGATATACCTACACGCTCGAAGAAGTAGGCCGGATCTTCAAGGTCACTCGTGAGCGAGTCCGTCAGGTTGAATCCAAGGCCATCCGCAAGCTTCAGCACCCTGTTCGTCGCAGAAGGCTTTCCAGCTTCATCGATGAGCAGCAGACTGAACAGGAATAGTCAGTACCACATTGACACGTGCGATATTCGGCCCCGGGTTCTGCCCGGGGCCGTTTCATTTGATGCAACTCAAGTGCTGTCACCGAAGCGATGTTTCAATTGAGGCAATCAAATCAGCTGGTTCAGGCATGCGACCAGCCCCATCGGTACGACAGGCCTGCCACCCATGGCCGGAAGCAAGAAGGGTAAATCCATCTTCTTCCAGTGTTGCCATGTTGCGCTGAGTTGCAGGCTGCTGCAGCATCGTCGCATTCATAGAGGGTGCGAGAAGTACTGGACACGAAGCACGATCAATGGAGGCCGCCAGAAGACTCACAGCATCATCTGCACGCCCGGAGACCAGCTTGGAGAGCATGTCCATGGTGCATGGGGAAATCAGCATCAGATCCGATTCACGAGCCAGCGCGATATGCGGCGACTCTGGAGATTCCGAATGCTTCCAGGGATTCATGAAGACTTCACGCCCCGAAAGAGATCGAAAGGTCGTCACGCCAATGAATCGCTTTGCATTTCGAGTCATGGCGACGGTGACCTGATGACCTGATTGTGCCAGCGTGCTGACAACCTCTGCCATCTTGTAGGCCGCAACACCACCACAGATCCCGATCAGGATCCGACGGCAGGACTTGTCTGTTTCAGATGCGGGCATGTGGTGCCCCTACGCAACCGCGATCAGGATTCCGCGATTGGCCAACCAGCACCGCCGGTGTCACCTTCCGTGGTGGCATCAACCCACTCAGCAACGATCTTGCCTTGCACGATTTCCTCGATGACAAGTTCCAGATCTGTACGCCCATCGCGTTCAACGAGGGGCCGGGCACCATCAACGACCAGCTCCTTGAGCCGACGCTGAATGAGGGCACAAAGCTTGAAACGGCCGCCGAGTTGGTGAACAATCTCATCACTTCGAAGTGCATCGATCATGGTTTCGCTCCATTGGTCTGCCTGCAGGCATCAAAAACGGGCCTTGGCACCGCAGAACGGCGTATTCTAGCCCCTTTTGGCCTACGTGTCGATTCAAGCCCCTCATGGTGGCTCTGGGCTGATATCCTGCCGCCCTTTTGGCCGATAGCGGTCCATCAGCCCCTCAAGTTCTTCAGCCCACGGCAACCTCAAATG
>PBAY01000027.1 GCA_002717655.1 Phycisphaerae bacterium | reverse complement strand
TTTCTGAGGCAACCATATTGCGAACTGGTCCGGGGCCGTCAAGAATCTCGGGGGCAATACCTGACGTGCAGGTTGTCCCTGAAGTATTGGATTGATTTCAACATTCAGTTCCAAAGCTGGCGAGGAAGATGAGTATGTCATCCAATCCACTTGTGCCATCGCCATCGATGTCTCCTGAGTCATTTTCTCCATAGTTGCTGAGAATGATCAGGAGATCATTGATGTCAACGATATTGTCGCGATTCAGATCTGCATTGCAATCAGCTGAAATTGAATTCAGGATCGTCTTCTCGATGGTGCTGTTTGGATCGCCACGCAATCCCAGTGTCGTGCCACCGCCAATCACCCAGTCATCTTCTTCATCCTTCGGGTCCAGCGTGCCTGAAGCAATGCTGCCGGGGCTGTTGTTGGAGGCAATGATCTGCTTCGACCAGGTTCGACCAGCGAGTACACGAAGTGCTGATGTCGTGCCATCGTTGCGGAGCAGGGTCATCGGTTCAGTTGCAGAGCCCGGAGCAACAAGGATGAAATCGACATCCTGATCTCCATCAGCATCGAGTGCCGTGAAATCCGTGACGGGCAATGACACGGTGATGGGGATGCCTTCGTTGAAGCCAGACGTCAGTCCCTGGAAAAGGTACATGGTCCCTTCATCTCCGGAACTTGCGGCGACATCAAGGAGGCCATCGCCTCCATTGTCGTCGAGATCCTGTGTAAGGATCGAGGTGATCGCCTGGTTCTCAAGATCGATCAATTCCAGAAGCGTCGTTGAGCCGGGTGTTCCCTTGAGGATCTGGCCGCTCTGGGTTCCTCCAACGAATCCCCAGCCATTTTGATCACTGCCATCCAGAACAGTCGGAGGATCCGACGTGGTCGTGTTCTGTGCATATGGGATCAGCAAAGACGGGCCTGAGGTTCCACCGCTGGTCAGGTCGAGAATCAGACGGAACTCATCCTTGGACGATCCTGGAACATCAACTCCTACGACTGCGTCGAGTTCGGAATCGCCATCCCAATTGGTCGCGCCGAGGCAGACAGGTGATCCCCCTGGAACCACAATGGTCATGACCCCAAACGGAGATGCGGGTGTGCTGATGAGCAGAGAGATCGTGCCATCTGCCTGATTGGCCACCAGTACGTCCTCATCACCGTCACCGTCAATATCACTCACAGTAAGATCGACAGGTTCATTTCCAACTGCGGTTGTCAGTGTCGTTCGTTCAACCGGTGGACCATCCTCAAAGACATCGTAGACCACGACGTAACCAGGAGTCCCGTTGAAGAGGACCACGAGTTCGTCCTTGCCATCGCCATCAACATCAGCAGATCGCAGTTTGGTTGGCGGTGAGTCGAGATCACCTGCAAACGGATTGCCGAATTCAGGCGTGTCGACTTCGATCACTTCAACCGCCAGGTCCACTGAGCGGCTATTTCTGCTCTGCTCGATGAGTCTCAGCCCACGGCCCTGTGGCATTGAGGGAAAGAGAATACTGCCGAAACCTGAGCTGGACACATCCGCCTGCATGAGAGAGAAGGCCTCTCCGACTTGAGCGTCCAAAAGGCTGCTGCTCGAATTCTCGATACTCAGGCAGCCATTGGTGATGACAACTCCATCACTGAGAAGTGATGGGCTGGTTTCGGACAGATCGATATCGAACTGAAGGTTGACGTTGGAATAGTTGTCGACATTCAGGAGATCGCCAAGGCTGGTTTCGGTCATTGGGTCAAGGCTGATGAGGCCTCTCCATGTCTTGACCGAACCCGAAACACTGTTCAACCCTCGGAACAGGCATGAGTCCAGTACGCCGATGTCGCATGGTCCTCCATAGAAGGACTCGTTCCCGCTGAACGTGCATCCATCAATGATCAAATTTCTGGATCTGATCGCTGGGAATCGAGAATTGGAGATGGTCTCATTCGACTCAATGGTGCAATTGATCAATGCAAGATCGCCGGTGCACTGGATTCCTCCTCCGGATGTTCTGGCGAAATTGTTGCTGACCGTGCAGTTGTCCAGAGTCGCGCTTCCAATGAGCATCCCGCCACCTGATCCAGTCCAGGATGACGTTGCACTGTTGCCTGTCACGATGCAATTCTGGATTTCACCGACGGCATTGTCGTCAAGGTAGATCCCGCCGCCCGATCTCGCGGTATTGTTCCGGACAATGCAGTCCTTGATGTCTAGCGGGCCACTGTATGTAGACCGTATGCCACCACCCGCGCCTCCGTCGGTCATGGAAGTCGAGTTGTGATTTTCAATGATGCATCCTTCGATCAGGCCTCCCAGAGGATTTCTGATCTGAATACCACGGCCAGCCTGATTGTCGCTGATCATGCAGTTGGTGATGTTGGTAGGGCTGGTCGAGCTGTATACGCTGACCAGAATGCCTCCAGCCGCATGCCCGGTGATCTCGCAATTCTCCAAGCTCATGTTCGAGCCGTAGGTAGTGATGCCGGTTCCCGAATTGTCCTTGATGATGCAATCGTCGAGTATTGGTGAGCATCCCTGCGACGCATGAAGCCCGCCGTATTCAAGTCCATCATTATCACGGATGACGCATTCCTGAAGAAGTGGACTCCCATTGCCAAAGGTGAGGCTGATTCCACCTCCGCCAGTGTTGCTGTCGGAGTAGCTGCAGGTGTTGTAGGCGATCAGGCATTCAATGAGAGAAAGGCTCGACTTGTATCCACAGACACCTCCGCCGCCATAGCGGATGCCTGATGAAGCAACTGCATCATTTTCAACGATGAAGCAGCTGAGGATCCGGGGACTGCTTGAGTGGCAGTAAACCCCGCTTCCATAGGGGCTGTAGCCATTCGTGATCGTGAACCCCTTGATGATGGTGGTCTCGTCTTCTCCAGAAGTGCAAACCACGACTCGTCGTTTTCCTTCACCATCCAGAATCGTGCTCTCGGGTGTGCCCCCATTGGCCTGGATGATGATGGCCTTGCCCTTGGTATCGATGACAGAATCACCTGTGCCGGTATAGGTTCCGGCGTTGACCATGATGATGTCGTTGTCGCTTGCATAGTCGATGGCATCCTGAATCGTTGGGAAGTCATCGGGAACATTGATGGTTTCGCCAAAAGAGATTCCAGTGAGCAGAAGGCTCGCAATGAACGTCAGAATTGTCTTCATCTTCATTTCTCCCGATGGAATTGCTTCCATTGTGGCGATTCGGCAGCAGGGGATCAATCAAATAGAGCCAGGATCAACGCCAAGTGGCCTCCATGAGGTCACGAAGTGGGCACAACGGCATCTTCTGGATTAGTTGAATGGGTTATAAATGGCGCACCTGAACAGGAGCCGAGTACGACATGGCCATCATTCTGCTGATCTTCATCGGGATCTTCATCACCTTGCTGGTTTCACTTGCCATCGTGTCACGCGGCGACAGTGCGATGGCTCCATTTGCCAAAGCGCTGCTAGCACTGCTTCTTGGGCTGATGGCCTTGTTCTGCATCTATGGCTTCCTGGCATCCTTCGAGCCTTCTGAAAATGCCTTGGCATTCAAGATTGGATACGCCGTCATCTTCGTCATTCTGACCGGTCTGTTGGTCTGGACACTTCGCCCCAGGAAAGCTATCGGCCGAAGATGAGTGCGTCAGGCTGGTTTGCAGCCAAGCCAGAGTCGATTCGCGGGCGGGCCTGTACGCGGTGACGCGTCTGAATTAATCTGGCAATCGTTCCATGAGATTCAAAAAAGAACGGTCTGATTTCAAAGGGATTTGCCATGAAATCAAAGATGAGTTTGAGTTGGCTGATCATCGCAGCTGTGTTGTGGCCAGCGGCCATGTTCTGTTCTTCAGCAGTTCATGGTTTGAGTACATTGGATGAGTCGAGTGAGCCCAGTGGGGCAGCGATGATCATGAAGATCGCAGAGCGCCTTGATGGGATCGATTCCGCCCTTCAGAAACGACTGTTGCTGCAAGAGCTCGATCGAATTCTTGAAATTGAGGACAAGTCGAAGCGTGCCGCAGCACTTCAGGAGCTGTATGACGCTCTTCCTGAAGGCGAGGCTCAGGCGGCGCCGGAAGAGACAGTGAATACGTATGAACGGGACGTTCAGTTGTTGAACTTCATCTATCAGCAAGTCGTTCTTCTGAGAGATGCACCTATCTACGAGATCGACTACCAGTCAGCCCCGGCTGGATCTCCGCCGGGGCTGAATTGATTACTGCGTTTAAGTCAAGGGCATGTCTTTCCGTAGTTCTTCAGCAGGATGAGGATGTCGTCGGTGTCAACGATTCCGTCTCCGTCAAAGTCGGCGTCATAGCTGCAGGTGTTCCAGGCCGCCACCATCAACAGCAGATTTATTCCGACTGATGTGTCACATTGCTCAAACGAATCTGAACTGGATTGGTTGACTTTCTGCTTTCGACATGATTGATAGTCAGATTCGCAGGGATATGGAGATCATTCTGTTCGCTGAAGCTCTGCTTGATCATGCTCACGTTCATGATTTCTCCTTCATCATTGAATCGAGTTACAACGAATTGCTCTGGAAGCATGATGCCATCCGTTTCGGACCAGTTCGTGATATCGGTGCGAACCATGCCGCCTTCTCGATCATGCGTAACCAGATCGATGTTCCGGTCCTTGATCATGAAACTCATATTGAGTTCAGGTATTTCTATACGCGAGCCTGCGAAAGCCTGTCGGTCTTCCTCGAATCGGACGATCAAACCAGAAAGTGTCTGTGGATGCGGAAAGACTTCCATGAATTCAAGATTAGACTTCTGTTCCGTCGTGAGTTGGTTGCTCTCCTGAATTGAAAGTCGCTCTCCGTCATGATTCACCGTGCACTGGACCGTTCCATTTTCTGATGTCATTCTGAGGCTGGCATTCCAAGGTGATTTTTGATTGAAGTAGGCGTTGCTGGATGCGTAGGCATCATGAAGAATAGCCCAGGCCAATCCATCCGAGCTGCCAGGTATGTCATCCGAACCATGGACCGTCAAGGTGGTGTAGTGGCGAACCAGATCATAGGCCTGATCCTTGTGTACGCCGCTTCGTGTTTCCGGCACCATCGCCCGGAATGAATAGAGAGGCGTCCGGGGCATGTCGATCTCGACCTGTCCTTCGGCATCCGTCTTGAGCTGTTCGGTCAGACGGCCTCCAGCGGGGACGATGATTTCCGCATCCGCCGCAGGTTCACCCTTGAAGAGAACCTTCAGCATCAGGCGTTCGTCATTGACTGGTGTGGCGATGATTTCCGCATCCATACCCGTGGTTCGGGATGCGGATTCAAGATCGCCAGTTCCCTTGGCGTGATACTGAAGAAGAAATGCTTCGCCGCGTGTCATCATTCCATAGGTGAACCCGGTGCTGGCAATGGATTCCCCCGCGGGAAGTGGGGCAGTCATGCAGGCGGGTTCGGAGACGAATGAAATGGATCGGCCATCCGGAAGCCAGCCTTCGACAGGAGCCATCAGACCCACCATTCTCTGGTTCGAGCTGAAATCCCAGGCACTTTCTGCGAAGTGAAGTTCGATCCTTGGATCCGTGCCGCGGACCACATGTGCAAAGAGAAAGTGGGCGCAGGCTTCCTGCGTACCGAACTGGGACGCGATCAGTGCAAAGAGAGCGAAAACCATGATGCGGAACATGAGGGTGTCCTCCAAAGAAAACGCGATCGAGAAGAGTCGCGCAGAAGCGTGTGAATCTGGTCAGAGGCGAAGGTTTCGTCCATGACACAATGCGAACTGGATTCGCAGATCGCGAATTGTAGTCAAGTCCCGGCCCTCTGTCCGGGTTCACGAATCGCCGTCTGCCTGATTGTCCTGATGCTGCAGCGCGCATGAGACAGGAACGGATCCACCGGCGTGATCCGCACCCCTTCCTTTCTGCTTCAGATCAGGGGCAGCTGTTTCCGTAGTTCTTCAGCAGGATGAGGATGTCGTCGGTGTCAACGATTCCGTCTCCGTCAAAGTCGGCGTCATAGCTGTAGGTGTTCCAGGCCGCCACCATCAACAGAAGGTCATTCACGTCCACTGTTCGGTTCCCATCGACATCTCCCGGGCAGTCGGAAAGGCATTCGTCTTCAAGCACATTGCCTTCCAGATCGGTCCAGTCGCCAATGATGTTCTCCGGGGTGTTGCCGCAGAGCGTCGTGCCACCAAGTCCGGGATTGCTGGTCAGGGAGAAGAGGCCTCCGCCTTCCAGTGCCGTGTTGTCCGCCAGCGTGCAGTTCATGAGTTCCGGAGTGCTGTTGATTCGACAGAACAGGGCACCTCCACGATCGCCGGACATGTTGTTCCATATGGTCGTATTCGTGATCATCGGACTGCTTACATAGAGATGTATGCCACCGCCATCGCTGAATGAACCAGTGGCCATGTTGTCATGGATCAGGCACTCATCCAATGATCCGGTGGAATTGACCAGATACAGGCCACCACCGTCGCCTTCGACACTGTTGCCGTTGATCCGGACATTCGCGACGGCCAGTTCAGCCTGGCTGCAATACAGTCCGCCACCCTCGACTACCGCCAAATTGTCACTGAAACTCGAGTTTGAAAGGTTCAATTCACTCTGTGACAGGTGAAGGCCGCCACCGATGCCAGTGTTGTTGCCGATGATGATGCAGTCATTGATCGTCACCGCGCCATTGGAGACCAGCAGGCCACCACCCATATCAGTGGCGGTATTGTCGGCAAGCGTGCATCCAGCGAAATCTGCCGTGGCGAAACGCAGTCTTGCGCCACCGCCTTCTGACTGTGGACCCGACGCAGTGTTGTCGCTGATGACGCAGTTGACGAACATCTGTGACCCGCTCTGGAGGTTCAGGCCACCGCCGACTTGAGCTTCATTTGAATTGAAGGTGCAGTTCTCGAAGCTGAAGTCCGTGCCGGCAGCATTCACGCCGCCACCGGAGACGGAGATGTTGCCATCGATCTGGCAGTTGAGCAGTGACATGCTTCCGCCTTCTGCATGGATTCCTCCTCCGGATTCAAAGGTGACATTCTCAGAGAAGCTGCATGACTGGAAGCTGGCATTGCTGTTGGCGAAATTCAAGCCGCTTCCATTTTCAAAACATGCATTCTGATCAAAGGTGCAGTTGATGATGACAGGAGAACTGCCTGTCAGCGTCATGCCACCGCCACTGCCGGTGCCACCATTGAACATCACAGCGCAGTCGGTGATGGAAGGGGCGCCGCCCGTGAAGTAGAGCCCGCCTCCACTTTTCTGAGCGACATTCAATTCGACGACACAGTTGCTGATGATTGGATTTCCATCCTGACTGAAGAGGCCGCCGCCGAAGTTGGTCGCCAGATTGTCAAGGAGCCGGCAATTGCGAATCTGGGGGCTTGAGGAAACGCAGTAGATGCCGCCGCCGTTGGTGGCATTTCCACGGGTGATCGTGAATCCCTCGATGACGGTTGCATCGGATTCACCTGCGGCCATCGTGATGACGTTTCGTTCATTTTCTCCATCAAGAATGGTTGCTTCCGCACCTTCGGTTGATTGAATCGTCAGTGGTTTGCCATTGAGATTCATCACGGATTGACCTTCGCCTGTCCAGGTGCCAGGCCCGACTAGAATCAGATCGCCGATGCCTGCAGCAACGACGGCGTCCTGAATGGAGGGGAACTCATCAGGTACGACATGGATGCCGTCGCCTACGGTTGAGCATTCATTGGGAACCCCGTTCTGATCGTCATCCGTGCAGTTGAAGGCGACGGTGCAGTTGCCGCCATCATCAATCCAGTTGCCGCTGATGTTCTGCGGGCTGTTTCCGCATGCAACGGTGTCGATCAGAAGCGGTTCGGCATTCGATGATTCGATACCGCCGCCGAATTCATTGGCGACATTGTCTGAAATCGTACAGTTCGTCAGAACGGTCTGATCGAATCCAACAAATCGGATGCCTGCTCCGATATCAGCCGTGTTCCCGTTGATCACGCAGCTGTTGATGGTTGGTTGACTGCTGAGCATCACGGCGGCTCCGCCGGAGCTTGATTGATTTCCTGAGAGCGTACAGGCGTTCAGGACGATGGGGCAGTTGAATGCATGAACACCGCCACCAAGGTTGGATGCGGCATTGTCTTCAAAGGTGGAGTTGTAGATTTCAGCTGAACCATATCGGCAGCTGAATCCGCCGCCCGCATTGTCGGAACTGTTCTGACGGAACTGGCAGTTTTCCACGACGACGTTTCCGCCGGTCACATGAATCCCGCCGCCACTGGTCACCGCGTCATTGTCAATGAACACGCAGGATGAAATGGTGACATCGCTGTATTCAATCAGAAGACCACCACCTTCTTCAGCATCACCTCCTGCAAAGGTGAATCCTTCGATGAGCGAGCCGTCCGATCCTGAACTGATGCACGAGATTCCTCTTCGTTGGCCCTCGCCATCAATGATGGTGGCATCAGGTGCTGGGTTGACTGCTTTCAACGCAATCAACTTGTCTTCGATGGAGACGACTTCATTTCCACTGCCGGTGTAGATGCCCTCTGCAACCAGAATCTCATCACCATCTTCAGCGGCATTGATCGCTTCCTGAATGGTGGGGTAGTCAGCAGGCACATTGATGGTTGCAGCTGTAGCGATACCAGCCAGCAGGGTGCTGGCTCCGATAGCGGCGATGAACGTGTTCATGCGTCTCCTTCTTCCCCACAGGGGCTCCGACTCTCATTCTGGCGTGTGGGAGCCCATCAATCAATGGTTCAGGCAGGGAAGGAACGCATATATATGGATAGGTCAGTGGCTTACCGCTCATGAAGCGACTAAAACCGCGATTTCCATGTCTTCAGGTTCCAGAGGGATCGAATCCTCAAGCTCAGGGAGTTCCGAAGACCTCAGCAGCCCGGTTCAGCAAGCCTTCCCGAAGCATGTTGAGCTGAGTCGTCCGGCTTCGCACTCGATCATAGATTTCCCGGCCTGCGGACCGGTTGCCCATTTCCGCCAGCGCCATGGCTTCAATCAGCCTGATGGCGGCCAGATCAGCTTTCAGCTGACCTGCCTGTTTGAGTACTGGTGCCAGATCACGTGCACGACCATCGGCAAGCATGGCGATGGCGAGCATCAGGTTGGCATCGCTTGAGGTCTGGTTGGTTCGATAGAAGGAGGCGGCATGATTCAAGGCGATCTTGGGATCGCGTTCCAGTCCAGGCCATGGCAACGCCTGAGTCAGGATCACGGATCGGAGCAGTCTTGGTGATTGAGGTGAACGTACGAGCGCCTGATTCCAGGCGCGAGCTGCACCTGATCTGTCGCCGTTCTTCCATCGCGCAAGCCCGAGGTTGTAGCCGTTGGAGGCATCGCCTGGCATCAATGCTTCGGCTTCTGCAAGTGCATCTGCAGCAGCGGCAAAGTCGCCCCGGGCAGCCAGCAGCATTCCGACTCGCGTATGCGGGGCGGGATCCAGTGGCCGGAGTCGAGCTGCTTCCTGTGCGGCTTGCAGGGCTTCATCCGGTCGGTTCTGTTGTTGGTGGATCAGGGAAAGATTTAACCAGGCGTTGTAGGACAGCGGCGTTAACTCGACTATTGATTCGAGTCGTGTACGAGCCTGCTCAAGCTTGCCCTCCTCCAGATCGAGTGTGGCAAGATTGACGTCTGCCGTCGTATTCCAGGGCGCGTCCTGGATGAGTCCTTCGAGGATGCGGCGTGAAGCTTCCTTCTGTCCGGCCTGTTCATATCCCTGCGCCAACACCATCCGCGTTGGTATTCGCTTGTCATCTTCGAGAATCTCAGCGAGATCATCGACATGGCGTGTGTCATTCGTAAGCATTTCACCGATCAGAGGGTAGGCATCCTTGTGCGGATCATCCTTGAACTTCTCGGCATTGAGCAACACGCCATCGACTTCCTGAGGAGGAGGTCCGTCCATGGTGGGTGGGGCGGGGAACGTTCTGGGCTTCTGAATTCGATGGTCCGTGATGCTGGTATGGATCGCATCATCCGGTACGCGGTGCGGCATGTGGCAGGAAGCGCAATCCTGAGCCTTGGCGATCGGGATCTGCATGACGTCTTCGACCCTACAGGCTTCCGGTTGGTGGCACTTCATGCAGGTGGTGCGTGTGCGATCCTGAATCTGCATCGGAGACAACTTGTGGTGTGCATCATGGCATTCGAGGCAACTGATTCTGCCTCCCAGTTTCACACAGGCGCTTTCCTGCATCTGATAGCCGTGATGATTGATGTCGAATGCCGGTTCATCGAGATCTTCCTGAGGAAAGTCGATGTGCGCCAGATACTCGGCCAATGGTTCACCTGGTCGGTAGGAGAAGACGCCTCGATCAAACGGACGAACGAGTGAGCCGAGCCGGCTGCTGGGTTGCATGTGGCATTGGAGACACAGATCGTCGGCGAGTTCCGGTGAGAGATCGTCAGGATTCAGAATTGCGGCGGCGATCTCTTCGTCGGTGGCATCCGCCGAGTAGGCCAGATCCACATGTGCCTGACCCGGGCCATGACAACGTTGGCATCCAATGCCTTCAGGAAGAACTTCAGGAAAGGTGATGGGTCGACCTTGCAGATCCTCGCCGACCGGTACATCGGGATAGGCCGTGTGGCAGAAGATGCACCCTCTGCCGATCTGTCGATTGAAACGGCTGTGGTTTGCGTAGTCGTAGCCGGGTGACATTCGCCAGCCCTTGTCGGTGTACCAGGACACGGGCAGTTCCCAGAGTTCTCCAGAAGGAGAACGATGAAGATAGGTACGGGCGTGATTACCGCTGCCCACGGAGAAATGTGCCTCGACTTCGACTTCATTGATCGGCATGCCCTGGGCATCCAGTTCATGCTGCTTCATCCAGATGCGTCCGTCTTCATCCTGACGCATTCGGTAATGAAGTCCGGAGGCTTCATGGAAGTAGCGGCCACCGTCTTCGGAAAAATCCTCGATCGAATTGTTCAGATCAGGAATCCAGAATGATCGGCCCATCCCATGAGAGGCAAAGGAGTGTGCAACGTCAGCATGACATTTGGCGCATTGGGTGTCATTGACATATCCCTCGGAGACCAGCTCCGGCTGAAATGTTGCCAGCAACAGAAGGAATACCAGATGCATGAATCGAGTTTATCGGTATCCATGGGCTTCCATCCACGGATTTCGGCCATATCCGCAACCACTGCCGTTGAGCTTGTCTGGACGGCTTCAGGTACCATTGAATTCTGCTGAAGGAGAAACGGCCATGGCATCACAACTCATCAGATGGACCTCGATCATGTTGGCAGCACTGCTGTTGTCCAGTTGTGCACCAAGCAGGGCACCAGCGAAAATCGAGCCATTGCCACCAGGCGGGCAGATCAGGCAGCAGACCGTGACCGTCGGGAAGACGATTCAGGTCATGCTGGTGAGCAACCCGACGACGGGATTTTCATGGACCATCGATGAGGGCAGAAGTGCTGGAATGGAGCACATACGGATCGTTGACGAGGGCTTCCTTCCCGGTGAGTCCCGTGATGGTCTGGTTGGTGCCCCAGGCCGTCAGTGGTGGCGGATTCGTGGCGAATCGACAGGAACGGCCACCATCAGGCTTTCCTATCAGCGGTCATGGGAGCAGGACATACCGCCCGCAGAGCTGGCGGCAATCTCGGTGAAGGTCATTCAATAGGCCTTTCCGGCTGTTCTAGACCGGTTTAAGGGGGGGGATGGGCTGTCTATCGCTATACTGGACGGCTTCTTATCAATCAGACGATCTAACCCCACCCAGATGCCAATGGATGTAACCACTGTAATGTCATCTTCGCCATCGACACAGGAAGCCGCCCGAGCCAAGACCCCTATTCCGGGGCCTGAGGTTCTGGTCAAGTGGCTGCGGGACATGATGCTCATTCGTGAGTTCGAGGTCCGTTGCATGCAGGCCTACCAGAACAAGCTTGCTGGTGGCTTTCTTCACGTCTACAACGGTCAGGAAGCCGTAGCAGTGGGGTGCATCGCAGCCCTGCAGTCGGATGATCCTGTCATTACCGCTTATCGAGATCATGGACACGCGCTTGCTCGCGGCATGGATCCCAAGATCGGCATGGCCGAGCTCTTTGGTCGTATTGGCGGTTGCGCCAAAGGCAAAGGTGGCTCCATGCACTTCTTCGATGTGACCAACCACATGTATGGTGGTCATGGCATCGTCGGTGCCCAGACTCCAGTCGGCGCAGGGCTGGCCTTCGCTACCCAGTACGAAGATGAAGTGATCAACAAGCGGCCTAACTCCCGTGTCACACTGTGCTTCCTTGGAGATGGTGCACTCAATCAGGGTGCCTTCCACGAAGCCTGCAACCTGGCCAAGGTGCTCAACATTCCCGTGATCTACGTCGTTGAGAACAACCAGTACGCCATGGGTACGGCCATTGATCGATGCACCTCAGCTGCTGATCAGCTGACCAAGAAGGCGCTGGCCTACGACATGGATGCCATCGAGGTCGATGGCATGGATGTGATCAAGACCTACTGTGACATGAAGGCACTTGTTGATGATGTGAGAGCGAATCCACGCCCCGCATTCGTCGACATGAAGTGTTATCGCTACAAGGGCCACTCCATGTCCGATCCTCGCAAGTACCGGACTCATGAGGAAGAACAGTCCTACGAGTCTCAGGATCCGATCGATACACTCAGCAAGTTCATGCTCAAGACCGGTGTGCTTGAAGAGCCTGCGATCAAGGCGATGAGCAAGGAAGTCCGGACGGAAATCCGTGCAGCGGTGAAATGGGCCGAGGAATCTCCAGAACCGGACATTTCCGAGTTGTACCACGACGTCTATGTCGAGCAGTGGGGCCCCTACACCGGAACATCATTCCCGCAGTTCATGCAGGATGAATCGAAGGGTGGTTCCTGATGGCTGAGCGAATGATCGAATTTCGTGATGCATTGCGTGAAGCGATGTCTGAAGCGATGCGTGAAGACCCCAAGGTCTTCTTGATCGGCGAGGAAGTCGCTGAATACAACGGTGCGTACAAGGTCAGTCGTGGCATGCTCGAAGAGTTCGGTCCACGTCGGATCATCGATGCCCCGATCTCGGAGACGGGATTCGCCGGCCTCGGTATCGGTGCAGCCATGATGGGACTCAAGCCCATCGTGGAGTTCATGAGCTGGTCGTTCAGTCTTGTGGCGGCGGATCAGATTCTCAACAATGCACCCAAGATGCTCTACATGAGTGGTGGACAGCTTCAGTGCCCGATCGTGTTCCGTGGCAACGATGGAGCAGGTGGCCAGCTGGGTTCCACGCATTCATGGTGTGTCGAGTCCCTCTATGCGAATGTTCCTGGACTCAAGATGGTCATTCCATCGGATCCCTATGACGCCAAGGGCCTTCTGGCTGCAGCCATTGCTGATCCCGACCCGGTCTTCTGTCTGGAATCGGAACGAATGCTCTCGATGACCGGCGATGTGCCGGAAGCCAGCTATACGCTTCCAATCGGCAAGGCGATCATTCGTCGACCCGGTACCGACTGCACGATCGTCAGCTTTGGTCGGCCTGTGCATTTCTGCATGGAAGCCGCGGAGCAGCTCGCCAAGGAAGGCATCGACTGTGAAGTCATTGACGGCCGATCGGTCAAGCCACTGGACATCGATACGATCGCGGAATCAGTACGCAAGACCAACTGCTGTGTGGTCGTTGATCAGTCCTGGTCATTTGCGTCGGTTGGATCCGAGGTTGCCGCTGAAGTTCATCGGATCTGCTTTGATGATCTGGATAATCATGTCCATCGAGTTCACAATGATGATGTGCCTGCACCTTATGCACATAATCTCGAAGCCGAAATGCTGCCCAACGCCCGCAAGATCTGCGAGGCCGTCCGCAGTGTGACCTACAACGCCTGAGAGAAGACTGATGCCAATCGATATCACGATGCCTCGGCTGTCGGACACCATGGAGAAGGGCACGATCATCAAGTGGCATGTCGCCGCAGGTGATGAGGTGTCTTCTGGTGATGTGCTTGCAGATGTCGAGACCGACAAGGCCACCATGGAAATGCAGTCATTTGATGACGGCAAGGTGGAGCGTATTGCGGTGAAGGAAGGTGAGCCGGTGGATGTCGGAACCGTCGTCGCGATACTTCTTGAAGAAGATGAATCCCCCGAGGATGCAGCGGTGGCGCAGAATCAGCCTGTTGCTGCAGCACCTGCTGCAACGGTCGAAAGCAGTTCGCCTGCAGCCGTCCCTGCTCCTGAGGCTCAGCGATCTCGCGCCGGCAATCTGAAACTGACACCTGTTGCTCGTCGATTGGCCGAAGAGCACGGCATTGATCCTGCTTCCCTCGTAGGTTCCGGGCCAGGTGGTCGTATCGTGAAGCGTGATGTTCTGGCAGCGGTAGGCACCAGTACTGAAACAAGATCGGCCGTCCCGCCTTCAGCGGCACCGACTCCCGCGACTCAGAGTCAACCAGTGGTGATTGATCCCGTTCCGACTCCCGCGGTTCCAGTCACGGCCGTCCAGCCGGTTTCGACTGCCAGTACGAACAGTGACATCATTGCAATTCCAGGCTCCCTGCAATCACATTCGGAGCCGTTGTCGAACATGCGTCAGACCATTGCGGCTCGACTGGTTCAGTCCAAGCAGTCCATTCCGCATTATCAGGTCAGTGCCAGTTTCAATGTCGATCCGCTGTTGGCGTTGCGCAAATCATTGAATCAGCAGCTGGAAGGTACTGGCTCGAAGATCAGTGTGAACGATCTTGTTGTGCGAGCCTGTGCGCTGGCCATGTATGCCAACCCGTTGATGAATGCTTCCTGGGGAGGCGATTCGATCGTCTACAACGGGGCTGTGAATATAGGTGTAGCCATCGCGCTGCCGGTTGAAAGTGGTGGTGGACTGGTTGTCGCCACGATCCGTGATGCAGATCGCAAGAGCATCCGGGTGATTTCAGCCGAAACCCGCGCCTTGTCCGAGAAGGCCAAGACCCGTGGGCTCACGGTGGATGAAATGGCTGACTCGACCTTCACGATTTCCAATCTCGGCATGTTCGGCGTCGATGACTTCACCGCGATCATCAATCCTCCCAACAGCGCGATCCTTGCGGTCGGTGGTGCAATCCAGAAACCGGTCGTTCGTGATGGTGAATTGGCGGTTGGTCATGAGATGAAGGTGACGTTGAGCAATGACCATCGAGTGATTGATGGTGCCACGGCTGCTCAGTATCTCGTTTCACTGCGTGAGTACATCGAGAATCCAGCACAGATTCTCGTCTGATACACGGTCTTCAACTGGTGCCTGAGAGTCTTCGAACCGTCATCATGAAGGTTCGTGACATCGACCGATGCATGGTCCAGACGAGTCCAAGATAGGCTCCTGCTGAAAGAACTCCTCCGATCACCATCATGATGCTGATGTTGAATCCGGTGGAGTCGCTTCTCCAGCTCGAGTAGAGCCACTGTGTGGGATCGGCGATGGACAGGATCAGGTTGCCCGGGTTCAGCGTCATCAGGGCGGCGCCCGCCATTGGAATATTGGCGCCTGCGATGAAGCCACAGGTTCCCAGAATGCCAAGGAGTATCAGCAGGATGATGACTGCTGCGGCAATGGAGCCGATCGTTCCCTTGGAACGAATGGACCAGTGAAGCCCGACCATGACGCAGAATGCCACGAATGGAATGAACATCAATGCGAAGGCGAAACAGGTCGCCGGCATGACAAGAGGAACCACGGCTTCGATGCCGGAACGCAGCGTCTCGGTCTGCTGCACATGTTCGGTTCCCATCAACATGACGTAGCACGCGATCAGCAGCATGCTGATAATGGGCAGCGCCATCATCGGAAGGAGATAGCGAATGAGTCCACGGTGCTTGCCGGTGAGATAGGGCCCCGGTTGAATCGGGGTGGTCAGAATCAAGTCAAGCGATCCATCTTCTCGTTCACGACTGACCGCGGTTGCACTGAGATTCACGGCTGTCAGGATGATGATGATCGTCTCGGCGATCAGCAATGCCACGATGAACAGTCGGGTGTTCTGTGTCTGGGTGGGGCCTGGTGTGGAAGTGGAATGCCAGGCAAGCAGAATGATGAGAAGCAACAGGCCCACCACAAGAAATCCCCATCGGCCAATGATGGTGCTGACTGACCGCCTGAGATGTGATTCCCGCCAGGCGATGGGGTTGTTTCCAACCAGTCTTGGTTGACGGCTGATGGCTTGATCCGACGTAATGCGGAAGAGTCGTTGAAGCCACGTTCGATCGCCACTTCGAAAGGCGAGAATCCGGACGCGGAGCGTCGAGTAGATCACCAGTATCAGCGACAGGATCACACACAACCAGTTGAAGGTGGTGACGGGCTTTCCCATCCACGTCTGTATGAGCCAGGATTCACCGTAGGTGTCGGGAATCACATACCCAGTTGGATTCAACATGGCCTGAATCGCAAGAAACGGATTGATGGCGGTCATGACCGTGGTGGTGCTTCCACCGGAGATCAGACGCGTGGTCAGCAGTGAATCCAGAATCATGGTTCCGGTGAGATAGACGACCACCAGGACATAGAAGATGAAGACGGCTCGACGCCCACCGGTACGGGTGGCGCTGAGGGTGACCGCAATCGCGGCAACGATCAATGCCGAGCAGGCGGCGACACCGTAGTTGGCCAGAATGGTTGATCCCGGCACTCCTCCGAACATCTGAAGAAGTGCAAACAGGGGCAGGCTGGAGACCAGAAGCGCCAGGATGAAGAAGTATCGGCCGAACAGATTGCCGAGAACAACCTGGAGTGAGTTCAAGGGTGTCGTCAGCAGAATGTCCCACGTGCGTGGGTTGGACTCATGCACGATGGCGCCCGCCATGAACACCGGAGTGAGCAGGCACACCAGGATGATCTGGACGACGCAGGTGAATTCAAAGATTGAGGCGCTGGCTGCGGCCAATGCCCGAAAGGACATGCTTGAGCCACCAAGGCTGCCCAGCAGCATGAAGAGGATCACGGTGATCATGATTGCCAGATACAGACCACGGATGACCAGATGACGCCACCTTCTTGAGCCACCCGCCACCAGTCGAATGCACAACGGGTTGGTTGGAAGCAGTCTCAGCAGCCAATTGAGGATTGCAGGCATCAGAAGGGGCTCGTGGGGGGCGACTCGAAGACAATTCTTGACAGGCCCCGCAGCGAGGCAGGATAATAAATGGTGAACATTTGGGGTGGTTTAGGTGTGGGATGGACCCATGGACCTGATCATCCTTGCTTAACCGGCTCTCCCACAGGGGTTTGGGCCGCTCGAACCGGCATTTCTGCCGGCGGTAGGACTGATTGGGCCCGGCATCGCTGTAGGCCCCAGCCAACCGATAGATTTAGGTTGTTTCTTGTAGGCGTGGCGATGATGGTCGCCGTAACGACACATTGAAAATCAGGCATCTCATCATGCAGGTGCCGCAACTGGCGGGAGAGAACGAACACATACAACCTGCAACAGGCTGGTTTCCATTGATTCCGGTCTTCCGTTCATGATTGTGCATGTTGGACCTGTTTGTCCGCCATGTTCACATCGTCTGCTCAGGTTGTTCAGTAGTCCTCTTTGACCGCGATCTTTCGAGCGAAACCCGGTCCTGTGGGCCTCGCCAAGTTCTGGCCAGATGTCTTCTCATCTGATCAGTTCCGGATGGAGGTCCCTGTGCTTGTTGAATACATGCCGATCATTGATGCGGCTCCCCCTGTGATGCTGGCAGATCTGACGAATGTGCAAGGCATCATCCTTGCTGCTGTTGCCCTCGTGGTCGGTGTGCTGGCAGGTGCGGGTCTCATT